>CAXBCS010000033.1:0-36348 GCA_963974305.1 uncultured bacterium
AGGTGTCTCGCTCACCACCCCTTTTGATTTGGGGCAAAAAAGAAAGCCAAGCAAGTAGCGGTAAACAGGAAACGCTTCGCTCGACAATGAGATTTGTTTGTTTAAATGAAATTGTGAGGTGTCTCGCTCACCACCCCTTTTGATTTGGGGCAAAAAAGAAAGCCAAGCAAGATTGCTTGGCTTTCACCCCAAATCATAATTGATTATTTAAAGTCAATTACAACAGTCTTAAATATTTTTAGCTCTAAAGCGTATACAAATATAAAATATTTCTACAATATACTGTATATCAAGAGTTTATTTTAGAATAAAATTAATACTTGTATAACGCGAGTACTACAAGAATAGTGCAAACATACAGTAATATTTTTATAATTGAATAGCTCTTTTGATAGTGATTTTAAACTTTGCCGTTCATCCTTTTTTTTGGTAATTACATCGGATATTTGAGGTGTATTTGAAGGTAAAAACAGATGTTATTTTTTTATAATGCAACAACATGGAACTTGTGATTTGTTAGGAGATGTTCAATTATGAAAATTGAATCATTTTTTCTTCCAAAAAAGACTTTTTTGAGCGCTAAGTCGTCTTGGCATAGTGATTTGAAACTATATTTTCATTCTTTCCGTCTTGATATTTCATCATAGTAAATCCTTCATGAATGCAAAAAGATCCCGTTTGTCCAGCCTTGTTCATTGCAATATAGGCTATCTGAAAATCGCGGTAACGCTCTCCCTTTTTTACTATTCTACCAATCGCCTCTTCACAGGCCTCTTGTGGAGATTTTCCTTGTCGCATTAATTCAACAATTAAAAAACTTCCAACGGTTTTAAGAACCTCCTCACCAAGACCAGTGGCAACAGCTCCTCCAATTTCATTATCGATAAATAAACCAGATCCAATAATCGGAGAATCACCTACACGGCCTTTCATTTTATATCCTAATCCTGAGGTTGTACATACTCCTGCGATATCTCCTGCACTATCAATGGCTAGCATCCCAATAGTGTCATGGTTTTCAATATTGATAATCGGTTTGTATTCTGAGGATGTTTTCCAAACTTCCCATTTTTCTTTAGCAACATCAGTCAAAAGGTTTTCTTTTGGGAACCCCATCGCATAGCCAAATTCCTCTGCTCCCTTTCCCGCAAGAATTACATGCGGTGTATCTTCCATCACCTTTCGCGCAAGCGCAGCAACATGAACTATATTCTCAACCGCTAGTACAGCACCGCAATCTCCTTGAGGGGACATTACACAGGCATCTAGGGTCACTGTGCCCTCTCTGTCGGGAGTAGCTCCTTTGCCTACTGTCGTATTTTCTAAATTGGATTCTTCTACAGCGACACCTTCAATAATTGCATCTAAGGCTGGTTTTCCTTCAGCTAGCAATTGACCGGCTTTGGCATTGGCATCTTTAAAATTCCAAGTGCAAATCGCTATGGGTGTAACGGCTTGAGCTTCATGTGTCACCGCAACAGCTTTGTCAGATACGTCTTCTTTACAGCCAAGTAGTGATACTCCGCTCGCAATAGCAGCTCCAGATAAGGCAGTCCCTCTTAAAAATTTCCTTCTTTTCATATGTTCTATCTAAGATATAGACTTTCCCTTATCTAATGGCTATTTCATCGACAAATATCCAACTGCGCCCTTGGTACGGATACCCCTTGTGCCATTCAGGAACGGGCCCAAGTGTTTTAGCAATTAATTTGACATACCGAATGCCAGTTTGCTTTTCAGTGCTGCTCACTGTTTTAATGTGTACTTCATCATCTTTGACAGGTGTAGCCGATTTTTCTTGTGTTAGCAGACTAAAGCGTTTGCCATCTTTAGAAACCAATATGCTTACCTGGGTTGGAAAAAAGATCCAACTCCCCTGATCTTCTAAAAAGTTAATGCTAATTTCAGATACAGTCTGCGCCCTGCCAAGATCAACTGTCGCAATTACATCTTGATCCAAATATCCCTGCCAAGTACCTGTTCTAAAATTGGCCGTTCCACGGATGCCATCTATCAAGGCATCATTTCCACCCGCGTTGTAGGCGTTGGCATATTCAGCTTCTAGATTGACTGTAAGATTCTCGTCTATCTTAAAGAATTCTGTATGTATAGTAACACTCTTTGCATCCCCCTTTTGGGCGTAGGTCGAGACGGTGGTAGCTTCTGTAATAATTATTGGGGTCGTATATTTCTTAAATTCTTCTCCACTCAGACTGTAGAAAATATCAGTATCAGTCGCTCCAGTACCTAAAACAATTTCCGTTTGTTTTTTAAAGGCAATATCACCTTGGGCTATAAAGGGTACAGGAATAATAAGTTCGTCGGTGATCGAAGTGCTCGGAATATGTGCATCTTCCGTTCCCCAATTGGTAGGCGCTGAGGTCATTTCAAAAACAAGAGAACCTCCTTTTGTGATGTCGTCATGGGCGAAATAGGAGTAAGGGTAGTCGCTGCCATTCAATTTCGCGGAAGCGATATACATATTAGTATCTGACAAATTATTTGCCTGAATCGTAAACGTATTTTCATTTTCTAAATTAATAGTAGCCTTTTCAAACAGTGGGGCGCCAATAATATAAGTGTTACTTGCTGGGGTTACTGAATAAAAACCGAGTGAACTCAAAACATACCAGGCACTCATTTGTCCGCAGTCTTCATTGCCAGATATGCCGTCGGGCTCATTTTTATAAAGGGTGGTAAGAATTTCACGCACGCGCTCTTGGGTTTTGTGCGGTTTGTTTACAAAATTGTAGAGGTAGGCCATGTGATGACTAGGTTCGTTGCCATGTGCATACTGACCTATAAGTCCCGTAATATCGGCCTGATCGCGACCAGAAGTCTCTGCTTCGGCGACGAATAGTTCATCCAATTGCGCCTCTAGGACTGCTTTTCCTCCAATGAGTTTGGTGAAACCACTAATATCTTGAGGCACATAGAAACTATACTGCCATGCATTGGCCTCGGTATAATTGAAATTCACTTCGTAAGGATCAAAGGGTGAAAACCAAGTGTTGCGAACTCTGCCTCTCATAAACTTGGTAGAGGGATCATAGGTATTTTTGTAATACTGCGCTCTTTGGATAAAGTTTTTATAGGTTTCTTGATCCCCACGATCTTTAGCCATTTGCGCTATGGTCCAGTCGTCATAGGCATATTCAAGAGTCTTAGAAACAGATTCGGACTCTTCCTCTACTGGGATATACCCAAATTCTTTATACGCCTTAAGGCCCAAATGATCCTGACTGGCACTGTGAAGTACTGCTTCAAAAGCTTTGTCTGTATCATAGCCTCGAATTCCTTTCATATAGGCATCTGCAATGACCGGGACACCGTGATATCCAATCATACAGCCGGTGTAATTTGCCGATAAATCCCAGATGGGGAGTATTCCTCCTTCGTCGTATTTGGCTAAGAAAGTGTTGATGAAGTCATTAGTGCGCTCTTCTTCTATAATCGTATACAAAGGATGGGCGGCCCGATAGGTATCCCAAAGTGAAAATACCGTATAGTAGTCAAAATCGGTGGTTTGATGAATCTCCATATCCATCCCTCGATAGCGGCCGTCTACGTCTTGATAAATATTTGGTGCGAGCATGGTATGATACAGCGCACTATAGAAATTGGTTTTATTATCTAGATGACTGTCTTCAACGACTATTTTGTTTAACTGCTGCTCCCAAGTCGCATTTGCCTCTTCTTTGATTTGGTCGAAAGTTTTGTCTCCAATTTCTGTCTCTAAATTCTTTAAAGCACCCGCCTCATCAACGGCAGAAATTCCAATGGATATATAAATTGGATTGTTGTCGGGATTGTAAAAGTTTAAACTTGCCCTCATACCCTCGGGTTGTTCTCGTTCGATAAAGGCAACGGGCTGACTTAATTTTATATGGAAGTAGAGCTTTTGTTCTTTTGCCCAGGATTCTGAAAAGCGATAGCCGTTTATTTCTGTTTTGGAAATAATATTAATTTTTCCATCCAATAATTTATCGCGATGTACTAAATCTAATATGACATTCTGTGCGAGTTCGCCTTCTTCAAACACATATTTGTGCATCCCACTACGTTTGGAAACTGTCAGTTCGACGTCGATATTGGTACTGTCTAAATGCACTTTATAATATCCTGGTTTGGCTACTTCAGAATCATGTGAAAAGTGCGCTCGATACCCTTTTTTGCCATCGGCTCCATTATTAAAAACCTTTTTGTTGGTAGGCATCAAAAGAATATCTCCATAGTCTAAAATTCCAGTTCCACTGAGGTGGGTATGACTGAATCCATAGATATAACTGTCGTCATAATGATAGCCTGAACAGCCATCCCAGCCGTCCAATCGAGTGTCTGGGCTCAATTGCATCATCCCAAATGGCATGCTAGCGCCGGGATAGGTATGTCCGTGTCCTCCAGTACCAATAAAGGTATTGACATAGTCGGTGAGCGGTTTGTCGGATGTGGCAATGGTGATTTTTTCTGAGCATCCTAGAAGGATGAGTAGGGCAGTAGCTAAGAGTAGTGCGCGCATGAGATTGTTCAATTATAGGATGAAGATACTCAAAATGTGGTGCATTCTAAAGGCTTCTACAATTGGTTGATTTTTATGTATTTTCGATGGATGATAGTAGAAATTTGTGCCAATTCTTTTGAAAGCGCTCGTGCTGCCCAGCAAGGAGGAGCAGATCGCATTGAACTTTGTAGCGAGTTAGCTCTAGGCGGAATAACACCTAGTCATGGGCTGTTAGAAAAGGCTTTGAGCGAATTGACGATTCCTGTTTTTGTATTGATTCGTCCGCGAAGTGGGGATTTTTGCTATTCAGATAATGAAATGGATGTGATGTTGAAGGATATCGCTTTCGCGAAAGCGATCGGAGTCCAAGGCATCGTTTCTGGCGTCTTGCATCCGAATCATCAGATTGATATCAAGAAAACGGCGCTATTGGTTGCCGCGTCTAAAGAAATGTCATTTACGTTTCACCGTGCCTTTGATTGGACTCCTAATGCGAAAGAAAGTATTGAAACACTTATTACACTTGGCGTTGATCGCCTACTTACATCGGGACAGGCTCCGTCTGCAGTGTCGGGCTTTGAAAAAATTAGGGAGCTATTAGAAATTTCCAGCGGTCGTTTGGGGATTCTACCTGGAGGCGGCATTAATCCGGACAATGTGAAAGCGTTTAAGAGTGCAGGATGTAAAGAAATTCATGCTTCGGCAAGTAGTTTTCAAACTTCGTTGGCACTTAGTGTGGATCCAACGGTTGTTCAAAAAGTACCTATGCACAACACCCAATCGCTGGATAATCACCAATTAGGAACTTCTGATATCAAAAAGATAAAAGCGCTTGTGAAGGCGCTCCAATAAAAAAGGCAACCGTTTCCGATTGCCTTTGTGTTATTTATTTGGCGAGTGTTTAGTCATTTAACTTCAAAACAGCCATAAATGCTTCCTGTGGAATTTCTACGTTACCAACAGCACGCATTCGTTTCTTTCCTTTCTTTTGTTTTTCCAAAAGTTTACGCTTACGCGAAATATCTCCTCCATAACATTTTGCCGTTACATCTTTACGAAGAGCTTTTACGGTTTCACGCGAGATTATTTTTGCACCAATAGCCGCTTGAATTGGAATATCAAACTGTTGGCGTGGGATTAACTGACGTAGTTTTTCACACATCTTCTTCCCGATGTCGTATGCATTGTCTTGGTGTAATAATGCCGAAAGTGCATCTACTTCTTGTCCGTTTAAGAGTACATCGACTTTTACAAGTTTAGATGGACGCATCCCGATAGGTGAGTAGTCAAATGAAGCATAACCCTTAGAAACTGTTTTAAGGCGATCATAAAAATCAAAAACGATTTCTGCAAGAGGCATGTCAAAAGTCAGTTCAACACGCTCAGGTGTCAAATAGGTCTGATTAGTAATCTCTCCACGCTTTTCAATACACAATGACATTACAGGTCCAACGAAGTCGGATTTAGTAATAATAGATGCTTTGATAAAAGGTTCTTCAACACGATTCAATGAAGAAGGGTCAGGAAGATCTGAAGGATTGTTTACCAAGATGATATCATCTGGGTTTTTGTGTTTAAAGGCGTGATAAGATACATTGGGAACTGTTGTAATAACAGTCATGTCAAATTCGCGCTCCAAACGCTCTTGGATAATCTCAAGGTGTAGCATTCCTAAGAATCCACAACGGAATCCAAAACCAAGTGCAGCAGAGCTTTCTGGTTCAAAAACCAAAGAAGCATCATTGAGCTGTAGTTTTTCCATGGAAGAACGAAGGTCTTCATAGTCTTCTGTATCTACAGGATAGATTCCTGCAAATACCATTGGTTTTACATCTTCAAAGCCATCTACCGCATTTTGAGTTGGGTTTTTGGCATCTGTGATTGTATCACCCACTTTTACTTCTCGGGCATCTTTAATTCCGGTGATTAGGTAACCTACATCTCCAGTTTTTATTTCTTGTTTCGGAACCTGTGATAATTTCAAAGTACCTACTTCATCGGCGCCATAAGTTTTACCTGTCGCGACAAATTTTATTTGTTGGTTCTTTTTGATACTTCCATTCAATACTCTAAAGTAGGTTTCTACCCCTCTAAAAGGATTGTAAACTGAATCAAAAATAAGTGCTTGTAAAGGTTGATCTGGATCTCCTTTTGGAGGAGGAATTCGCTCGATCACTGCGGCTAGAATTTCTTGAATTCCAATTCCAGTTTTCGCGGAAGCGGGAATCACATCCTCAGCATCACAGCCCAAAAGGCCTACAATATCATCGGTAACCTCTTCTGGATTTGCACTTGGAAGGTCGATTTTATTAAGTACTGGGATAATTTCTAAATCGTTTTCTAAGGCTAGATACAAGTTAGAAATGGTTTGCGCTTGAATACTTTGAGCTGCATCTACGATAAGTAATGCGCCTTCACATGCAGCGATACTACGTGAAACTTCGTAAGAAAAATCTACATGTCCTGGAGTGTCAATAAGATTGAGTATATATTCTTCTCCCTTATAGGTGTACTCCATCTGGATGGCGTGCGATTTTATGGTAATCCCACGTTCTCTTTCAAGATCCATGCTGTCCAACAGTTGAGCTTGCTGCTCACGCTTAGTCACTGTGGCTGTTTCGTCTAATAGACGATCGGCCAAGGTGCTTTTTCCGTGGTCAATATGGGCAATTATGCAAAAGTTGCGAATGTTCTTCATAGTCAAGGCAAATAGGCTGCAAATATAGGGGTTATCAGAGTCTTTCTATCTGCCCTGAAAAAAGAAAATGTGCAATTCGTCGAAAAAATGAATCTAAACCTCTTTAAGTTTTAGGATTCTTCTATTTTTACGAGTACAACTCATGAAAAGCATAACTCCCCTAATACTTATTTTCTGGCTCTTTGGCCTTCCTTCGCTAGCGCAGGATTTTTCCCTTTCGGGAAAGGTGATAGACAGTCAAAATCAAGCAATTCCATTTGCAAATGTGTTACTCCTCAATCCCGATAAGACGATCAGTCAAGGAACGATAACAGAAGAAGGTGGGACCTATCTTATCGAAGGCCTTGATGAGGCTGCCTACCAATTAAAAGTTCAATTTGTTGGTTATCGAGACTATATATCTGACGCCTTTGCCTTGTCAAGTGACGAAATATTCCCTGATATCGTTTTGGATGAAGTTACCGAGAGTCTTGAGGAAGTAGTGCTCGTAGGTAATAAACCTACAGTCACCCGATTGGCAGATCGATTAGTTTTTAATGTTGAAAACTCCATTGTTTCTAATGGAAGCACTTGGGAAATCTTGCAACGTACCCCAGGGGTTGTTAATAGCCAAGATAACCTTCTTATTCGTGGCGAAAGTGCATCGATTTTTCTAAATGACCGTAAAGTGCAACTGAGTACAGATGAACTAAAAACCCTACTTGAAAATTTGGGAGGTGATGCTATTAAGTCTGTAGAAGTAATCGCCAATCCGCCGGCTCAATACGACGCTGAAGGAGGTCCAATCTTGAATATTATTACATCAAAAACTGTTACGCCAGGTTATAAAGGTACAGTTACTGCCGCTACAACCTATGCAGTCTTTCCTAAATATTCCTTTGGAACTAGTCATTATTTTAAAGGAGAAAAGCTGAATCTATTTGCCAACTATAGTTATAACAAACGTAAAAACCTCATTGAGATAGATAGCTATATAAATTTCATGGAAAACGGAGCGAAAACAGCTCGATGGGATATAGATTATGAGCGAATCACTCGTTCTGAAGGGCATAACGCTAATGTAATTCTAGACTATGACATCAATTCAAATAATACCTTAAGTTTCTCGGCACTTGGCTTTTTGTCGCCAGATATGAGTTACAGGAATAAAACCTTTACCGATGTTCAAGGGTTTGGTGCCGTTGATAGTTTTGATATAAATACAAATAGCCAACTAAACACAGATGAGCAGAATCTTGCCTTGGATTTAAAATATGACCTCAAACTAGATAAAGGTAGTCTAAGTACCAATGTACATTATACACGATACAATAGAGATCGATCACAGGCTTTAAACTCTGATTATACTTTAGATCAAGATTTGGTTTTTCGAAATGTAAATTTTTCTACCGCTGCAAATCAGGAGATTGATATTTACACCATTCAACTAGATTATGAAACAAAACTTGGAGCCGTCGACCTTGAGGCTGGAGCCAAATTGAGTACTATTGATTCACAGTCGAAGTTTGATTTCTACGATATTGATGAGGAGGGAGAAACCTTCAATATGGATCTTTCAGATAACTTTATTTATGATGAAAAGGTCTATGCTGCTTATTTTAGTTTAGGAAGAGAGTGGAAGGCTTGGAGTGCAAAAGCTGGCCTAAGAGCTGAGCAAACAGAATCTATTGGTACTTCATTAGTATTAGACGTGGTTCAAGATCTCAATTACTTAAAATGGTTTCCTACTGCCTATGTGCAATATGCGCCTAGTGAAAATCATTCGTTTTCTGTGGACTATGGTCGCCGATTAGCGCGACCACGTTATCAAGATTTGAATCCGTTTTCTTATTTTAAAACTGAGAATAATGTCTCTCAAGGAAACCCAAATCTGTTACCATCCTTTGCCAATAGGTTTAATCTGAATTATACCTTTAAAGGAAGTTATTCTTTTGATGTTTATTATACAGACAATGGAGAAAACATAGTCACTTTGCCTTTTCAAGATAACGATGACTTTGTTTTTCGTACCAATCGGCAAAATGCTTTGGAGAGTATTTCCTATGGTCTAGATTTTACCCATGGGCGAAATATTGTCAAAGGTTGGTATAGTTTTCTTTACACTTCTTTGTTTCACGAGGAAGAGACTTTCCTAGCTGTCGAAAGTGACAATGCCAGAGTGACTAATGAGGTAGAAGGAGTCTATGTGTCCCTTACTAATTATTTCACCCTAAATAAGGCAAAGACATTTAGAGGCGAACTTTCACTGGCTTACTTTTCTCAGTTTATCGCTGGATCTTATAAGCAGGAAGCAACTACAAATTTGACGGCTGGACTGAGACATAGTTTCTGGAAGAAACGGGCCACCTTACAACTAACGGTAAATGATATCTTAGGTGAAGCAAATGCCCTATTATACTCCCGATATCTCAATCAGGATAATGGATACTTTTCGGTACCGGAAACTCAAAATGTACGTATTGGGTTTACTTATAATTTTGGTAACTTCGATTTGAAAGATAATAACCGGAGCATCGATAAAACAGAACGTGACCGTCTTGAAGACGAGTAAATCAATGCCTGAAGTTTAGATTTTTCTTGCCTATGCGTATAGATTATAGTTCCCGAATTTTTGGACTCGACCTTCTTAGGGCGATTGCTATTTTGGGAGTGCTTGGGTCTCATATCTTATGGATTTTCCCTGATGCCGATGGGTTGCTGGCGTATGTTTTAAGGTTTGGTGGAGTTATGGGAGTAGAAATATTCTTTGTGCTCAGCGGTTTTCTAATTGGCCGAATCCTTTATCGCCTCTTTACAAAAGATCATTTTAAGGCGCAGCACTTTTCTTATTTTCTAGTTCGCCGTTGGTTCAGAACCCTTCCCAACTATTACGTAATTCTCATTTTAAACATCCTCTTAGTGATGGCTATTGGGAGAGAATTGCCAGATACCCTTCCCTTGTATTTTGGTTTCCTACAGAACTTCAAAGAGGGGATGGATATATTTTTTACAGAGTCTTGGAGTTTACCCATTGAGGAGTTTGCCTACATTTTAGGGCCGCTGCTGTTGATGTTGGGCGCTTTCCTTTTTAAGAATAGAAAAGGAAGTGATATAATTACAGAGCAACAAAGCTTGAATGCTAAACCAGCATCTCGTATTTTTTTAGGAGTTACGATTTTTGTGCTTCTTGTCTTCCTTGTAAATAAGATCTTTTATGTAACAAGGCTTACAGATACGAGTGTAGACTATTGGAATATCAATTTGAAAGCGGTGTTATGGTATCGTATAGATGCCATTTATTACGGGGTATTAGCGGCTTATCTTTCTATAGTTTACCAAGACTTATGGATACGAAATGCACGTGTAATTGCTGTTGTAGGAGTGCTACTATTTCTGTTTTTTCAAGGAGTTATGAGTGTATATCAACTCACCTCAGATAAAAGTCCGTGGCTATGGAATGTCTTCCTATTGCCGCTTATGTCTTTGATCTATGCATCCTTTTTGCCCTTGCTTTCACAATGGAGACAAAGACCTAAATTTTTAGGAAAGACCCTTACTGTGATCAGCCTTATCTCTTATGCGGTGTATTTGCTGCATTATGGTATCATCTTACAAGCCATGAGATGGGTGTGGCCTATCGAAATGATGACCACTTCAATGAGAGTAGTTTATACCCTTATCTATTTAATACTTGTATTTGGGCTATCCTATTCGTGGTATCGTCTCTTTGAAAAACCAATGATGGACCTAAGAGATAAGCCTTCGATAAAGCGTTATTTTGCAATAAACGATAAGAAATAATTTTTGAAAAACTTATAAGAATTCCTTAGTCAACCCACTCTGCAATAAAGAGGTTGGTATCTCTCCCGCCACCATTATTTCTATTTGAAGAAAATGCTAGTTTCTTACCATCATTTGAAAATACAGGAAAAGCATCAAAGGTTTCCCCATGTGTTATACGTTCCAAATTCTTTCCGTCAATGTCAATCATATATAGATTGAAAGGAAATCCTCTTTCTGCCTCAAAGTTTGATGAGAATAAAACTTTCTTGCCAGAAGGATGGAAAAACGGACTCCAATTGGCATTACCCAAACGGGTAAGTTGTTTCATATTAGAACCATCTGCATCACAGATATAAAGTTCCATTTCTGTAGGTTCAACCAGCCCCTCAGCCAAAAGACCTTTGTATTTTGCTATTTCCTCTTCGGTTTTTGGTCGGGAAGATCTAAATATGAGTTTAGTGCCGTCTGGTGAGAAAAACGCACCGCCATCGTAACCTAATTCATCAGTGATTTGCTTCACATCTGAACCATCGATATTCATGGTATAGAGTTCTAAGTCCCCACTTCGTGTTGAGGTGAATACTATTTTGTCGCCTTGAGGAGAAACTGTAGCCTCTGCGTCATAACCAGGCTCTGTAGTTAATTGCTTGATAATGTTTCCTTCAAGGTCGGAAACAAAAATGTCAAAAGAATCATATACAGGCCAAACGTAGTTTCCGTTTTTGCGAAGCGGTACCGGGGGGCACTCCTTATCTACTAAATGCGTAGATCCATATACATAGGATTTGTTATCTGGTAGGAAGTAGGCACAAGTAGTACGTCCCATTCCTGTACTGATCATTGGTGGTTGCTTGTTTTCAAAAGTTTCACCAACATTCATCAAAAACATTTGATCACAATTTACGCCCCACTCCTTAGAATTGGATTGAAAAACCAATTGTTTATCGTCAAAACTCCAATAGGCCTCTGCGTTATCACCGCCAAAAGTTACTTGCTGGATATTTTTAAAATGAACTTCTTCAGGGTAGATTAAGGTGTCATTAACAACACCCATTCCAACAGGATTTTCCTCTACATTCTTAGGAGTCTCTTTACATGCAACCATTGTAATTGCCAATGCAAGAGCATAAAAATATTTCATACGGTAATAATTGATTAATTTTGGCAAAAATACGGCTTATTTTATGAAAAATTTCGCACTTGGTTTATTGATTCTTCTGACTGCTTCATGCTCAGATACAACTCCAAAAACGGTTAGTATGCAAGAGGATGTGAGCTATCTGGCTTCTGATGCCCTTCAGGGAAGAGCAACAGGTACTGAGGGAGAGCTTATGGCAGCCAACTATCTTCAAGAACGTTACGAAGGATTGGGTTTGACTGCAAAGGGTACTGATGGAGGTTATTTTCAGACCTTTAGATTTGTCCCTAAAAATGATCCACATGGTGAAGTTCGCTTTCGCGAAACTGCAGACCAAGACAACCAAAGCGTAACAGATTCACTAGTAAGTGGAATTAACGTTATAGGATATTGGGATAACCAAGCAACAACAACTGTCGTGATTGGAGCGCATTACGATCACCTAGGAATGGGTGGAGAAGGATCCTTACACAGAGATGGGGCAGCAATTCATAATGGCGCCGATGACAACGCTAGTGGAGTAGCGATCATGTTACAGCTAGCATTGGATCTTCAAGCTCCAGAATATTCAGGTAATAACTATCTTTTCATCGCTTTTTCTGGTGAGGAAATGGGCTTATTAGGATCTAATTATTTTACAAAAAACCCAACCCTTGATATAGATTCGATCAATTATATGATCAATATGGATATGGTAGGGCGTTTAAATAGCGATAGGGCATTGGCCGTTCACGGTTTAGGCACTTCTCCAATCTGGGGACAAACAGTTTTTGCTGCCAATACCGATTTTAAAATCGCCGAACATGAAAGTGGAGTAGGGCCTTCAGATCACACTTCATTTTATCTTAATGATATTCCTGTGCTACATCTTTTTACAGGCCAACATGATGATTACCACAAACCTGGTGACGACGCAGAAAAATTGAATTATGAAGGGATGCAGTCCATCGAAAAGTATATTTTGGACATTGTAAAGGAAGTAGATAATAATGGCAAGCTAAAATTTACCAAAACCAAAGATGAAAGTGCTGCGGTACCGAGTTTTAAAGTTGGCTTAGGAGTAGTGCCAGATTATTTGTACTCAGGTAAAGGAATGCGTATTGACGGAGTGAGTGAAGGAAAGGCAGCTCAAAACGCCGATTTACAGAAGGGAGATATTGTTATCAAATTAGGTGATAGTACCGTGACCGATATGATGAGTTATATGCGCGTACTTTCGACCTTTGATCAGGGAGATAAGACAACGGTTGTTGTGCTTAGAGGGAAAGAAGAGTTGTTGAAGGACATTCAGTTTGTAAAAGATTAATTTCGCGAAAGCGAAAAGAAAGAGATATGGCTAAAATTGGAGATATAGATGTTGGAGATTTTCCATTATTACTCGCCCCTATGGAGGATGTGAGTGATCCGCCCTTTCGTGCATTGTGTAAAGAGCAAGGAGCAGATGTGGTGTATACAGAGTTTATTTCTAGTGAAGGCCTGATTCGTGATGCTGCAAAAAGTGTCATGAAATTAGATATCTATGAGAAGGAACGACCTGTAGGAATTCAAATTTTTGGAGCCAACCTCGATTCGATGCTAAAAAGTGTGGAGATTGTCGAGGCGAGCGGACCAGATATTATTGATATAAATTTTGGATGCCCTGTGAAGAAAGTGGTTTCTAAAGGTGCAGGAGCAGGGATTTTAAAGGATATTGATTTGATGGTAAGCCTCACCAAAGCCATGGTAGAGCACACTAATCTTCCCATTACTGTAAAAACAAGATTGGGTTGGGATCACGATAGTATAAAAATTGTTGAGGTTGCAGAGCGCCTACAAGATGTGGGTTGTGCTGCAATTTCTATTCATGGGCGTACCCGTGCTCAGATGTATAAAGGCGACGCCGATTGGAAACCTATTGCTGAGGTGAAAAATAATCCTCGCATGCATATTCCTGTATTCGGAAACGGCGATATCAATACACCTGAACGCGCCGTTGAAATGCGAGATTCTTATGGCCTTGATGGAGCGATGATAGGCAGAGCGAGTATAGGCTACCCTTGGTTTTTTAATGAAGTAAAACACTTTATGGAAACGGGAACGCACAAAGCGCCGCCAACATTAGAAGAGCGCGTAACAGCTGCTCGTAGACATCTTGAAATGTCTATTGCTTGGAAAGGAGAAATTCTAGGTGTGTTTGAAACACGAAGACATTATACTAATTACTTTAGAGGGATTCCTCATTTTAAGGAGTACCGCATGAAATTAGTGACAAGTGATCACAGTGAAGATGTTTTTGCTGCGATGGATGTCATTGAAAAGGAATTTGCGGGTTACACCTTTGTGTAATTTTTACTACAAATTATCAAGCATTTTTTGATTAATTCTACTTGCCGCTAGTCGGGCAGCCGTGAGACCTAATCCGATAATAAGACCATAAACGATAAGCATATTCAGCCACTCAACTTTTATAGGCCATGGCAAGGTGGCTGTAATCATCTTTAGTGAGAATTGCTGCTGTAAGAAAGCGATGATAAGCCCTATTACCATTCCAATGGCGCCACCTACAATAATGATGAGCGCTCCTTGAAGGAAAAACGTCATTCGAATCTCTTGTAATGAGGCTCCTAGATCTGATAGGGTTTTGATATTTCGTTTTTTGTCTAAGATGCTTATGATCATGCTTCCAACAAAGCTAAAAAGAGCAATGATTAATATGAGAGTACACACAAAATACAGCATGAGGTTTTCAGTGTTGAGCATTTTGTGAAGGGCGTCATTAAGTTCAGCGCGATTTTTTATGATCATTTCATCTTGAAAGATCTTTGTGAGTTCTTGTCTCACGACCGTTTCTTTTTCTGGATTGTCTATCTTAATGTCGAGACTACTAATGCGATCGGCCGAGTAGCCAAGTAGCTTCCCTACAAAATCGATATTGCCAAAAATATGATCTTGGCTAATTTCTCCTGCCTCAAAAATTCCGCTAGCAACCGCGCTACTAGAACTAAAATCTTGGGAAGGATCGGTGCTAATGCCCTTTCCAGGTTTTGGAACCAATATGGTCATCAAATTGCGATAATCTCCAATACCAATAGATAAGTTGCGCGCTACGCCAGAGCCAATGGCAAATTCTGGTTCGCCCAATTCCGGCCATTTTCCCCATTGAATGGTAGTATCTACGGGATTTACTTTGATGTATTCTTGATCTACACCTTTCATAAAGGCAAGGTGTGTTTTGCCCTTGAATTCGAGATAGGCGCGTTCTGTGATTACTTTAGAATAGCTAGTAAGATGCGGAATCGCTTTTAGCTGACTTTCTTGATCTGCGTTAAAGACGAAGGTTTTGCCTTTGGCGGGTAAGACTTTGAGGTCGGGGTCAATGACAGAGGTAATAGAAAGGTTAAATTCCTTAATACCTGAAAATCCAGATAATACGACTACAAGGACTGCGGTAACAATAACAATAAGAAAAATGGAAACAGCCGTAATTATATTTACGGCGTTAGTGCTGCTCTTTGAAAATAAATAACGTTTTGCAATGTAGAGCGGAAATCCCACTTATGATTTTTTTCTTTTAATGAGGAGGCTGCGATCTTCGATAGGGTTTTCATCACCTTTAAGAGAGCGATCAATACCGTCAATATATTCTAAAGAATCATCAATAAAGAACATCAACTCAGGCATACGTCTCAATTGATGACGTGTGCGTTGTGATATTTGATGACGGATAGGGGAAGTCATTTGTTGGATCTCTTTTAAAATCCCAGGAGCTTTATCATTTGGAAAAATACTCAAATACACTTTTGCCGTAGAAAGATCAGTAGGGACTTTTACCTTTGAAACGGAAATGATTATTCCTGTAGTACCACTATCGCGCAAGGCGGCTTGTAGCACTTCGGCAAGGTCTTTCTGGAGTACTCCGGCAACTTTTTTCTGTCTATTTGATTCCATAGGGCAAAAATACGGTTTTTCTGAATTGTGGTACTTTTGTTTTCATATTAAATAGAAGGGAATACCACTAAAGTGATTGCCGAGCCATTTTGAATCCAAAAGCAGGTTCTTTCTATTAAGATACAAAAACCATGCAGAAAATAGAACATATAGGGATTGCTGTTAAAGATTTAGATGCTTCCAATGAAATTTACGCCCGACTTTTAGGAAAGCCACACTATAAAATGGAGGAGGTATTGACAGAAGGAGTGCGAACTTCCTTTTTCGAAACAGGTCCTAACAAGATTGAACTTTTAGAAGCGACTCATGATGAAAGTCCTATTGCCAAGTTTATTCAGAAGCGAGGAGAGGGGATTCATCATATAGCTTTTGCTGTAGAAAACATAGAGAAGGAAATGGAAAGGCTAAAGAATGAGGGTTTTACCTTATTAAATGACAAGCCTAAGTTAGGTGCCGATAATAAATGGGTTGCCTTTGTTCATCCTAAAACCACTTCAGGTGTACTTGTCGAACTCTGTCAAGAAAGAATAGTTAAGTCGAAATAAGTTTGGAGACTACATTTATTGTAGTAAATTTGCAAGCGTTTTCGGTCCCATAGCTCAGCTGGTTAGAGCATCTGACTCATAATCAGAGGGTCCTTGGTTCGAGCCCAAGTGGGACCACACATTTAAAAAGATCTTTGTTGAAAAACGAAGGTCTTTTTGTTTTTTAACACACCATTTTAATAATACGAGAATTCAATAATAGTTGTGCCGTTAATTGTGAGTATTGTGATGAAAGGCAATTCCTGATGGATACTCTTTTCCAAATTGGTTTATAAAGGGAAAATGAGATTAATATAGAGCCTTTAATTTTTATTCCATATTTAGGCCAACCACAATTTAATCTTTGCGATAAGCTTTGGAACAACAAAGGGCTTAGCAATAACGTCAGATACACCCAAACGCAAAGCTTCCTCGTTTGTCTGATTAACTTTTCCTAGATATGATAATACGATGATTGGAACGTCCTTTAAATTCTTTTTTGCAATCGATATCACTTCCATGCCAGATTTATAGGGCAACATAATGTCCATCAATATTAAATCCGGATTTGCTGTTTTGAGGGCTTCTGTTCCTTGATTACCATCCCTAGCTATCACAAGTTCAAACCCTTCTTTTTCTAAAAGAAGTTGAAGAAGCTTTATTGCCATTTCGTCATCTTCGACAATAAGAATTCTTTTTTTGGTTTTCATAACTTGTATTGTAGTGACATGAAAATGTCCATTTGATTCTGATGTTTATCCTTAATATATTCCTGTCGATTAAATATGAGTTGTCCACCAACGATAAAATGAGTGCCAATTAGTTTACTGTATGCCGCGCCTACCCTGTAGGAGTCTAATGTTGAAAATCGAATGATGTTGGCACTTTCATCAGGAGAATTTCCATAACCACTAAGAAGGGCTATGTAATCATATTTGGTGTTAAAGTAATATCGAAATGTCCCGTTAATAGCAAGGTAATTTTCGCCATTATCAAAAAACAAAAATGATTTTAAGTTCAACCATGAGGAGCCGACGTATTTACCCGCTCCCAGTGCTACAGCATAAATCTTATTATCTGTACTAGTTTTTATATAGCGACCTCCGATTTCGCCTTCCCAGCCTGAATTGAAGTAGTGAAAATAAGAGGCTGAGAGAAGTAATTCGGGGAAAAGTAAATCAGAACTGTACGAAGTAGATAGATATGATATTCCTCTCTTTCCAGTTTTGATGTATGATTCTAATGTAAATTGGTATCCAGAACGAATACTCACTCCCTTTGATCTCCTATCTGCATAATTGACTCTCCCAACTAAGGTCAAAGGCTTCCTTTCATGAATATACTGAAGGCCTGTTAGATGCCACGGTCCAACTCCATCCCTATTAAAGGTGGAGAGGCTATAGTCCATTCCAATTCGTTCAGATGCGTGTTTGGACTTTTCATCTCTCAACAATTGTTGAAATCTTCCGTCTGAAGGATATTTTTTGATCAAAAATTCTAGGTAGGCCGTTAAGGGTTCTTCTTCTGACTTAAGTTGGAGCACTTTTAGCTTACTCAAGTAAAATTCTTTGTCGGTAGGGTATAGATTCGTGGCTTTACGGATCGTTTGTAGAGCATTATTATAGTTTTCGGTTTCAATACTCAATGTAATCGAATTGGTAAATGCATCTTTATACACAGGGGCATTGTTGATGACGGTATTAAAATAATACTGAGCACTGTCTAATCGTCTAGTTTTGGCAAAGACTCGACCTAGAAGCATGTGAAAGTCATAATAATCGGGCGCCATCTTTATTCCTAATCTTCCCTGCTCTAAAGCCTTGGGATACTCTTTTGATTTTAGGCTCCTAGTCGCTTGAATTAATAGACTGTCTGTGTCAATCTCTTGCCCAATGGCAAAAAAAGAAAAAAGATAAGCTGATGCGAGAATACATAATTTTTTTTTCATGATCATTTGGCGATGTTAAATCCTTTTCGAACCATCACTCCCCACTTCTGTTTTTTGTTTGTTATATAGTGTATATATCCATTTATATATGCAAAAACATTTAAAGGATGATAAACAATAGGTTCAATAATGACAGATAGGATTAATGATAACATTTCTTTCACACCAGAATAATGTTTATAAAAATATTGATCGACTAAAACAGACATTAAGGTTATTGAGGTATAAAAAAGGTATACAGCTAAAGCAATGAAGAACATATTGCTATAATCTACGTTGAAATAAAGCAGATTTACAAAAAGTACTATCATCCCTATTACTTCAATTATGGGAACAGCAAACTCAAAAAACACAAAGTATGGAAAGGCAATATTTCCAGTTCTTCCATACTTAGGATTGAACATTACATGTTTATGAATGTCTAAGGTCTGCACTAATCCGCGGCCCCATCTTGTTCGCTGTCTAAGGAAAACAGACATGGATCTTGGAACTTCGGTCCAGCATAGTGTTTCTGGTACGTACTTGATTAAAAAATGCTCCCCTTTACGGTGCATTAATAATCGCATCCGAAGTACTAGGTCCAAATCTTCTCCTAATGATTTGTGCCAATACCCGCCCGCTTCGATTGCAGTTTCTTTATGAAACATCCCTAAGCCTCCTGAAACTAATAAGAGGCTGTTTATTTTGCTCCATGCCATTCTTCCAAATAAATAGGATCTTATATATTCTAATTCTTGAAAGCGCGCAAAAAAATTGGTAGGATAATGAGATTTATACAACATTCCATCTTTAAATTCACAAGAGTTAGAAATACGAATCATTGCACCACTAGCGATTACCTTTTCAGTATTCTCAATGAAAGGTTTGACCATTGTTGAAATGGTGTCTTTTCTCAAGATGCAATCAACATCGGTACATATAAAAATTGGATATTTAGCCGAGTTTATTCCTGCGTTTGACCCATCTGCTTTACAGCCGCCATTTTTTTTGTCGACTACTAACAGTTTTGAATATATAGGGTTGGTAGAACGATAGTGCCCCTTTACGGGCTGAGTAATTATTTTTTCCTGATAGAAAAAATTTACTTTTATTAAGCTAAACTCCTTAATGAGTTTATCTAAAGTGTCGTCCGTGCTTCCGTCATTGATGATGACCACCTCGAATTTTGGATATTCTTGCGAAAGCAGTGATTTTACATTATCGACTATGGTTATGGACTCATTATAGGCAGGGGCAACTATCGACACCCCGATAGTATGGTTTGACCTTACTAATACCTGTCTGTGTAAAAAGTGTTTGGAATGGTAATACTCTGAAAGTGCTAGATAGGCCAATACCGCCAGAATAATATAAACTAGTAGATAAACGGCGGCATATACTGCCCCGAATAATTCAAATCCGTTTATTATTTTTTCAAAGATGTTCAAACTAAATATGGGTCTTTTACGTGTAAGGCCATATCTTTTATGGTATGGTCTTTTGCAATGGTCATGCTATAAGAATTATCAAAAAAAGCCGGATCCAACTTATTAATGCAATTGACCATTTCAAACTTAATATCCGAATTACTTTCAGTAGCTAACATGGATTCTAAATAGAATGCCGATTTCTGATTTCCAATACTTTTTAGGCTTCTTAGTATATTAATCTTTACTTTTTTATCCTGTTCAAGATGGTATTGGCTAATCAAAATATCATTGGCCTCAAGCATTTTTAGCTTTCCAACAGCTTTTGTAGCCTCTTTGCGTACCTGAACGTTTGGAAATCGTATCAGTTTGCTCATTTGTATCAATGAGAATTTTTCCTTGTATTGAACCATAAGTTTGATGCCGAGAACTACAATAGAAATGTTAGTGCTTTTGAGTAACTTTTTACTGTTTGCAGGCATATTGGGTTGGCTCTCATAAATAAGATCTAGTATTTTCATTTCATCTGCTTTTGTTAGAGGTTCTTTGTGATCTCGCAAAGCAGCAAATTTTTCAGGAGATAGGGTAACCATGGCTATCAAAGCATTGGATTTGATTTCTGGGTTAGTATCTTTAAGAAAAGCAGCGATCTGTTTACTTTTTGACTCGACATGCATTCGCTGCATTCGATATATGCCAAGTGATTTTAAGTACCATTTCTTATGTCTGAGTAGACGATTGCTAATTCTATCAAATCCAAACCTCATAAATATGTCTCGATGAAGTCTTTGGTCTACATGGAACGTCTGGTTTATTTCCAAAATTTTATGAAGCATATAATTTTGACACCACTTCTTATGAAAAGGAATTTGAAGTTTAAATGCTTCTATTTTATTCGCAATGTGCTCTCCATTCTCTTTTAGAAAAATGAGCTCTGTGAGCAGAGTATTGACATCGTCTTCTATACTTTTCTTTCTTTTTTCGAGTTTTATACTCATATATTGATTCCGGATTAATAGAATAACGAGGGTTGTAGAGATTAGAAATATGAAGGGAATAATCACAAATTTTAATATCGTAATCCACCAATTATCTCCGTCTAAAGAAAAGATGTATTCCAAGCCTGCGTATGACTGACCGTTGAGGAAACGTTGGCCCAGTAGATTTTCAATTGAAAAGGAGTTAAGGGGTCCTGAGGGACCCAGAAATTGGCTGTCAATTAGAAAATTAGTTAAAGTTTTGTTCACGTTAAGTTAGGTTTTAAGCAGGTATACAATACTCTAGGGAAACAAAGATTAGGAAATAGAATGTTGTGCCAAATGATGTAGGTCATATTAGTGGTTATCCTGTTAATACCTGAATTTTTTTTAAAAATGCCGCTATTTATCAGCTGTCTTTTTTAAATTTTTCATAGTCAAAAAAATAGCGTGGGTTGATTTTCAGGCTTAGGCTGCTTAGTATTATGGATAATTATCTAGGAATAGGGAAATCTCATATGTATTTGGTCTTTTCTGCTTATTGAAAAAGATGGATCAAAAAAGTTATTTATGGATTGATAAAGAATGCTATTGTAATGTTATATACGCTTAGTATTCAAAATATTAATTTTTATTTACAGCAAAAAATGAAGTTTTTATTTTTTATAGTAGTGACCTTAGGGTTTACATTTTGTACGTATTCCCAAAAGGATACTCAACCTATAATGATGAGTGCTAAGGAAAAAAACAACCATTGGAATTTGATTTGGGAGGATTCTTTTACAACTAAAGATTTAGATACATCCAAATGGAGCATCATTGAACGTAATAATGCAGATTGGGGGAATTATATGTCGAGTAATAAAGAACTCATTCGCATAAAAAGAGAAAAACTTCACTTAGGTGGTATAGTTAACAATAAAAGGGAAGGGGATACAGTGCCATATTTAACCGGAGGAATAATGAGCAAAGGCAAATTTGCTTTCAAATATGGAAAAATAGAGATTCGCGCAAAACTAGAACAAGCTCAAGGTGCCTGGCCCGCGTTATGGATGTTGGCTGACCAACCTCAATATGGAAGCTATCCAAGAAATGGGGAAATAGACTTAATGGAACATTTGAACTATGACAGTATCATTTACCAGACTGTACATTCTTATTATACTTTGAATTTGGGTAATGAAACCAATCCCCTTAGTTCTAGCACTTCTCGTGTTGATAGTGCAAAATTTAATACGTATGCAATGGAGTGGTTCTCAGATAAGCTCATATTTAGTTTAAACGGAAAGCAAACATTTACGTATCCAAAACTCGAGGATGGGGATCCTAGCCAATGGCCATTTGACCAGCCTTTCTATATTCTAATGGATATGCAGCTCGGGGGAAAGTGGGTAGGGAAAGTGGAGCCAAAAGACCTTCCTGTAAAAATGATAGTAGATTGGGTGAGGGTATATAAAAGAATAGATTGAATTAGAGGTTTTTGCCAATCGTAAAAAGCTAAATACCAAGGTATGTTATTGTTTTTCAAAAAGATGCTGTGATGAATAAATTGGTTTGACTTTTCTTTGTTACATTCATTTAGAATGTAATTGGAGGGAAAAAGCAATTTAATAGCATTTACGAAAACCAAAAGGGTACTTTCAACGTAAGTGTTATAAGTAGTCGCAAGCAATACATAATGATAGTTGAATACTAAGTACTTATCAAATAAAGGAAGTGACTTTTTTTATAGTTCTTAACATAAAAAATATCAGAAATTATAATATTTAAGTATCCTTGCGGCTTGAAATTTTGAGTGCTGTGTTTTTATTTTAAACAGGTTTGTAGGGCTTTTGCGCTTTCAGTTGTTATAGGTTTATAGCATCTTGATTGCTTTTTGATCGAGTCTTATGTACTTAGAAATAAATAAAAAAACGAACCTACATTGCATTTTTATCGATAAAATGCGTATTATTGTCGATGAAAAGCACAAAACAGTAGCATACTATTAGGTCTATTCAAAACGTTTAACTGTTAGACTTAGAGTTTGTAGAATTGCATAGTTTATGAGCCCCGTAACAAAGAAAATAGTTTTTAGTTCTCTCCTGCTGTTGGTGAATATTTCGGTATTTGCACAACAAACAGTTAGACCGCCAGCCCCTCAAAGAACGCCGCCTGTTGGTCTTCCTTTGCCTATTGATGGTGGAGTACTTATACTGCTTGCCTTGGGTGCAGCCTTAGGGATTTGGTTCTACTATAAAAGAATCAAAGTAGCAAAAGCAGTTTAATAACCTGAAGTAATTCGCTTCACGTACTTGCCTATTACATCAAATTCTAAATTTACTTCCGTTCCTTTCCTGAAGTTTTTAAAGCCTGTGTTTTCGAAAGTGTAAGGAATAATGGCTACGCTAAAACCACCTTCAAAAGAATCAACAACCGTCAAGCTTACTCCGTTAATTGTAATAGAGCCTTTTTCTATAGTGACATTGTCTAATGATGTGTCGTAAGTAAACGTAAAGCGCCAACTCCCATTTTCATCAACAACCGAGCTGCATATACCGGTTTGGTCAACATGGCCTTGGACTATATGTCCATCAAGCCGAGCCCCAAGTATCATAGCGCGTTCTAAGTTGACTGAATCGCCTACTTTTAGGTGTTTGAGATTTGTTTTGTTGAGGGTTTCTTGGATAGCGGTTACTGTATATCTATCATTATTGAGAGCAACTACCGTGAGGCATACGCCGTTATGAGCTAAGCTTTGGTCAATTTTCAATTGAGATGTCAGTGAGCTCTCTAAAGTAAAATGAACATTTTCTTGGTCCTGATCGATAGCAATTACATTCCCTAAATCTTCAATGATTCCTGTAAACATGAATGTATTTAAATTGGTTACTTTTGTGTTGTAAAAATACGAAACCTTAGGGAGCAAGCTATGAAGAAAGATCAAAAAATAAGAGTGGGTATATCCATTGGGGATCCTAACGGAATTGGGATGGAGGTCATACTAAAGACTTTTGATGATTCGATGATGATGGATTTTTGCACTCCCATTATTTTTGGTGCCGTTAAGACTTTGTCTTTTGTGAAGAAGGAGTTGTCGATTGATGTCAATTTGCATGGTATAGACGCTTTCGCGAAAGCGATCGAAGGAAAAATAAATGTATTAAACATTGCAAAGGATACTCCGCCCGTTGCATTTGGAGAAGAAAATAAAGAGGCAGGTGCCTTTGCCTTATTGTCATTCACGGAAGCGGTTAAGGCTTTAAAAGCTGGGGAAATTGATGTTTTGGTAACTGCCCCTATTCATAAGGCAAATATCCAAAGTGAGGATTTTAAATTTCCAGGACATACAGACTACCTTGCTCAAGAGTTGGACGGTGATGCGATGATGCTAATGGTTGCAGACACCTTAAAGGTTGGTCTGCTCACAGATCATTTGGCTGTCAAAGATGTGGCTGCCGCAATTACGCCAGAATTGATTACTAAGAAAGTAAATGTGCTTTTTAATACCCTTCAAAAAGATTTTGGTATTAGAGCTCCTAAAATTGCATTATTAGGGATAAACCCACATGTGGGAGATAATGGAGTTATAGGTGAGGAAGATGATAAAGTACTTATTCCAACTTTAGAAAAAATACGATCGACAGGGAAAGTGGTCTACGGCCCTTATGCTGCAGATAGCTTCTTTGGGTCTGGAAACTACAAAAACTTTGACGCGATTCTCGCAGCTTATCACGATCAAGGTCTTATTCCATTTAAGACTTTGGCATTTGGGAAGGGTGTAAACTATACAGCTGGATTAGATAAAATACGTACCTCTCCAGATCACGGAACAGCTTTTGAGATTGCAGGAAAGGGTGAGGCTGATGCAGGTTCTTTTAGAGAAGCGCTTTTCGGTGCAATTAGTATTTATAAGCATCGTCGAGAATATGAGGAACTCACTGAAAATGTACTCAAGGTAAGTATTAAAAAGCCAGGAGGAAGAGGGCGACAAGGAAGAAACTAAGGGGAGGAGCAGGGCTCATTTTTCTTAAAAAAAATATATAAACTGATTGTTTGTAATTAAGAATTTTGTGTATCTTTGCGCGCTCCTAACGGGTGATGTATGAAAGATTTGAAACTATTTACAATACAGTATGTAGGTTTAAAAGAAGGAGTACATCGGTTTGATTATAATATTGACCGATCGTTCTTTGAACATTTTGGCTATGAAGATTTTAATGCCTCTTCGGTAGAAATTGCATTGGATTTTGTAAAGAAATCCACCTTAATGGAATTGCATTTCGAATCGAGTGGGTCAGTCAATGTAAATTGTGACGTAACCAATGAGCCGTATGATGAACCCATCAATGCGACCTTTGATTTAGTTGTAAATTTTGGCAACGAGTTTAATAATGATAATGAGGAACTACTCATACTACCCTATGGAGAGTATGAATTAAATGTAGCTCATTATATATATGAACTCATTGTGTTAGCATTGCCTAGTAAAAGAGTACACCCTGGTGTTGCAGACGGTACATTGAAATCGGATATTTTGGATAAACTCGAAGAGTTGAGTATTCCAAGTCAAGATATTAAAGAAGAGAAGACAGAAGTAAAGACAGATACGGATCCTAGATGGGATTCGTTAAAAAAACTATTAACAGATAAATAAGAGTACGTAATGGCACATCCTAAGAGAAAAATCTCGAAAACAAGAAGAGATAAAAGAAGAACACATTACAAAGCCGCTATACCTCAAATCGCTGTAGATCCTACAACAGGAGAAGCGCATCTTTACCACAGAGCTCATTGGTTCGAAGGTAAATTGTATTACAGAGGACAAGTAGTTATTGATAGAGCTGGAGACGAGGCTGAAGCCTAGTCACTTAAACTCACCCATATATAAAAGCGCTCATTAGTTGGGCGCTTTTTTTATGAACATTTGGCGCAAAAAAAGTTAATTAAGGACTCGTTTTGCACAATTTTTAGTACTTTTCGACCCATTTTAAGAGTTTTTTGACTTAAAATGGTCAAAACCTAACTGAAGCAAATGAATAAAATCTCAGCGGCAATCACAGCTGTAGGGGCATATGTTCCGGACTATGTGTTAACCAACCAGATTCTGGCAACTATGGTTGACACAAATGATGAGTGGATTACGTCACGTACTGGTATTAAGGAACGTCGTATTCTCAAAGACCCTGGGAAGGGTTCTTCCTTTATGGCTATTAAAGCCGCCCAAAATCTTTTGGAAAAAAGAAATTTGGACCCCACAGAAATAGACCTAGTTATTGTTGCGACAGCAACTCCTGATATGCCAGTGGCATCTACAGCGGTATATACAGCTACTCAAATTGGTGCTGTTAATGCCTTTGCTTTCGATCTTTCCGCCGCTTGTTCGAGCTTCCTTTACGGAATGTCAACAGCAGCAAGCTATATCGAGTCAGGGCGCTATAAAAAAATACTACTCATTGGGGCCGATAAAATGTCCTCTATTATTGACTATACAGACAGGACCACCTGCATTATCTTTGGAGATGGTGCAGGTGCCGTTCTTTTTGAGCCTAATGAAGAGGGTAATGGATTGCAAGATGAGTACCTTCGATCTGATGGAATTGGACGCGAATTCTTGAAAATAGATGCTGGAGGTTCTATACTTCCTCCATCACAAGAAACGGTAGCCAATAAGCAACACTATGTTTTTCAAGATGGACGAACTGTATTTAAATTTGCCGTATCCAATATGGCAGATGTAAGTGCTAAAATTATGGAGCGTAATAATCTCACTCATGATGATGTGAGTTATCTAATCGCCCACCAAGCTAATAAAAGAATTATTGATGCCGCAGCGAAGCGTATGGAACTAGATGAAGATAAAGTCTTGATGAACATACAGCGCTATGGAAATACGACATCGGCGACATTACCATTGCTGATGAGCGACTACGAAACCAAACTAAAAAAAGGAGATAATATCGTTTTTGCTGCCTTTGGCGGCGGATTCACTTGGGGTTCGATTTACCTCAAATGGGCATATAACTCCTAATAGAATACCTAAACTGACTAATTCAAACACTTATGGATTTAAAAGAAATTCAAAACCTAATTAGATTTGTTGCAAAGTCTGGCGCTAGTGAAGTAAAACTAGAAATGGACGATGTGAAGATTACTATTAAAACAGGTAGTGATGATGAGAAAGGTACAACCACCTATCTTCAGCAAATGCCTCAAATGCCTCAAATGGCACCTGCCGCTCCAGCTACAGCTCCAGAAGCACCTGCTGCTCCGGCCGAGGATGAAAACTCAAAATATATCACTATAAAGTCTCCTATCATTGGAACTTTCTATCGCAAACCAGCTCCAGATAAACCTACCTTCGTGGAGGTTGGAAAAAGTATCGCAGAAGGGGATGTACTTTGTGTAATCGAAGCGATGAAATTATTTAACGAAATCGAAAGTGAAGTATCAGGTACTATCGTGAAAGTATTGGTAGATGATTCTTCTCCTGTAGAATTTGATCAGCCTTTATTCTTAGTTGATCCATCATAATCCCTAGCGGGTATTTTATAATTAGTAGGAGTATAAGAATAAACGATTGTAGTTTATTTGTGCATGAGTATGCTACCATCCAACTCACGGTCTTAATTCAAGGCTCCCTACCTTAAATTGAACACTTATGTTTAAGAAGATACTTATAGCTAATAGAGGAGAAATCGCTTTACGCGTCATCCGTACGTGTAAAGAGATGGGCATCAAAACCGTTGCGGTATACTCTACTGCCGACCGTGAAAGCCTTCACGTAAAGTTTGCCGATGAAGCCGTTTGTATAGGACCTGCTCCAAGTAGTGAGTCTTATCTCAAAATGGCCAATATTATCGCAGCCGCTGAAATTACAAATGCAGATGCTATCCACCCTGGATATGGCTTCTTGTCTGAAAACGCCAAGTTTTCTAAAATCTGTGAAGAACACGATATTAAATTCATTGGCGCTTCTGCCGAAATGATCAACCGTATGGGTGACAAGGCAAGCGCTAAAGAAACCATGAAAGCAGCTGGTGTTCCTTGTGTTCCAGGATCTGAAGGAATTATTGAAGATTTCGCCGAATGCCAAAAACTCGCTAAAGAAGTAGGCTATCCAGTTATGCTCAAAGCTACTGCAGGTGGTGGTGGAAAAGGAATGCGAGCCGTATGGAAAAAAGAAGATCTTCAAAAAGCTTGGGAAGATGCACGCCAAGAGGCTAAAAATGCCTTTGGTAATGATGCAATGTATATGGAGAAGCTCATTGAAGAGCCACGACATATTGAAATCCAAATTGTAGGAGATAGTAACGGAAAAGCATGTCACCTTTCTGAGCGTGATTGTTCGGTACAACGTCGCCACCAAAAATTGACAGAAGAAACACCATCTCCTTTCATGACTGACAAACTGCGAACCGATATGGGACTCGCAGCAGTACGCGCAGCCGAATATATTAAATATGAAGGTGCCGGAACTGTCGAGTTTCTAGTAGATAAGCATCGCAATTTCTACTTCATGGAAATGAATACTCGCATCCAAGTTGAACATCCTATTACAGAACAAGTAGTGGATTATGATCTTATCCGTGAGCAAATTTTGGTAGCCGCTGGGGTGCCAATCTCAGGGAAGAACTACATTCCGCAATTACATTCTATAGAATGCCGTATCAATGCAGAAGATCCATACAATGATTTTAGACCTTCTCCAGGACGTATAACAAATCTACATGCTCCAGGCGGACATGGAGTTCGTATAGATACCCACGTATATAGTGGCTATATGATTCCTCCACATTATGATAGTATGATCGCCAAATTGATTACAACTGCTCAAACACGAGAAGAGGCAATCAATAAAATGAAAAGAGCTTTGGACGAGTTCGTTATTGAAGGTATCAAAACAACCATACCTTTCCACAGACAGTTAATGGACCATCCAGATTATTTATCTGGTAACTACACCACCAAGTTTATGGAAGATTTCGTAATGAATCCACCTGAACAGGATTAAGACAAAAAACTCTCAATATATTATTGAGAGTTTTTTTTATCCCAAAAATGATAGATCTACAATATTGGTTTCCTTACTTGTCGATAGAGCTATATGACTTTGTACATTACCCAAATATGGAAGTAGCGTCAGTTTAGTAATGATAAATTTTTCATAGGCTTCAATGTCCTCCACAACAAGCTTTAAAAGATAGTCAAATCCTCCACTTACACGATGGCATTCTACAACCTCCGGAAAGTCATTGATCTCCTTAACAAATTTTTCCAGGTAACTCCGCGTATGTCCTTGTAGTGAGATTGCAATAAATACCGTCTGCTTTAAACCTAATTTCTTATGATTTAGTAGAGCGGTGTAGTTTGCGATATAGCCTTCTTTTTCTAATTTCTTGATGCGCTCAAAAACGGGAGTTGTAGAAAGGCCTAGATTTTCGGCCATACTTTTTACGGTGCGATTTGAATTCACTTGCAGCAGTTTTAGAATGGAAATATCAGTCGGATCTAGTTTCATAGGCTCGTATTTTACTTATTGTAGTGGGTCGATAAAGTGTTTAAAGAATAAAAATACAGTAAATATGCTAAAATTAGTGATTTATTCTATAATTGGTGTTGAGGTTAGGTGTAACCTATGGTTTTGCTCATCTTTTTGTTATTTTTGAATTTGTCTCACTAAAGAAATGCTTCATGCCAATTAGCTCCCTCAAAATGCCCAAAATGGGCGAAAGTATCACAGAAGGAACCATCCTTAATTGGTTGGTTGCAGAAGGTCAACCCTTTGATGAAGGTGATATTTTAGTGGAAGTAGCTACCGATAAGGTAGATAATGAAGTCCCAGCTCCTTCAGCAGGGATTATGAAAAAGCATCTCTTTGAACCCAATGCGGTTGTAGAGGTGGGTGTAGACATCGCCCAGTTTGAAGCTGTAGAAAGCACGACCTCTGCTAAGACATCAGTTGCCCCTGCCCCTGCTAGCTCAAGTCGGCCTACAAAGACCACAACTAAACCTACACCTTCGAAGGAGCGCCCCAAAACTCAACAATCAACTGCATTTTTTACGCCTAACGAGAACTTTTTTGTGAGTCCGCTTGTAGATAGTATCGCTCGAAAGCACCATATCTCCTATGAGGAACTCACCCGTATTACAGGTACAGGTAAAGATGGCCGATTGCGTAAGAGTGACGTAAGTTTATATATTGAAAATGGAAGGCCTTTTCAGTTTTCACAATCAGTAGCCCAACCAGATCCAACCGCTTATCGAATTCCGCAATTGGATCTCGATAAGGGAACTGGCAAGATTGTAGAAATGGATAGAATGCGTCAAATGATCGCAGATCATATGGTGTACAGTAAGCATACGAGTCCGCACGTGACTGCTTATGTAGAAGCCGATATGACAGAAATAGTGGCCTGGCGCAATGCAAATAAGCTTGCCTTTTTAGAGAAGCACGGACAAAAACTCACTTTCACGCCATTGTTTGTGGAAGCTGTCGCGAAAGCTGTCGCAGATTTTCCACTCATCAATGTGTCTGTTGATGGTAAGAACATCATCGTCAAAGAAGATATTAATATAGGAATGGCTACTGCCTTGCCTTCAGGAAATTTAATTGTTCCAGTCGTCAAAAATGCAAATCAGAAGAGTTTGCTAGAAATAGCGAGCGAAGTGAATCGCCTATCTGGCTTAGCGCGTGAAAATAAATTGAAGGGCGATGATATTAAGGGCAGCACCTTTACAATTAGTAATGTAGGAACCTTTGGCAGTGTCATGGGAACTCCAATTATCAATCAGCCAGAGGCGGCAATTCTCGCTACGGGAAAAATAAAAAAGCGCGCCGAAGTAATGGAAAGACCCGAAGGAGATACCATTGAAATTCGCCAAATGATGTATCTCTCTTTGAGTTTTGATCACCGTATAGTTGATGGTTATCTAGGAGGTAGTTTCCTAAGACGCATCGCCGATTATTTTGAGCAATTTGATGCCAACCGCGGTATCTAGAACATATACAGTGCATCTCAAGAATTGAGTGTGCTTAGAAGTTTATTTAAAACACTGCCGATCATGAATATTAGTATAGAACGAACAAAACATTCGAAATTAGATCAAATTGATTTTGATAACATCCCATTAGGTCGGACGTTTACAGACCATATGTTTATTTGTGATTATAATGACGGACAATGGCAAAACCCTCGAGTAACACCTTTGGAATTGATTCCAACACATCCAGCAGCCATGGCATTACATTATGGTCAAGCTATTTTTGAAGGGATGAAGAGTACGCTTTCCTGCCTACCGGACAGGCAGGCGCGAAATTGCGAACCTTTACTATTTCGCCCTAATGAAAACGCAGTTCGCTTGAATATGAGTGCAGAACGCATGGGAATGCCAGCATTTCCTGAGCAGCTTTTTGTAGATGGATTAAGAGCTTTAGTCGATCTTGAAAGAGGTTGGATTCCACCGCAAGATGGAAGTGCCCTTTATTTGAGACCTTTCATGTATGCCGATGAGCCTTTTATTGGAATGCGTGCTGCTACCAGTTTTAAATTTATTGTCATCGCTTCGCCTGCGGGACCTTTCTTTAGTAAACCAGTGAAGCTATGGGCAGAGCGTAATTATATTCGTGCAGCGGCTGGAGGAACAGGAGAAGCCAAAGCCGCAGGAAACTATGCAGCTGCGATTCGCCCTACAGAGATAGCCAAGTCCAAAGGCTATGATCAAGTACTTTGGTTAGATGCCAATGAACATAAATACATCCAGGAAGTTGGAACGATGAATATCTTCTTTAAGGTTTCTGGAAAGTTTATTACACCACCTTTGGATGGTTCTGTCCTACATGGGATCACACGTAAAAGTGTGATTGACCTTTTAAAACACAAAGGATTTGAAGTGACCGAACGGCCTATCACAATTGATGAAATTCAAGAAGCGGCAACCAATGGAAGCTTAGAAGAGGCTTTTGGTACTGGAACTGCCGTCGGGATTGCCTATATTCAAGAAATTGGTGTAGATGATGAAATCATAAAAGTATCAGAAGAACATCCTGTGGGTTGGGATCTGAATGATACCCTGAATGGGATAAAAACTGGAAAGCTAGAAGATATCTTTGGGTGGATGGTTCCCGTAAATAGTGCGGCATTGGTCTAATTGATGATCTCATAGAAATACAAGAAAATTGCTCATAGTATGATGAAGAAAATTTTTACTGTCCTATTCATTTTAGTTAGTACTATTTCATGGACACAAGACAATCCTATTTTTGATAGGCTACAGGCAATACATAATAATGGCATTACCTTTTACAATATAGATGGCTATACAATTAGCAGTCAGACCTTGAATTATCCTTTTACGGAAAAGGGATTAAAGAAAGTGTATCGTAAATACTCCATCAAAAAGGACCAAATTAAAACGAAAGACCAGCAATTGTCCTATCAAAATTATAAGGTGGTCAATGAGGAGAATATTACAAACGGCATCGTTCAAAACAATTCCTATTACTTTATAGAAAATAAAGAGCAACGAATCACAATCATTCAATTTAGCGCGATAAATAAGCGCGATACCGATTTCGAACATAGCCTAATTCAACCCATCATTGAAAACACTATCCCTGAAGAAAATTATAATTCGGCTATCATAGATAGTATCAACTTTGCAGGTAGGAAAATTAAATTAGGCTCAAATTGTAATTGGACCAATGTAAACTCTGTTCAATGTCCGTATTACGGACAAATGAATTGGTCGGTGCACGCAGAATTAGAAGATGCAAAAAATACAGTGAACCAACAGTTGGAGGTCACAAAATCAAGAAAAAATGGCAAAGTACTTTCTGAAGAAATGGTGGATATCATTTTTGAAGGAACCGAAACCACAGCCAAAAAAGTGATCTATGATTTTACGGGTATTACTTCGCTCTTAGCCAGCGCTTCCGGTGGAAAAACATTGACCATCTATTATGTCGCTGCAGAGGTGAGGGGGAATTCAGTGAGTTGTGTTATGAGTTTTTGGAATAATGACACCCTAACAGAAAACGGACTATCTCCTTTATTGGAAGAAGTGATGCAATTTAAAAATGACTAAGATTACTAAAGATACTTATCGAGGATAGGAATGGATCTTTTATAAACGGCAACATAAATATGAATACCAAAACATTAAAAAAAGGCTTTCAAAATCTAGTGACTGCAAAGGCGATGACAGAATTGTTTGAAGCCAACTTCAAAGCGGTTTCAAAATACGTGCATGCTACGAGTCGGGGTCACGAAGTGATTCAAACTGCAATTGGAATGCAGCTCAAACCACAGGATTATGCCTTTCCTTATTACCGAGATGACTCGATGTTACTCGCTATAGGTATGACACCTTACGAGTTGATGTTACAGGTATTTGCCAAAGCTGATGACCCATTTTCGGGTGGGCGTACTTATTACTCACATCCAAGTTTAAAGGATGATGACAAACCAAAAATTCCGCATCAAAGTTCAGCGACTGGGATGCAGGCCATTCCTGCAACAGGTGTTGCCTTAGGATTTGCTTATAAAGAAAGCTTAGGTAGTAAAAGTGAAATTGCAAAAGAGGTTATCAAAGACCAACCCTTTGTGGTGTGTTCCTTAGGAGATGCATCTGTCACCGAAGGAGAAATCGCCGAGGCGTTTCAGATGGCTGCCTTAAAGCAGTTACCCATCTTATATCTAGTACAGGATAATGGGTGGGACATTTCAGCAAATGCGGCCGAAACCCGTGCCCAAGATGCTTTTGAATATGCGCAAGGATTCCACGGACTTGAGGCGGTTACTATTGATGGAACCGATTTTGAAGAGAGTTACAATACACTACAAGATGTCATTCATACGATCCGAACAGAGCGACGTCCGTTTTTGGTGCACGCTAAAGTGCCCTTATTAAATCACCATACTTCCGGGGTACGGATGGAGTGGTATCGCGATGATTTGGAAGAAGCTCGTAGTCGGGATCCCTATCCAAAAATGGTTAAGCTCCTACTTGAGAATGGTTTTTCACAAGGCGATCTAGATGAGCTGGAAGCTTTCGCGAAAGCGCAAGTCCAAAAAGATTTTGAGAAAGCACAACAGGCCGATGATCCTAAACCAGAGGATTTATTTAGCCATGATTTTGCACCTACACCAATTACCGAAGAAGCAGGGGTGCGTTCGCCCAAAGATGCAGAGCCGGTCGTAATGGTAGACTGTGCGCTTTTTGCAATTGAAGAACTTATGCAGAAACATCCTGAATGTTTGATGTATGGGCAAGATGTAGGCGGAAGATTAGGGGGTGTATTTAGAGAAGCAGCTACTTTGGCGCAGAAATTTGGTGATAACCGTGTCTTTAATACGCCCATCCAAGAAGCCTTTATTGTAGGATCGACAGTGGGAATGAGTGCTGTAGGTTTAAAGCCTATCGTTGAAGTACAATTTGCCGATTATATCTGGCCTGGGCTAAACCAACTTTTCACGGAAGTGAGCAGAAGTTGTTATTTGAGTAATGGAAAATGGCCGGTCTCTATGATATTAAGAGTGCCTATAGGAGCCTATGGTTCTGGAGGGCCGTACCATTCTTCATCTGTGGAGAGTATTGTGACTAATATACGCGGACTTAAAATTGCCTATCCTTCAAATGGTGCCGATTTAAAAGGCTTGATGAAGGCTGCTTACTATGATCCTAATCCAGTAGTTATTTTAGAACATAAAGGGTTGTATTGGTCCAAAGTAAAAGGCACTCAAGGGGCGACCTCTGTTATGCCAGATGAGGATTATGTATTGCCATTTGGAAAGGCGTGGGTCTTACAAGAAATTTGGAAGAAGGAAGATGTGGAGACTATTTCGATCATTACGTATGGAATGGGAGTTCATTGGGCAATGAATGCTAGCGCTGAATTGGGCATGCAGGATCAGATTGAGGTTATTGATCTTCGAACACTACATCCTTTAGACTATGAGACCGTTTTCAAGTCTGTCAAAAAATGCGGAAAATGTTTAGTGGTAACTGAAGAACCTTCGGATAATGGATTTAGCCGCGGACTACAAGGCCGGATCCAAGAAGAATGTTTTAGGGAGTTGGACGCGCCAGTGATGCTTATAGGATCTGAAAATATGCCAGCGATTCCTTTGAATAGCATTTTAGAAGAAACGATGATTCCGAGTACGGAGAAGGTAAAGGAAAAAATTATTCAGCTTTTGGACTATTAATAAATTATGTTAAATAAAAAACCCTTATTTTGCTATGAATATTATAAAAATTTTTAATAACTCTTTTGTTTTGAATCATTTCGGCCTTTGAAAGTCAAGGGTCAATTCACTAATACTAAAAATTTAATCCTCAAATTATGAAGAAAATTACATTTATAGCCTGCCTTTGTTGGTTGGTTACATCCTTTGGTCTGTTAAATGCCCAGACAATGACATTTGATACCGGGGCTTCAGAGACTGGTTTCACATTTTCACAGTGGCAAGTAATAACATCAGGAACAATTGCTCCAGTAAGTACGACTATTCCTGCAGTTATTACGAAAGATACAGGCACTTGGAATGCAACGAGTATTGATATTACTTTTGCTGGAGGAAATACGTACACCGTAACCTCTAATCTAGGGGACACCCAAAGTTTTACAACTAATATTGGTACTATTAATCTTGTTGGATTTACTGGTATCACCTCCCTGTCCTTTGTAAGGACTGCTGGTGGTGGAGCTTCACCAGATTTTGATAATTTGGCATACACTGTTGGTTCTGCTTGTACTGATCCAACTATACCCACGGTAACGGCAACTTCGCCTATATGCCCTGGCGCGTCTACCACTTTGACTATAACCGGAACATTGAATGATGCAACAGCATGGAATGTGTATTCTGGTAGTTGTGGAGGTACTTTTGTGGGAACAACGACAACAGGAACATTTAACGTGACACCACCTACCGGTACAACTACCTATTTTGTGCGTGGAGAAGGAGGATGTGTTACCCCAGCAGGCTGTGGGTCTGTAATGGTGACAGCTCAAGATACAACGGCACCAGTAATTACGTGTCCTGCAGATGTTACTATTGAATGTAACACGGATGATACTCCAGCAACAACAGGTTCGGCAACAGCTGTCGATAACTGTGATATGATGCCAGTAATTACATTCTCTGATGCAGTAGTAGCCGGAACAGGTAGCAACTCAGTGATTACAAGAACTTGGACCGCAACCGATGCTAATATGAATGCTTCTATGTGTGTACAAACAATCACAGTAGTAGATACAACGGCACCAGTTATTACGTGTCCTGCAGATGTTACTATAGAATGTAACACTGATGATACTCCAGCAACAACAGGTTCGGCAACAGCTGTCGACAACTGTGATGGTGCTCCAGTAATTACATTCTCTGATTCAGTAGTAGCCGGAACAGGTAGTAACTCAGTGATTACAAGAACATGGACAGCTACAGATGCCAATATGAATGCATCCTCTTGTGATCAAGTTA
>CAXBCS010000034.1:0-34578 GCA_963974305.1 uncultured bacterium
AGCGAGACCGCAACGGGCATTGGGCCGCATTCAATAGAGAATATAAACCTTTAGCAAAGAATGGGTGAATATAAATATCAATTATTACTACAGTAAATCTCAAGGTGAATCAATTTGACCAAAATGGGTGGCACCATCACTTTGATATAAACACTACTCTATTTCAATAAGCTCAATACCTTTAATTTGATATAATTTTTGACTGTCAGGGTAATTACCATCTGGTTGCGATAAAATTCTTTTGTTTTTAAAATCTCTCTTTTGAATGCTTAAGTAGTCCCAATCCTCTCGATGTTCGAATGTATTGGTTTGTGGATTAAAAATAAAATACATTTCCCATCTTTCATTCATGGGAACAGTGAAATCCAAATACCCATCAAAATTATAGTCGTAAAAATGAAAGGAAATATAACCCAGCGCTATATTATCTTCAATATTATTTATCTCTTGTAATAAGATGTCTTTTTTTAAAATCCTTAATTTCTTAATACCGCCGTAATATCCAATATTTTCGGAGTAGCTTAATGTACTATCCCAAACGACATCAAAATTGAAATCCTCAATCGCATAAACTCGAGTTTCACTAATGCTAATCAATAAAACATCCTCATTGGAAAATTCTTGCCAATTGTTTTGTGAAAAAAGTATGTTACAATGAATTATTAGAAATGTCAGCAATATATTCTTCATAAAACAACTAGTATTTCAGCTAATGTTATTCACTGTTTCGTCTTAAATATCGTTCGTATTCCTTTTCTACAAAACTTCTACCAGGTTCCCAAAGTGATATTATTCGACCGACTTCGTCAAACACTTTTGCGTTATTTTTTTTACTTATTGTCTTCATTGCTTGGTAGCTGTTTCTAAAATTTGGAATTCTTTCACAGGCTTTTTCGAGTTCAAAAAAAGTAACCGGGGTTTTCTGTTCTCTTAATTTCATAAAGGTTATTAGAATTTGACTGTTTTTTTGATCTGGCTTATTGAACCAAACAGGAACCTTTTTAAAAATTTTCGCTAGCTCTATTTCATTTGTTGAGCCGTTATTATTTTCAGGGACATAATGTGCACTTGGTACATATATTGGTCTCTGGATTTCAGTTTTTCTTGAATCGTAAATTTTTACCTTAAAATCCTCTAAAACTCTATCTACAATTTTCTCACTGTATTCATTTAATAGTTTGTTTTTCAGTTGGCTTATTAAATAATCTGAATATTCTGTTGTGGTAATTTCTTTTCTTATTTTCTCGACGTATTTATTTTCTTTAATAGTTTGAATTTTGTTTTGAATATAGTTCTCAACATTTTCATAACTAAACGTATCTTTTTGGAACAGGTTTATAAATTGAAGCCCTTGTGGATTGTCCTTTTTAAAAGAAATACTTTCTACAAGTTCTGATTGATTTGAGTCGACCAAAGATCCGTCAACAAATATTTTGATTTCATTACCTATTAATATTCCAAAATTTAGACGTAACATTCTCATATAAGAAGAAAGTTGGTTTTGATAACTCGGGTTTTTTAAATTAGCTGCGGGGTTTTTGACTTCTACGACGAACAAATTTGTGTTGGCAGATTTTATTATTATATCGGGCATAATTCTATTAGATGCCCCTAGTTGTATATTTTCCCTTACCGAAATTTCTCCTTTAAAATGACTCCACCCTAATTTTTCAAATGCTTGAATTACTTTCATTTCAAAAACTTGTTCAGAGGCGTTGAATGGAATACTCTCTGAAAGTATAAAACATAATTCATTCCATTTTTCCATAGCTTATAGTTTTACTTAGTATTCAAGTGTACGTTCAAATTCTTTAAAATTTTATGCTTTAAATAACCAAAGGTGTAATTTCATTTAAAAAACTTTCACAACCTAAAATCGATACTCTCTGATCATCAGACCTTTATATTCAATTCAATGAAATAAGAGCACAGATAGTAAAACCAACCTAAACATTATTTCAAGACCCTTTATAAATACGTATTGCTATTTATTTATAGTCAATTAAACCCAAACATAACACTTATCGTTAGTTTGTGCAATCTATAAAAACACTTTAGACAAACTATAGCTACGGTATTTTACAAAGTTGTCAAACCACAACGTAAGCTTTAGATTATAGTAATTACACAAACTTAATCTTAATACATTTTACGGTGTAAAAGGAATAATCGTACATATCAAGAAAATATATTTTGAAAGGTATAAGGTTCAACCGTAATTTTAAAGCAAATAATTGTTTCTCGTTTACGGTTTTCCGTAAGGATATCTTTGTACTAACTTTTATCTTTTGAAGTTTATTATAAAGGGCAACCTTTTAACATTAACCCCCTTATAATTCTTAAATTAGACAACTATTGACAAGCCAAAACAGAAAATAATGTCTTTCGGAGAATATGTAAGAAACTTACGCGAGTCTAGAAACCTGTATTTAAGACAGGTAGCTGCAAAATTAGATATGGATACTGCCATGATGAGCAAGATAGAGCATGGCGAGCGACGAATAAAAAAAGAACACTTAAACAAGCTGGCCGCGATTTTAAATACAGATAGTGATTCATTAAAAGCACAGTGGTATGCAGACCAAGTCGTTGATTTATTAAATGGAGAAACCAACATAACGCACATCTTTAAAATTGTGAAAAAAGAAATAATAAAACAACCAAAGTAGAACTATGAATAAAAAAGACCTACTCAACAAACTCAAAGAAGTTGAAGGACTTACCAAAGATGAAAAAACCTACTTGGTTAACCTGGTAAATACTAAAAAGAAATACGGCCTAGTCTGGGAAGATAAGCCCGAAGATGTAGAAGAAGAACTACGGACCAAACTCCCTATTTTAAAAGAGGTAAAAGAACGGGCTATTCTAAATGACACTGAAACGCAAAAACATCCCAACCACATATTAATAGAAGGCGATAACCTACACGCACTTACCGCACTCACTTTTACCCATGAGAATAAAATAGACTTGATTTATATTGATCCACCTTATAATACAGGGAAAGCAAAGGAATTTAAGTACAATGACAAGTACGTAGATAAAGAAGATTCTTTTAGACATAGTAAGTGGCTTTCCTTTATGAACAAAAGATTACGTATTGCACATAAATTACTGGCAGATGATGGTGTAATGGTTATGTCCATTGATGATCATGAAATTGCCCAAGTAAAACTATTGTGTGATGAAATTTTTAACTCAAGTCCTAATCCTAAAGATTCTAATCAAATTGGATTTTTGGTTTGGGATTTAGGTACTGGCACTCAAGCTGGGCACTTCGTAAGAGCGCATGAATATTTACTTGTCTATGCAAAAAACAAATCCATTTTACCAAACTTCAAAGGAGCTGAAGGAGAAATCAAACATTCAGCTTTGAAAAAAATTGGAGTTAAAAATCCATCAAGTGAATTTGTTTTTCCAAAAGGAACAAGGTTTGAAGCAAATGAAGGTACGGAGCTTCACGAATCTTGGGGTGGAGCTGAAAAATCATTTTTAAAAAAAGGTAGAATGATTTCGGAAAAAGGTAAGTTAAAAGAAGAAGTTATTTTAGAAGCTGGTTGGGCTATGAAAAATCAAATGAAACAATTTTTCTATGTAGATCCTAATGACACCTATGACTCAAAGGGTCAAAAGGTTTTAGAATTTTATTTTAACAAAAGTGGTGTACTTACCTACAGAAAAGAAAAGTCAATTTCCAACCCTCCTTCTGTAATTCGTGAAACTGCTAATACCAAACAGGGTACAGCACTGTTGAAACAATTATTCAATGGAGAAGAGCCAATTCAATTCGTAAAACCTATACAGCTGATAAAATGGTTTTTAAAATTGATGCCTGAGAAAAGGACAGTATTAGACTTTTTTGCTGGTTCTGGAACAACATTGCACAGCTTATTAGAACAAAACGAGGAAGACAGTATTGTAAGGTCCGGAATTATTGTGACTAATAATGAGAACTTAATAGCTGAGGAGGTAGCTTATGTTCGAAACAAAAAAGTAATTGAAGGATATAAAGCACATAATGGGGATAATATTGAATCCCTTCACAACAATAATCTACGTTATTACAAATGCGATTTTATTGAACGTGATACGTCTTTAAGCAACAAACGTAAACTCACTAAGTTAGCTACCGAGTTATTATCCATAAAGGAAGATTGTTACACGGAGGTAACATCTATAATTAATAAGAAAAACTGGAACAAGTTATTTACCAATGGCCTAGATAAATATATCTATGTAGTATATGATGATTTATATATAGATGAGGCCGTCAGCGCTTTAAAAGATTTTGTTCCAAGCTACAATGAGGCTGTTATAAAAGTATATGTATTCTCAAATGGGACCTATCCATATACAGAAGAGTTTGAGGATATCGCAAGCAATATTACACTAGCGGCATTACCAGATGCTATATATAAAGCCTATCAAAATGTATTGCCATCCAAGGAACGAGAGGCTATACCTGAGCTTGAAGATGAAGTGGATGAAGCGTCCAACCTTTTTAATATAGACCAATAAATGATTACATTAAGAGACTACCAAGACAAGGCTGTAAAAGGATTGCTAGAAGATACTTTTGCTTCGCTACAATTACCTGGTGCTAGAAATAAAATGGTTTTTAAAGCTCCTACTGGTGCCGGTAAAACCGTTACAATGGCGGCATACCTTAATCAACTTGCTACAGAAATACCAGATCGCTTAGAATTACAAAAACGTAAAGTAGCCTTTATATGGTTTGCACCTAACCAGCTACACATACAGTCTTACCTATCGCTCAAAGATTATTTTGGAGAGCTGCGAACCATCAAACCTATACAGTTTGAAGATATAAGGGATGGAAAGTTACAGCCCAATGAGATTCTATTTATCAATTGGCAAAGTGTGAATAAGGAAAACAATACCTATATCAAAGAAAATGAGCAAGGCAAAGACCTAGTCACATTCATATATGCTGCGATGCTTGATGATATAGAGATTGTTTGTATTCTCGATGAAGCACATTATCACGCCAATGGTTCCAAGGCAAAAAAACTACTTCAACGTATAAATGCAAAGGTAGAGATAGACGTTTCCGCAACACCTTTATTTAAAAGTGATTATGGCTATACTATAAAGCGTCAAGAAGTCATTAATGCAGAAATGATTAAGAAAAATGTGGTACTTAATCCTAACCTTGACCATGACGAGCAAGGAGGTAGAGAATTAAACCAGGTATTACTCGATGAAGCGCTTAAAAAAAGAGATGCACTAGCTCAAGCCTATGAAAAATTAGGAATTAAAATCAATCCCTTATTATTGATTCAATTACCTAATGAGAGTAAAACAGAGAGTGCTTTAGATAGACAATTGATAGATGAAGTACATACTTATTTAGACTATAAGGGAATCACTATACAAAATGGAAGATTGGCAGTTTGGTTAAGCAAAACCAAAGAAAATCTCGATGGTATAGAAGATAAAAACAGTATGGTCGATGTACTACTATTTAAACAAGCAATTGCTTTGGGTTGGGATTGTCCGAGAGCTGGTGTTTTACTTATTTTTAGAGAAATCAGTCAAGAAACTTTTACCATACAAACCGTTGGTCGTATTCTGCGAATGCCAGAGCAAAAACACTATACAAATGCACTTTTGAATAACGGCTATGTCTATACCAATTTAAGTAAAGATATTATTAAAATAGTAAAAGATGACATTGATTACATTGTACAAAATGTGGCTAAGCGTATCGACAACTATCAAGAAATAACACTAGACTCTTCTTTCGTAAACACACGTTTAACTCGTAACCGTCTTAGTTCCAAGTTCAGAAAATGCATTTATGAAGCTGCCGAAAACTATTTTAGTTTTAGTATAGATCCAGATGTTTTAAAAACCCATACAGCACAAGACTATAATTTTGCCCGCTTACGCGAAATGATGATAGAAATAGATGTTGATGTAATAGAAATTCCTATTCCCAAAGATGTGCAGATAGCAGTTGAAGTAGGCGCTACTGTTGTGGAGGATAAAGAAAAGTTTGCGAAGACACAAAATGAGCTTAATATATTGTTCCGCCAGTTTTGCAGAAATAATGTAGGTGGTTACGCAAAAGCAGACTCCACACCTATTTTAGAATTAGGATTAAAAATGCTTTTTGAGGACTATTTATGGATAGATGAATATAAGGCTATTAAAATGATATTGTTCGAACAAAACAAAACAAAGTTCATAGAACTTATTGATCAGGCACTTCGATTACATCAAATACTCTTAGAACAAAAGGCAGCCAAAGCAACAAAACGAATAGAACATTCTGTTTGGGACGTTCCTGTAGAACGAATCTATAATGAGCACTATCTATTGCGCAAAGCAGATAAACACGTTATGGAGCCATTTTATGAACAGTTGAAAGCCAGTAATCCTGAAAAGTATTTTGTAGAATTTCTCGAAACTAATAAAACCCAAATAGAATGGTGGTACAAGAATGGGGACAAAAACAAAGAAGATTTCGCAGTAGATTATATAGATATCAATGATATTCAGAGAGGTTTCTTTGTAGACTTTGTGATTAAATTGAAGGTAGGAACTATTGCGCTATTTGACACGAAAACACTAGATAGTGATCCAAATTTCGTAAAAAAACATAACGCTTTAAACAAATATATTAGTACCAAAAGCACTAAAGAAAAGCCTCTAATTGGGGGTGTTATAGTCCCAAAGGGACAACAAGGCAACCGCATATGGAAATACTGCGACAATCAAATTGACAAGGCTAACGATACCACTGGATGGGTATCATTTGAACCATCATTACAAAAATAGAATTATGAGCAAAAAAGGACTAGACACTTTATTTGTGCATTATGGTATACGTAAGGAAGATATGCAAGTGATAGAAACATTGTGCGCGCAGCACAACATCGATTTTGACTGGTTAAAAGAAGATGTTTTAAAAACCTACCACGAGAAAAAGATAAAAAACGAAGAGCTAGACGAGAAAAACTTAATAAAGCTCCTCGAAAAATCACTTCATAAACTCAAATAGAGATGCTAATTAAAAGAATAAAAGCAACAAACTTCAAAACCTATCTTGATTTAGATCTAGATATCACTGCAGACCCAGACAAGCCCATTGTTCTTATAGGTGGTGCTAATGGTGGCGGTAAAACCACTTTTTTTGATGCTATTTATGGAGCGTTGTATGGTCTAGTGATACCTAACAAAAAATACTTTGAAGAATTAATCAACGCGGGTGCTACTAAATCTGAAGAGCCACGTATCATTTTAGAGATTCACTTCTCTGGACGTGTTCTAAATCAAGAACAGAGTTATGTGCTCACACGAACCTATGCGCTTAATCCAGAAAGCAAGCCGGTTGAAAGTGTACGCTTAAATATGAACGGCACCATTTTTCAATATGGTACGGCTACTCCTGCCACCCAACGCATGGAACAAGAAGCACAAGTAAATAAAATCATCAAGGCAAATTTACCAGAGGAACTGAGTAAATATTTCCTCTTTGATGCTATGGAAGCTGGTAACCTTTTAAAAGAAGACAGGCTCAATAAAGTAATTAAAGAGAATATTGAAAATGCAATGGGTTTCAATAAATACCTCAATATCGCAAAAGCTGCCGAATCTTTATCGCAAGAATTTACGGCACAAAGTCTAGACCTAGAAAATGAGAAAAAGCAATACCTAGCACTTGTTGAAGAAAAAAAGAAACTAGAAAATGTAGCGCTTCAAAAATTACAGAAAGAAGCTCAAACGTCTTATCAGTATAGTATTGCAAACAAAGAATTGTATGATAATCTTAAAAAAGGCTTTAACGAAGAATCTACTATTAATAATAAAATAGACCAACTAAAAGCAGATTTAGTTAATACAGCCCAAAGAGAGTCGCGCTTTCGAGAAAGTGTAAATGAATTTACATCAAACATAGAAATGCATATTTGCTTACCTAAACTGGAGCAGGCTTTCAAATCTGAAATAGCCTTAATATTAAAGGAACAATCACAATCTGCAAATGATGGTACTGAAAGCATAAGTGAATCTACCATAGAAAATGTACTTGTAAAAGGAATTAATTTTCTAAGTGAAAAAGGTTATGATCTAAAAGATATTTCCGTCACAGAGCTCGCTAAAAATGTTTTAAAAGAATTAAATGCTGAAACGACGGAGAAGAAATATGATTATTTCCAAAATAGCGAAATAAAAGCACTGGAAAATTTAGTGAACAACGCATATACAAATCCATACAATAGCATTAAACAAGATATTATAGAGCTGAACATTGCGGTAGAAAATAGCGATCGTACTAAAGAACAAATAGAAAAATTAAAGGCACAAATTTCTGGAGATGACTATTCGGTATTAAAAGCATATGAGGACAACGAATCTAAAATCAAACAATTAGAACAGGACGAAAAAGACCTGATAAAGGAGATTAAAAAAATAGATAGTCGTATACATCAATTTGATATTCCTACAACTGAAGAACCAGATCCTAAATTTGAAGCTTTAAAAAAATTACAACCCTTATTTGAGTCTATTGCTAATACACTTTTAAAAAGCAAAAAAGAACAAATACAGGCGCGTATGAAAGAAGATTTGAATAATAATCTCGCAGCCTACAAGGATGTAATAAGTCGGGTAGAATTATCTGAAGATCTTAAAAACCTGAACTTTAGTATTTATCACAAAGCCGGAAATGAAATATATCTAAATCAGTTGAATACTGCTTCTACACAAGTGGTAATACAAGTATTACTGAAATCTTTACACGAGTTTGGAGACTACGACCCACCGGTAATGATAGATACCGTAATGGGCGTCCTAGATGAAACCAGCAGGAGCACTTTATTGGAAAATTACTTTCCTGAAGTGTCACACCAGACCATTTTATTGAGTTCTGATAGTGAGATACGTCCAGGAACCGACTTAGAGAAAATAATTCCTTTTATATCTAAATCATACACTTTAAAACGAGACAAGGAGCTACAAAAAACGGAAGTAGAAGAAGGATACTTTAACATTCAAATTGACTAATATGGAACAAATATCACTACAAAATATTCGTCAAAGTGAAGGACTAATTGACAATTTATTACCGCTCAAACAAAAACTTGAGCAAAAAGTAAATTTACAAGAGTACAAATTTGATAACAAACCAGTTACAGTAAGTAATAATCTACTACAACGATTAGCACTCTCAGCAGGCCTAAGCATACCCTCTGACCGTGATATGCAAAAAGTGCAAGACATTGTCATATCAAAATCAGGATTGCGAATACACGTTACTACTTTTTCAAAAAACAAGCTACATAACTTATGGTCTGCACTTATTAAGCTGCGCTATGAGAGTAAAAAAGTAGATTGGGACAACGACTCCGCCATAAGTCGAATTATCAATTATGAGATGCTTAATGGCCTAGAATATCTAATGAAATCTGATAATCTTGAAAATTGGTTATCCGTATCAACTTCACAAAATCGTACGGCCAGTTACGGCCAGATTCCATTTTTAGATTTGCATATAGGAATGTATGAAGACGATATTCCTGCAACCCTAAACCTGAACGGTAGAGACATACCAAATACTCAAATTTTGATAGCAGGAGCTACAGGCTCTGGAAAATCTAATTTACTCGCAGTATTGATGCAAGAAATGCGTTCGAGAACTGTAGACACATCCTATCCAGTTAATTTTCTGTTTTTTGATTATAAAGGAGAATTTTCTGATCCAGCAAACAAAGCATGGTTATCACATTTTGAATTAGATGACTCAGCAATTCTAGATCCAATAAAGGCACCTTTACCTTTTACACCTTTTAAAGATTTTAGTGGTAAGGTACAAGGAGAAATAAATCTATACGCTACAGAAATGGCAAATGCCCTTTGTGCTATAGATAATACAAGGATTAGTGCAAATATGAGCAACCGACTAACTGAAGCGGTAATCAATGCCTATAAGAAAACCAATAGCAAGCCTATTACCTTTAAACATATTCTTGAGACCTATATTGACCTACAAATTGGAAAGGATAAAAATAAAGACGATAGTATTAAATCTGTATTAAAGCAGCTTATACGTAGTAATATATTCAGTACAGTAGATACCATTGACCTTATCAATAACTGCTATATAGTTAAGATGGATAGCTTTCCAAAAGATGGCCCGATTGCAAAAGCTATTGTATACTTCATTATTTCAAAATTAACTGCTATCTATGAAACTTTACCTAAACAAGCTACTAGTCCGGAATGTGTTGAGATAAGACATTTCAGCATCATTGACGAGGCGCATTATATGCTAGAATTTGATAACAAACCACTTCGTGATTTGATTGCTATAGGACGTAATAAAGGTTTGAGTATTATTCTTGCTACTCAAAATATGGATAGCTTCAAGTCTAAGTATTTTGATTTCTATGCCAATGCACAATATCCATTAATAATGAAACAGCAATCTATTACTGATTCAGTAATCAAAGATTTATTTGGTGTCTCAGGCAATGAATTCAATGAAATAAAGGAAGCCATTTCAGGCCTAAAACTTGGTGAACTCATCATTAAAAATCCTACTGCATTTGCTTTAGGAATGGGAAAAAAGTATAAAAAGATACAGACTACTCATTTGATATGATTCTTGTTCTTAAATGCTAAATAAAATATTAGTACTTACTTCTTTTGATGAGCACTTGTTGATGAATGAATCTATAAAATTTTATGACCAATTATACAGACCAACTCAAAAACTATTGGAAATCAAAAGACCTAACTTTTATTGCTAAGTTCAAGAGGGTGAATAAAAATGCTGGATTTTTTAATCACTTTACAAATCCAATTAGTAAAATGATACTATACTATCCTAAATTTAATGGTGTAGAAGTTTTGGATAAACGTGTTTCCTTTTATTATGGAAACAATTCTAGTTTAATTGATGGAGCTTTTTATAAAGTTGAATTGGAGCATACAGACAATCCAAAGGGAAAGAACAATCCTTATTCTTTAGAGATAAAAAGTATTTTAGAATTAAATCAAAATAAAGTTGAAAAGCTTCTTTCAAAAGAGAATCAGGAAGCTTCTACTGATGAAAAATATTTTGGCGCGTATAATAAAACATCAGAATCTTTTGCCTGCTTTGATAACGTAATGTTAGCCGATTCTGGAGAGATTTTAATGTTTAAAGGAGAATCGCAGAAGGTTTTTGTTTCTCCGAATATTGAATTATCAGAAGATGGTTATTACTCCTTTTCAATTGTTGAAAACGAAGGAAAATTGCCTAATGCAATTCCAAACACCATAGACAGGTTAGACTTAAATCCTTATCAGGACTTTATACGATTACGTTTTGAAAGATTAAATAATCCTGAGGCAAATAAGATGATTGCAAATCTTATGCGTGAAATTGGTAAAGGAATGTATTCATCTAAGCAACGGATGATTTTTGAATTACTTCAAAATGCAGATGATGCTCCAGGAAAGGAAAAAGTTGAATTTCATATAGACATTAACGGTGATTACTTCTTCATAATGCATGATGGCGCTGCTTTTAATAAAGATGACGTAGAAGCGATTACCAGCGCAGCCGAAAGTACTAAACGAGGTGATAATAAAAAAACTGGATATAAAGGTATTGGATTTAAATCTGTGTTTACTGATAGTACAGAAGTTTGGCTAAAGTCGGGGGGCTACCAGTTTGCCTTTCTTCGAAACTGTACACTTTTTCAAAATTTCGATGACTTCTATTTTAGTAGTAAAAGATATAAAGACCATCCAGAGTTTGTTGAAGAGGATAAATTAAAGTTTAGAAATCAGAGATTACGCTTTAATGGGGCCACAGATATACCGTGGCAAGTAATCCCTATTTGGCAAGACAATTTACCAAACGAGTTCAGTGATAGTAATTTTAATAATTTCAATAATCCAGTTCAGTTTGCATTAAAGCTTGGGGAAAATAACATAGAGGATTATAAAACTGCTATTGATAATATTACGAAACGTCCTCAATTTTTACTGTTTTTAAGAAACACCTCAAAATTTAATGCCCGAAGAAATGGCGTAATGGTTCTTAGAAAAGATAAAAATGAAGTCATCGAAATTTTAAAAATAAAAGGTGAAGAGAAGAAAGAATACTATTACACCAAACGAACATTTGAAAACATAGAAGTGTCAGATGCTGCGTTTGAAATGTTAAACATAGGGTTAAAAAAGCAGTCCAAAATTAATGATTATAATGAAGTTACTTACTACTTCACAGATTTAGAAGATAGAGAAATTGAAACTATACCACCTAAGCTAGCATCCGCTTCTGAAACTGAAATTTCGTTTGGAATCTCATTAATTGACAATAAAATTTCTCCTGAAAAAGAATATATAAAAGGTCTTCCTAAATATTCCAGCCTATTTACTTATTTACCTATGGAAGACACCAGATTTCAACTTCCATTCTTGGTTAATGCTGACTTTGTGCCTTCATCAGACCGTCAACGTATTCAGGGAGATAATCTTTGGAACAAGTATATTATGATTAAGGTAGCTGAAAAGCATGCAGAAACATTAGGATTCTATGCAAAGGAATTTGCCAAAGACAATTCCGTAAATAGAACATATCTTTCATTACTTCTAAAGAGCCTTTTGCCTGAAGATGATACAGCTCAACAAATCATAGACAGTTATAACGAATATTACTTAGAGCAGTTAAAAACACAGAACCTTGTTGTAAACGATAGTAGTGAAACCCAATTGTTATCAGAAACAATTTTAGATAACTCAGGACTAATAGAGATTTTTGGTAACGATATTTTCTATGAAATTATAGTTACTGACAAAAAGCTTCCCCATTCAAATCTTGATATAAGCTATTTAAAAAACTATACTTATTTAGAGATTGAAATAATTGATTTGGAGGAGTTGGCAAAAAAAATAAATCCAGAAATATGTGAACGCTTAGGAGTGATAATTGCCGAAAAATCCCTTTATGAAAAACCGGCCCTACTTCAGTGGTTAAATAAATTGGTAAGCTATATACCTAAGGATTTTGGTAGTATTCCTTTCATTGTCCATAATAATGCCTTCTTCTCGTTAGAACGTCTGATTGCCGAAGATGATGCTTGGTTAATAAATGAAAATACTTCAGATTATCAAGAACTTATTAAGGAGTTAGGCTACCATACTGTAAACTTAAACTTAGATAAGTATTCTAACATTAAGGAATATCTACATGATTTTAGAGGTTATATAAACGATAAAACTTTAGCATACCAGCGCATTGATGTAAATCCAAAACTCTCCAAATTACCTACAACATCAAAACTTAAACTCATTGATTTTTTACAAAACAGTGATTTTATGGTGGGAATTGGTCCTGGTAATTATTTTGGTAAACTTGAACTATTTGTTGATGAAAATAGAAATGCCCGACCACTGCAACAATTGATAAGTCGACAAGAAGCTATAGAAGTTGACTCCATTCTTCAATTCAGAATTGTAGAGAACGAATTTATTAGCCTTACAGAAGTCTTGCAAAAAGAGTTAATAGCCAAAGGAGAAGTATTCACTTCATTTATTCTAAACACAGATTTATTCAATGAATGGTCACTCAAATTTAATACTGAGAACATTAAAACCTATGTCAACGACTTAAAATCAATTTATACCTGGGTATATAATACAGATGAAATTTCCAGTGCAGATTGGGCTTCAATTCCCTGGTTATACATAGATGATGAAACGAAGTTTACAACTTCGGATAAAGTCTATTGGTCTAATGCTTTTTACAAACTTTCTTCTGAAAATTTTGAATCTATTAAAGCCATCTTAAATAATACTAAGATTAAAACACTTCCACTTAAAGTATGTAGTGAATTAATCCGAACCTTTAAATTAAAAACCGATAATAATTCGGGTATAATCTGGACAGAAATAAATAATCTTGAGGTTCTTTCGGCAAATACCCTTTTGGATTGGATGGAGAATGATGGAACTTTTAGTGATTTCTTTAAGGAATACACTTTAAAAGCTAATGAAAATGAACTTTACGATATTTCAAAAATAGAAGAGATTCAAATCTTTGATGGTTCAGATACAGAACTAACTGCTTACATTCAGTCTAATGAAAACTTCACTCCATTATTCAGCGAACTGGATAAAAGGCTCTGTAGTGAAAACCGTTACAAGATTGGTGTTTTACAAGGTGATAAATTATTAAAGGCAATAATTGACTCTGGATCATATGACCAGAATCTTGCAGTTCATTTACCTTCAAAAATAGATTGGCAACTGCTTGACAGTTTTATTTCAAATTTACAGTCGTTTAACCTAAAAACAGGTATTGAATATGGCAGTAATTGTCCTGAAAATATTATTGTATATAACCTTCTAAAAACGGTAGATGATATTAATGAAATACCTGAAGAAGTAATAAATCTAATAAATAATTTAAGGGCAAAAATTGAGGTTAATGAAGAGCCTCTAACTTCATTTGACACTAGTAACACCATTTCTTTTGGTAAAGGAAAAATAGCAAAAGGATTGAGTTTGTCGGATGTTTTAAATGAGTATGAAGGAGAGTCAGATGTTCTGGAAGATTTACTTAGATCCTTTGTAGCAATTTCGGATAAGAGGAAATTGAGAAAGTTCATTTTTAAAAATAGATTATTAGACCCACAAGAAATCCATTATAAAATTGAAAAAGAGACAGGAACTTTTTATTCTGTCTACCAAGTCGCTTTTCAGTTACTTGATAAATCTCACGGAAACAATAGAAATTGGTTAAAGCAACGATTTGATACATATTATTTGAGTAAAAAAGATGAGAATCTACTCGAAATATCCTACCAATTATTTTTGGATATTTTAATTGAATTACCTCTCAATGAATTATCAGATTTTAAATTTCACAATTTAGTTTTAAATAATTGTGTAGATAAGAATTTAGCTATCGAATCTGAAGTTATACCCGAATGGTTGGAAGAATGGGTTAATAAAGACCAAGAAAATAGGTTAGCTTTTATTTCTGGGCTTGGTTATAATGGGATAGATAGTGCAATTGTTAAGTTAAGAAAGGCTGCAATAAACGAGAATTTTGATGCTGTTTCAGTAATCGGTCATTTTGCTGAGGCTAAACAAAACCCTCAAATGACTTGGAATACAATCAAATGGCTGTCAAGCTATAGTTCTTCAATAATAACCCAAAATGCAGAGCTTATTAAGCAAATAAACAATTCTACAACGCTTTCTTCAAATAACCTGAGCAGTATTATTATCCCAGTTATTGATTCTATTAATATTGAAGGTGTTAGAATGTACGATTTGAAAAATATAGCTTGTAAATCACAAATGTATTTGCTCCTTCAAAATGAAAAATTTGACACTTCGATTTTTAAAGCAATTAAAGAAGAAAATCAAAATTCTGTATTAATTGATGACACTTGTGGCAAAATGACAACACACTTCAAAGTGGAAACTATTAAGCTCTCGGAAGTCATAAATCAGGTTTTACTTCAAGAAAAATCAAATCCTTGGGATGAACCCTTCTACAAAAAATGGGAGTTCTATTCTGAGTGTCCTATTTATATTTATGATGGTAGCGAAATGCCTTTTATTAGAACTTTTAATGATATTATTATCAATAAAACTACAGGAGGTTTAATGGAAGAGTATAATGGGAGTTATTACTTTTCTAAAATATTAAAAGATTCTATTTTGAATCAAAAACCTTCAATTCTTCCTGAAAATAAATTGCAAAGTTTGAAAGATTGGTATCTTTTAGCAGATAAAAACCCAGAGCTTATAGAAGACGATCCTTTAAAAGAAAAGTACAACGAAACCTTTGACCGTATGCTTCAAGACCGCTACGGAATTTCAGAGGAACGGCAAAATGAAGAGAATAACAATGCCAAAAAACGAGCACTTTATTACTTAAAGGGTGAAGGTTACATTGTAGATGAAGGAAATAGTAAAGACCAATATGCAGCCCTATATGACATTAAAAATTCTGATGGAAAGAATGTAAACTTTATAGTTAGAAGCGCAAAAGGTGGTTTATTGTATTTGGACAAAGAGCATTGGGATATGTTAGAATCTACCGATATGGGTTTAATAGTTATTTATCCAGGTAATGAACCAAAACTATTTAAGAATAGGCTGGATTTGTTGAGTGATGAATTAGCTGAAAAAATTCTTTTTAGAATCCCTAACAATAGAAATGTGACAGAATTGGATGGAGTCTTTGAATCTTTACAATCAGAGTCCCATATAATTCTTGTGACAAGTGAAAAAATGAAAGAAAGCTTGTTTTCTAACCTTACCAAAAACAATACGTTTAATAAAGAAGAAAAAGGAGCTGTTGGAGGAGATGACTTTAAATTATAATTTATGGTAACAAAGGAAAATCAAATACAATTTTATGCTGAAGAACTAAAAGAACTGGAGTTTTCCGTAAAAAAAACGTTCAATGCAACTGGCCTGTCACTATTTCAGAATGGTGATATTTATGTAGGTCAATATAGAGGATTGGATGAAAAAAGAGGAAACGTATTCGTTGACATCCCTACAGGCAAGCAATATCACGCACCTCGTCTTGACCAAAAATTAAATTGCTTTACACTGAAATCAGGTTTGGAACGCCCGTCCAGTTGGGGAAACCTGACGTATTCTGATTTGCTAAAAGACCGTAATCGTACCGATACAAAAATTGTAGATTATATTCCTTCAAAAAGAGATGGTTGGATTACAATGTTGATTAGAGAAATGGATGCTGAATACATTGAGAACTTACAATACAACCAGATAATAGCCTTTGGTCCTACAATTCCACCATTCGAGTACCTGCAAAATTTAAAGGATTTTAGTGAAGGTATAAATACTGATGATACATCCCTTTGGAATAAAATACTAGGTTTTAAATATCCCTTAAACAATGAAATTCAACCACAATTACTAACAGAAGAAATAGATATTGCAAATTCAATAATTGAAGAGGTGGATAAGTCCACTGTTTATCTTTTTCAAGGACCTCCAGGCACAGGTAAAACACATCAAATAGCAGATGTGGCTTCCCGTTTGGTACTTAGCCATCACTCTGTATTAATAACTGCACTTACAAACAAAGCAGCTATCGAAGTCTGCGAAAAACCCTTTTTTCAAAAGCTATTCGAGGAAGAACGAGTTTCTAAATTACCCATATCAATTGATGAGAGAAAGAAATTCCCCAAGCTTTTAAATGCCAAAGATCTTGTTCCAAACAAAGGACATTTAACTCTTGCAACATTCTATCAGTTCTCAAGAATTTGGGAAGAACAAACCCAATCCTTTGATTATGTTATTGTAGAAGAGGCTTCACAAGCATATCTTACTACTATTGCAGCAGCCTGTAAAGTCGGAAAAAAGGTAATCGTTGTTGGAGATCCAAAACAAATAGTTCCAATAGTTACCAATAAGAATTATAAAGAATTTCCTAATATTGATGCTCTAATTAACGGAATGAATACTTTAAGTCAGATGGGTAACTTTTCTTTTAATAGAAAAGTTGAAACACGGAGGCTTACACAACGTTCAACTGATTTCACTAATAGCTTTTATGAAAATACTATCCAGTCTAAATCATTATACAAAGACATTGATGCTGATATTAAAAAATTGGGCAAACTATCAGAAATAACACATTTGGGAGGTGGACCATCTTTAATACTGTTCTCAAACAAAAAAGAGAATACTCTCTTTCAAATGATTCAATTTTTGGCCACAAGTATAGATGAACTAACAGAGCTGAAAGGTAATGACATTGCAGTCCTTACACCATACATTGAAACATTGACTTTTCTACAGCAAAATTTAAAATCTAAAACAAAATCCAGAAATTACCTTATAGAATCGGTAGATAGAGTGCAAGGATTAGATGTGGATTATTGCTTTTACGTTATTCCAAAATCAAGTTCGTTCTCATATAATTTAAACCGCTTTAATGTGGCTACAAGTCGAGCCAAAAAATGCACATATATTCTTGCTGAACAAGATTTTGACCATTTTGTAAATCTACCAAATGAAGTAAGCAGCTACCTTTCAAAATTAAGGAACGAATTTTCATTTAATATATCCTCTGATATTATAGAAGTTGAAAGTCAATTTTCAGAAATGACAATTTTAAATACTGATTCAAAATCAAATGGAAGCGATGAATTTTCATCAAAGCACTCGCAAAAAGTAATTACTAATAATGAAGATGATATAAAATCATTATCAAATAACATTGGTATAAAAGTTATTGGTAAAATTGACGTCTCAAAATTCGAGAAACGAAAAAAAGAGATAAAGAAAAATAAAGAAAACCTTTATATCATTGATACAAATGTCTTCGTAGATTATCCGGAAATAATTACCACAATTGGCAAAGAATATCCTGTAATACTTTCCGCTAAAGTATTGGATGAGCTTGATAACTTAAAAACTAAATTGGATAAAGATGGTAAAATTAAAGTGCAAAAGGCTTTAAAGTCAATAAATCAAAATATAGACAAGAGGGATTTAAGGATGGAGGTAGCTGACTTATCCTTACTTCCAATTGACTTTAATAAGCGGTCTCCCGATAACCTTATACTTACAGTAGCTCTAAAATTCAAGTCTGAAAATCCTATTTTATTAACTTCAGATAATGGTTTACAGATAAAGGCAAAAGGTATGGAGATTACAACAATTACTCTAAAGGAATTTCTTAGTCAACTTCGGAGAAAATAATTTTCTAACCTTTTCTCAATAATTCAATCATAAATAGTCGAAAAATAAAATTTTATTATTGAAGGATTATTACATGGACAGTGCAGTAATATTTGAAATGGAACTAAGTAATATTGGATTATAATAGATGAGCATAAGACAATTTGAAACCGAACAAATAAAAGCCCCTTTTTTTGGAAAACCACATTACCCGATATCAGGTCTAGATCAACTAGGTCTGAACTTAACTAGCGAGCGTATTTTTGATTTATTACTACCAGGCTTAAACAATGTTACGCAGCGTATAAGGTATTATTCATTTTACTGTTGGTTTTTTGATTGGTATGCCTCAAGTATTAGAAATACATCCAGAACAAAACAAAACAATTATTTGCGTCGCGCAGAATTTTTATTAGCATTAGTTGCTGCTCATAAAGGTCTAGGCGGTGTTCCGGGAATCACTAAAGCACTATCTATTTATGAAACTAGTAGCGATCAAATCAATTTACAGTTAGGCACACAAGAAGGCTCTTCAAGCGAAGGTTCCTATTGGAAAAATCCTCGTGGTGTACTTGGTCAGTATTATATAAGCTCTATTAAGCAGATGGGGATTTTAGGAGACCAAGGCCAAAAAGACGGCTTATATATTCGCACAGATTTTCAACACGAAACGAAAGTTTCTGGAAAGCAATTAGCTGATGCATTTACTGAAAATACCTCAGATACTTTAGAAATTTTCATTAAAGCAGTAGATAAGAATTACATCAATAAGAAAGAACTTGAAATATTGAGTACAGATTTCAATATGCTCAAAATTCCAGATAATAGTCAAGAGCAAAAATTGTTATGGAAACTTTTCTCTGGTGTTGATCGTCCTAAAGAAAATGAGGAAACATATTTCAGAAAAGAAACAATTAAGCTCTTACTATTCAATGTAAATAAGTATAAAAACGAAGAAAAGTACAACCAATTAAATGTTCCTTTTGCTATTTATGAAAATGGATGGCATACCGATTATAGTAGCACAGAAAAACTATGGTACTTTTTTATAATTGAACAGTTTTGGAGCGTCTCTTGCACGGGTTGCTTAGATGCTTTTTTAGAAATATTAGATATCCAGTCTAACAACAATTGGATAGATGAAATTACAATTATAGACCATATAATTTCAAAAGTGAATGAGCAGTTTGAGATTGAAGGGGTAAATGCAAAAGAAGAACTGTTTTTTAAAATTCCATTTATGGAATTTTCAGTTAATGATTTAGTTTATCGTTCCAAATCAGAATCTGATCCATATATCAAAATATCTCATGCCCTTTGTGCTATTCAAAGACTTTATCTTGAAAACAAAGAAAGTACAGATGAACTTCTATCTCTATTTAAAAATTTCAAAATGCATACTGCAAGTAGTTTCGTGAGTACGTATAGCGATTTTGATGAAAAACGAGATTTTACCGTAAGTGAATTTATTAGATATTTTCTCACTCGCAATGTCATAAACAGACACCATTTCGTGGCTTTACGCAAATTAAATGCAACACAAAACAGCGCAAAATTCTATAGAGAAGATGGATTGATAAAGCTAGTAGATCATTTTATTTATGACTATTCATCGCCTAGAATTCATACGTTATTCGATTTTATGCGAGATCTCAAAATCATTAGTCCAGAGACAACAGGATTGACATCTAAAGGACAAGCACATCTAAACAGCCTAGAACAATGAAAATAGAGCGTTCAAATATTCTAGAGCTAATAGGAACTGGAAAAAACAAATATCATAGTTGTGTTATTACAAGTTATAGCATTGACCTTGCTTTTTTTGAGCAACTTATTTTACCTCGATTAAGAGGTGCTGGAATTACAAATATTAATTTATTCGTCGATGCTGGAATGCTTGAAAAATACCTAGCATCCCATTTAGGTAATAGCCCTCAAAAAATTAAAGCAAATTATAGCATAACACCTGTTCATCTTTCAGGAGCTTTCCATCCTAAAATGATTTTTTTAGCAGGTAAAAGTAAAGGTTATCTTTCTGTTGGCAGCGGTAATATTACATCAAGTGGTCTTTTGTACAATGATGAAATTTGGTCGTCTTTTTATACTTCCAAGGAACGTGTAGACGCGCACCCCATTTTTAAATCAGCTTGGCAATATATTTTATCACTTTCATCCTCACATTGTCTAGGAATCAACCTAACTAAAATAGATTGGATTCAGCAGCATTCACAATGGGTTCAATCCTTAAAAAACATTAAAGAAGTTACTTCTACAAAAAAAGAGGTGACATATAATCTTTCCTATACTCAAAAAGATTACTCATTATTCATGGATGTTATTAGTAAACTTGCGAAAAAGCCTAATAGTATTAAAATTATTGCACCTTACTATAATAAATCAGGCGCATTTTTACAGAAACTTATTGATGACTTAGACCCTTTCGAAATGCACTGTGTCGTTGATACGACAAATGGAATACTACCGGTAGATTTTAACTCAAATCGCTGTCAGTTTTCAGACTGGAGCGATGTGATTAAAAGTAATACAACAAAAAGCATTCAACGTCTTCACGCAAAAATTATTCAGCTAGAATATGATGCTGAAACAATTTTTATTTTAGGAAGTGCTAATGCTACCCTTGAAGCGTATGGAATTAGCAATAGGGACTTTAAAAATGAGGAAGCGGTTGTTACTATCAAATCAATTAAACCTAGAGATTTCATCAAAGAATTAGGTGTTAGAATTCCAAAAATAGGGACGCTCAATATTAAAAAAACTAAAAGCATTGAGATTCCAGAGGTTGAGATTAAAAAAGGTTTATTTAAATTAAAATATATTGAACTAATCGATCAATCATTAAAAATCACATTAAATAATGTGCTTGATAAACCTGTTATTTTAAAAACGTTCGATAGTACTAATGAACTACTTGAAGAAATTGAGGTAGTGTCTACCTCTAAGAGGATTGAAGCTTCATTAACAAAAACTTTAGGTGCTTTTAAGGTAGCACTTTTCGATATAAAAAAAATAGAAAGAATTTCTACTTTTGGATTAGTTCAAAATATAAATTCTCTTAAGAAATCTAATCCTGACGAGCGTTTGGCACGTTTACAAAGCTTTGAACACCTTGACATCTTCAACTCTTTAAATTATGAGCTAGTTTTAGATTTTTTAGACCAGGAGCAAGTATTTAAGGATAGTACAGCTTCCCAAGCACTTACTTTAGTAAATACAAACATTGATGAAGATGAAGGACAAGTAATTCCTGAAAACGAATACAACAAAAATGCTAGTATTACTCTTGAAGAACAAGTTACATCTGAAAATATAACATCGATGGTGGAAGAATTTCTTGATGTACTCAAAATTCGAGATAATCAAGAAGAACTTTCTAGCAATAGTGAAGAATTGGCTTTAGAAGCTGGAGATGATGGTATGGATAATAGTACCACTCTACAACACTCCCAAAAATTCATAACTTCAAAGGAAGGACAACGTATCGCCCGTAAAATTAAAAAAACGATTAATACTGTAAGTAACCTTATTCATTCAAGAAGCATCAATGAAATTCCCCAAGATAGCAGAACACTAAATGCATTGTTCGTAGGTTTTCATATTCTATTACACTTTTGGGATGAAGTTTACATAGAAGAGCTGTCAATAGTCAAAGTCTATTATAAAAAAATAAATGAGCTTTCTAAGTTGGAAAAGCAATTTGGACTAAAACGGTTAGAGTCTCAAATAAATTCTTCGAATAATGAAGTCAGCTACTACATTGATTATTCTCTATTAAACACTTTTCAAAATTTTATAGAAAGTAATAAGGCCTTTAGAATTATTGAAAGCCCTTCAGTTCCAATGACGATAGAACATTCAATTATCAGAGATAAATATATTCAAGACTACACATCCAAAAATTGGCTTTTTGATTTTATGGATTTAGGGGTGAGTCAAGTAATCATGGCAATAAAATCTTCTGAATTTAAAATTGATAGTACTCAAAAACTAAAACTACTAGTATTGAGCAATCAGTTAATTAATAAGATTAAATGGAACATGAAATTTGACCACTGGAAAAAATTATTATTACTAAATATCTATGATATTACTAATTTAAAAGAACTGCTATCCCATAAAAAAGATTTGTCGAGCACGATATTAGATTGGAATTTTTGTAATCGATATTTAAATTTCAAGCAGGGCCTAGCTAAAAACACCATAAAAAGTACACCAGTAAATTCGCAATTAATTGGTAATATAGTTTTTAGTAAAGTGATGGGTTTTGGTTATGTTCGCAAAACGCTTAAAGACTCAAAAATTGAATTTTATTCACCACTTAATACCGAAAACACTAAAGTAGATGAAAGTGGGATATATAAAACTGTTTATATTTCAAAACAGGTTAAAGTGTTTGGTTCAAGTTAAACTATAACTAATTAGCTGCGAACCAAAATATCGATTAATATATTGCCAAGGTATATGTGAATATTTATTTAGATTTAGAACCTAAATAAATTAGAACTATATCATAATTAACCAAAGGTATATTCCCCTTGGAATCTACTATTACAAAAACATAGACCACTCCGGCTCAAAAGAACCGTATTGCCCGTTTAATGGCGGAAGTTCTGCAAATTCATTTACATATTTCTCAATAGCATCGGTTTCCGCCTGTTTTGGATTGATGTCTGGGAAAATTTTGATGTATAAATCATCAATATTTATTTTCTTTCGAATGCGATAATATTTTTTTCCCATTTGAGTATGGCCAGAAGATGCAGGTTTTTCTAACGCTGGCTTCGAATTTCCAACCAAAGCCTTTTGTAGATTTCCTACCCTATGCAACAAGGGTCCATCGGTCATTCCAATGTAAAGAACACCTTGTTGATCTTTGGAAACAAAACGTTGAATTTCCTTTGGTTTTCCATCCTCAAAATAATAAAGCCTATATATTCCCATCTCATCACTTTCAGGTAATGATTTAAGCCTTAATTGAAATGTTTTAGGTTCTTGGTTTACTTTCAAATACAAATTTTCCATACACTTAATTCTAATCTCGATTTACCTGTAATCGGCTAATTATCGATGTAATGACATAAATTTTAACACAACTAATTTTTTTGACCTACTATTTAGATAATGTTTTGGCATCAAAAAAATCTCGTAATATATTCTTTTTAAACAAACAACGTTTTTTCTTACAAAAATGTTGTTTTACAAATACATAACAGCATGCAAATCTTTTCTATTTACCTACTTATCGGGTTAGTTCTAACCATTGCTGCCTCTGAAATGAATAAAATACCATCGTTTGACTCTGATGATATTAGTATCACAAATAGTGATAGGATAGTTTATATACTCCTCTGGCCGGTAATCATTTTATATGTCATTTATAAACTTAAAAAATAACGATATGTGGCAGCTGTTATATGATTCTTTGAATACTATTAAGGTAGTTGATGTACGAACTATTCCCGTTATAAAAGCAAGCGATTTAATTGAACAGATTGATGAAGAAAACAATGAGCTTAAAAATATGCTAACCCATTTAGCAACATCACATCCTGTAAACGAAGAAAACAAAATACAACTCGTCTATACGATTATTGAAGAAGAAAAACTATTAGGGTTTTTATATGGAAACCATGTACTAAACTTAAAAATGCAAACGTTCTATACAGAACAAATTAAAAAAGTTGTTTCAATTACATCTACAGATAATGCTTTTAAAGAAATCGTTAAAAGAATTGTCACTAGAATCGTAAAAGAAAAGAATTCCATTATCTCCCCCAAGGAATTTGAACTTTTAAGTACCTATTCAACATCTATAAATAATATGCCGTTTATGGAAAATACGTATTGCATAGATACTAGCGATTTTTCAGAATTAAGGTTGCATCTATTATGTGCCACTAGATATTTCAAAAAAATCAAAAATGAGTATTCCCAAAAATGGAATACCATCGTTGCCATGAAAGATTTTAGGGTAACCAAATTATATTACAAAAAACACCTGATGGTAGGCTTCAGTTTATACCGGCAAGAAGATAGTGAACAGTTTTTCTGGAGCAATCAGTTTCAGGAAGTGTTGGAGAGTTTAATTTTAAAATAAAAATATTAATGAAATCAGAAATAAATAAAAAAATTGAGCAAGTTTGGAACGAATTAAACCTAAATATTAATCAAGGAGATTTAATAATTTCGTCCGAAAAATCGTTGGTATTTAATTTTGCTTGGAAATTAAATAAACTATTCAAGGATGAAGATATTGACATAGATTTTGAAAAAGACCTATTTGATAAATTCTTGAATGGAAAATATCTAGACTTACTTGTAAAAGTAAAAGAAAATAACGAAGCTGTCTTTCTAGTTGGCATAGAGTTTAAATTTCCTAATAAAAAGAAGAGTTCTTCTGGTCACACTCAAGTAAGACAAAAAATAGTCAATGACCTAAAAAGACTGGATTATTTAGTCCAAAATAAAAAAATAGATTTGGGAGTATTCCTTTGCGCTACCAATGAAAACAATTTTCTAGTTAATAAAAATAGAGATAAAGCTTCTGATTTTTTAGTCCACCACCAGGCGCAATATAAAAGAGGTGAATTTTATCCAATTAATGATAAACATAATGAGTCAACTATTATTTCTAACAATATTCATTTCGCATGGAGTAAGTCTTCCCTAAGTGGTTCCTCGGAATTTTCATTTTTAAAGCCAATTTATTTTCAGAATAAAAAACAAAATAATGTGATATCATTTTTTGAAACAACGGGAACAAAGCCTTTAAATAAACACACTTTCAAAATAAAAATAGGGAAAGATTACTGGGAAAATGGATATCTAACACCATCCAAAAACTCCTTACCAATCTTACCTCCCGAGGGAGCTGAAATCATTCTTAAACCAAGAAATAAAAAAGAAATACGTTGTAAAATTGTCAACAATCCTAATAAAAGAATTTTAAGCAACATCGATTTGAAGGATTATATTCAAAGTAATTTTAAAATTGGAGATTTTTTAGAATTTGAAATGGTAAATACTAATGAGATGAATATTCTGAATTAATATGAGACCTCTAACCAAATCGCGTTTCATAATAGAATTGGACAACAAAAAAAATCGGTATTTAAACCTAAAAAAGGAACAGTCCAAACTAAAGATTGCACTGTTCCTTTTTCACAAGTGCTGTTAATAGATAATTTTTATCCATCAATGCTATAAACTACTTCACATCCTTCTTATTTAACGACAACACATTTTCAAAATAAGAACTGTGCGGTTTTAAAACCTTTATATTTGAGACCTGTTGCTTAAGATGTTCCCTATAATAAAGGTGGTCTCCCTCCTCAATAAACTTGCAAGATTTTGAAATTGATTCGTTGGTAAGCTGTCTTATTTGAGCTTTGCTTAACATTCGATTATCGCATAAATAATCGGATAAACAAAGAAGTAGGTTTCGCTCTTTAGTAAGGGTCTCCTCTGCTAACAGTTTGGCCGCTTCAATGGTTTGCTTTATTTCGGCCTCAATGGCTTCACAGTCATGAAAACAAAAATTAGTATCCTTTGCAGGAATAGCATAGCTAATGGGTGTTGTCCCCATACCATTTTCCTTGAACATGGCAGATAAAAACTCCGTGGCTTTTAAAATATCAGTAGATGCTCCAGCAGTTAGATGTTCTTTTCCAAAAATCAACTCTTCTGCTACATACCCGCCTAGTATCATGGCCACCCTTGGTAGCATTTCTTTCCGTGAGATAAAATTCCAAGCAAAACTTGAATACACAAAACCTTGACAATTTGCATCGGTGGTTACGGAGTAGATAACTTCCGGTATGGTGTTCATTAATACCATCGATAAAACGGCATGCCCACTTTCATGAACTGCGGTTATGGCTTGCAAATCGTCCTTTTTACTTTCCCGTACATCCTCTAGGTTAGTCGTAATAGCTACTTTTGAAGAATAAATGACTTCCGAACCCATGCGGTATTCACAGGTCAATACTTTTCCATTAACAGTGAAATACAAATTATCAACATCCAATGCCCTTAAGAAAAGTGTTGCATAAAAAGCGCTGATCTTACTTTTTAGCACTTGATGTATCGACGTGAAAATCGGGCGTACACCCTGCGTTGGATATACTCCTTCTTGATAGATAATTTTATTTATAGAATGGTCGAAATGTACAGCTAGTTGAAACTTTTGCGTTAAGTCATTCGCATAGTTACGAAGTTCATTGGCAATGATTTTTTCGTATGATTTTCTACTTAATGCCGGATAAATAATGTGAATATTCCCCAACCTGGCAATTTGTTCATCCCTGAAACGACGCTGTAAGGATTTTTTGATAATGGGTACGTTTATTTTTAGGGATTGCTTGTTGAATTCATCTGCATCAATATCCGCACTAAAATTAGCACTCATGGTATACGCCTCATCCAAATTTCCTAAAACAAAAATCAGTGCTTTTGTAAAATTTTTAACGGATGGCCGTTTGCCTATTTTATGCACTTTCATTAAAAATGAAATGGTCTCATTTTCAGATAATGTAACCAATAGCCTCTTTACATCCTGCCTTAAATGTAAACCTAGCTCTTTCCCTGCAAAGGCCATTATATAGTCATAATCATGTTCGTCTACAAAGAGTATCTCTTCCCCCTCCTCTGCTGTGATTTTTAGTTCCTTGCAAAATAATCCTACCTTGTTTACGACCACACCCTTATTTACCTCAACACCTGCTGTTACCAAATGGGAAAGTTTTGATATCATATCCTCAAAATGCCATAATCCCCTTTTCCATTGTACATATTGTATCTGACCAGAATCTACCAGTTCCCAAATCATACGGTTTTCATCTTTGCCTACTTCCTGACGAAATGGACCGGTAACCGTTCTGCTGTGCTGTATCTCATCTAAAGCAATGATAACGGGGGAATCATCATTATTTTCACATAACTCGTCCAAAGAATCCTTAAAAGAAAACCTACCTTCTTTCTTTCCCAAATCAAATTTGAAATATGCGTCCCCAAAATTAATCAGCTGTGCTAATCTGTTGACCAAAGACGTTTTTCCTACTCCTGTTAACCCCCATAAGTTAATGACCACGGGCTTGTCCTGTAAATCTGGGAGAAAAAACCAGGAACTTACATTGTCCACAATTTCATCTATAATGGTGTCTATACCAATAAACTCTTCTTTTAAGACAGTTCTAGCATGATCAAGTACCTTTTGTTTCTTTAAAAAACCGGCTTTCATTTTTACATCATTCACTTCCATAAATATCTATTTTTAAGATTATGAAGCAAAACTATCTACCCACTCCGCCAAAGAATGTCACTGTAAATTTTTATCTTCAAGCGTCATAAAATGGCGAAGTAATTAATCACCTTTGAAAACAAGATTAAATGGCGAATTATAGACTCTTAAAGCGATTGGAACGAATTATTTATTATATAAATACTAGACCAGGCATCTCTAAAGCTGACTTGCTTCAACGGTTATTGGACCAAACGGATAATGATGTAAGTGAACGGACGCTAGAGCGCGACTTCAACATTCTAAAAACCGATTATGGCCTAGATATTAATTACAATCGTTCCAAAAAAGGATATCTACTAGCGGATGACCCAGAACGCTTGGGAACATTTTTCAAATTTGCAGAACTGGCTTCACTGGCAGAATTATATGAAGCCGGGCTAAAGGATTATCAAACTTTTCAAAAATGGGTAATCCCTGATGATAGTGCCGCATTTAAAGGCCTTCATAACATTAAAAAAGTCCTGAGCGGTATTACTAAATCCCAAAAATTATCCTTTGAAAAAATAAATTACTATGAAAATACCCGAAAAACCTATACGGTCTCACCCTTAAGATTAAAGGAATACCTAAACCGATGGTACCTTATTGCAGTTCCTGATCACTTGGACGAAATAAGAACTTTTGGTTTAGATCGCCTTGAAAATATCAACCTTTTACCCCAGAAAGCCAAAACGATTAAAAACGAAACCGAACAATTAAAGCAATTTTCAGATGTCATAGGCCTTAATTATACGGAAACCAAAGAAATACAAAAGGTAGTTCTAAAGGTGGATAATAGGCAGATAAAGTACCTGCGCAGTTTACCATTGCATCATTCGCAACTAAGTATAGAAGGTGAAAATGAAAAGAATTGGGGTACGGTTACGTATGAATTAAAACCCAATTTTGAATTTGAGACTCAAATACTAAAGCTCGGTTTTATGGTAGAAGTTTTGAAACCTGTTTGGTTTAGGGAAAAGATTGCAGCGCATATTAAAACAATGAATAAACTATATATTTAGACTATGACTGATAATGTTAAAGATTTTTACAAAAGTATTAATGAGGTAGCCAGAAAATTGCCCAATCTTCCCAAAAGAAAAAAGAAAAACTTTTTTGATATTCTTGGTATAGAGAGGAAGGAAACAATTAATTCAAAAATGTTAGCTTATTTTTTTAACCCAGAAGAAGAGCATGGGTTCGGAACTTTATTCTTTGATTGCTTATTAAAGATAATAAGTGAAAAATTAATTAAACCCGAATTAGAGAGTATATATTCTGTCCCCTTTAAGGTTGAATTAGAAGTGGCTACATTATCTGCAGACAAGCCTGAAAATCAATTAAAACGTATAGATCTTTTAATTCTGGGAAGTAATTGGAGTATTATTATTGAAAACAAGTTATATCATCACCTATCAAATCCTTTAGATATTTATTATCAACATGTTAAAAATGAGCATATAAATCACAAGAGAAATATTTTTGGTGTTGTATTATCCTTAGATGAAAAGAATAAAACTGACTGTACCCAAAATGGAACTACGTTTTATAATGTAACACATCAAGAGCTCATTAACAAAGTACAACAGCATCTCGTCTTAACTGATATTGAAAATGACCTTGATATTTTTTATTTAAGAGAGTATGCAAAATCTATTAATTCACATTATATAAATAAAATGAACGAACCAATATCAGATAGTATTTTAGCAACAATTATTGACCAAAGAGAAGCCGTTAATGAAATTATAGAAAAAAGAGAAAAATCTATAGAATATATAGATCAAAAAATAAAAGATGTGTTTTCTGAAAGAGGCTACTATTATAAAAAACCTTGGTATTGTCACCCAGACAATGAAAACCTATGCTTTTTTGTAACCCCGTCAGATGAAATTTTAAAACGCAATAAGATAGGTATAGCCTTTGAATTATGGAATAATTTGCAAAATGAAGTTGGAGATAATTTAATGGCAATGCATAAAGAAATAAAAGCCAAAAATATCAAAGAATTCGTTTTTGTAAAAGAGCATAACCACGACAATATGAAAAGAATAATCACTTTCAGAAGAGATAAATTCCTTTCAAATGAGCAAACAATAAGTACCGCACTTGGAACAATTTTGGATGATTTTTTCTTTAACAATGGTGGCGTAGAAGATATTGTTCTTTCTTGTTTACCTGAAAATTCAAAATTAAAAATGGCCAAGGACTACCTTTAATCTTATAATTATGACTAAACCACGCTACCTCACCAAATCTAGATTCAAACTCGCACTAGACTGCCCCACAAAATTATACTATACTAGAAATCCCTTCTATGAAGATTCTAGTGAAACAGATAGCTTTTTACAAGGCTTGGCGCAAGGTGGATTTCAAGTAGAAGAATTAGCAAGAATGTATTTTCCTGAAGGAGTAGCCATCTTAGGTGAAGACTGGAATTATGATAAACTCGCCCAACGTACCGCTGAATTACTAGAAAAAGAAAATGTGACGATTTTTGAGGCCGCTTTTCTATTTGATGGTTTATTTATACGTGTAGATATTTTAGAGAAAAAAGGAAGAAACATTCGTTTAATAGAAGTTAAGGCGAAATCTATTGATAGTGAATCGCACAACTCCTTCCTTACGAAATCTGGTGTTAGTGCCAAAATGCAAGCTTACTTGTATGATGTGGCGTTTCAGCAATATGTGATTCAGAAGTGTTTTCCAAACTGGAAAATTAAAGCATTTCTTAATCTAGTCGAAAAGTCAAAACATACAACGGTAAATGGCTTGAACTGTCATTTTAAAATTGTGCCTAATGCTAACCTAAGAACAGGTGTAGTCGTAACCCCAAACTTAAAAAGAGAAGATTTAGGAGCATCCATTTTAGCGATGATATCGGTTGAAGAAGAAGTGAATCTTATTTTATCTAAAAACCCGCAAGAGCCAGATAAATCATTTGAAGAAACCATTAATTTCTACAAAGAAAAGTATGCAAAGAATATAAAAATAGAAACCCCCATTGGTTTACAATGTAAAGGCTGTGAATTTAAAACCAATACTAGAACGAGCGAAAAAAGAAGTGGTTTTCATGATTGCTGGGTGACCCAATTACCTAAGGTGCGCCCAGGCCTTATGCCTCTTTCTACCGAGCGTGTAAATGACCCGAAAACATATGATGTATGGTATAATCCTGCAAAAGACGCCTTACGGGAACATCGCTATTTTATGGATGAACTAAACCGAGACGACGTAAAAGATGACCCCGGTGTTTATGGAATGAGCAGGTCTGACCGTCAATGGATACAAATAGAGAAAACTATCAATAAGGATAACTCCATTGAAGTAGATGTAGCTAACTTAAGGTTGGAGATGAGTCAATGGATATACCCTTTGAACTTCATAGATTTTGAGACGTGCGCCGTTGCCATTCCTTTTACGGCTGGTATGAGACCCTACGAACAACTTGCCTTTCAGTTTAGTCATCATATTGTATACGAGGATGGCCGTGTTGAACATCATTCCGATTATATCAACCTCGAAATAGGTGTATTTCCTAATTTCGATTTCATAAGGGCTCTAAAAAATTCGTTAGAACAAAACAATGGTTCCATATTCAGATATCACAATCACGAGAATACTATCGTAAATGTAGTTTACAATCAGTTACGTAATTCTAAGGAGCCAGACCGCGAAGGGTTATTACGATTTATAGAAAGTATAAGCCATACAACAGCAAGTAATCCTAACAAATATGAAGCAGGGGCTAGAGATATGATTGATTTACAGCAAACTGTGGTGAAGAATTACTATCATCCACAAACAGGAGGTTCCAATTCAATTAAGGCCATACTGCCAGCTGTTTTAGAGACTAGTGTATTTCTTAAATCTAAATACACAAAACCTATTAATGAAATAAACCTTACCTCCTTAAACTTTGCCGGTGATTATCATTTTTTGACAATCGAAAACGGAGTTCCAATAAATCCATATAAGCTACTTCCGCCTCTTTTTGATGGTATTTCAAACGAACAACTAGAAGAATCTATAGAGGTCGCGAGCCAAGAAGTGAGCCAAATAGCAGATGGTGGTGCAGCCCTTTTCGCCTATGCAAAATTACAAGATAATAATATAGGCGATTTTGAAAGAATAGAAACTAGATCTGCTCTACTCCGCTATTGTGAATTAGATACTTTGGCAATGGTAATGATTTATGAGCATTTTAGATATGACCTGGTTTTATAGTTTTATACACACTAATGCCTTTTCATATATTCAAATCTTTTTTTATCCCAATATTATTTCTAAAAGACCTTTTTAAATTAACCTTAACCCTTAATTTGGGATCCTTAAATACTATAGAATAATGAGATATAGCCCGACATCAAAACTCGCTAAATGAAATTATACGATAAAAAATACAAATACATAAAAGATTTAGGAGAAGGTGGTTTCGGTAAAGTTTTTTTGGCTCAAGAAATGGTGTCAAACAGGTTTGTAGCTATAAAACGATTAAAAAACACCAATCCAGAAGCACAAAAGGATATTATACATGAAATTGAAATGGTGTCTAAGTTTGAACATCAAAATATTATAACCTACCATCATCATTTTTGGAAAAAAGATAAGTTGTTTTTAGTAATGGAATACTGTTCAGGCGGTAGTTTGAGAAATAAAATTGGTTCCGAAAGCCTTACCACAATCGAAATAATGTCCTGGTTTGAAACCCTAACAACTTGTTTGCGTACATTACACAAAAAAGGAATCATACATCATGATATTAAACCAGATAATATACTTCTATCTAAAAATGGGACATTAAAAATATCTGATTTTGGAGTAGCTAATAAGGAAGCAGGAACAAGGTCCTATTTAAGTCCTGAGTTCTTTTATGACGATAAGGACACAAAACAAGACCCGAAAATTGATATTTATGCACTTGGAGTAACACTAATGGAGCTATTAACAGGAACAAATCCATTTCGTTATTTGACTGCAGATGAAATATTGGAAAAACATGAAAAAGCTGATTTTCCTATTCAAAAATTACCAAATTGGCAACAAGAAATTATTCTTAAATCAATTAATAAGGTGCCGGAACTAAGATTTCAGTTCATGGTGCAGTTTGAAGAGGCAATCAAAGCAAAATACGTGCCTCAGGTTTTTAAAAAAGAAGCCTTAAAAGCAGGGGAATTGGTTGTCCTTGCAGAAAAAGCATTAAAAACAAATAAATGGCGTAATGCAGCCAAATATCTTGAACTGGCAAACCTAAATTATCCAAGCAATGTAGCTGTATTACATACTCTTGGAAAATATTATTTACGAACACAACAAATTGAAAAAGCCAAAATAACATTGGATAATGCACTTCGGTTAAATCCTCGTTTAGATGTTCAAAAAGATTTAGGTTGGATAAATTTAGAAAATGAAAATTATCCAATTGCCATGGGTTTGCTCACTGACCATTTACATCGTCATCCCACCGATTATGAAGCTTACAATCTTTTAATTCGTTGTTATTTTGAAACAGACCGGTACGAATCAGCAATGGATTTATCAAAAATGCTAATGGACACAAATGGTCATTTTAAATGTTTTTCAAATAATTATCATATCTGTTATGCGCTATTAAATAATGGAGAAGTGCCAGCTCCTAAAACAGATGGAAAATCAACGAATAATATTTTTATTGATTATAATAACTCAGTTTTAACCGAAGAAAAATTAAGCCATAATTTAATAGATTCACCGACATTAAAATCCAAGTTATTATTTATGGATTTTCATTTTAACACTATTAAGGAAAATACAATTACTATTTTAGAAAGCACAAACCCTGACCAAAATTTAGACTCCATAACAAAACCAATAATAAAATTTGGCCGGGAAAAATTTCTTGAAAATGACTGTATGGTTCCTGGCGGAAACATTGTTAGTCGAAGACATTGCTTAATTATAAATAGTAAAGACAATTCATGGGTCTATGATTTGGAAAGCACAGGCACTTTATTAAATGGCGAGAGAATAGTACGAAAAACACCAATATTAGGAGTAAACAAGTTGACCATAGGCAAAATCGATTATACCTTAACTACAGATAAAAGCAAGCTGCTTTAAATAATTAATTCTCATTTACTCTAATGAATTCTATCTTCATTGAACACATTATTCATTAAATATAGACCGAGCCTCTTCATAAACCCTCTCAAAATTATCAGCTAAATCAGCCTTTGAAAACTGTTTAGATTCATTTGGAAGTTCTCTTTGAATATCGGCCAATTTAAACTGGACCATTTTATCCTTTCCATCAGCATACGTAATAAACTCGCCCTGTTTTAGTCTAAAGAAAACGTCGGCTCTTATTTTTGGGATTTCCTTTTCTCCAGTCGTAATTCGTGTGTCAAAATCTAGATTATGCCCCCGGCTTACACTTTTGGTTGGGTCTTTAATAATTTCAAAAAAGCGTTCGTAATATTTTGCAGTATCTGGGTCATTGACCTTTCCAAAAAACTGATAGGAAAGATTGCTTAAAATTGCCTTACTAGCCTTATCTCCATACATCATATCGTTCTGAATCTTGTCCTGCATCACATAAACCG
>CAXBCS010000035.1:0-34539 GCA_963974305.1 uncultured bacterium
TGCCTCCAAAAGTTACTCTGCTTTGCCTCTCCTGATGGATTGGCATCGCTGGATGCTCATCTTTATGAAGATCATTTTCAATTGCTGCTGTCTTTTCGTTTGTAAGATTACGGAAATATTCATCTCGGTCTTCTTTCACTTCTAATGGACAACGCATTAATAATAATCCGCCAATACCTATAACGCCTTTATATTTACCTTCTGCGATAGAAGGTAAATCCATTCTATCGGGATACTCATCCATTTTCACAAATTCATATCCACTTCGTAGTCTACCGATGATATTTGCTTCATCAGACATGCCACGATATTCAGCTCTTATCCACCGATGGTGAAAACCTTCGGGTGGTTCTGGCGCTTCTAAGTTCGAAGGAGGGACCCATCCCCTCTTACGAGCAACCTTTTCACGGGTCTCTTGTTTGCGCGAAGTCTTCTTTAATTCTTTAATTTCATCCATAACGCCTCCTTCACGATTTCTGCATTAATTGCAGTTGTTCTGCGTATTTTTCAAGTGGCACACCTAATTTTTTAGCCAAAGCGACTTGTGATGGCGTGAGTGTCACAGTTCTGCGCCCAGTTGCTTTGCCATTTCTGGCGGCGCTAGCAACAGTCTGAGCGACTCTGTTACTACCGACTTGTGATGTGTCTGTATTAGCATTAAAATACCTAGAAAGTCTAGTATCTATTTCATTATAGTAATCATCTGACTCAGGATCAACTCCCTCTGTAATTAATTGCCGATGAATACCATAAGTCGCCATAGTTTTTACGACATCATGTCCGCTGTCTGATCCGTTTCCGAACCAAGAATTTTTTGATACCCACGATTGAGCTTTTGGTGAAGGCTCAGGTGTAGGTGGTGCTTTTTGTTGTGTAGCTGCAAAATCAACAGGTTTTTCTTCAGGTTTATTTTTTTCTTCCTGAATTTTTTTCTGAAGAGTCATTTCAGCTCTTTGCCTTTGAAGAATTGTATCAGTTAATTTACCTTGAAGATCAGCTTGTTTTGCAAAATCACCTGCTTGCATAGCTTCTTGAAGATCTTTTTTAATTGTAGTTTCTTCACTAGTTGCTCTAGTTTTAAACTCTTCAATATAAGAATTATCTAAGGTAGAATTTTTCTTTTTTAAATCTTCATTTTCTTTTTGAACAGCTTTTGCATATTCAATTGCAGCTAATTGTTGTCTTTCAGCTTCTCTCCACTTACCAGTAAGTTCATTAATCCTTAAACGTGGATCTTCTTTTTTCTTTTTTTTAGTTAAATACTGTTCGTGTTCAGTGCCTTCTTCTTTAGGATTTTGATTATTAACTTCTTCTTTTACTTCTACAGTTTTTTCATTATTTTGTTCCTTTGTTTCTTCATTCAATTCAACATCAATATTATCCCCTGAAGTATCAAGAGGAATTAATTTTTCTTCATTTAGTGATTGTGGTTGCATAGTCTTCTCCATTTACATTATATTTTTAGGTAAAATATCCCGTGGATCATCCACAGTTGCCATTATCTCATCTTCATTAACAATTCTAAGTTCTCCACCATCAATTTTTATTCTTGATCCAGCGTAAGTAGTTATAATTACCCAGTCACCTTCTTTACACCAAGCTTTACCATCTGGATATCTTGATTTATCTTTATAGGCTAGGGGTCCTACTTTTAAAACTTTACAAATGTTAGTAGTCATTTGAGATTCAGCGACAGTGTCATCAGTAAGAAGAACACCACCTTTTGTTTTACCTTCTAATTTTAGTGGAAATAAAACTATTCTCCAACCAGTTGGGGTTGGTACTTTTTCTACTTCGTTTTTCTTTTTTTCAGCCTGCGCACCATCCCAAACATGTTTTGGTACGATTAATTTTGGTTTAGTCATTTTCTAACTCCGTGTTCTTGAGCAAGAGCGAAAGCTCTTGAGTTTCTTGTCTTAAAGCAGCTAGTTTTCCAGTCAAGTAATTATAATGTGACCAGTCTTTTACCTGTCCGCTTAATATAACTTCTTCTATCTGCTTTTGTCTAGCATTTAAATCTTTTTTATAAGCTGTAAAGAAATTTTCTAAGCGCACGATTTCATCTGATCCGATAATTTTTTACAGCGATTTGGAGTTTGACGATTCCATTTCGAGTCTAACATCTCTAAACTCGCACCTTCAAAATTTCGGTTTTGCAGTTGTTTCCACATATTACGAAAGAGGGAGACACCTGATTTTCCAAGCTGAAAGCACATTTCGGTTAAAGTGTGCTGTGCAGTTGTAGGTAAGTCAGACACATTATTTTCTTTCATAAGTTGTCTTGCCAAACCTATTGCTTTATTTAGATCTTTTTCAAATACTTCTTGTAATTCTTCTTTAGAATAAGTTTTACCTTCTTCAAAATTATCTTCATACACTACTTTATGGCCCCAGCCAATTGTGGCAAATCCTTCAGTATCTTTATAAATATGATCTTTGAAACCTTCGGATAATTTTACGGAATCTGCTAATTCGTCGTAGGTCACTTAGTAAGACCTTTTGCCTTCTCGAAACTTCTCATCCCGGCGACTCCGAGCATTGAAGTGACAATGGCTAGAAGGGGCCCAGTCTCTATAGCAGGAGGCACAATATCTATACCTGCAAATTTTGCATACCATTCAATACAAGGAGATAGGATGAAGCTAAACATTAAAGCAAGCCCTCCGATCCATCCTATAAATGGTCGCCAGCCAGCAACGAATACGCTGCGATGGCTGGCTTCTTTTGCATTAACATCTAATTGCTTTTCTGCAAGCTTTTGTTGAATGCGTTGCATTAAAATCTTTTTATCTAATTTCTCTTCTTCTGATGTATGAATCTCGTCGACAACTTTAGCAATGGTTTTTAAGGCTCCGCCTTTACCACCTAACATGCCTCCAAGAAGTTGTAGCACTATGCTGCTCCGCCTGTCATCCAGCTTAATATCCAGATAACTACGATCGCTACAATAGCGGCTTTTATCCAATCCTTCATCTGCCAGTCACTCCATTCTTTGATGTGTGACCATAGATCTTTTAGTAAGTTCATAGAACCTCCTTTGTTAAAGTAGCGAATTATACTATTTTACGCCTTTGAAAGCTACTTTTTTAATCTGCATTCTGCTTGTTTGTCCTTGAGGACCACTTCCTTTGTTATCTTTTACTACAAATGGAGAGAAAACTTGCTCTGCTGTTGAAGCAACTTGTGTGTTAGGAAATGGGTTTTTTTGAGGAACAATTGTCATTTTTGCATTTTTAAATTTCATACGACCCCTTAATGTACTGTTGGTTTTTGTTGTTCAAGTATGATTTCTTTATCATTCTCAAAAAGAGTATTACCATTGTTTCCTAATGTTTGTAAATAAATCATTTTTGCAGTTACCATCATCATAGAAGCAACGATTAACATCTCTTCTTGATTTCTATCATTTTCAAAAGCATAGTTAGTTAAATCATGAACGATTTCATCTACATTTAAGTTAGGATTTTTCATAATTATCTTTGATTTATTTTTTGCATCTGAATATTATTACGTTTTGCAGCTAATTCCGCTGTTTGCTGTAGTTTAGCTTCGTCTATTTCTGATTTTTGTTGTAATTTTGCTATATCAAGCTCTGTTTTTGCCATTTTAGCCATATTATCAGCTTGAACTCTTTGTTTTTCAATATCTATTTCCTCTTTTTTAAGCTCTACTAGTGGATCTTCGCCCCCACCTTCAAGATACTCTTGTTCTTCAGCGATCATTTGAGACATAAGCTCCATTTCTACTTGAGCAATTTGCTCATTTAACAATTTATTAACAGCCGCTTGTACTTGTTCAGGTATTTGACCATTAAACTGTTGAGTAAGTGAATCAATTTTTTCTTTATTCTTCTCTAAAACATTTTGTACCGCTAACATTGAAGTATGTTGAAGAATATGAGAGGTAATATTAACCATTACATCAGGCATAGTTCTAACTAACACGGAAGAGATGAAAGCTCTGTGTGTATTAATGTGTGCAACGTGATCTTGATCTGCAAAGGATTGAGCAGTTTTCTTCATAAGTAGTTCTGCATTTTCTGTAATTGGATCTTTTGGTTGTGGTTTAGCAGGTGGAGGTAAAATAGCGTCAACATTTTGTACTCCAAGTGCCTGATACATTCTTCTATAAGCTTCATAAGCATTATGTATTTGTGGATTTGATTGTGCTAGTTGTAATTGTGCTTGAGCCAATTGAATTCTTTGCGACATTGAAAAAATATTTGGATCAGATACTGGAATAATATCAATTCTTTCATCAAAATCCTGAACCTTAATTGTTCTCTCCCCACCTGAAACATTGTAAGGATATTCTGGTGGAAGGTATAATTGAAATACTCTAGCTAGTAATCTAAATTCAACTTTTTGAGCATAATGCATTCTTTTATGAATTGCGCTCATAACTTTTGTTCCTTGTTCAATCATTGCCATTGTTGTTCCAACTGGATTAGCATTGTTTGAATCTGAAATTTTTGCGTCTGCTACAGCAGCGAATCTTTTACCTGCATCTACACAAAAACTAAGAAGCATAAATAAAGTTTGACTTGGTTCTTTATATGGAAGAGGTACGAAGTTTGCTCTTAGGTCTCCTCCCGGAGCATCAACATCTCTAAACTCGCCAGGTTGTAATGGACTGTCATCATCTCTAATTCGAAGACCTCTTGCTTTAAATCCTGCTGGTAAATTTGATAATGTTCCCGCATCAATAAGTTGACGTAACGAGGAGGTAGCCGATCTTGATAAACCTCCCAACATATGGATAAGACCAAAACCATAAAAGCCAAGACCTGGAAGGAAACGATAGTGAACGAAATATTGTATCTTCTTTTTTTGAGGATCTTCTTGTTTATAGTTTCTGTAGATTGATAAAACTTTTCCTGATCCTTCATCGATTGTAATTATGTAAGGCAGTTTAATGCCTGTAGGCTCACCATTCAAACCGATATCTTCGAATCCTGGTATGTCTAAATCACAATGTATTTCAAGTAAGGTACATTCGTTATCATACTGAACATCACTAGGGCTTACTCCTTCAATAGAATTATATTTTTCTTGAATAGCACTTTCGTTTGGTAGCATAGACTCAAGATCAACATCTCGGTAAAAACCGTTAACTTGACTTTTTCTTACTTCATTTTTATTTTGTTTTAAAACATGTGTGATACGTGGAGCTGTTTCAAGATCTGTAGAGTGATAAGGGACAACTAAATCTTCAACAGGAATAAATTTTGCAACTGCTCTTCCTAAGTTTGCGTCATAATAAACTTTTTTAAAAGAAGAACCAGCTAATGCTAAAAAGAATAACATCTGATCCATATCAGGATCATACTCTTCCATTACAGAAGTTATTTGATAATTCATATAGTCTCGAACTCTTTTACTTTGTTCTTCGACTTGAGGGTTTACTGCTCCAACAATATCACATTTTACTGGACCGCCTGCTGGAAGTAATTCTTTATATGCTTGTGCTTGAAACTGAGTAACAGATTCTGCTAACATTGGGTGGGTGACACCACTTGCTCCTTGAAAGGGCTGTGATCTCTCTTCGTATTTAAATCCTAGAAGGTCTAATCCTTGTGTGTAACCTTGTTCCCAATCTTTTCTTGTTTCTTTATCAGTCTCGTAATCAGCAATCAAGTCTGAACTCATTTTTTCTAAATCATCTTCATCAACAAACTCAGATAAATTAGAATCAAAAGTTGCTTGCATGTTAAGTGTCTGTGGACCAACAATAGCTGATCCATCTTGTAACATTTCTATGTTATCTTGTGGTTGTCCTTCAACACTAATATCAATAGGACTACTTGCATATTGATCTATTACAATGTCATTTTCTGTAGGTTGAATTTTTTTATCTATAGCCATTATATGCTTTCAAAGAATATTTCGATGTCAATCAAAGGATTTGCCTTTGAAGTTTTTGTTTTACCACCCTTTTTGAATTGAGGAAAGCCAATTTTCTTTAAAAGGTTAGGATCAAAATCCTCTCTAGCTTTCAAGTCAATATAAGGCATGTTAATAAGTTGCAAAGTATTTTCAATTTCCTCATAACGATATTCATCTCTACTCCTTGTTTTTTCACCAGTTCTTACATATTTTTCCATTCCAGGAAACTGGTTTTGTCTCACTCTTGAAAAATATTCATCTCCTCCACTATCAAATTTATACTGGCCATCATTTCTTACTTTAAGTGTTGCCATTGAAATTTCATCATCACTCATGCCAAGTGCCTTACCTCTTTTGGTAATATCTTTATTTAATTTTTTTATAAATTCATTTGTTTTATTATTGTAAATATTAATAAAACCTTTGTAGTTATCTTTGTCTGCACCTTCATAATGAGATACAACTTCACCTGGAACCCATCCTAAAAAATCATCACCATCAATTAAGGCTTGTGTGAGTCTATCTTTCATTACTTGTTTTACCCAGTATTGAGCTCCGCCTGCGTAAGGATAATTATTTTTACTAGAAGTAAAATCATTTGACGATGTTGGATATTGAATTGCAGGTTTGTTACGATGAACGTCAGATTGCATTTCCATAATAATACTACCTTGATCACCATTTTCGTAATTTTGTATTTTTCTTCCTCTACTAAATGCGATTGTATTATCCGCTGTAGGGTGTGAAGTATTGTGTTCGCTTGTTCTATTCTCTTGTCCAAATTTAGGATTAAAATTATGTGTAATAACAGAATAATCCTCTGCACGAGTACCCGGTAAACCAATGTTCATATGTTCATTTGTAAATACAGTACCTTGTAAGGTTGATCCTACTTGACGAATGTAATCTTGTATCTTTGCATACTCTCTATTTCTTTCTAGCATTGATGGATCAATTCCTTCTTCAGCTAATAACTCTTGTGTTTGTATTTGTATTCTAGCTAAAGAATCTGCTGCTGTATCTCTATCTGTAGAATTTTGTATACTTTTTAAATTATCCGTTACCAAATTTTTATACCTATCTACAAAATCTGACAGTTGACCTGGACGCATGACAACATCCATTTGATTTATACCCTGAATAGCATTTTGTACTGTTTGAGGAAAGAGCTCTTGGTCTCCTCCCATGATTTGATAATTACCAAAACCTGCTAATTGATTATCTGCTCCTTGTACTAATTCTAATAATTCTTTTGCTGTAACTTTTCTTTTTGGGTCTGCTTGATTAATTTGTTCTAACTGAGCTGCAAGACCTGTATCTCTTAATTCTAGTGTTAAACCTTTTTGTGGATTAAATAATTCATTAACCCAATCGTTAAGTAATTTTTTTTCACCAGCCGTGTAATTTGATTTAAGGTAGTCCTCTGTTTGAGAAAAACGTGGGGCAATTTCACTTTGATATGTTTCCATAGGATCAGGTAGATCTGCCAAACTCTCCATCATCTTAGTCGGAACAAGTGCCTTAGATGTATCTTCTTTTTTCTTTTGATCTGACATTGTAATAATTAAATCATCAGCAGTTACAGGTTTAGGTATAGGAGTAATATTACTTGTATCTTCTTGAGGGGAAGGTAGGGTAATATTTGCATCGTCCAGCAAACCTTTTGGCTTAGGTGTAGGTGTAATTAAAGGTTCGTTTTTTACATCAGGAGGAACAAGTCCTGTGTTCTTTGCTCTCTCTGCATCCTCTGCTTGTCTTTTTCTAATCTCCTCTTCACTCGGTGCATATACATCACCCGCTGGTGTTTTAATAATAGGTGATATTTGAGGGTCTTTATCTTTCTCTGTCATAGCGCTAACAGCGGGATATGCTCCAGCTGCCATCATGGCTAACAACGGCCCGAGGTCCGCGGCTCCTAGTTTAGTAGGATCGCCCATTAAATTAGGTCTCCTTATCTGAGGAATGACATCCAATATATCTGGATCATCTAGAACACTAGCTGCGCCCGATTGAAACTTTTTCTTTTTATTCATTAACTAAGCTTTGCTTTTCTAAAACCTTTGTTAGCAATTCTAACACCACGAACCTTGGTACGCGAACCGTCTTTCATTGTTGCACCAGCAATTCTATCTGCTTTTGTTGGTTTTGGATTTTTATCAATACCAGCTTTTACTGATAGCATACCGAAGTCAGTTTTCTTGCCATCTTTAAGTTTTTGTTTTCCACCATCTTTATTACTTTGTTTTTTGTACTTGAGCAAATCTTTCATTATTTCTTCTGGTATCATGCCCAACTCTAAATCACCAAGTTTCAAAGTTTCTTCTGTGTTTTGTATTCCTTTTTTCAAATTCCGAAGAGTTTCTTCTGTGTCTTTTTTATCTGAAATTTTCTTAACTTTTTTAAGAACTTTCTCGTCCATTGCCATAATAACTCCTAATAATATTCTCGCATCTTCAACATACTTGGCTCATCCTCGTAGTCTTCTGGGTGCGTAATAAAATTTCCCTGTCTAAATCTTAACAGAGCTTGAGTGGTGGAGTCAACATAATCGTCGTGTTCACCAAAAGGAAAAGCAGCACATTCCTCAATAACCTCTTGCGCCCATCTTTCGTCAGGATAATAAACTTGTCCCGATTCAAATAGAGGTGCTACAGCGTTTACTCTTGAATGTTTATCATTTCCTTTGCTCGGTGTAAAGTTAACAACTGGAATTCCTGTTTGACGTAACTCGTACGTTAGCGGAAGGCCTGACGCTTTCGCTTCGATGATCACGGTCTCGGGTTCCCAGTAATTGTACTGTTCGACTGCTTTCCTTTTTAATTCAGGAAACTCCCACCGCCCGCGTTTCGCGTCTAACAAAATACAAGCAGGTGCTCTCATTTCATCTCTATAGAAAACTCCCCATGTTGTAATCGCCGAATAGTCGGCTGTTTCTTTTTTACTATAGGCTGTATCGTAGCTTTGAATTATATGTTGGAGGGGTGGTGGATCGTCATGTTCATATAACTTCCACCAGTCACGTTTGATAATGGAACCTTCTTCACTGGTGGGTTGCTGTTGCCACTGTGCTTGCCACTTCTGTTCTGACAAGGATGCTTTGACAGAAAGTAATTCATCTTCTTTCCAATACTCAGGCCACATAGGATTACCCGTCTCAGGAAAGATTGCGGGAAACTCAATAATATCCCATTGATCTGCTTTAACACCTTTTTGTGCATTAACCAATTTACCTGTTAGATCTTTAACGGACCAACGGGTCATAACAATAACAATGGCGCCACCAGGTTGTAAACGCTGACGAGGTCCAGAGGTATACCATTCGTACGCATTATCGAATGCGGTAGAGGACAACGCATCTTGCTCTGAGTGTGGGTCATCGATGATCAATAAATCCGCACCACGGCCCGTGATTGCACCACCAACACCCGCGCCAAAATATTCACCACCTTTATTCGTTTCCCAACGGCCCGCTGCCTTCGAATCTTGTGATAATTTTATATCTTGAAAAATATTTTTATAATCCTCTGAGTCCATAAGGTTACGTACCTTACGACCAAAACGATATGATAGTTCCGCTGTGTGTGTAGTTTGAATTATTTTTAATTTTGCATTGTGTCCCATCATCCATGCGGGGAAAAGAAAAGAAGCAAATTCTGACTTAGTATGACGTGGAGGCATATTAACGATTAAGCGTTTTAACTTGCCCTCTTTGATTAAATTAAATTTTTCTGCAATTTTTTTATGGTGATACCCTGCAATAAATTCTGGCCATACGGCACGTACAAAAGATAGATAATCATCTCTTGAATGCTTTGACGTATCTATTTCAGCTTTTTTAAGTTCTAATTTTTTTATTAAATCTTCTGCTTCTGAATAAGTAATTTGATCGTAATCCATTTTTCTGTGATGTTTAACACATATAATCGTTTGTGTAAAACTTACACGCTACGTGCACGCCCACAATGTATAGGGGGGAGAGGGGGGTGGCGTGGTTTTAGTGGACTTTTTCTGGCAAAATCGAGTTGGGACTCTAGATCGTGTATATCTAAATGTAATAGCTACTAGATGTAGGGGCGTGTGAGTCGAGGATTATTTTAGGACTGGCTGGTGTCGCTGGGGAATGGGGTGTGGAGATGGTAGCAAATACCATCTCCATTTCGTAGGTTATCTAGTCAAGCCAAACTTATTAGCTAGGTTAGATGATAGTTGTAAGCCAAACTCTTTTATTGTTTGGTTATCTCTATTCTTTAGTATGAAAGAAAACATTTCACTATCAAGATAACTAGCAACTAATTGCCAATCAACTTCTTGATCGTTACTTACTAAAGGTTCTGTAACCGCTCTATTTGAGCGGTTAGTATTAGTTAAATTTCTTAGGTTCTGTAAGTCAGTTACTAGATCATTAGGCATTAGCTATTCTCCCTAGTTGCTCTTCAATTTGTAACTCAACTTCTTTTGAATTAGTTACATTCTTGATAGCATAGTAACTTGAATTCTTAACTGGAATTTCAATCTTTTTCTGTGTTAAGATTTCCCTTACTTGTTTCATATCAGTTAATGATCTATTCACTTCACTAATTGAGAAAACATTATTGTTATGAGTAAAGATAAAGTTTTCTTTTTCAGTTAAGTTCTTATCATCAATTAATTGATACACTTGCTTTTGTAATTGCTTACACTTTTTATCCGCAAGGTTTTTGATATCTTGATACTGTCTGTATTCAAGAAGTAGTTTTACTTCAAATGCATTTAATTTTTTTGCCATGATTGTAACTCCTTTAGTTTAATCGTTTAAGGCTAGTATTAATTATTAATACAAATACAATTAATACTTATAATTAATTATAAGTAAACATAATAATAATTTATTTTTTCACATAATTTAAACTCCAAAAATTCTAATGACAGGAAAATGACAGGAAAAAATTAGTCATTCCAGGTCAGGCCAGGTCAGGTAGTGAATGGAATGTATATAAAGACCAAACGAGTGGCGAACAACTGATGTATTTTTCACGACAAGAACCCATGAACTGCGAAGAATAGAGCGAACAAACTAGCAAAAAGAAACGCGACGAAAGGATTTCGACCGACTGCAACCAAAATAATAAAGGTGATAAAGAAAAACATCATAGCGGCAACTCAGCTGCCGTAACCGGGTAAGCTCCTGGATCTATAAGAAACCCCAGAAAACGGCGATATTTCAGCGTATTTTTTCTCAGAAGCCCAGGTGGAGGCGACGCTTCAGGCTCAGATGGACGTAAAAAATGGCTGTTTTCTGCCGATTCTTTGGGCTTGACAACCGAGAAACTCGCCGCTGGCGGCCTGCGTAATGTATAGTAAGCCCCCAGACGTGGCGAAAAGTCAGCGTATTTTGTTGACATCATTCCCCCTAATGTTTCAAGTAAGCTATATCAGGATGTTTTGGATCCCAACACGCCCGGCAAGCCTTGCATTCATTGCCTTGTTTATATGCTTGACACAGGTGGGACGTCGCTAGGTCTTCGCTAGTGACAACCGTGGAACTGTGGCCGTGCGATTTGTGCGGGACGCCGTTAACCATCGTCGCGGATATCCTAACAACTAAATTTTTTGGAAAGTCGCCGAACTTGTTTTTATATTCTTTAACAAAGCCAGCTTCACGCGTTGGCAGCCAGTGCGACACGCCCGGCGTTTTGTTGCACACTTCAACAATTTTCTTTAAATGACCCACGCCCTGGAGATCCCCGCTATCATGCCATCTAAAATAATTTGATTTCTTTTTATACCAATTGATCAATGAAGCCATCGCCTCAACCCATAATTTATTGTCAATTGATTTTAATCGGCGCTGGTGCGCCTCGTATACATTCGGGAAAACATAACGACCCTTTAACGCATAACATGCTGAACAAACACTATTAGCAATTTTTCTTAATACGCTTCCTGTCTTGCAATCTTTGGCACTTAATCCGTAGCCGTGGCCCGGCATTTTGGACGGCTTAGACAAACCCCCGACCAGCGCCCACGCTTCTTTTACTGTAAACATAACGACCCCTTTTTATAATAGAATATAGTTATAACTTATTATAAGTCAACCAATTAAAAATTTATTTTTTCCCCAGCGGCAGGATCAGCGGCACCTGGTGAAGCGACTGAATCTATATAGAATCCCAGAAAACGGCGAAAAGTCAGCGTATTTTTCCCGTGCTTCCAGGGCCCAGCCAGGTGAAGCGTGGGCTTCAGGGTAATTTTTGGCGGATTTCTGCCATATTTTAAAGTCTTCCCGCAGCTACCAGCGGCACCTGGTGCATGCAGTTAATCTATATAGAGGCGTACGGTTTGGCGTATTCTTGGCGTATTTTGACGAGCTGCGCAAAGCGATCCTCGGACCATGTTTCGGTCATGACCAGATCTGGGGCGAGCTTCAAGCCTTTTTCCCCGAGCTCCGTGGCCCTTTTTCCCACATATATCAGCAGTGACCTCCGTAAGAGGGCCTTAACGCAGATGAAAGATGTACCACCATACTTTTCAAAGCGATGATGCCATGCAATTTGCTTAGAACTGAGCAAAACTTTGTTAGTCTTAGTTAATTTTAATTCGACCCAAAAGGTATGTCCAAAGCCTGTGTCAATATCCTTAAAAAATCCATGTAAATCAGGAATTCCAGGAGATGTTTTAGACTCAATTCTATCCCACTTAACAATGTTACTGTTAAGTCTTATCGTTTTCCATATATTCTTTTCTTTCATCTCTCTTTTTCTTTTCACGTGAAAGCACATTTACTACTTTTGGAAACCTTTTTTTCAAGTCAGCAAGCCTTCTTTCAACCTCTGCTTTAGGCATACTATCAATTGAACCAGTCAAGATTTCTTTTCTATCAACATATAAACCTGCTGCTTTTCCTCTTGAAACTTCAGCACTTACGGCTGCTGTATAATTACCTTTTTCTTCCGCTGATTTAGATAAACTTGCAAGCCTTCTCATGTGACGATTATAGTTGACATGATATTTTTTATGTTGCTCTTCTCTAAGATCTAACAAATAGTCATAAACTTTTGGATACTTTTCTCTATTTTGTAATTGACTAGCAATAACTCTAGCAGACTTTTCAGAATATCCTGCCTCAATAGCACATTGAGTTGCTGTCCATTCACCGTCATACAAAATAATTAACTCACAAAATTTTCTTTGTTGAGAAGTTATTTCAACAATATTTGATTTTTTCATAGTTTACCCCTTATACAGCATTTTTATCAAAATTGAAATTTTTACCTTTTTACCCCCGCGCGCGGTACCAGTAAGGTTTGAAATGTTACCTGTTACCTGAAGAATTGTCTCTCAGGTAACACAATAAGTAACACTTTTTTCTTTATTTTCTGCATGTTGTAGCCAAATGTTACCTGTGTTACCTCATATTTGAGCAAAAAGTAAAAAAATATTTTTTTCAAAATAATTACTTATATAGAGAGAACTTTAAAATACCTTTGGATCATCAGATATAGGCATTATTTCTGTTATCTTCTTTAATGCTTTAACACCTTGACCAACAATATATTCCCATTCTTGTTGACTATAAATTTTTTTAACATCATCCCAAAATGTGACGTGAACTTTATTACAATCTGGGCAAGTAAAAACTTCCCTAATCGGACTTCGGGGTAAATGTGAGGACGTTATCATGTCTCTCCTTTAATTTTTTATTAATATATTTAGAAGCTGCTTGATGATCTATAAATTTAAATTCATTAATTAGGAGGGTGCACCTGGAGGAAAAATCATTAGGTGCAAGACCCTCCAATAAGTGATCAATGACATTAGCTTGCGCTTCCAGTAAAATATCATCACTCATAAACTGCTCCTCAGCCACCATATCGGTTCAGCCATATAACAGTCTTAATTGTATACCTGAAAAGTTACAAGTACACAATAACTTATAACGAGGTGTAGACGAAGTGAAAAAGAATAAAAACTCCGTCTACACCTATAATTTTATACTAAACTTTTAAAAAGGTATAGGTTTTCCTTTTTGCCAACTAACCACGGGACACGGATCAATGAACTTGGTTCTTTTCTTTTTGCTCTTGAACCACGGATCGCGGTACACGTCGAACCCAAATCTCTCCCTCGCTCTCGCACGTTTGACATTGTTGTGTGGCTTTTTCAGTTTCGAACGTAAGACGAATATACCCATTACCTTTGCACGCGGGACACGGTTTCTTGGTCAAATCCTCTAACTTCATATCTCCTCCAAACTATTATTCTCAATCGTTCCCATAACAATCGATCGGCGACTTCGCGCGCAGTACGGGGTTCCCGTACGGCTTTTTTACTAATCTTCTCCAGTGCAGCACGTAAACACTTTTCTATATTTCGCTTTTTCTTGCTTGCCATTCTGGATCCCTATCACGTAAACCTTTATTATATTCCTCTTCCAGGCGAGGCTCATATACTCGTCTCATGCGCCATCCTCCTAAAAGATACCCTATTACAAATACTCCAATTATGGCAACAAAATGCCAAAACGTAAAATCACTCATCAACTGCCTCCACTAGTTCTGAAAAAATTTTAAAAACTGCTGGGTTAGAATAAAATAATTTATTCAATGTTCTGTCCCGTAGCTTTCTTGGTGCGTACTTAATTATAAATATAACTGTGCGTTGTGGTTTTTGTAAAACTTTATCAAAATAAATACGCACAATACTAAACCACATCCAAAACAAATAATTTTTTATGTGTTCATTCATTTAGGTAAACCTTTCCTTTTACCTCGTTTATTTTCGTTCTCTTCTTCGAACTCAACTAATTGCTCAATATACTTTGTTATTGATTGATATCTTGCTTTTGCTAATTTTTTTAGCCGTGCATGCACATCATGCCTTACAGCAATCGTTGAGTAGGGTGAGTTTGATTTATTCATTTTTCTCCTTTTGTTTAATTAATTTATCTAAATACCATTTAGCTTTTTTTAAATCTTCAATGCCATTCTTATCTTTGTAGCGAGTAACATACTTAATTATATTACCTTCTAAAAAATTCATGTCGTATTCAATAATAAAATCAGTAACCTCAATATTCTTTCTATAATAAGACGGATTAATTTTATCTTGTTCACGGGACATGGCGCATGAGCTCCTGTAGTTTATGAAAAAAGATTATTCTAAATTCAATATCTTCAGCACCTAACATCGCATTAATAAGATTCTGTTGGCGTTTAAGAAATAATTCTTCTGTCATCGGCAACGGCTGATAGTCAACCGTTGGACCTGGATGAATAGAATTTATTCCTGACTGCCATCCTATAACAACCATTCGAAACCTCCCCTACTCCAAACGATCCAAAAACCAAACAACAATGCAAAAAGCAAAGTGTTTTTGTAGAGAACTATTCCCGCTATTAATATGATAGCTATTACTCCATGTAACATTGTCATACGTAACTCCTTTCGACGGGAATAACTCCCTATAACTACATATAACTATTTATAACTTTAATTCAAGATTTTTTTAAAACTTTAATCCATTCACGGTATTGTTCATTCAAAACTTTGTTGGAAATCTTGACTTTTCCTACTAAATTAGCGATAATATGCTCATCAACTGTGCCAACACATTGTAGATCTACATACAAAGTTTTTTGATCTTGGCCATAACGATGAATACGATCTTCCGATTGAATGCGTACTTCTAAATCATAATTATTAGAATAATAAATAATTGTTTTTGACACAGTTAAATTTAATCCGTACCCACCTGTCTTTGGATTAGCTACAAGATATTGCAGCTCAGACTTAGGGTCTTTAAATTTTTCTATTATATCAACTCTCTCTTTATCTTTTGTGCCACCATAAAAAGATTCTACAATAGAATGATTGTCATACTTTTTTGTAATTGCTTTTACTATGTGTTCAATGTTGTGACGATAGTTTGCCCAGATAATAACTTTACCATCAATTTCATCTAAACAATCCATTAACGTTTCTAATCTTGGGATCATTCCCTTTTCATCATGAAGATCTATAATGCCATCATCATCGGTAACTAGAAAGCCACAAGCGATTTGATGTAGGCGTAACATCATAGTTAATTTTGCAACAGCCGTTGTTTCTTCTCCTGAGTCTAGTCTAGCAATTTGTAATGCTTGCATTTGTAAATATGCATCCTCTTGTTTTTTATTCATTTGCACTTCCCTGGTAACAAATGTTTTTGGAGGAAGATCTAAACACTCATCTTTTTTTACACGAAAAGAAAAATTATTTAGTAAACCAGTTAGATCACTTAAACGTTGATAGCCAAGAACTTTTTGAAAAGTGTAGTCTGCTGCATAACCTGTTTCCATCACACAATATTTATTTTTAAATGACCAGTAACTAGGTTGTTGTAAATGTTTTGGGTCTAAGAAATAACATTGAGAAAATAAATCCAACGGACTGCGGGTCACGGGCGAACCAGTCAGGATCCGACGATACCTGGCTAGTGTACCAAGTTTCATTATACTTTTAGTTCTAGCAGCTTTAGGATTTTTTATCGTCGTCGACTCATCAATCGCAAACATCGCTGGATATAATTGTAAAAATTTATCAGCAATCTTTTTTCCTTTAACACTTGAGAAAGCTTCAACGTTCATTAAAAAAATTTTTAGTTTATTCCCATCACTATATAAAAAATCATTACGTCTCTTTTTTTCTTTAATTGTATCCACAGGATTCCAATCATACACATCATAATCTTCTACAAGTGGTGACATGTGCGCTGGCAATTGTTCTACTTTCCAATTACGATAAACACCTTTCGGTGCAACAACTAATGCGCCTTTAATTTTATTTGTTAAAAATAATAAGCAAATATTATCTATTAAAACTTTTGATTTACCTGTGCCCATCTCCATGAAATAAGCAAAACTGTCACGGCTCCATGACTCTTCTAATGCTTTTTTCTGATGTACAAAAGGTTTCGTTCTGAAACGATATTGTAACTCCATTTACCCTTTATAGTTGTAAAATACAGAAAAAACAACTAAATGTAAAATTGATTTGGTACTGTTATTAACGTAACTCCTTTCGTCCCAGATCAAGGCTAAAGAAATTAGGCTAGATTTTCCTCCCGAGAGTCTAGCCTTTTTCTTTTGTTGACAAGGTAATATAGTTTCATGTAAAGGAGTTATAAGTTGTTAGCTGCAACGATTAACATAAGGAGTTACGATGCCCAAAGATTTAGATTCTATATTCGACACACTTTCAACACAGGCTGTTGATCAAAAATTAAAAGACCTTGATGGTGAAGGCTTATCAGACATTGGAGCTCTTTGTAAAAAATTAGTTGATATTAAAGAACAAAAACAATTACATGAAAAAGCTGTTGAAGAAACTACGCAAGAAATACAAAATTTAAGTGCAACAATTGGCACATACTTAAAAGAAAAAAATTTAACCTCTTTAAAATTAACTGATGGTAGTCTCGTTGAATATGATGAAAAGTTAAGAGCAAATATAAAAAGAGAAAATACACATAAAGCATATGAATTCATACGGTCACTGGGTGCTGGTGATCTAATTAAGAACGAAATAAAAATGCAATTTGGCAAAGGCCAAGATGAAGATGCAGAAAAGTTTCGTGAATTTTTAATTAGTAAAGGTCTTCTTCCGCAAGAGAAGCAAGGCGTAGCTTGGAATACTCTCGATGCATGGTGCAGAGAGACAATCGAACAGTATGCAAGAGATGGTAAAACTTTTCCTGAAGAACTGTTTGGGATTTTTCGTTTTCATAACGTGAAAATAAAAAATAAATAGGAGGTCGCATGGCTAAAAATGAAGTAGCTACAAAAAAGAAAACAGAGGTAGCAATAAGTGACGATGCATTAGATTTAATAGTGCAAAATCTTGGTGACGGATTAAGTAATGTTACTACACAAGATATATTAATTCCTAGGTTTCAAATTTTACAACCAATGTCACCAGAAGTAAGTGACAAAACAGTAAAAAATAACAGACCAGGAAATATAATAAATAAAGCAAACAAAGAAACTTTTGATGGAGATACAGGTATACGTGCTATTCCATGTGAGTTTTATAGAAATTATGTTGAATGGGAAAAACGAGGTCAAGGTACAAGTAAGGCACCTGTCAACGTTCATCCATCTACTTCGGATATTATGTCAAAGACTAAAAGAGATCCGAATGATAATTTAAATTATTTACCAAACGGTAATTATGTTGATGAAGTGGCAAATCATTTAGTTGTTGTATTAGACGAGGATGATTTACCTTTATCAAAAGCAATGATTACAATGAAAGTTTCGCAAATGAAGAAAAGTAGAATGTGGTTGTATATGCAAAAAACAGCTATTTTAAAAGTTGGTGAAAGAGTTATACAAAATCCACCAAGCTACAGCTTTGTTTACAATTTAACTTCTACTCTTGAGTCGTCTGGAGGTAATCCCGTTCATGGATGGGTTATTGAAAGAGAGAGTATGGTTAAGAAAAAGGAAACCTTAGAACAATGCATCAGCTTTGCTAAATCTTTCCAAGAGGGAGATGTAGGCGTAGCAGCAGATCATGATGAAGATACAACATCTAATTCAGATTCAATGGTTGATGTCACTCCTCCTGAAGAAAAAGAGGAAGTAACAGGCGTAAAGTTCTAGGAAATGGTTCGTGAGTTATCAATGGTAAAAAAGACGACCTCTTATTGTACTGTTGGTGATTTGCGCGTGAATTGTGCTCAGGTAATCGTTAAAAATAATTGTTATTTCGCCGTAACTCCTGAGCACTTTTCACTTACAAGAGGTCAAAAATGTATAACAGATTTAAAAATTTATTTGCGGGTTTAGAAAGAGCGCATGGTCAATATGTGGCTGGTGAGCTTGATGAAAAAGGAAAAAAGGGTGGTAAAGCTTTTATTAAAAAAGCAATTGTTACAGATACCCTTTGGGAAAATCATTTACTTGGTAAAGACCCTAGTCTTGGCATTGTTCCTATTAATGACGATAGTGCTTGTAAATGGGGTTGCATTGATGTTGACACCTATCCTATTGATCATCAATCTATTGTCGATGAAATTAAAAAATTAGAATTACCTTTAATTGTTTGTCGATCCAAAAGTGGTGGAGCTCACATTTTTGTTTTTACACAAGAATTTGTACCCGCAAAATTATTAAGATCTAAATTAATTGAATGGTCCGCGGATCTCGGTCATGCGAACACGGAAGTTTTTCCAAAACAAATTAGTCTTAACACCGAACGAGGAGACGTGGGTAACTTTTTAAACTTACCTTACTTTGGTGGAGATGAGTCTTTTCGATATGCATTTGCAGAGGATGGTTCTAGTCTTACTCTCGAACAATTTTTAGATGCAGCAGAAAAAATATCAATCACTAAAGAACAGTTATCTAGAAAAAAAGCAAAGAGAGAAACGAATAAAGAATTAGACGATGGTCCACCTTGTCTTCAAACATTAATGGCAATGGGTATATCTGAAGGTGGTAGAGATCAAGTTTTATATCAGTATGCAGTGTATGCAAAAAAAGCTTTTCCAGATAATTGGCAAACAAAGATTGGTAAATTTAATTATCAATACTTTGAACCAGAGTTATCAATTGAACAAGTTAATAAAACAATCAAGCAACATGAAAAACAAGATTATCAATACAAGTGTAAAGATCAACCAATGTGTTCAGTGTGTAATCCTGTGCAATGTAAATTACGTAAACATGGTATTGGTTCAGCCTATCAACATCAATTAACAGACTTACAAAAATTAGAAAGTGATGAACCAGTTTGGTTTTTAAATGTTGATGGTAAACGTATCGAATTAGATACAGATACTTTGTACGATCAAAATAGATTTAGAAAAAAATGTATGGATGTTTTAACAGAGTTACCACCACGAATGAAAGAAGTTGACTGGGCAGCTAAAATAAATTTTTTATTAGAAAGCTGCGATATCATTCCAATGCCAAAAGAAATTAGTAAGCAAGGTAGATTTGATGAGCACCTAAGATCTTTTATGCGTGAGAATGGTGAAGCATTATCTATTGATGAAGTTTTAATTGATAAAGTTTTTACAGATAAAGAAGATATATCTTGGTTTACACTAAGCGCCCTGGAAACGTTTTTAAAATCAAGAAAATTTACTGAGTATAACGAAACACAAATCTGTGGACGTATACGAGAGCTTGAAGGAGGAAGTAAAAAGAAAAGAGTCAAAGGTGCATTGGAACACTTATGGTACATGCCCGCAATTAATTTTGATAGTCAACCTTTACCAACGAAAGATTTAATAGATGAAGTACCTTTTTAAATTGTTTGACTTGTGTATTATAATATGTTATAACTTATTTTTAACAAAGGAGTTCAAATGAAACTATCAAAAGAAATGTACAACTACATTTTAGAATGTATTGCTTTAGAAGATAATAGTTGGAGAGATGACAACCATACTTATCTACCAATGAAAGAAGAAGCTACCAAATGGATTAAAGCTGTTTGGGAGAAACAAGAAAAAGGTAAATTAAAAAAGCTAAAAGACCTTAAACCTGGAGAGGGTTCTTCTAAATTACAAGATCCAAAAGAAAGACTTACACAGTGGTATGCTAAAAACAATGTGAAGATAGGCATATGAAATTAAAACACTTAGATTTATTTAGTGGTATCGGTGGTTTCAGTTTAGGACTTGAAGCCACTGGTGGTTTTGAAACAGTAGCGTTTTGTGATATTGATAAATATTCTAAAAAGGTTTTAAAAAAGCAATGGCCGAACGTTAAACAATATGAAGATATAAAGGAGTTAAATTATGGAAGACTTAAAACAGATGGAATTGGGCCTATCGACATCATCACAGGTGGATACCCTTGCCAACCTTTCTCCATCGCAGGTAGAAAAAAAGGTGAAGAAGATCCGAGACACCTCTGGCCAGAGTATTTTAGACTTATCAAAGAACTCAGACCGTCTTGGGTTATTGGAGAAAACGTTAGTGGACACATTAAACTCGGTCTCGACACCGTACTCGAGAACTTGGAAAGTGAAGGTTACTCCGCAAGGACATTTAGTATTTCAGCTTCGAGCGTCGGTGCAAAACACCAAAGAGAAAGAATCTGGATTGTGGCGAACGCCAGACAACATGGCGGGCGGATCGAACCTACCGGGAATTCAGAAGGCACTGGACGCGGGTCACTTGAAACGACCAAGCGGTCAGCAGATACAGATACGATTAGCCGATCAAGTGAGAGAGGAAAGATTATGGCCAACTCCGTTGAATTCGGATTGGAAAAACATGGACACAGCGAAACAAAAGAGTCTATCGAAAGAGGCAAAACTATGGCCGACACCAACGTCGAGGGACGGCAAGGGAGGATACATAGGGGGCAGAATAAGGAATGGGAAAGTCAGCAGAGATACTTTGGACGTAACAGTGCAACACACGGACAACAAGAACAAAACTGGTGGGACACTGAACCCGAACTGGGTAGAGTGGCTCATGGGATACCCAATAGGGTGGACAGACTTAAAGGACTAGGAAATAGTTTGGTACCTCAGATACCTTACTTCATCGCGCAATCAATTTTACAAGTGGAGGAACAATGTTAAAAAATTTAAATAAAAATACATTAAAAATATTTGGTCCACCTGGGACGGGTAAAACTAAAACTCTTCTTGATATTATAGAACGGGAGCTGCAAGATAATTGTACACCTGAAGATGTTGGATTTTTTACATTCACTCGCAAAGCCCGACTCGAAGCGATAACTAGGGTAACAAAACTTTTGAAAGTCGATGCAAAAAAATTTGAATACTTTAAAACTTTGCATAGCATTGCTTGGAAGATAGGAGGCTTTCAACCACAGAATAAAATGAAACCAAAAAATTGGTATGAGTTTGCCGAATTATGTAGATCGCAAAAGATAACAATGGATATAAATATGCGTGGTGATTTAGATGTAGATGAGATGGGTCGAAGTATAAGTGACAATCCTTACATACGATTGGTTGATTTAGCACGGCAAAGAATGCAAGATCTAAAAACATTTCACAAAGTATCGCGATCATTAGATGGAGGCTACCTTACTTTGCAATTTATTGCAGACACATTGAAAAAATACAAAGATAGAAATCAAGTGTTTGACTTTACAGATAGTATTGAAAAAATTGTTTATGAAGATGTACATATTCCAAAATTAAAAGTTGTCATTGTTGATGAGGCACAAGATCTCACACGTTTACAATGGGCAATGATTTTAAAATTTATTAATCAAGCAGAGAGAGTTTACATTGCTGGTGATGATGATCAAGAGATATTTGATTGGGCGGGAGCAGAATCATTGTTTTTCAAGAACTTAGAAGGTGAATCTAAAGTGCTTAATAAGTCATATAGAGTACCAAAATTAATAGCAGACAAGTCAAAAAAACTTATTGAACGCATACCTACAGATCTAAGAGAACAAAAACAATGGGAAGCGGTTAACGAAGGTGGTAGTATACATTACTTGGATAACGAAAAATTTATTAATTATAGATTAGGCGGATCTTATTATTTTTTAGCTACATGTGGTTACATGTTAGATAATGTAGTTAGAACATTACGACAGCATGGAATGTTTTATAAAAAATTTAAAACGCTTTCAATTAAAGAAGAAGTTATTTACGCAATCAACACCTGGAAAAAATTACAAGAAGGCGGAGATGTGTACGCGGATAGCATTAAAAATTTATTTAATTTTATGTCAACAAGAAATAAAAATAAACCTAGAGGTCTTTTAAAAACAGGTGCAAAACAATTTAAAAATTTAGACATGGATAAAAAGTATAATCTTTTTAACATAGAAGAACTTGGCCTGTTAGATCCAACATATACTACTGAGTGGCCTTGGCATGAAGCATTAGATACAGTTAATGCGGGTGATAGAACTTACATTGAAAAAGTTATGGAACGTAATATTAATATAAATTCAGAACCACAAATTACCGTCAATACAATTTATGGTGTGAAAGGAGGAGAAGCTGATAACGTTATTTTATTTTCAAACATATCTCCAAGTGCCCAAGCTGCACTTAGAGAAAACATTAATGACTTGCGAAAAGTTTTTTATACGGGAATGACTAGAGCAAGAAAAAATTTATTTATTACTCGGAATGATCGCGGGTATGTGTTTAAGGAACTTTACGCATGAAATTTGTAAAACAACATGAATGGCTTATGCCTGAAAATATACCTGATGCAGTTTTTGAATCAGATATTGTATCAATAGATTTAGAAACAAAAGATCCCAACCTTAAAAAATTAGGCGCGGGTTGGTCAAGAAATGATGGCAACACTATTGGCGTTGCAATTGCTGTTGATGGTTGGAAAGGTTACTTTCCTACTAATCATGAAGTAGGGCCAAACTTTGATGAGAAAGTTTTAAAAAGAATTCTTAAAAAATTATTAGCAAACGACTCTACAAAAGTATTTCATAATGCATCTTATGATCTTGGTTGGTTACAACACATGGGGCTCACGGTACACGGAGAAATAAGAGACACAATGGTTATGGGGGCATTGGTTGATGAGAATAGACTTAGTTATTCTTTAAATAATTTATCTAAAGATTACCTGGATGATAAAAAATCTGAGTCGGCATTATATAAAGCAGCAGAAGAGTTTAATGCAGATGCTAAAGCAGAAATGTACAAATTACCAGCTATGGAGGTAGGTCCTTACGCAGAACAAGATACAGTATTAACACTTAAACTTTATCATAAATTTTCAGCTTTAATTGAGCAAGAAGAGATGGAAGAAGTTTATAAATTAGAAATGAAATTACTACCTATAATTTTTAAAATGATATCAAAAGGAGTTAGAATTGATTTGGAACAAGCTGAGAAGTCAGAAAAAGATTTATTACGAAGAGAGAAAAAGATACTTGATTACATCCTTAAAGACACAGGCGTTGCAATTGATCCTTTCAATGCGCGTGCTATTGGTCGAGCTTTTGACGCGAAGAAAATTCCATACGAACGCACTGAGAAGTCTGGTCAGCCTAAATTTGATAAAGACTTTCTCTCAAATCATAGTTCTGATCTTGCAAAAAAAGTTGTTCAATTACGTGAAATTAACAAAGCGAGAACCACATTTATAGAAACTATTAAAAAACATTCCTATAAAGGTAGAATACATGCAAGCATAAATCAGTTGCGTAATGATATGGGCGGTACTGTTTCAGGTAGAATATCTATGCGTAATCCTAATTTACAGCAAATGCCAGCACGTAATCCAGAAGTATCAAACCTAATTAGATCTTTATTTCTTCCTGAAGAGGGAGAGAAGTGGGGCGCGTTTGATTATTCACAGCAAGAACCAAGAATAATGACACACTTTGCATCAAGTGTAAAAGTAGATGGTAAAAATTTATATGGTGTTATGGATGTTGTTAAAGCTTATCAAGATCCTAAAACAGACTTTCATCAACAGATCGCTGACATGGCTGAGATAGATCGTAAAACAGCAAAAACAATTAATCTTGGCTTGTCTTATGGTATGGGTATTAAAAAGTTATCTGGTGAATTAAGCATGGAACTTAGCGATGCAAAACAATTATTTAATAAATATCATTCAAGAGTACCTTTTGTAAAACAATTGATTGATATTGCTACTAATAGAGCAGAAAAATATGGGTTTATCCGCACGATAATGGGAAGAAAATGCCGATTCAATTTATATGTTCCCACTGAATGGGGTGTTTTCAAGCCACTACCGAGGGAGGCAGCAGAACTAGAATATGGTACTGGCTTCAATCAAATAAAACGCGCGGGTACTTTTCGGGCGCTTAACAGATTAATTCAAGGTTCAGCAGCAGATCAAACAAAAAAATCAATGGTAGATCTAGCTTCTGAAGGTTTATTACCTCTTATTCAAATTCATGATGAGCTTGATTTTTCTGTTGGCTCCGAAAAAGATCAAAAGAAAATTATTGAAATTATGGAGAACTCTGTAAATTTAAAAGTACCAAGTAAAGTGGATGTTGCTCTAGGTAATAATTGGGGAGAAGCTAATGATTAAAAATCAAAGAATGGCAAGGTATCGGAACACGGACAAAGGTCGTGTGGCTCATAATAAAGGTCAAATAAAATACATAGAAAATTTAAAGAAAACAATCTCAGGACGAATTAAAGTTAGGTATGGTAAAATACAATCTTTATGGGGAAGAACCGTAGCAGATTGGTGGGTAGATCAAAGGTGTCAATGTAAAATATGTAATAAACAATTTTACGAAAAAGCTCCAGTTAGAGCTAAAAAAAATGCTCCTGATTGGAATAGGGAAATGGTCATAGATCACGATCACAGATATTCAAAGAAAGATTTTAAGAATAATTCTAATCTTTTACCCAGGGGAATGCTTTGTAATAAATGTAATCTTATTTTAGGTATAGCAAAAGATGATATTCAACGTCTTCAATCTTGTATAGACTATCTTGATGATAAAAACATTCATACTAGTAATAAGCTTATGGGGATACAACGGTAGCACTTGGGTATACACGGGTAATCAAATGGCGCTTAAAGAATCAATGCCTAAAGAACAATGTGAAATGATTATGTCTAATTGGCAAAAATTTGAAATGAATAAGTATTTTCGTTTTTCTATAGAATGTATTGAAGATACTAGAAAAAATATTTAATTTTCTGTGTCACTTACGTCTATATAAACTAAATCATCCATTTTTTTATTAATTAAAACAACACCAGCTTCAATAACAGATAACCTTGCATCAATGCGAAGCATATCTAAATCTTTTATTTTACTTTCATTAGCTGCAACCCTTGTTACTAACATTCCGTAACTATAAATTACAGTTATAGTCGCAATAGCTATTGTGGTTACGTTAAAAGGGCTAAATTTCATTTAATTAGTCCTAAGTTTCTTATTGTTTGAGCCATTACGGTTCCTGGATAATCTATTGCGTTTTGAATGTCTTGGCTTGTATATTGTGATGTTTGCATAGTGTTATTAGGATTAGCAGGTTCTAAATTTTGAATATTAACCCCCTGATCACCAGTTAAACCTGGTCCCTTTAAAAAATTTGCTAAAGGGAAATCATACATAGTATTGTAGTCATCAGTTGTAACACCACTTTGATTTAACATTTCATCACCTAAAGAACTTGGAGCTATATCTGTTGAATTATTTTTCTTAATTCCAAGAAAATCTCTAACTGTAGAAACACCTTCATCCATGTCTTGCGTTATTATTTGCGGAATATCTGTCACCATAGTGCCGAAATTTCCTGCTGCATCTTTTCCACCTTGTATTGTAGCATCAATTGCATTTGAAAGTTTACCATCTCCCGAAAAAAGTCCTCCTACATAATCTGCTGCTTTCATTCCTTGTCCTAAAAGAGTTCCATTTTTAATATAATCTGCAACACCCCCCATTATCACTGCTAAAGGGTTTGGAAACATTTCTTTATATGCAGCTTGTTCTTCTGGACTACCTGTTTTAAAATTTTGCATTGCACCTGAATACTCAGTCAAACCTGGTGCTGTACCTGCCCCACCTAAGTTGCCTGTATAAAAATTAGCAAAAACTTGTTCTCCCTGAGTTAACGGTGTCCCCGCTATCATTTTATCTCTAATATAATTGTAATTACCTGTTTTACCAAATTGTACATTTGGATTTAACGCAGTAGTAGATAATCCTCCAGGTTGATTTTGCATATTTACGGTTTGTTGAATTTGATCCATTGCTGATTGAACCATTGCTTGATTTAAATCTTGAGACGCATTGTAATTAGAATTATTTGCCTGAGAACCAGATCCTCCGTAACCTACACTAGGATTAAAATTCTCATTAGCTCCTGTATATGTTCCTCCGCCGTGCCATGGTGCGTGTGGCATATTATATTCCTTCCGTTGCTATTGCTCGCATCAATGGATCATCTCCAGCTAATGCAAGTCTAGATTGTGGGTTTAGTTTTTGTGGTGTTTCAATTTCAGCCACGGTACTAATATCAGGAGCCACTGCTTCTGATGGTATTTCAAAGTTTGTCGGTTCAACTGATTGTGGTGCTTCTTTCTGTGTACCAAATATTTGAGGAACGATTAAACCTTTATCTCGGTATCTCTTATCTAAGTATTGATCAACAGCATCCATTGTGCCTAAACTATCTAATTGTTCTTGCGATTGCAAGTAAAGATCTTTGGCTAACGGATCACTTTCATTTGTTTGTGCTTGTAATCTATTAAATTCATTATCAAGTTCTCCCGGTAATTCAGGAAATTGTTTATATAAAGTTTCAATAGCCTCTAATGCATATCTATTTGATATTGGTAAAGGTCTTTTTAATCCAGGTTTTACAAAAATATTTGTAGCAGATTTAGCACTAGCTTCCATCGCTTTTGTTGCTGCATCAAGTGCCATTGGTGATGAAATTAAATAACCCATTTTACGTGATGCAATTAAACCAAGTAAAGTCAGTGGTATTGAAGCACCTCCAACTGTAGCTGCACCAGCAATAGGTAAGACAGCAGTTGCAAACGCACCAGCACCTCCTAGCATTGTTCTTCTTGCTAAGAATTGTGACATGTTTAAATTTTTACCATTAAAGAAAGTATCTGCTGCATTAGCAAATGCTAAAAGTTTTTTCGCATCAGGTATTTCAATATTCTTACCAGCAATATTTAAAGCTTCTTCTAAAGCAGAACCTTTTACTTCTAATGATTTACCCATTTGATCTAAACCTAAAAGACGTTTAAATCTCTTTGCATCGAAAGTTAAGTTGTCAAAATTTTTAAATACATTTAAATCAAAATCTAGAATTCCAGGTTTATCTTGTTTACCTAAAATAAAAGAATCTTCAAAAGTTGATAGTAATTTTGCTTTAACGCCCTTTGCAAACATATCATCACCCATTAATTTTCTCATTGATTTAACTGCATCAGGACTTTGAAAATCTCTAAACACAACATTAAATAATCTGTCTGATTCAATGCTTCCAGGTGCTTTCATTAAAGCTTGAAAAGCAAATTTTGAATCTGCACCCAAAGCTTTTGCTGCTGGTTGTCCAAACAAAGTTACCATATCAGAGTAAGATTGATCTGCATCTTTTAATAAAGTTTTAAGTTGAGGCCCAATGGCAGAGCCATCAGCGTACTTACCGAGTGATTTTTCTAATCCTTTTGATACTTCATATAAAGAATCACGAAGAGCTACATTACCAGTTTGCGCTGTGCCTTTTGCTCCATATTGATATATTAAATCATTAACCGCTGTTCTTGTTTCTTTCCACGTCTCACCATTAATCATTTGTTGAGGAGACTGTGCAAGTCTTTGTAGCTGCTCATACATTGGTGTTCTTGTTACCGCTGGATTTAAAGCAGAAATTTCATCTATTCTTTTAAGTTGTGCTTTTGCAATATTAATTGTGTCACTAATATCTAAAACAGTTTTATTTCCAATAGTATTAAAAAAAGTATCATATTTACCTGAAACATTTTGAATAATTTTTTTAGAAATACTATCTCTTACTTTAGATAAGTCATGACCAAGTTCAGCTAAATTAAAAGATGGACCATTGTAAAAAACACTTTGTGCTGAATCCATAAATCTTTTTTGTGTTTCACCAAATGCTTTTTTTACACCTCCACCAAAGAAAGGAATTCTACCAAGTGCATTAGGAATTATTCTCATAATTTCAAACTTAGATACATCTGAAATAGAAGGAACTATACCTGTTGCATCTTCTACTTGCCTTGCATATGCTGTTTCTTGTTTTCCTACACCTAATAATTTTCTACCAATTGGTCTAAGTGCATTAACAGCAGGTCTAAAGAAACCAAATGCTGTGCCAAATGCTAAATCAATTGTAGCTTCTTTTGCTAAATACTTTTTAAATTCTTCTTGAGAAGGTCTATCAATACCTTGATTGTATCCCAAAAACTCTCCAATTTCATTGTATGTAGGAGTGTAAAGCATGCCTTTACTATTTAAATTATCCAACATTTTTTCATAACCAACTAATCCAGATAGATATCCTAATGTGCCACCTACAATAGAACCAGCTACGGCTCCTGCTGGACCACCAAACATTCCTACCCTTGCTCCAGTTATAGCTCCCCCTACTGTTCCACCAACACTACCACCTAAACCTAGTATAAGTTTTAATGCGGGAAAAGGATTAACCATTGCTGTGTTGTATTGATCTGAAGTAATTTCTTTACCACTTATTAATCTTGGATTCATTTCAGCATCAGTATAACCAACTAAACTTTGAAACTGATCTGTAGCTTCCATTATTTCACCTTGTGTTTTACCTTGTGCTAAACCATTTCTAATAATATCCGACATGCTATTTCTAAAATCATTAAAAGGCATTTTATGTCTGTTAGGATCGTATCGTGTGGTACCAGTTGCACTTTCAGCAGCTTGAGTAAAACCTAAAAATTTTGGTAGTTTAGAATCTTTTGGAAGAGATGTATCATCACCATCTTGCATTTGAGGAGCAGATTGTTGTTTAAGTGCTTGTTCTCTTATTTCTGATAACTCTTGTATGGTAAGCATATTAATTCCTTAACTGTTCCAATAATTCAGGATCAACAAAACCATCTAACTTGTCAATCTTTTCATTATTAAAATAATTTGATGTTTGAGCAGATGAACTAGCAGAGCCTGTATCAGTTGTTAAAGGATTCCAACCACCCGTAAAAGATAAACCATCAGCAGCTATTCTAATTTTATGTTGCTCGTACTCTTGTCCATCTAAAACATATTGTAACTCTTCATTGTATTCTCTTGTAAAATAATCAAGAAATTGTTTGTATCTGTTCATTGTTTTTTCATTGGAATTTGTAAATCCACCTAAACGAACAATACTATTTGCTTGTTGAATAACGTCTTTAAGTAGTCTGTTTGATCCTTGCAAATATCTTGCAAAGGCAAATGTTTGCGTTGTTTCTAAAATTTTTATAATATCAAGATCTGGATCACCTTTTAAATCTTGTTGAAACTGACCGTAATATTGAGCTACTTTAGATGCTTCAGATTCTTTTTCTTCATTACTTAATCCACTACTATAAATTTCTTGAATGATGGCATTTTTTTGATCATTAGCTACCGACACTAATTGATTGTAATCCATGTCAACACCTAATTCATTTAAAATTATTTGTTGTTGATCTAAATTTGATTTACCCGCAATCTTTTCTTTAATTGCTTTAGCTTTATCTCCTTGGCCAAAAAATTCAGCAAAAGTATTTGAGCCCTCATCTAAAATTTCTGAAAGTGTTTTTGAAAATATTCTTACATTGTATGATGGACCATAAACTGACTTACCTTGTTGCTCATATTTATCGCCAATACCTAAAACAAGTGATGTGTTATCTAGTCCTTGTTTAAGAAATCGTAAAGTTTCGGTGTGTTTTTGTAAAGCTTTTAAATCCTTACCCACTAAACCACTTGTATATATTTGATCTGTTGCGCCAGGAGTTTGTGTAATGGTAAACATTTGTTTACCTACTAACTCTGAGGGTACAGCTTGTCCTCCAATTGTTTCAGGATATTTAAAATTAGAATAAAAAGTAGCTTCAGCAGGTGTCATAATAGGTTTAAAAAATGAGGTCTGTCCAGATCTATTACCCGCATCGTCATAGTCAATTGCCATAACAGCGGAGGCAAAACGAGGATCTTCATCAAATCTTTTTTGCGCTGCATCATCTTCTTCTTTTACTAAACTAAAAGCAGTTAAACCAATTTCTTTTAAATCATTTTGTTTTTGCGCTTTTTGTTGCATAATATACTGTGAGGTAGGAGCCAAAGCTTGAGCTACAGCATCGAGAAATTTAGGTAAAGGCTTTGTTCTATTTGATCTAGCATTTAGTAAATCAACACCAAATTTAAATAACAACATATTTTTATCTAATTTTTCATCATAACCAATTGATTCTTTTAACTCTTCTGTTAAACTTGCAACTCTGTTTTTCTTTTCTTCATCTGTCATTTTACCTTCTTGACTTTTAAGAAAAGAAAAACTTCTTTCAGCTTCATCATTTCGTAATTGATTAAAAGCTGATTTCAATTGTACTTCAGTCCTTGCACCTTGAGTTCCTTCATTACCTTTAAATTTACCTGACATAAACTCGTTAAAAGCTTTTTCATCAACATCAGGAGTATTACTTGCTTCTTCATATTTTTTCTTTTGTTTATCTGTTGATAAATCATATTGAGTAGAATCAGTAATTATTGGGGAAAACTGATCTGCGGTTGAAGCTAATGTAGGGCTTACTATAGAGTCTGGAGTATTATTACTTACTGTATCATTACTAGTGTTTGCACCTGGAACTATATTATTGCTTGTAAGATTTGCAATTCTTCCTTGTAAATTTCTTACTATTTCATCGTGATTAGCGTTAAGACTTAACACACCTGTGTTCATTTGTTTCACAGCATCATTAAGTTGATTTAAAGTAAAAGTTTGATAATTATTTTTTATAAAATCTGCTTTTTGAGCTGGTGTATCTTGAGTAAAAAAACTGCCTATAGCAGAAACATCATCAGCAAATTCACTTAAATTACTTTTAAGGTTTGCACCCGCATTGCTAAAGTCAAAGTTAAATAGATCTGAATTTTGATTTACATCAGCCATGTTTTAAAGCCATTATTCCTTTGTTCATAGATCCACCATCTCTAGCAAACATATTTGACCCCCCTAGAATAGCAGCTCCAGCACCTAATATATCTTGAAAAGGCGAAGACGTTGAACCATAAGTCTCTTGTATTTGATACCCTTGATTACTTGGTAATCCACCTATAGCATCGGAGTAAGCTCCATATAATTGTAAAGGTCTGTTCTGTGCCGCAAGAATATTTTGATATTCGGTATCTCCAGCTTGTTGAATGGCTGCTTGTTCTAAACTACCCGCACCTAATAAAGCAGAGATATCTTGTAAACCAAGCTTTGCTTCTAAGCTTGCTAAACCTCCACCTATTTGAGCACCTGACAATAAACTTTTTATTTTATCTGTTTGTGCTTTTGAACTTGCACTTGTATAATATGGAGCAAGTTGTCCTGCTACTTGTTTTGATTTTTGTTCTTGACCAAAAGTACCAAGCGCCATTTGTAAAGCTTTATCAATAGCTGTTTGTGAAGCTTTTCCTACCGCACCTAATCTTGCTTCTTCTATTTGACCTTTAGCAACTTCTACTCTATCTCCACCAAAGGCTCCTTTAAGCGTTGCAGCATCATCAGCTTTTTTATCTGCTAAACCTGCTTGTTTGTTAATTTCATCAATAACATATTTTTGATATTCATTCATGTATTGACCAGCACTAGAAGGATCAAACTGCATGCTTGCTGCGTCACTTAAATATTGTTGACCTTGTGTCAAGAAATCAGGTAAAGTTGTAGCCGCTGAAGTAAGACCAGTACCAAAAGCAGCTTGAGCGGCTCCTAAGGTAGGGTCATATTGCCCAAGACCAGTTTTTAACTGTTGTATTGCAAACTTTTGTGTATCAGATAATCCAGTCGCTTGTTTTTCAGGGAGAGCTGGAATGTCCGTAATATATTGATTTAAAGCTGCTAATAAATCTTGTTGAGCCTTTTCTATAAACTCGGGTTTCCCATAAGTAATTGTTTGTGATTCAGCCATTACCTTATCATCCTACTCATTTGTTGTGCATCTTCAAGACCTTTTACCACTGAACCTAAACCTGCGGTCATCATAGGGTCCGCGGTCATCGATCCGTCTTGCATGTTTCTACTCATTCTTTCTAAACCATTTGTCTCCGTACCATCAGCAGCCATCATTGGCATTTGCTGTTGTTTTGTTTGACTACCTGAGCTCAATCTTTGAATTATTGCCATGATCTCTTCAATTGATTTACCTTGAGCCATAAGCTTTTGTATCATTTTCCTCATATCCATACTAGGTCCACGAGTTTGTGTGCCATCTTGCATAGTAGGTATTAATGAAGTACTAGCTAAACCTGTGTAACCTCTTTTATCTAGATCTTTCATTAAAGTGTTAAATAATTCATCAAAATTACCTCCACCTCTTACACCATCTACCTGAGGTATAACAAATCCTGTTTTATTTAAAAATTCATCATCGGAGATTTTTCCCTCGGAATAATTCATTACCTCTACGTAAATTTTTTGTCTATCAACCTCATTAGATTTTTTAGGTCTAGCCGCTACTTCTCCGATTGTTTCACCAGTCTCTTTACCATCTTTTGCCATAATTGGAGCATAATTCATTGAACCATCTTCTGCACCTTCAAAATCATAACCCATTTGTTCAGCCATTGGTCTTGTTTTTTCTCTTAAATTATCCATGATCTGTTGACCTTTTTCTGTATCGCCACCACCCATAGCAAACAAAGAATATTCAGGTATTACGTGTTCATTATTGCTAACTCGTATTTCTTGTGTTTGACCAGAGTTAGGATCAACAATTTCACCTTCCAATAAATCTTCTCTACCAGCACCCATACCAACTATTCTTCCGCCAATAGGATTTATTTTATCCCCACCTACTAAATTAGGATCAACAAGTTGCGCTATGCCTCCTTCAGCAAGGCCAAATATTTCTTTAAAGTAACCTTTAATTGCGCCTTCAGGTTTTTTGTCCATAAGTTCTTGATAATCAGCGCCGTCTTTACTTATAAATCTTTCACCAGCAGATATTGTTTTGGGATCTACATTTTTAAATCTTTCAATAAACATAAAATCTTCATCTTTTAGTTGATACATATTTTTTGTACCTGTATCATCACCACTTTTAAATGATCTACCTCCATTAGCTAATAAACCAATCTGTCTTAAATAATCTTCAATGCCACCTGGAATATTAGGTAAATAATCAAAGTCTTGAGCTTGTTGAAAAAATCCTGATTGAATATCATCCAAAGTGTTTTGACTTGGATCGTAAACAAAGTTTGATGCTTTGTTTTGTGGAGGTTGTTCACCATCAAACAATCCAAGACCCCCAGCGAATCCTAAAGCGCCAGCTACTCCCGGTAAATTTTTAAATGGATTGTCATCAGCTAAACCAGAAAATTGAGATGCACCTTTTAATCTATCAAAAGCTAACTTTCTTGCATCTTTTAACATTTGTCCTTTTGGTCCGCCCGCCACCATAGACTTACCACCTTTTAATATTTCTAAAGGTGACACATATGTGCCAGCACCTTTACTACCAAAAGTCTTGCCACCAAAGTATCCACCTAATCCACCAGACATAACTTTACCCGCATCTTGACCAGCAACTAAAGGAAGTCCAGCACCAATTAAGGTTGAATATAAAGGTCCTAAACCAAAGCCTGAAGCTATAAGTCCAGCATAAGGGGCGATATCTCCAGCAACATCTTTGATTTTTTTAAATAATTTTTTAAACATAATCTCCTAAGTTATAACAATATTCTATATTGGGGGCAAGTTGGATAAACTTGAAGATAATAATCTATATTTATAGGCAAATTATTGCTATATGACAATAGATATTTGCAAGTAGAAAGAAAAGGTATGTCAACAAAAGTAAACTTTAATGCAATAAGACCATTTGGTCCTACTATCTTACAAGGTCAATTACCAAAAGATCTTATTAAAATTCTAGATGATGAAGCAACAAAACTATTAGAAGTTGATGCCTTAGCTAAGGAATGGGATCACTCAATGCATTTAGCGGGTAATGTTAAACAAGAAGTACGTTACC
>CAXBCS010000036.1:0-34519 GCA_963974305.1 uncultured bacterium
TAGCAATTGCTTTTATGTGGGTAAGGTCTTTCATAGATTATTAGCCTCTGCGTTTAAAGTAGCCCAGTAATTTTTTTACATAACTATCATCTGTACGTACATCAATAACTCCAGCTCCTGATCTGCGGAAGGTTTCGCGATAATAATCTACACGACCTCGATAATAGGCGTTATAATTATTTCTAACTTTTTTGGAAGAGGTATTGACTAAGACCACTTCCCCAGTTTCTTCATCTTCCATTTGAACCATACCAATACTTGGAATAGTTTCTTCCCGTTGATCATAGATTCGAATCCCAGTGATATCATGCTTGTTGGCAGCGATTTTCATGGTCTTTTCATAATCATCGGCCATAAAATCAGAAAGCACAAAAACAATCGCTTTCTTTTTCATCACACTACTCAAGAATTTAATAGCTTGAGCAATGTCTGTTTTCTTTGATTTAGGCTTAAATTCCAGCAGCTCTCTAATTATGCGTAAAACGTGAAACTTCCCTTTTTTAGGAGGAATATATAATTCAATCTCATCTGTAAACAGAATCAAACCAATCTTATCGTTGTTCTGCATTGCACTAAAGGCTAGTGTTGCAGCAATTTCAGTAACGATTTCGTTTTTAAACTGCTTATCTGTTCCAAAAAATTCAGAACCACTCACATCGGCAACAAGCATCATTGTGAGTTCGCGCTCTTCTTCAAAAACTTTTATAAATGGTTCGTTGTATCGAGCAGTTACATTCCAATCGATATTACGAACATCATCTCCAAATTGATATTGGCGTACCTCACTAAAAGTCATACCGCGCCCCTTGAAGGTCGAGTGATACTCGCCACCAAAAATGTGATCAGACAATCTACGTGTCTTGATCTCAATCTTGCGTACTTTTTTTAAGAGTTCCTTTGTATCCATTTGTATGGGATCCTAATCTTTTTTATAGAAGAGTGGATGAGTTATCATCAGTTGTTGGTAGTTATACTATGCACTAAGTAATCAAACAAACTTGCTTCTTACTCAGTAAAAACTACTAGGGACTATGGTACTTCGATTTGATTTACAATTTTGTTGATGATATCTTCAGAGGTCACATTTTCTGCCTCTGCTTCGTAAGTGATACCAATACGGTGACGAAGAATATCATGTACTACAGCACGTACATCTTCTGGAATGACATAACCTCGTCTCTTGATAAATGCATAACATTTTGAAGCGATGGCCAAGTTGATACTACCACGAGGAGAAGCACCAAAGTTGATTAATGGCTTTAAATCGGCTAAGCCATAATTTTCTGGATAACGAGTAGCAAATATGATATCTAAAATATATTTTTCAATCTTTTCATCCATATAGACTTCTTGAACGGCATCTTGTGCGCGTTTAATTTGATCTACAGAAACCACAGCGTTGATTTTTTCAAAAGCGCCCTTTAGGTTTTGACGAACAATACGTTGCTCATCCTCCATTTTTGGATAATCAATTACCGTTTTAAGCATAAATCTATCGACTTGTGCTTCTGGAAGCGGGTAGGTTCCTTCTTGCTCCACTGGGTTTTGCGTCGCCATTACAAGGAATGGCTTGTCTAAAATAAAAGTTTCATCCCCAATGGTTACTTGCTTTTCCTGCATCGCTTCTAACAAAGCCGATTGCACCTTGGCAGGAGCTCTGTTAATTTCATCGGCAAGCACGAAATTTGCAAAAATAGGTCCCTTTTTTATACTGAAGTCATTGACTTTCATATTGTATATCATGGTTCCTACAACATCGGCAGGAAGTAAATCAGGTGTAAATTGGATCCTGCTAAAAGAGCCTTGTACAGCTTGGGCCAACGTATTAATCGCTAAGGTCTTTGCTAAACCAGGCACTCCTTCAAGAAGGATATGTCCCTTTCCTAAAAGTCCAATAAGCAGGCGTTCGATCATATGCTTTTGCCCTACGATGACCTTATTCATTTCCATCGTGAGGATATCGACAAAGGCGCTTTCGCGTTCTATCTTTTCATTAATCGCTGCGATGTCTATTGTCGTCGTATTTTCTTCCATAATTCAAATTTCAATTTGTGGGATATTAAAACGTTGCAAAGTGGCGTTTTATTCCCAAACTTCTTGTTAACAATTGGTTAAAAATTCTTTTGTTCAAAGGGCTTCACACGTATTTTTCTAACTTGACAAATCGTATTTTTAACAAAGACGCAAAATAAAAAATGAAGACACAATATTCAAGAATTATCCAAGGATGTATGAATTGGGGCGCTTGGGGAAAGCAACTTAATGAAAGTCAGATGATTGCCATGATTCATCATTGTTTGGATCAAGGCATCACCACCTTCGATCATGCAGACATTTACGGAGATTACAGTACAGAGGAGGATTTTGGCAACGCTTTCGCGAAAGCGAGCATCGAAAGATCAAAAATTCAACTCATTTCAAAATGTGGCATCCAATACAAAGGAAAAGCAAGACCCGAAAATGAAGTTAAGCATTATCAATACGATAGCGCGTACATTATTGCCAGCGCCGAACGTTCCTTAAAGTTGTTAAAAACCGACTATCTCGATCTATTTTTATTACATCGCCCTAGTCCGTTAATGCATCCAGACGAAATTGCAATCGCCATTGAGCAATTGCAATCTCAAGGCAAAATCAAAGATTTTGGAGTTTCTAATTTTACGCCAAGTCAAACGGACCTGGTGAAAACTACTGTCAATGTATCTGTCAATCAGATTGAGATATCTTTAACAGCAAACAAATCTATGGTTGATGGTCGCTTAGATCATATGATGGCACATCAAATCACCCCGATGAGTTGGAGTCCGCTAGGAAGTGTATTTAAAGAAGTGACTGATCAGACAGATCGAATCAAATACACATTACAGTCTCTCACTACAAAATACAATGCCACAGAGGACCAATTACTTTTGGCTTGGTTATTACAACATCCATCAGGCATTCATCCTGTGATTGGCACCACCAGTGAAGCGCGTATTACTGCAGCCACTCAAGCCGTAGAAATTCAACTCGAGCTACAAGACTGGTTTGCCTTGTTAGTGGCAAGTCAAGGTCATAAAGTAGCATGACAATGGGGCAATGGTTCAATGATTTAATGATTCAATGAGTTAATGGTTGAATGAGTTAATGATTTTAGAAGCACTAATTTTAATAGGATTGTATAAGTAGATTTATGAAAACAGCATTGATTACAGGAGCCACAAGTGGCATAGGAAAAGCAACAGCCATTAGATTTGCTCAAGAAGGAATAAACCTGATTTTATGTGGTCGAAGGCAAGAGCGATTGAGCCAACTCAAAACACAACTCAGCAAGTCTGTAAACGTACATACCTTAAATTTTGACGTGCGAAACAATGCAGATATTCAAGAGGCCATTGCAAGTTTACCTGAGGCCTTTGCAACCATTGATATTTTGATCAATAATGCCGGAAATGCCCACGGACTTGATCCCATCCAAACTGGAAATACAGACGATTGGGATGCGATGCTCGATATTAATGTCAAGGGGCTTTTGTATGTTAGCAAGGCAATTATCCCGCAAATGACCGCGCGTAAAGAAGGACATATTATCAACATAGGTTCTACCGCCGGCAAGGAAGTTTATCCTAACGGTAATGTGTATTGCGCTAGCAAACACGCTGTAGATGCGATTAGCCAAGGAATGCGAATCGACCTAAATAAGCACAACATTAAAGTAGGTGCAGTTAACCCAGGAATGGTGGCGACCGAGTTTAGCGAAGTGCGCTTTAAAGGTGACACCGAAAGAGCAGATAAAGTCTACCAAGGTTTCGACGTGCTCAAACCCGAAGATATCGCAGATATTATTTATTTTGTGGTGAGTCGGCCTTATCACGTAAATATCGCCGATTTGGTCGTGATGAGCACTGCCCAGGCGAGTAGTACGATAATTAATAAGGGATAGGGCATAAGAATTCTAGGGCTATTTTAGAAAGCTCCCTCCTTTGAAGGAGGGCTGGGGTGGATGTTATTTGCAATAACGATTCCTCTTGGTTTAACGAGATTCCCGCCTTCGCGGGAAATTACTCTCCCCGCCTTCGCGGGAAATTACTCTCCCCGCCTTCGCGGGAAATTACTCTCCCCGCCTTCGCGGGAAATGAATATGATTAATAAACGTCTCTTAGTCAAAAACCTGCTCGCTCACAACGATGAGAACAGCTTCTATGATAAAAAGCGAAAAATTGATATTGGAAGTAAGGAGGGCAAGGCAAAATTTCTAAAACATATTTGTGCCCTTTCCAATTCCAACCCGATGAATAACTCCTTTATCGTTATAGGAGTAGACGATGGCGAAAACAATATTCCAGGAGTTCCCTTTTTTGACGATAGTAAGATTCAGAACCTAATCAATGCATATCTCGAAAACCCACCTATTATTTCGTATGAAAACATTCCTTTTCCCCACCTCCCGGCAGATCTGGTAGTGGGTTTGGTGACAATTCGGCCTCAAGGTGAATTGACAGCACTAAAGCGGAATATCTGGAAATATTGGGGAGGAACTGTATTTTACAGAGATGGGAGCATCTCCATGCCTAAAACTTTTAAGAGCGATATTGTAGATGTCAATAGTTCCATTGTTGCTGCTATTGAAAAACATGCCAAAAATAGTATCGAGTTAACGCTCGATGGGGTCATGGATTTTGTCAATAATAGGCACAGTGATATGGAAAGTCAGTACAAGGTTTTTCAAGAGCAGTTTGTTCTGTGCTGGGCAGGAAATAAAAAAGTAGTCAAAGGACAAACCTATTATTCAAGGGTAGATATTGAATTAATTAATGAACAGGTCAAGCTATTTTACTCAGCCTTGGATGAGGTGTCCATATCGTATGATGCAGGTACTTTTACTATTTTGGAGTATGTACATTTAGGGGTCCAAGAGCAATTTAAATACTATCCTTTGGAAGAGGTGGTCATACGCTTTCGCGAAAGCGGAACCTACACCATTGACTCCCAACTTATCTTTGAGCCGCCATTATTTGACAAGAAAACTTTACATCATTTATTCAATAATAATAATGTCATTTTTTATAAATTAAAGCGTGGAATTGCATTAAACCAAGGCGAGTATAAAGATCTTTTTAATGTACCCAACACCTATTTAATATGTTATCTCAATGGTTTCGAAACTGCCATTCAGAAGTTAGAAGAGCTCAAACCCTTTATGAAGAAGTTTAATGGCGAACTATATACTCGCTACAAGGAGACTATGCGTATTTTACGCAAAGTAAAGTATGAATAAATCTATGGGAAGAACATTAGTAATTGGCGATATACACGGCGGCCTTAAAGGACTTGAGCAATTGCTCGATCGAGCAAAGGTGACCACAGAAGATCATCTCATTTTTTTGGGAGATTATGTAGATGGATGGAGTGAAAGTGCCGCTGTGGTAGCTTTGCTAATTGCGCTTTCGCGAAAGCAAAAAACAACACTCATTCGAGGCAATCACGACGATTTAGTATGTCAATGGCTTGATGGAGCGCCCTTAAATCCAATGTGGATACGCCATGGAGGGCAAACTACCTTGGACTCTTATGACGCACTTTCTGATACAGAAAAAGCTGAACATCTTCAGTTTTATACAGACTTAGAGGATTATTATATCGACAAAAAAAATCGAATGTTCTGCCATGCAGGTTTTCAAAACATCAATGGCCCAGAATACGAATGGCACAATACTGCCTTTTATTGGGATCGTACACTTTGGGAGACGGCATGTGCGGTTGGGAATGACCCGAGGCCAGAGGATATTTTGTATCCTAAAAGATTATTGTTGTTCAAAGAAATCTATATAGGTCATACTCCTGTTACTCGAATTGGACATTCTATGCCCGTTCAAAAAGCCAATGTCTGGAATATGGATACTGGAGCCGCTTTTAAAGGAACCATAAGCCTTATGGATATTGACACTAAGCAAGTATGGCAAAGCGACCCTGTCTGGAAACTGTATCCTGAAGAGAAGGGCAGGAACTAAACTTTATATCATATTATTTTACATTTTCCGGATCCACCTCTTCTAAAAGGGGCAAATACCCTTGGTCTTTTAAGACATTCCCTCCCTGTAAGATCGCTTAAACGATTGCATATTTGTCATGTAATTAAAACCATTCTAAAGATGAAAACATTAGCAAACGACAGGGAGATGCTCGAAGCGCTCGTTTACGATGAAGAATTTGACGTAAGTTATTTCTCCATTGAATTAGCAAACGGAGAAAAACTAGAGATTAGCCGACAGTAAACGCAGTCTTTCTAACCAAAGAAGCATACAAAATTCAGAAGTCCTATTCGGGGGAATTAGCCAACTTTTGAAACAAAACGTCCATTACTTGGGGGAGTATTGGACGTTTTTTGTGCCTATTTGTCAATATCCCCTCACCTTAAATTTTCTATCTAATTTTATACGCTGATAAAATTTTCCACTTCCCTCGTATTTCGTAGCTTTAGGTCAGCATTTAATAATCAAATAATTATGGATATTTTTAGTAAAATAAAGGAAAAACTCAGCAATGAGTTTATTGATATTGTAGAGTGGTTAGACTACACAGATGATACTATTGCTCATCGTTTTGAAAGGTATCAAAATGAAATCAAGAACGGAGCTCAATTAATCGTAAGAGAAGGCCAAGCGGCTGTTTTTGTAAGTGAGGGTCAACTCGCCGATGTATTCACGGCAGGTACATATACCTTAACGACCAAAAATTTACCCATACTCACAACTATTAAAGGTTGGAAATATGGATTTAATTCTCCTTTTAAGGCTGAGGTCTATTTTGTAAACACTCACCTTTTTACAGATGAAAAATGGGGAACAAAAAGTCCTATTACTTTGAGTGATGAACGATTTGGCTTTGTTGAGATTCGCGCTTTTGGGACCTATGCCTTTAAGGTATCAGACCCAGGGAAATTTATTGTAGACATCGTTGGAACTGATAGTAATTTTACCAACTTCGAGATCAATGAGCATCTTAAAAGTTTAATTGCAACACGATTTACAGATACCGTAGGAGAAGCTAATCTTCCGATAGAATTGTACGCCGCAAATACCTCTGAACTTTCAGAAACTTGTCAGGAAGTGATGCAACCAGAATTTTTAAGCGTCGGGATTTCACTTGAAAAATTCTATATCGAAAATGTCTCTATGCCCGAAGATCTCAAAAAAGAGATTTTTGAATATAGTAGGCTTGACAAAATCGATTTGAACAAATTAACCAAGTTCAAAACCGCCAAAGCCATTGAAGCGGCAGCTGCCAATGAAGGCGGAACAGCGGGTGCCGGAATGGGCATGGGAATGGGCTTTGTCTTAGCTCAACAAATGGGAGGAATGATGAGTCCACAAATGGGAGGACAGCAACCACAAGGAGGCATGGCGCCACCACCAATGCCAGCGCAAGTCCAATATTTTTATGCAGTTAATGGGGCGCAGCAAGGTCCAGTTTCTATAGATCAATTAAAAGCGCTGTTTGCGAGTCGAACAGTAAATAAAGAAAGTCTAGTCTGGAAACAAGGAATGTCTGGTTGGACTGCACTTCAAGAAGTTGAAGAACTAAAATCCTTTTTAGGAGGGAGCATGCCACCACCATTACCAGCATAGAATCCTTTTGCTTACTGATTGTTTCTGAGTATGCTTTTTTTCAGTTCAGTTTATGAACGTATTAAAAGCGTAACAATACTAACTATTCTATGGCCGAAACGCCTGTACAAAATACCGAACTAAAAAAAGCGTGTTCCAATTGTGGAGCAGCGCTCAAATACAAACCTGGGACTACTTCCATTACTTGTGAGTATTGTGGTCATCATGAGGAAATTGCAATTGATGAAAACGGGTTTGAAGAGTTAGAGTTATACCCATATCTCAAGGAAATGGGAGCACAATCACATAGTGAGGAAATCACTATGTTGCATTGTAAAAACTGTGGAGCAAATCAACATATTGAAGAGAATTATAAGTCCTTGCATTGTGTGTATTGCGGAACTCCATTGGTAGTGACAGATGCCTACAAAGTAGATTGGATTCTTCCTGGAGCTGTATTGCCATTTCAAATTGATCAACAAAAGTCTTTTCTTATTTTTCAAAAGTGGGTGAGCGGACTCTGGTGGGCGCCTAACAAATTGAAAAAGGCATCCTTAGACCCTCAGTTTACTAAAGGTCTTTATATGCCTTATTGGACTTTTGATGCCCAGTTATCTGCCACCTATACAGGACAAAGAGGAGAGTATTATTATACAACAGAAACATATAGAGACTCAAAAGGTCGGACGCAGACGCGTCAAAAGAGGCATACTAGATGGTATCCTGCAGCGGGTAAAATTTCAGGCTTTGTAGATGACACTTTGATTCAAGCTTCTAAACAAAGAGCAGGGAGGGTTCCATCGAGTATTGCGCGTTGGGATTTGAAGAAGTTGCAGCCATTTTCAAGTGGTTTCCTGTCGGGATTTGTGACTGAGAAATACACTATTCCATTAGAGGAAGGCCATTTAAAATCTAAGGAAGAAGCTCGGCAGATTGCTCAGCGTTGGTGTTATAGAGATATTGGAGGAGATACCCAGCGCCTTACGTCTATGGATATGGATTTGTCAAAGGAAACCTTTAAACATATATTATTACCGGTATATGTAAGTGCCTATCGATATAAAGGGAAAGAATACAATTTCTTTGTCAATGGTGAAAACGGTACTCTTTCTGGGAATCGCCCCTATTCATTTTGGAAAATTTTCTTTGCGGTGTTGGCTGTAGTGGCGATTATCACCGTTATTATTTTGATTGCAAATCAGCAAGAACAAGGGTATTAATACAAGCAAAGAATAACGCCACTATAAAACTTTATAGCAGCGTTATTATGTATTGAGTAAAACGTAACTATTTACGCTTTTCCGTAATCGTGCTCGTCTTGCCATTTTTTGAGTTCGCTCCATTTCCCAGCGGCAGCCATTTCGGCTTGCATTGGCCATGAACCAGGTCTGTGAATTTCATATCGTTTGCCTCCACTGTTTAATATTTCTTGACAAGTATCGACAGCAGTATTGCCTAGTTGTGCCCAGGTAGTGACTCCATGATTGTTGAAAAGTTGAGCGATTTTAGGTCCTATTCCTTCAACGAGTGTAAGGTCATCCTCTTTGATTTTTTTACCAAAAGCGGCCTTTGCGGCAGCAGCATCAAAGGAAGTTGAGCTAGTTTTTGGCACCTTTTTACTTGCTGAAGCGAAAGATGAAGCCATACTTTTGGTGCTAGTTGCTATAGGAGGAGAAGCTTTGAGATTGACGTTACACGCCTCTAAATCTGCTTTTAATCGTGTGTTTTCTCGCTCTAATTGATCTAATTCCTCGCTTAAATCATTGCCTTTACCAGAAAGGCTTCCGAGAAAATAGCCAAAAATACCGCAGACAATTCCTGCTATTAGCGGCCATACCCAGCATGCTATATTTGAAAAATCCATAAGTGTAATTATTTATTGATGGTTAGTTGAATGTGATTACAAAAATGCTGCTAAGCGTTAGTAAACTACTTCTAAATAGAAATTCTGGAACGCCTTCAAACATTTGGCAAGCTGCATCTTAGTGCTACTGAAAATAATACGCATATAAAAGCTATAAAACTGTTAGGAAATCCTTGATGACGATTTCTTTTTTGTCTTCAAAATGGCTCGTATTAAATGTTAATGTTTCTTAAAGTTAGAAAAAAAACAAACACAAACTGTAGTTGCCTATTGATAATTAGGGGTTTATGTATTTTCTCGATGTTTCTGTGACATTTATCGGATAAATGGAAGGGGTCATTTAGTGTAAAACACGGTGTTTTGTGGGTTATGCTAATGTGATAGTCAAAAAGCTGTAGTTTGAAATCACCCCATATTTTAGCTTAGGTGCTTGGTAATAAATGCAATTTCGCGAAAGCGCAATGAGAAGAATGAGGGCTTTGAATTTTGGAAATAAAAAAAATCCGTTACTGCGATGGCACCAACGGATTTTTACTAAAGTTTAGGAATTCTAAAGACCTATAAATCAAATTTGATTCCTTGGGCCAAAGGTAATTCTGTAGTATAATTGATAGTGTTTGTCTGACGACGCATGTATATTTTCCAAGCATCTGATCCAGATTCACGACCACCACCAGTGTCTTTTTCACCACCAAAAGCGCCACCAATCTCAGCACCTGAAGTTCCGATATTTACGTTTGCAATTCCACAATCAGAACCTTGAACGCTTAAGAAGTGTTCTGCCTCACGTAGATTGTTGGTCATAATTGCAGAAGAAAGTCCTTGAGCAACTCCATTTTGAACTTCTAGAGCATCTGATACATCCCCGCTATATTTAAGAAGGTATAGCACTGGAGCAAATGTTTCGTGTTGTACAATTTCAAAACTATTGTTTGCTTCGGCGATTGCTGGTTTTACATAGCATCCACTTTCGTAGCCTTCGCCAGAAAGAACACCGCCTTCGACTAAAATATTACCACCTTCGGCAACAACTCGCTCAAGAGCTTTGCTGTAATTTGCCACAGCATCTGTGTCGATGAGTGGACCGACATGATTATTTTCGTCCAATGGGTTCCCAATACGGAGTTGGCCATATGCCTTCACTAAAGCATCTTTTACGGTGTCATACATGCTTTCATGAATGATTAAACGACGTGTAGATGTACAGCGTTGTCCAGCAGTTCCTACAGCTCCAAAAACAGCTCCAATTACCGTCATTTTAATGTCAGCATCTGGAGTTACAATAATGGCGTTGTTTCCACCTAACTCAAGAAGGGATTTTCCTAAACGCTCTCCTACAGTAGCAGAAACGATTTTTCCCATACGAGTTGATCCTGTAGCCGAAATTAAAGGTATGCGTTTATCAGTAGTCATGTATTCACCTACTTTATAATCCCCGTTGATTAAACCAGAGATACCTTCTGGCATATCGTTGTTTTTTAAAACTTCGGCGATGATATTTTGACAAGCTACACCACAAAGAGGTGTTTTCTCACTCGGTTTCCAGACACATACGTCTCCACAAACCCAAGCTAAGGCGGTGTTCCATGCCCAAACAGCTACTGGGAAGTTAAAGGCTGAAATAATTCCAACAACTCCTAATGGGTGATATTGTTCATACATTCTGTGACCAGGACGTTCAGAGTGCATAGTTAAACCGTGAAGTTGACGTGAAAGACCTACTGCAAAATCACAGATGTCAATCATTTCTTGTACTTCACCTAGACCTTCTTGGTAACTTTTACCCATTTCATAAGAAACAAGTTTCCCTAAAGGCTCCTTTACTTCACGTAATTTATTACCAAACTGACGTACCAATTCCCCTCTTAGTGGAGCGGGCATTGTTCTAAAATCTTTAAATGCTGCAGTTGCTGCAGTCATTACTTTATCATAATCGGCACGGGTGGTTGTTTTAACCTTTCCAATTAATTTTCCATCAACTGGAGAATACGATTCGATGATGTCACCTGAACCAAAGTTATTTTGACCTGTTGAGGTTCCTTCATTTATGTCTGTGAGGCCAAGTTGTTTCAAGGCTTCATCCATTCCAAAATCTATAGCTACTGTGCTCATTTTCTTTCGTTTTTGTAGTTTGTAATTCTTAGTTATAACGATTGCGAAAATACGCATTATTAAAGGCTATAAAAAAGAAAGGCCCCAATTTTCATTGGGACCTGACTTGGATTCTAATATGTCTTATTCTTTTGGGACAAAGCGTTCGTCTGTGGGCATAATTTCGCCACAGTTGTTACAAGTTCGTTTTTCCTTATCGCCATAGAAATCTTTGAAGTGTTTAAAGAAATCAGTTTCTACATCGTTGAGTAGAAAATAGACCTCATACAATTTGGTATTGCAATTATCGCAATACCATAATAATCCATCTTTTCCTTCTAAATCATTTCTCTTACGTTCAATAACGAGTCCAATGGAGTTTTCATGCCTAACTGGCGAATGTGGTACTCCTGCAGGATGAAGGTACATGTCTCCAGCTCCTAATTTCATCGTACGTTTTTTGCCATCTTCTTGTATATGAACTTCAATCGTTCCTTCTAATTGATAGAATAGCTCTTCTGTTTCGTTATAATGGTAGTCTTTTCGAGCATTAGGGCCACCTACGACCATTACTATAAAATCTCCCGCATCTTTATACAGGTTTTTGTTACCAACGGGCGGCTTGAGAAGATCTCTATTTTGTTCTATCCAAACATTGAGGTTAAAAGGTGCTGCAATTGCCATAATCTGAGTATTTGTATAAAAATACGATTTAATCAGACTTGGTCATAATTGTTTTTAGAAGTGCTCAAGGATTCTAAAACTAAAGGACAGAAAAAGACCCTACCGATTGTATCTCGGAGGGTCTATCTCTATAATCAAGCAAATAATGTTTTATTTAATAAAGATTTGAGTGTAATAATTAATACCACTCTTGTTGGCAATCACGCCTATTCCTGTATGTGTGTAATCACTTTCAATAGCTTCTTTATGAGTAGGGCTTTTTAACCATGCCGCAACTACTGCCTCCGGAGAGCGTTGTCCATATGCTACATTTTCGCTAACAAAATCGGCGCCTTTGCTCTTTAAATAGTCCGAGCGCTGGAAAAAATTGTCGTGGCTCATTTTATTTTGGTTAACCATATAAGCAGTATGTTCAACTGCTTTGTTTTTAGACTCCACATGTAATTCTAAATCTGAAAGACCTAGATTAGCGCGGTGGTCATTTACAATGTCCAAAACTTCATTGGCAAAAACCTGATCTTGGGTTGTGTCAAAATGCGATTCTAAATTTACTGATTCAGCAATTTCAGTTTCTGGGTCTGTAGAACAGGATGCAAATAGGCAAATCATTCCTACAAGGCAAATATATTTGTTAATCAATTTCATAATTTGGGGTTATGATTCTGATGCAAATATATACATGTTTGTGTATTTAATCGTCGTATTTGTGCATTTAATCGATGAAATACACAATTTCGTTAATTTTAACTTACATGAATACTGCTCTTAACGCTATAATTCACCACTGTTCATCGACGAAATACACAAAAGAGCGTTTAAGTGCTTTTTTTTTACTTTTTTATAGAATAGTAGCTTAATAGGACTAATAATGAGTCTATTAAAGGTTCTAAAACCGTTAATAAACCCATGAAAACGTCTAATTTTACAATGATTTTCTCCTTACCTTAGACTATCTAATCAAGTCAGTTAATTATGAAAATCCGTTCGTTATTCCTCTTTTTAGGAATGTTGTTTATAGTTGCATGTCAATCGACAGTCCAAGAAGAAAAGAAGTCAAATGATTCTACTTCCAATGAACCTGCCATAGTGAATACAGAAAATTTTGGCATTGTTATCCATGGCGGTGCAGGAACCATTCTCAAGAAAAACATGAGTGATTCCTTAGAGGCTGCCTACAATGCAAAGCTTGAAGAAGCCATTCGCACAGGTCATGAAGTATTAAAGAATGGTGGAACGAGTATGGAAGCCGTCACAGCTAGCATCAACATAATGGAGGATAGTCCTTTATTTAACGCGGGCAAAGGAGCCGTTTTTACCCATGATGAAACAAATGAACTCGATGCCAGTGTCATGGATGGAAAAACATTGAACGCTGGGGCAGTTTCTGGGGTTACTACAATTAAAAATCCAATAAACTTGGCGGTTGCAGTAATGGATAAATCAGAACACGTCATGTTGAGTGGTAAAGGAGCAGAGCAATTTGCCAAAGAACAAAACATTCCACAAGTTGATCCCTCTTATTTTTATACGGAGCGTCGTTTCCAATCCTTGCAACGTATAAAGGAGAAGGAGAAAACAGAATTGGATCATGATGGAAAAACAGCCTTTATGGACCCATTCATTAAAGAATCTAAGTTTGGAACTGTAGGATGTGCTGCGCTAGATAAGCATGGCAATCTTGCAGCGGGCACCTCTACTGGAGGAATGACAAATAAACGATACAATAGAATAGGAGATGCTCCAATTATTGGAGCTGGTACCTATGCTAATAACGCCACCTGTGCAGTGAGTAGTACAGGGTGGGGAGAATTCTTTATTAGAGCAATGGTAGCTCATGATATTTCTGCCCTTATGGAATATAAAGGTCTTAGTTTGCAAGAAGCTGCATCAGAAGTAATTCAGAAAAAAGTGCCAGCCCTTGGAGGTGACGGAGGAATTGTTGCTATAGACAAAGATGGAAATGTTGCCATGGAATTTAATACCGCAGGGATGTACAGAGCACATATGGACAAAAATGGTACCTTAAACGTCAAAATTTACAAAGAGTAGCATGAATAAAACATGCATAGAATGTGGCATCAGTATTATGGGACGCGCAGATAAGAAATTCTGTAGCGATGCTTGCCGCAATAGTTATAACAATACCCAAAATAAAGATAGTACGAATTTAGTGCGGACAATCAATAACCGACTACGCAAGAACTACCGAATATTAAAAGCCCTTAATCCCGAGGAAAAAACAAAAACCACCAAGGCAAAACTGGACGCTAAAGGGTTCGATTACTCCATATTTACCAGTATTTATACCACCAAGGCGGGTACTGTATATTACTTTGTTTATGATCAAGGATATCTTCCTTTAGATGGAGGCTTTTACGCGCTAGTAAAAAGGAAAACTTCAACCAAATGAAAATTTTTGCTGAAACCAAACACCTTCTATTAAGAGAAATTGTCATCGAAGATACGGGTGATATGTTTCGCTTGGATAGCGATCCCCTTGTGCATAAATATTTGGGCAACAATCCTATTAAATGCATGGGAAAAGCAAAAGCATATATAGACTACATCAGAATGCAATATGAAACCTATGGCATTGGGCGATGGGCAGCTATCGAAAAATCAAGTGGTAATTGGATAGGATGGACAGGACTCAAAATGAATTTTGAAAACGAAATGAATGGGTATACCAATTATTATGATATCGGGTATCGCTTTATGCCACAATTTTGGGGAAAGGGTTATGCCACAGAATCTTCAATTGCGGCTAGAGATTATTTCTTTGAACATTTTAAAGGCCAAAAGCTATGCGGCTTGGCCGAACTAGAAAATGCCGCCTCTTGCAGGGTATTAGAAAAAATAGGCTTAACAAAAAAGAATGATTTTTTATACAAAGCAGAAAATATAACCTTGGCTTGGTATGAGTCCTACGGTCTTTCTTAAGTTATTTCCATGTTTGTCCATTCAACTGGAGCGCTGCCTTTAAAACATCTTTTTGACTAATTTGGCCGACTAGCTTTCCATTCTCAACAATAGGGAAGCGACGGCGCTTAGATTCTATAAATTTTGTCGCGGCATCAAAGACATTCATATTGCCATCAATGGTTTCTACCTCGTGAACCATGTGTTTCTCAACAAGCATATTATCCATTGGCATATTATAATATCGACTTTCAGAGATTTGCTTCATACAATCTCCTTCGGATATTATTCCTAAAAGTTCATTCTTTTGATTCACCACAGGCCCGCCAGAAATTTTATTTTTTATGAGGCTATTCATAACTTCCAAAACAGACTGGTCTGGTCGAAACGTAATGAGTTTTGTAGTCATATAATCGCTTACTTTTATCTCTGTAGGAGTGCCTTTTGTAATTTTGGCACGACGTCCCATAAAACTTTTTATTGCCATAACATTCTGATTTTGTGAATATCAAGTTAGTGAATAAAAAGGAGATTATTACTGTTTCTTAATGTGTCACTTTTCAACTTTAGCGCCAATTAAGTTTTCGTTATTGCAATTCCCGCGGCTTTCACACCATTTGTATAGAACTCGAGTCCTCATAATTATTGTATTTTAGGAGAACCAATCAAAACATTTATGACTCGTATTAAGCATATTATTTCGTTTTTTTTACTGCTGGCAATTGCCTGGTTGAGTATTAATTCTCTCATGCCTTCAGAGACTACCCCAGCCACTGCGCCCCTCACTGAATTTTCGACCGAACGGGCAATGGAACAACTCAAAGTCATTGCTGAAAAACCTCATTATGTAGGTAGTGAAGCTCATGATGAGGTTCTCAATTACATTATGGATGAAATGCGAAAACTGGGATTAGAACCTCAAGTTCAAGAGGGGTTTGTACATGATCAATGGTCAGGATATAGCACCCTAGTCAAAGCTAAAAATATTGTCGCTCGTTATAAAGGAACAGCAAATACTAAAGCATTATTACTGATGTCGCATTACGATAGTGCTCCACACAGTAAATCTTTTGGCGCTGGTGATGCTGGGTCTGGAGTTGTTGCTGTTTTGGAAAGTTTTAGAGCCTATTTAGCAAGTGGTGTTCCTCCTAAAAATGATATTATTTTATTATTCACCGATTCTGAAGAACTAGGGCTCGATGGAGCTAGTTTGTTTGTAAAAGAACACACTTGGGCCAAAGACGTAGGCGTAGCTCTCAATTTTGAAGCTCGTGGAAGTGGTGGTCCTTCCAATATGATTGTGGAAACAAATGGAGGAAACCAGCATTTAATTGAAGAATTTAAAAAAGCATCTCCCGATTATCCCGTAGCCACTTCCTTGATGTATAGTATTTATAAAATGCTTCCTAATGATACAGATTCTACGGTTCTTAGAGAAGATGGGGATATTGACGGCTTCTTTTTTGCCTTTATAGATGATCATTTTAATTATCATACAGCAAATGATACATGGCAAAATCTAAACCCGGAGACCCTAGAACATCAAGGAACTTATTTGATGCCCTTAATTAAACATTTCTCACAAATAGACCTTTCTGTACTCAAGTCTGATACCGATCATGTCTATTTTGATATGGCTGTTTTTAATTTTGTCCACTATCCTTTTTCATGGGTGTGGCCTATGGCAATATTAGCAATGCTACTTTTCATTGGACTTATAATTTTTGGAATTCGCAATAAACGTCTTCAAATGAAAGAAGTAGGGAAAGGATTTCTAGCTTTTATTTTATCTATCGTAGGAGCCTTATTCATCTTGCAAATTTTCGGGTGGTTATGGCCTGTGTTATATCCTCAGTATGGTGATATTCTACCTGTCTTTATTTATAACGGTCATTGGTATACAGCTGCTTTTGTAATTCTTGGAGTCGCTTTTAGTTTTGGAATATATAGTCACTTAACTAAAACAGAAAATGCAGCAAGTAGCATGGTGGCACCGCTATTTATTTGGGTCATCATCAATTTATTACTCGCCTTTAAATTACAGGGTGGAGCCTTTTTTGTAATCCCTCTGTTCTTTGGACTTCTAGCTTTTTGGATGATGATGCGACAGCAAAAACCATCTGTACTTTTGATGGTATTTCTTTGCGCCCCAGCATTGCTTATTTTCACACCCTTATTACAGTTTTTTCCTGTTGGTTTGGGACCAGAGGCCTACTGGATCACCATTTTATTTACCGTTTTAATTTTTGGTTTACTTCTTCCTGTTTTTGGATATTACCGCAAAAAAAGATTCCTAGGATACCTTGGATTAATACTCACCTTCGTATTTCTTGGTGTCGCCCACTCTAAGTCAGACTATACACCTGAGCGTCAAAAGCCAACTAGCCTTAACTATTACGAAAATGCCGATGAAGGTAAAGCGTTCTGGGTAACTTATGATAATCAATTGGATCCATGGGTAGCAGGATATTTGGGAGAAAATCCAAAGCCCGCAAAGGATTATGTAAGTAGTGCGGCAGGAAGTAAATACAACGCCCCCTTTACCTATGCAAAGGAAACTCCCGTTATTGACTTGCCTACAAGTATGATTAGCTCTAAAAGAGATACAGTAATTAACGGTAATAGAGAGGTCACACTTGTTATTACACCTCAACGAAAAATCAATCGCCTAAGATTATTTGCCGACGAATCTATTCCGTTTCGTTCGTTGTCATTCAATGGAAAAATGCTCAAACCCGATAGTACGGCAACTTCTTATAAAAAACGTAGAAGCAGAGGTTTAATTAGTTATTATGTCTCTGATCGGGATTCATTGGAGTTCAGTTACAGCGTTCCCGAAGGTGTAGCAGTTCCACTTACCCTTCAAGAATATTCTTTTGACTTGCTTGAACATCCTAAATTTACCATTCCTGCAAGGCCAGAATATACGATGCCAAAACCATTTACAACTAATGATGCGATCATAATAAAACGTACTATAAATGTGGACGCTTTTGCGAAATTGCAACCCATATCAGACACTCTAACAACAAAGACTCTTGAATAAAAATATAGCAATTGCAGGACTCGGATGGCTAGGAAAAGCCTTTGCCATCCATTTAAAAAATCTAGAATACGCTGTCAAAGGGAGTGTTACAGATGTTGATAAAGCTACAAGCCTAAGTTCTATTGGAATTCCAACATATCCACTCCTCATAGGAGAGAATGGCCTTTCTGGAGCTCCAGATTCATTATTGAAAAATACCGATGTTTTAATCATTATGATTCCTCCTGGTTTACGTAAGAATACTGGAGCCAACTATGCCCTAAAGATGGCGCATTTTTTACATCATATAGAGAAATCTAAGGTGAAAAAAGTGATTCTAATTAGTAGTACAGCAGTCTATGATGATTCGCAAGGAGTCGTCGACGAAAAGGTGGTCCCGATTCCTCAAACCAATGCTTCAAAACAGTTGTTTGACGTAGAACAGATTTACTTTAATAGCTCGGCATTTAAGACAACTATCGTTCGTTTCGGAGGCTTGTTTGGAGGCAGTCGAAATCCAGTCAAATTTCTATCTGGAAGAGAAGGGCTGACCAATGGAGATGCCCCCGTAAATTTAATCCATAGAAATGATTGTATAGGCATCCTTGAGGCTATCATTACTAAAGACGCTTTTGGGCATATTATCAACGCTGTTGCTCCACAACATCCCACAAAAAAGAGATACTATATTAAACAAGCGACAGAATTAAAAATTCCTCCTCCAAAATATAATAAAGAACAATCAACAGGCTTTAAAACAGTTAATTCTGTGAATGTAAAAGGGGTACTGGACTATACTTTTAAAGTACAATTGTAATTAAAAAAAAACTGTACTCCCGCACCTTTTGCTTTTCTGAGCTTAATATTTGGTAAATTACCAAATGCGAACACGCTTATTGGGCGCCAAATACATAGGGTCTCCCTTTTTTATATCAAAGGCTTTGTAAAAGGCGTCAATATTTTTTAAGGGTTGCGTGGCTCTCACTTTAGAAGGAGCGTGAGTGTCAGTTTTAACCTGATGCAACAAGGCTCTATCTCTTATCAAACTTCTCCATACAGTAGTCCATGACATAAAAAAACGTTGTTCTGGAGTAAGTCCATCGATGTTTTCAGGCCGTCCATGGGCTCCATAGAATTTTTGGAGTCCGTCAAAGGCGGCAAGAACACCGCCTAAGTCCGCAATATTTTCACCTAAAGTGTATTTTCCATTGATAAACAATCCATCTGACACTCCAATTGCGTTGTATTGTTCTGTCAAGGCCGTGCCAGCTGTTTCGAAAGCTTCAAAATCTTTATCCGTCCACCAATTTCTTAAGTTCCCCTTACAGTCAAACCGCGCTCCACTGTCATCAAATGCATGTGATATCTCATGACCGATTATGGCTCCTATGCCACCATAATTGACAGCTTCATCTGCAGAAAAATTGAAAAAGGGAGCTTGTAAGATAGCTGCTGGAAATACAATTTCGTTATTGGAAGCATTGTAGTAGGCATTAACTGTCTGTGGAGACATACTCCATTTCTCCTTATCTACAGGCTCGCCAACTTTTGCATAATTTCTGAGTTGGTTCCAATCATTCACCGCGATTATATTTTCAAAATAAGATTTATCTTCCGAAATTTCCATACTACTATAGTCTTCCCAAGTATCAGGATAAGCAATTTTTACAGTCATCCTGTTCAACTTTTCAATGGCTTCTAATTTGGTGTCAGAACTCATCCATTCCAAATTTTGTATTCTAAGTTTGTAAGCCTCTATGATATTTTCCGCCATGAGTTGGGCTTTTATTTTTGCTTCTGGCGGAAATGTGGCTTTAATATATATTTGTCCTATAGATTCTCCCATTGATTTGTTAACGGCTCTTAGCGCTATCTCCTCGTAATCCTTTTGCTTCTTTGCCCCCTTTAAATATTGACTATAAAATTCCCAATGAACACTTTCGATATCCGTAGATAATAGTGCTGCGGCACTGTTGAAAGTATTCCATCGCGTAAGCATTTTTAGGTCACCTATAGAGGTTTTCTCTAAGAAGGTATTTAATGCTTCTACATATTTCAACTGCGTAACAATGAGCGTATCAAACTTCTTTGTGATGCCCATTTCACGAACCATTTTTCTCAAGTGAATGGACGAAAGCTTTTTGTCAATTTGCACAAGAGAACACGGGTTGTTATAATTGCGGAGGTCCCTAGCTTGATCCTTGTCAAAACGAGGGATAGCTAAGGCTTTCTCCATCGCTAATATTTTAACTGCCGCCGCGTCTGCCTCGGCTTCAGAATCACCCAAAAAATGTAGTATTCGAGCAATGTACTTTTTGTACTTTTCTCGAATTTCTACCGACTTGTTATCTTCTAAAATGTAGTAATCGCGATGGTCTAGACCTAGACTATTGGGACCTAGGTATACTTCATTCCGCGAACTATCAGTCAAAGAGGCGCCAACCTCAACGCCAAAAAAAGGAGCCGTGACTGCGGGATTGTTGGTGATTACAGTTTGTAAGTCACTCAGCGTTTCAACACTTTCAATAGCATCCAACGCCGATTGAAATGGAGTAATTCCAGCTCTATTTCGCGAAAGCGTATCCATTGCTATGTTAAATAGAGTATATGCCTTAATCTGATCAGAATCTAAGGCGTAATTCTGACTTGCTTTCACGTCTTTTAAAAGGGCTAGAATAGTTTTGTCGGTAGCATTTTTGAGAACATCAAAGCCGCCCCAAGAAGAAAGGTCTTTTGGAATGTTAGTATTTTGCATCCAGGACCCATTTACAAAATTGTAAAAATCCTCTTTCGGATTTACAGAAGGATCCATATTTCCTACATCAATAGCCGAAAATGGTGCTTCAACACCGCCCATTTTCTTAGACTGTTGTTGGCAATTAAAAAGAACTAGCGCACACGAAATTGTAAACACTAGGATTCTTATTCTTTTCATGACGCTATGCTATTGAATAACTGGAAAGGGGAAAGTAAAAAAAAAGCCTTCGAGAGAAGGCTTTTTATAGTATTATTTTATGATTAGTTTTTTTGTGACTGTGGTGCCGTCCATCGTTGCCTTTAAAATATACATTCCCTTGGCAAATGAAGACATATCCAAGCTATGATTAAAAACCCCATTTGGTATAGTAGCAACCTTTATGATTTGCTTTCCTGTAATATCATATACTGTAAAGCTTGTGTTAGTACTATTTGTCCATTGCAACTCAAAACGCCCGTTAGAGGGGTTGGGGCCAACCTGAAAAGTGATTAAACTATAACTATCTACAGACAAAGGTTCAGAAGCAATAGCGCTTTGCCAAATACCTCTACCATAGGTTGCGGCTGTAATCATATTATCTTCAGTATTGATATCTAGATCTCTAACTACCACATTTGGTAAGTTTTCATCAAATGGTGCCCAATCATTTACTGTATTATCATAACGCCATACTCCTAAAGTAGTTCCTAAGTATAAGGGATTATCTTCATGCCCAGGTTGATGCTTGATAACAACCTTTGGAATATTAGGTAAAGAGCCTGTAATATCGTCAAGATCAATTGTACCACCTGTAATTTCACCTCGATATACAGATCCGCCGGAGCCAGATGTTGTTACATAAATTAAATCCTCTTCTTCACTATCTACATCAATCCATGAGATATCAGAACCTAATGTTGCCAGTGTAGAAAATGTTGTTCCACCATCTGTACTCATCTGTAATTGACGATTAATCGCGATGTAGATTCTGCTAGCTTCATTGGGATCAGGGGCCAAGTAATCTACACGAGCTCCTAGAGGATTTGAAATACCCGTCCAAGTAGCTGTAGTTGTATTAAATTGATAAAGACGGGTGTAAGCGCCTAAAAGTCGGCCATCGGCGGTAAATTCAAAGGGAGTAATCCAGTTTCCGCTTTCTGGTCCGCTTGGGAAACCACCTGTAGCTAAACTAGCGCCTCCATCATTGGAAACATACGGCCCGCCTCCACTTTGAATAAGACCATAAATATTGTTGGGATCATTTGGATCAATAGCAATCTCCATTCCATCAGCACCGTAATAACAATGCCATGTTTCGTTTGTGCGGCCATATCCGCCATTATCTTGAAGCCCTCCAGCCATCAAAGAAGAATCTTGAGGGGCAACGGCGATTCGATAAAATTGTCCAATGGCCAAACCTTCAGTAAGGTCGGCAAAACTGTCACCTCTATCTTCAGATACATATATACCTCCATCACTACCGCAAAATAATTTACCATCAAGGAAACGCAGATTATGAATGTCGGCATGAGTATACGAAGCCTGACTTGGATTACTCCAGCTATTCAAGCGTGAGAATGATGCTCCACTATCTGTAGATCTCCAAACATTTAAGACACCTGTATAAATTTCATTTTCATCAATATCAGAAACAGCAAAGGCGAAGTCGTACCATGACTGAGAAGCCCCATCAAAAACATCGGCAGCGCCTCCTGATGTAAAAACAAAAGAATCACCAGCATCTACTGATTTGTAAATTCCTTTAAAATTATTGTTTGGGTCTGCTGCAAAAATATAAATGACTTCGGGATTTGATATAGTAACATCAATTGCGAGTCTAGAGGTTCCTGTAGGAGTTCCGTTTGTTTTGGCTTGCCAAGTTTCACCCGCATCTGTCGATTTGAAAAGTGTAGTGGTATTGGCGATGTACAAAACATCTGGATTTCCTGGTTTTAAACGTAAATCACGAATGTTACCTGTTCGCGTTCTAATCCAGCTATCCCCAGCGTCTGTTGTCTTATAGAGTCCACTCGCTGATGATGTCCAAAGAACATCGCTATCTGTTGGGTGAATAAAAATTTCGTTGAAAGAAGATGGGGAGTTGGTTTCATTAAGACCCGTAAAGTCCCAAGTCGCCCCTCCATCAATAGTTTTTAATATTCCTATACCATCAGAATCTCCTGCATCATCATCACCTGTTCCAATATATATAATGTTTGAATTTGCAGGATCTATAGCAATCGCAGAAACGCCAAGTTGTGGCAGATCGTCTGTCAATATTTCCCAATTGACGCCAGCGTCTGTAGATTTCCAGAAACCTCCAGCTGGGGTCCCTACGAAATATGTATTACTGTTATTTGGGTCAACAGCCATTGCATTAACACGTCCTTGACCTGGTGACCATGATCCTGTTTCTAAGTGACTGTATGGCCCTACCGATTCCCAGTCGCCATTGTCAACTTGGCTTCTACTCAAGCTATTTTTTTGTCGCCATGCATCTACATGTTGCTGAGCAGACATTAGAGTTCCATCGGGATTAAGAAAGTTTTGTTGAATCGATTCCCAACGTTTGAAGGGTTTAAAACCGCTTCCTTTTTTAGTTTCGTCTTTTCCTGCCCAGTAAGCTTCAAAGGCAGCCTGAATATCCTGAAATTTAGCTTGTCGCGGATTTTCATTAAAGGATTGCATCCAGGGTGCGTCTGTTCCTAGTTGGGCAAAAGCAAAGCTACTTATCAAAAATGCGGCTGCTAAAAAGTTTAATTTTTTCATAGGGTAGGATTTAAATTAAATGAATTAAAAAAACAAATATAAAGATTGGACAACTAATTTATTTGCTTTCAATAACTTAGAATATAAAAGTAAAGTTTTATTTGGCTCGCATTTTTTCCATCTGTTTCTGATCCCATGCTGCCTTCATCGCAGTAATTTCGGTAACATTCTCATTTGGAATTGCAATGGATAATACATAATGTTTAATTTTCCAAACGCCATTTGTCAATGTAAGTACTCCTGAACCTCTACAGATACCCATTTGAGTATCTAAATGCTCATCAAACCACGCCATATCACCTGAATCTGAGAGGTAAATGTTACGCTCTAAGGTTGTAAAAGACCAAGCCTTCCCTTTGTCAAAGTAAGGTTTTGAAAAAGCCTTAAATTCGGCATTTTGCCAATTTTCAGTGGCATCAGTACCTAAGAAAACAGCATCATCAGTCATCATCCCAAAGTAAGCGTCAAAATCGGCATCGGCGGCGGCTTTATGCCAAGACACTAAAACTTGATCAATAGTTGATGAAGTTTCTGAAGATCTTACAGGAGTTGTTTGGGCAGCACAGCTGCAAAAGGAAAGTGCCAATACACTTATTATCGTAAGAAGTCGCATTTAATATTTTTTCCTAAAGATACGAAATCAAAATTGCTGAGATGCCGATAAGGGAGGGCGACCTTGGAGATTTTGGCTAGATGGGGTCACATTATTGGCTTTCTGCTCCTTTCTCAATTCTTCTAATAATTCTTCAACACTCTTTTCAAAACGTTCATTGATTTGTAGGTTGAGGTTTTGAAAAGCATTTTGAATGCCTACCATTTCAGTTTCTATAGCAGAAATGTCAGGATCGTATTTTGACAATAAATTTTGAAGAACTTTAATACGCGTTTCAATAACCAAAAAGCGGGATTTTATTGCCGGAGTATTCATAGATTCAGGAATAATGGAAACGGAAGCTTCTTCTGCCTGCTCTTCTTGTGTAAAAAGTCCGACCCCGCGCTCTACATTATCTTTTAAGTCCAAAAAACTAATTTCTTGATATTCCTCCATCATTTTTGCCAAGGCTGCATAGGTGCGCCAATCTTTGGTGGCTTTCTGAGCAGCAGGAGTCAAGCGCAAACTAGGTTTGAGCCCTGTCTTTGCTTTAAGGGTTATCGTATCTATATGCAGGGTGCTTTCTTCTATAATAGGAGAAGAAGGTGCTTCTTTTACACAACTTTGTAAGAGAAGTAAACATGCAATGAATCCAATAATATTACTGACTTTGATCAAATTTATTCGCCTTTGTTAGAGCAAAAGTAGGGTAAAAACTGTCACCTAAAAATCTTTTATGATTATGTTTGCATTGCGCACTCAAATTCGTTGGGATGTTATTTTTAATATCCATTAATTAATGAAGACATAGTGTGACGCTAGCGCTTTCCTGCCCGACATTGTTCAGGCTTACGCGAACCGGCCTGTCCGGCTGGCAGGAGCGCAATTAATCCCATTAATTTCTTAAAAAATGAAATCAAGAATATTAATCATTGGTGCTTGCGGGCAAATAGGAACGGAACTAACCACTAAATTAAGAGCCCGTTTTGGAAATGATAAAGTTGTAGCAAGTGACATTCGTGAAGGTGATGAAGCGATGATGGAAGCTGGGCATTTTGAAGTCTTAGATGCTACAGACGCAGCAGCCGTTGAAGATATAGTTTTTAGGCATAAAGTAGATACAGTGTATCTCATGGCCGCCATGCTAAGTGCAATCGCTGAGCGTTTTCCAGATAAAGCTTGGCATCTTAATATGACTTCTTTATTTCATGTGCTTAATCTCGCAAAAGAAAATAAAATTAAAAAAGTCTTTTGGCCATCGAGTATTGCTGTTTTTGGCGAAACAACTCCGGCTATTAATACGCCACAAACCACAATCATGGAGCCTTCTACAGTATATGGAATTTCCAAACAAGCAGGGGAACGTTGGTGTGAGTATTACCATAAAAAATTTGGTGTAGATGTGCGCAGTATTCGCTATCCTGGCTTGATAAGTTATACCACAGAACCTGGAGGAGGAACCACAGATTATGCTGTTGATATTTACCACAGAGCGATTAAACACGGACAGTATCGTTGCTTTTTAAAAGCCGGAACTATCTTACCAATGATGTATATGGATGACGCAATTAGGGCAACCATCTCTATAATGGATGCCGATGAGGAGAAAGTAAAAATTCGTTCTTCCTACAATTTGGCCGGTGTTAGTTTTGATCCAGAAGAAGTGGCTGCGAGTATTCGCAAACACATTCCTACCTTCGAAATATCATACGAACCTGATTTTAGACAAGAAATCGCCGATACTTGGCCCAAATCTATTGATGACCAAGAGGCTCGAAAAGATTGGGGATGGAAACACAAATTTGATCTAGATGCCATGACTCAGGTAATGCTAGAAAATTTAAAAAAACAGTACGGAACCCTTTAGTTTTCAACGAAATTGACTTTTTGATCTTTAGAATCAAATCCCCAACGTATTCCCAGCGTTGAAACGAGATCATTAAAGTCATTGAAATTGTTTCCAAAGGAGCCTACCAATTGAATTTTGTTGTTGAGGATATACCTAAGATTCCCCACCGATCTAAAATCTGTAATATCGCCACTGCGATGAATATACTCGTAGCCTATAAATATCTTGCTCAGTTGGAGCTCAGCCTTGACACCTATATCAATAGTGTTAAACCCAAATATCACTGCTTCATCTCTCAAATAACGGGCAAAGGCATAAGCATTTAAATAATTTGTATTGTTAAATTCCCTGCCTATAGGAAGTGCAAATTCAGCGGTTGCCCAAAACCCGTAGCGTTGGTCACTACTACCCTTGAAAGTATTATTATAAAATCGATGCGCAAATGCTGCAGCAACATCTAGGGCAAAAATTGGTTTTATGACTAAGGTATCTAATATGGCAGCAGCGGTGACTTGCTGCTCTACAGCTATTTCTGCTAATCGGTCCTTATAATAGATGGAAAATTGCTTTTGATATTCTTGTGGATCATCTCGCTGTAATTGCTCGTTTCCAAAATCTCTTTGGATGGAGTTTTTTAAGTCAAACAGTCTATTTACAGCTTTATAACCTTCTTCATATCGCTTAATATCGCGAGGGTGTTTTAATTCTAAAAGGGTGGTTCTTATACCAAGTGAAATATTAGTCACTGTATCCTGATTCCTTACATGAGCAAATGAGACTACCATATTCAAAAAGGGATTCAAGGCCTTATTTTTGAGACCTTTTCCATCTTCTGTTGGCGTGAGGCCTTTCAGGTCAAAATAAGTTAGTTTTTTTGGCTTACTCAACCAAAAAGGAGAAAATTCTACTGCGATATTATCAAAAGTTCCGCCATCAAAACTTTGTAATAATTCCGCGCCTAATGCTTTAGGCGTGCCAGGTCTTTCAATAAGGGAGGGGGCTTCATCGAGTATTACAAAGGCTGGAGAATTGGGAATACTTAAATTGGTTAATGGTGCCTCAAATCCATCTTGACTCCAACTCACAGCCCAGCATAAAACAAAAATGTATGATATATAACTACGCATAATCTAAGGAATTAGGTCAATGTATTTATTGATAAAGATGTCGTCATCTATTTGAATCCATTTCGTTTTCAACAACCAAAACAACTGCAATCCATCAGGACCTCCATTTAAAGTATAAGCCGTTTTTATCATGTTAAGCGCTAATGCTTTTTCATCATCGGTGAGCGGGCTAAGATCAATGATGGTGGTAATCTTTAAGGTTTTACTTTGCAGTTGTGCATTGCTTCCAATGGGTGTTTCTAATATTGATCCTCCGCTAAAATCTGGCGATTTTATTATTTCCACACTGTCTATTTCGACATAGGAGCGTGCCGGTGCTGGACTCGCAACTTCGACAACAAGTTGGATTGGAAAGCCTGACAGGTTGGTTTTATATGTGCTCATGTTTTGGCGTTTTGATTAAATCATCTGACTCTTGCGATTTTACTACCAATGGATTGATACCATTCATTTTCATTCATAGAGTTTATTATTTCAATCGATCTAGGCTTGAAAAAACGAGTGATGACATTTTGTACTCTACCGTTATTTAGAAAGAATGCATGCCAGTCGGTCATAATAAAACGACCATCTGCCCAGGTTTCAATTTTTCGACTTTTTACTTTTAGGGTAAGCAGACTGTCTTTAAAGGCAATTCCGCTTGCATGTGGGACTGTGCCATCTCCATCTCCTTCAGAATGGGGATGATCAAATTCAAAAAAATTGACCACATGATCCACCTTGTCTTTAATAACCACATTGACTCGGGTATTTTCCCCAGTCCCTACAATCACCAAAAGCTTTTTCTTGAGTTCATCGCTTTGGATTGTATGAAAATTATATATAAAATCATTCTGACTGCGCATAGCACCCATTTCTGCGAGTCGATGACGAATTAATGCTTGTTTTTGTAGGGTGTCTTTGCGAGTTGCGTTGGGAACATGTTGCCAATAGGAATCAAAATGCGAATAATCAAACTGATCTTGACGGGCAGTATTCTTAAAGGTATAAGCTCCTTTATATACTGGTAAAAGTTCATAAATGGAAGGGAAGGTTCTCGCTATTTTCCTGAAATCATCGCTACTATTAAAGAGGCGAGACTTGCCAGCCACGAGATTAAACGTACTCTCTACAGAGCCTAAAAAAGGAGGGACTGTAAAGATTACCTTATTGACAATGTCATTTATTTTTTGCTCATTACCCAGTATTTTGAAATAACTACTCAACACTAAGCAGCCCATTGAGTGGGTGAGGAAATTAAAACTATTGACATTGAGTTTGTCTTTTAGCTTGTCGACATACGCCTCTAACTTTTCAGCCGATTCCTTATTGCTTTTTCGCCAATCGTAGCCAAAGATGAACACGCGATAGTCTAGACTACGGAGGTAGTTGACAATTTCAGAATAGGCGATATTTTCTACATCTGCACGCTCGACCACCATTTCAATTTCTGCATCACAGGTCCCATCTTTTTGCAGGGCAAGTTTAGTGATATTGCTAAAATTCTTCTTGACACCACTCCAGATTACTTGAAAGTCCTTTTCGTTGGTATTAAAGAGTTTGGTGCCTTGGATTCCGGGGATTAATATAATGGGTCTTTTTCGCGGTGTGCTCATCTTATTGATCTTAAGTCTCTTAAAGATAGCAATTTCGCGAAAGCGCAACACAAGCTATTTGCCCCCAATTTATATTTTGAAGGGAATTCATACAAATTTCTATTGCAATATTTGCAATAGAAATTGGCCAAAAGCTTAATGCATAAGGCTACATCTCAGTGAAAAACGTCCATATTGAACTTTAATCATCGCTGCTGTTGGATCAACCTATAAATAAGCAAGGCGGTGCGTTGTGTGAGGGTTTCTATGGTATTTAGATATACTGTCTCGCTAGGAGTGTGTGCGCCTGTGCCCATGGTTCCTAAGCCGTCTAGACAGGCAACATATTCGGCTACAAAAGAAACATCGGCTGCGCCTCGTTTTCCAGGATCGTATGCTAATACTGCTGGCTGCCCCATATCTTGACTCACCCGACTTAAATCTTCTAAGAGCTCATAGTTTTCTGGAGTGGGTTTCATGGCAGGGTAGCTATCTTGAAAGATGACCTCTGCAGAAGTATGTGGTAGGTTTTGAGACACTATTTCTCTCATTTTAGTTCGTGCGCGTTCTTTTTGTTCTTCAGAAATGAAACGCAGTCCACCTTGAACATAGGCAGTTTGAGCTACAACATTGCCCTTGCCAAAGATGCTGCCTTTACTTTCTTTTGCTTTAAGGTCCATAGTTGTACCTCCGAGCATCATCCCGGGATTGAAACTCAATAGGTCTTCACCACGAACTTCTTCATAGAACTGGTTGAGGATACGGGCAAGTTCAAAATTGGCTCCTGCGCCTACGCTTTCGCCAAATATGCCTGATGAATGGGCCCTTTTTCCTTTTACCGTAACCTTCCAGTTTGACGATCCGCGGCGGGCAACAGTCGCATTATCAAAACCAGTAGAGGTTTCGAAACCCAAGGCTATATCACTATTTTTTGCGGCATCAATGAGATCTTTCCGACTAATACTAAGCGGTTTTCCTGTGCTCTCTTCGTCGCCTGTAAAGGCAACCGTGATTTGAGCATCGTTTAATAGGCCAGCTTCATATAAGGCTTTTAGGGCATAAAGAACTACCACATTTCCGCCCTTCATATCATTTGCTCCAGGACCTTTGGCGACAGTATCATTAATTTTCTCAAACTGTTGAAATTCACTGTCGGCTTCAAAAACCGTATCTAAATGGCCGATGAGTAGAAGTCTTTTCCCTTGATTGCCTTGAGTAGTGGCAAATAAATGTCCTGCCCTTTCCATTTCAGCGGGCATTTCTTTCCAAGATGTATTAAAGCCAATTTTGTCAAATGCCTTTGAGAACACCTTACCCACTTCTTTTACTCCGCTGGTATTGAGTGTTCCACTATTAATATTTACAACTTCTTCTAAGAAGGAAAGTGCCTCATCATTATTTTCTGTCACTTTTTGTAAAATCACTTCTTCATCTGGGGAAAGTGATGATTGAGCAGAAGTGATAGATACTGAAAACGCAGTAAACATTACAAGTATTGAAAACTGAAATGTTTTCAATTTAAAGGGATGCCAAGAAAGGTTCATAAATGCTAAATTTTCTAAGGTTAAAAAATATGTTTTAAAAGGTAGGAATTTTTCATTTAGGATTGTTTTAATAATAGAAAACAAAAAATTTGCTTTTTAAATCCTACTGAGAAATTTGAGTTTTTACTTTTTGTTTAGGCAGGTCTAATACTTGACTTATAACATTTGAAAACAGTAGTCAGCGTCTTCCCAATGCGCAAACTGCTTAACCTAATTTATATACAGTAGCACTTTGTGCCCTGAGTGTGGAAATTGTGTTATTGTATACTTAAAGCCCATCAATATGTGTTTGCATTGATGGGTTTTTTTATGGGTAAAATTTAGGAAATAAAAAAGCCGTACGGACTGTACGGCTTTTTGCTAATTTGCTCCCCCACTAAGACTCGAACTTAGGACCCTCTGATTAACAGTCAGATGCTCTAACCAACTGAGCTATGGAGGAGTGTTTGCTTTTAGCGGTTGCAAATATAGGTTCTTTTTTTAATTCGAAAAACAAAAAGAGAGCATTTTTTTTCAAAATATCATTATCTCTTATAAACGAGCATTTTAGTCTTTAAATTTAACTTCCGGTTTTAGAAAATACTTGCATTTGATCATTATTATTAACAACTATAACTTTGCCGCCATTCTCAGGTAGCCAAGTAATTTTTCTTGCGTCCTTAGCAGCGAAAAAGCCAGAATCATGATGGGAAACAGCCTTAAAACTTCCATCTCCAGCACCAATAAGTACTACGCCAATACCAGAATCTCCTCGAGTAGTCTCAACTTCCGATCCATAGAGGTTTCCCGCCATAACTAAATCCAAAATTCCATCTCCATTTATGTCTTCGGCGATGATATCATTAATGGCAGACATTTGTGAGGCTTTAGGAAGCTTCTTAATCTCAAAATCCCAGTCTCCAAGATTCAACATTACTTGATGTTCAAAGGTGGTAGCGAGTAAATGGACTGAATTTTCTAATTTATCTCCATACAAATCCTTTAAATTGGCATCGGCAAAGGACTGAAAGGTTGGAAACTTCTCCCCTAAAGAAGGGATTTGTTCACTAGAACACATCTTCCCTCTTACAGGCACGATTTGACCTAAAAAAGGCTTTGCTAGAACGATATCTATGGTATTGTTACCATCGAAGTCATTGCCGTAAATGTGTAATGGGTTTGCTTTTGATGCCGAGAACTTATAGTTCAATCCTAAATTGCCCAATACCAGGTCTTTTTTTCCATCACCATTAAGATCTGCCACTTCTATGGTATTCCACCAACCTTGTATCTCTTCCTCAATAGAAGTTATTACCTTTTCAAATTGCCCATTATTATTAGAAAAGAGTGTTACTGGCATCCATTCTCCAACGACTATCAAATCGAGATCATCATCTCCATCTATATCGGCAAATTCGGCATCAGTGATCATCCCAATTTCACTAAGAGCAGTTCCATACTGCTTAGTTTTATCTACCAATGTTCCTTGCTCATTGATAAGGAGATAACTTTTAGGAGACAGCGGGTACATTCCCTTCATGACTCGACCTCCAATAAATACATCCTCATCCCCGTCACCATCTATGTCACCATGGGTAATGGTCATACTATTAGAAAGGGGTAAATTTCCTTTTGTTGAAGAAATAAAATTTCCTTTACCATCATTTAAATAGAGGTGATCTTTTAGCAATGGATTTCCATTTTCATATTCGTAAGACCCACTCACAACTAGTAAATCAAGGTCATTATCTTGGTCGACGTCAAAAAGAATAGCATCGGTATCTTCAAATTTTGCATTTTTCTGGAGCTGTTCTTGTTTTGTCTTTGTAAAGTCACCATTAGAATTCTGTAGATAAATAACGCCAGCTTGATCTTTTCCTCCGCCAATAAATAAATCTACTAAGCCATCGGCATTAAGATCTCCTTTAGCTGCCGCGGGGCCCAAATCAGAAAGTTTATGAGGCAAAAGCACCTGTACCTCATAATCGTCATAATAGTTCTCTTTGTGAGACTCTAAAGACGTGGTGATTTCATCAAAAATTGTCGGTAGCGCTTCTTTTGTTTGTTGAGGCTCCTTCTGCCCATCCTTATAATTGACTGTATTAAGTTGGTTTATTGGAAGGTTGGTCAATAGCGATGTGGCGCCGTCTGCCCATGTAATTGTAGCCTTACTTACCTCTGTGGTACTTCCCAAGCCAAAGTGAAGTCGGGGCATGGCTGATGACATATATCCTCTAGAATTATAAAGGGTACTACATTTAGTTCCATCGGCCGTTTCTATGCAGACTTTGGCTCCAATGCCATTTTTGTTAGTGTCGTTCCCTTCAAAGGCAAACTGTATATACTGTTGGGTCGCAGAGGTATTCTCCATTAAGAAAGCTGGAGCGCCGTAATTATTTACCACTAAATCTAAATCTCCATCATTATCAAAATCTCCGGCGGCTGCTCCTTGAGAAAAACTTGGCTCTCCAACACCAGCTTTGGTTGTGGCATTGGCAAAGGTCATATCTCCATTATTAATGTATAAATAATTAGATATGGCCTCCGAAGGAATCCCTTCAATTATGGTCTTAAAATCTTCTTGGGTAACGCGTTGTTTTTTTTCTCGAATGAAAGCTGTGCGTCGCACAAAATCATCCTTATTGATGACCTCTCTTGCTATGCCATTGGTGATATAAAAGTCACGATGTCCGTCATTATCAAAATCCTCATTTAATACGGCCCAGCTCCAATCGGTTTTGTCAATTCCTGCAAATTGGCTCACTTCTCTAAACCCATCTTTCCCAGTATTTAAATGAAGCATATTGTGCATATACTGTCGCCCATAGCCAGTATTTAACATCGTACTAAATGTGCCACGATCAGTCATTGCCATCGTAGTGCGTGAACGTTTATAATCTTCTGGGTTCATGTCTACAACTACTAGATCATCATAGCCATCGTAATTAAAATCTCCTGCATCGGCACCCATACTATAGAAAGAAGTGTGTTTAAAAAATTCTTCACTAGCCTCTCTAAAAGTGCCATCTTGGTTATTGATATATAGCAAATCTGGGGAAGAAAAATCATTAGAGACAAAAATATCTGGCCAAGAATCATTGTTGTAATCCCCTACGGCTCCATTAAACCCGTAGTAAGATTCAGGAATAAGCCCAGAGGTAGTAGTAATATCGACATAGCTTCCGTTTACATTTTCAAAAAATCGATCTTGAGCTCGTAATTCGATGTTTAAGGGGTGATCAAAACTAAAAGCCTTTTTATCTATTAAAGCAGTGGAGTATTTAATATCTACATTGGTATTGACTAAGTACATATCTAAATCACCATCCTTATCAAAGTCAAAGAAGGAAGCTTGGATTGAATTGTCCATAGCGTCTAAACCGTATGTTGCAGCCGATTCCTCAAATTTAAAATTGCCCTTATTAACAAGAAGTTTATTGCGTTTTTTAGCGGGTGACGCCGACTTAGGGCCAGAGTAGCACAGATAAATATCTAATAGACCATCTTGATTTATATCGATAAGACTAACTCCAGTTCCAATCGCACTAGTATTAAACAAACTGGAAGGCAAGTCGATTTTTTCAAATTTCATAGCTCCTTTATTGGCATAAAGGACTCCTTTTTGGGTGGTGCTTTGAAAGAAAATATCATCTAAGCCATCATTATTTAAGTCACCCACGGCGACGCCAGCACCTTGGTATATTTGGTAATAGCTAAAGTAATTGGTCACGGGATCTAATTCGTCAACCTCATTGACAAAATCAATTCCAGATTTATCGGCAGGGAGAACATTAAAGAGTATTTCTGCTTCGCCTACTGGGAGAACAATTTCATTCGAAGTGTTTTTTTGACATGCGACTAAGACCAAGATGGTGGTTATTAGTAATCCTAATTTCTTCATGGTAGTGGGCGGGGTTTTGAAGCCAATATTTTTTAAAAATCTAAGCTGAAAATCAATATATGAGTGTTTTCAAATCTACAAATAAAAAAGGATGTAGTTATTAGATAGGATACAGGACAATGACCAGACTTATTAGAGGGTGCCAAATGATAATAAATTCAACAGATTAAAGGGGATGAGAGGGGAGGATTTGAGGTAGATTTCCAATACAAAAAAAATTCACCCCAAAACAAAAAAAGCCTCTCCTTGAACAGGAAAAGCTTCTCATCGGATTCAAC
>CAXBCS010000037.1:0-33874 GCA_963974305.1 uncultured bacterium
ATTCTCCATCATCTTTTTTGTGACGTTTGTCAACAAGCGTAATGGTAATTCCTTTGTTCAAATAGGCCAATTCTCTCAAACGAGAAGCCAAAGTATCGTAGTTATACTCAGTTGTTTGCGTAAAAATAGAATCATCCGGCAAAAAGGTAACCTCGGTTCCAGTAAAGTCTGTTTCACCAACAGTTTTTACAGGATACATCGCTTTTCCTTTTTCGTATTCCTGTTGCCAGATTACGCCCTCTTTAAAAACGGTTGCCTTAAGGTGATTTGAAAGTGCATTTACACAAGAAACTCCAACTCCGTGAAGTCCTCCAGAAACTTTATAAGAATCCTTATCAAATTTTCCTCCTGCACCAATCTTAGTCATTACAACTTGTAGCGCAGAAACACCTTCTTTTTTATGAATTCCAACAGGAATTCCACGTCCATTATCACGGGTGGTAATGGAATTATCTTCATTAATGGTAACATTGATAGTATCACAGTGGCCTCCCATTGCCTCATCGATCGAGTTATCGACCACTTCGTATACCAAATGGTGCAAGCCTCGCGTCCCTACATCCCCGATATACATCGATGGACGCATACGCACATGCTCCATTCCTTCAAGGGCCTGAATACTATCTGCAGAATACTGGTTTTTATTCGCTTCTTCGCTCATAAATATAATCTTAATTAGTAGCTGTTTTTCTTCAAGAAACAAATATAACCAATGGGCTTTCAGAAAGGGGGTCATATAGCGTGGAAACCCTTGAAGTTATTAACAAACTGTGGAAAAATATAGCTCTTTCTGAACCTGTTTTTTTACCCTTCTTACACCCCTTAGGATTACGCTTTCGCGAAAGCGCAATAAACCCCATAAATTCAACGAATTCCATGGCCTAACTATTCACCAAAAAGAAACGCCTGAGACCAAAGTCCCAGACGTCATATAACCATTTATATTTTCTTTTAAATCCTCTTAGTAGGCATCATCATGAACCATAGCCACCGCTCTTCCCGAAGGATCATTCATGTTTTTAAAGGCCGCATCCCACTCTAAGGCAATAGGCGTACTACAAGCCACTGATGGTACAGAAGGCACACAAAGTGCCGCCGCATCACTTGGGAAATGCTCCTCAAATATGGAACGGTAGTGAAATTCTTCCTTGTTTTGCGGAGTATGAATCGGAAAACGGTGATGTGCATTGTCCATTTGCGTATCGCTTACAGCTTCATTTACAACCTCTTTGAGGGTATCGATCCAACTATAACCAACTCCGTCTGAAAACTGCTCCTTTTGTCTCCAAGCTACGCTTTCTGGTAAGTACTTCTCAAAGGCTTTACGCAAAACCCACTTTTCCATCCCACGACGTTCCTTCGTAATCATTTTGTCTTGAGGGTTTAATCGCATGGCAACATCCATGAATTCCTTATCCAAAAAAGGTACTCTTCCTTCGATTCCCCAAGCTGCCAATGACTTATTTGCTCGCAGGCAATCGTACATATGTAACTTGTCTAATTTACGTACAGTCTCTTCATGGAATTCTTTAGCCGAAGGTGCCTTGTGGAAATACAAATAGCCTCCAAAAATCTCATCAGCTCCTTCTCCAGATAACACCATCTTCACTCCCATCGATTTGATCACTCTCGCCATTAAATACATAGGGGTACTCGCTCGTATGGTCGTGATATCATAAGTTTCTAGGTGATAAATCACATCGCGTATCGCATCTAAGCCTTCCTGAATCGTAAACTTGATCTCATGGTGTACCGTGCCAATTTCTTTAGCAACAATTTGAGCAGCAGCCAAATCTGGCGAACCCTCTAACCCAATACTAAATGAATGCAACTGTGGCCACCAAGCTCCCTGACTGTCTCCAGTCTCTATACGCTTATCTGCATACAACTTTGCAACAGCACTTGTTATTGACGAATCTAATCCTCCTGATAAAAGTACCCCATAAGGCACATCACTCATTAACTGTCGCTTCACAGCAGCAGCTAAAGAATCGTGTAATTCTTCAATATTAGTCTCATTATCTTTTACATTTTCATAATCCATCCAATCACGCTTGTACCAGCGTACTAGTTCGCCATCGCGACTTGACATATAATGTCCTGGAGGAAACAATTCAATTTTTGTACAAACACCCTCCAAAGCTTTTAACTCTGAAGCAACATAAAATGTTCCATCTTGATCCCATCCCATGTATAAAGGAATAATTCCCATATGATCTCTGGATACAAAATATTCATCCTTCTCTGCATCATATAGAGCAAATCCAAAGATCCCGTTTAGATCATCTAAAAAATCAAAGCCTTTCTCTTTATACAAGGCTAAAATGATTTCACAGTCAGATTCCGTTTGAAATTCATACGGCTGCTTGAGTTGCTTCCGCAATTCTTTATGGTTGTATATCTCCCCATTGGCAGCTAGTATAAGACTCCCGTCCTTACTTAATAAAGGTTGCTTTCCCGAAGCAGGATCTACAATTGCCAAGCGCTCATGCGTAAGAATTGCATTCTCATTGTGATACACTCCATTCCAATCCGGACCTCGGTGACGGATTTTTTTAGACATTTCTAATAGCTGGGGGCGTAACGCAGATGCGTCTTGTTTAAGATCGAAGGCACATACAATTCCACACATAATTTTTTGTTTTTGATATATTGATAGGTCAAAGATGCATTTTCACTTTCAATATTTAAAACTATTTATGTGATTCAATTTCATTATTACACTTTAAATCTAATATTACCATGAATTTGTAAGTGTTTGCTTTCGCGAAAGCAAAAAAACACAAAAAAATGTAAGTTCGCTTCATTCACAACGACAATACTATTCCGAATCTTAAGCTTTATTTAACAGCTCAATCTTCTAAGAATCTTAATTTTACAATTCAAATTTAAACGTATTATGAAAAAATTATTGACACTTGCCCTTGTAGCTTGCGCATTTATTGCAACTCCAACGCTTACTGCACAAGAATTCAAAGTAGACAAGAGTCCTATGGACCAAGCTGCTTTCCCTTCTGATTACAAGGTAGCAAACAAACAAATTAAAGTAACTTATAGTCGTCCACAATTGAAAGGACGTGAACTTGCTACTCTTGCACCTGCTGGAAAAGTATGGCGTTTAGGAGCAAATGAAGCTGTAGAGGTAACACTTTACAAAGACATGAACCTAGGAACAACTCCTGTTAAAGCTGGAACATACACTATGTATGCTATTCCAGGAGCATCAGAGTGGACCGTAATCTTAAGCAAAGACCTGAACGTATGGGGTTCTTATTTCTACAATGAAAAAAACGATGCAGCTCGTATCTCTGTTCCTGTTGAGGAAGGGAAAGATAGTGTTGAATACTTCGGTATGGAATTCGTAGAAGTTGATAAAGGAGCTCACCTTGTGGCAGCCTGGGGAACTATGCGTATCCAAATCCCTTTCTATAACTAAGAATAGGATTTTTCTAAAATCTAAAAACGCCCACATGGGCGTTTTTTTTATGCTAAATTATGGGGTATAAACCCAATATTCCTCAAGCATCTTTCGGATTACTATATGCCAGATCTCCTCCTGCTCTCGATTTCTTGAATGATCTGTCTCTGCATCAAATTGGCTTTGCATTACCTGTCGTTCTTCTTCTACTTGATTATACAAGGCTTTGATTTCGGCTTTTGAATTAGAGCTAAATGCAAATTCAGAAATGCGCTTCCGCAATTTACGGGCGTATATCTCTGTAATGTCAAAGTGTGCACGCTCATGACCTAATAAATAAGCTGTTGTATCCTTTGGCCGGAACCAAGAAAATTCTGGATAAAAATAGGCAGTTATCGTAGTCCCTTCTTTATTTAAAAAGCCGTGCCCATCAATTTCATAAGACTGGGATAATCCTGTGCTACTCGTTGCTGCATACCCATTGGTAGTGCTTGGCATTCCCTTAAAATGAGGCCAATCTACCCTTGAATCTGCATTCCAAGCCAAGCGCTCTGGAGGGGTTTTCAAACTCAGTAAAATCCCTACACAACAAACTACTATGACCAAAAATCGCTTCACGTCTTTTGTTTTTTCTTTCTAGCTGCTGGAAACAATACGTTATTCAAGATTAAACGATATCCAGGAGAGTTGGGATGTAGTTCCAATTCGGTCTTAGGATCTCCAACACGGTGACGATAATCTTCTGGATCATGTCCGCCATAAAAGGTAAAAAAGCCTTTCCCCTTTATTCCATGTATATAACGTGCTTCTCCATTGGTTTTATTTTCTCCCATGATTAGCACATTTGATTTTATGCTTTCAGTTTCATAAGAAGTTGTCTGCCCCATAAATCCTTTGACTAAGGCTGTATGGTTTTGGCAAAGCATTGTAGGGATAGGATCCCATTTTGCACTAAAATCCTTAAGGGTAAAATAATCCGTTTCAAAGGGAATACGACGTTTTCGAGTCATATCAATGGATGAGAATTCATAAACCATAGGCGAACGCTCCAGTATAAAATTCTTAAACGCAAAGGTCTTTCCAAAATCAATGCGAGATTGGTAATCGGCATCTGAGGCATCGCCATCAAACATTGGTTCGCAAATATCTACGCCTTCTGCAGCTAAAGCAATATCAAAACTATCTGTAGCGCTACACATGGCAAACATAAAGCCACCACCTACAACATAGTCTCTTATTTTTAAGGCCACGTCTCTTTTCTCTTCCGACACTTTAGAGTATCCTAAACGTGTCGCCAGTTCTTCTGCGGCTTTTTTCTCTTCAATATACCAAGGAGCAGCTCTGTAATTTGAGTAGAACTTTCCGTACTGTCCCGTAAAATCTTCATGATGTAAGTGCAACCAATCATATAAGATCAACTGATCGTCAAGTACCGCTTCATCGTAAATAGTGGTGTAAGGGATTTCGGCATAGGTAAGAACCATGGTCACTGCATCATCCCAAGGCACTTTGCTATCGGGTGTATAAACTGCAATTTTTGGAGCTTTTTCTAGGATAACTGCCTCCATGTTTTGCGACGGACTAGCAATTTCGTTTAAGATTTCTTCAGTTGCGCCGTCTGATAATATTTCAAAGGACACTCCGCGAATGGTACATTCCCGTCTAATGTCTTCGGTATCTGGTAATAAAAAGGAGCCACCTCGGTAGTTGAGAAGCCATTTGACTTTTAGCTGCTGGTCCAGTGACCAATAGGTAATTCCATATGCTTTTAGGTGCTCTTTCTGGCTATCTACGTCCATTGGGATCAAGATGTAGGACGCTTTCGCTAAAGCGTAAACCATCAAGAAACAGCTTAATAATATAATTTTTTTCATAGCAGTAATGATTACTCAGGGCGAGCCTTTGTATAACGTTTAAAAATACAGTTTTGGTATGACAAAAAGAATGCCGAAAAAAAAGGAATAGTAAAAAAATCAGATGACAAGCATATATTCCGAAATATATGTCAATGTTGCGTTGTCAAGAAATTGTTCCAGAGTAATACCCTTTGAAGCGTCATCATTCTTCAATTCGATATACACTTGAAGATAATTATCCATATTAGGCACATGCACCCAAAAACCAAATCGTCTTAAAGTAGAATCGCTGTCTATCAAAGGAATATGAAAAAGGTTAGATAGACTATTTTCTCCATTAGCCAAACGAAGATTTAAGGGGTGAACTATCTCCCTGTCATAGAAAATAGCCTTTAATATAGTGTCTCTACTTTGAACATAAACTATTTTTTTTTCATAGATCACACTAAACTCTCCATCAAGACTATCCTTTTTAACCGATTGGAAAGAGTGTTTGTCAGTCGAATTTCCTTTGCCTTTAGCCTCAAAATATTCTATAGCGCTTTGAACCTGACTGGAATATTCTACAGGTTCTTCTTCTATCGCAGTTGTTACCCCAGTCTTAGATTTACCATTACAAGAAACCAGCAATACTACTACTGCGAAAAATACAATAAGTCTATACATAATAGGCGTCTCTAGAACGGCACCCCATCGTCTTCTTCAGGACCTCCAAAGGCTTGGTCTGGACTTGGTAGATTGTCTGGAGAGAAGGTATCATCATTTGCCGCAGCATTCATACTACTGTGGAATTCGTAAGGCGTGCTAAAATCATCCAAATTGTCAAACTTACCGAGGTGACCGATAAATTTCAATCTTATATTGTCTAATCCACCATTACGGTGCTTGGCTACAATAAACTCTCCTTGACCTTCGGTTGGGCTGCGTTCTTCATCATCCCACTCCTCAATTTTGTAGTATTCTGGACGGTAGATAAAAGATACAATATCTGCATCCTGCTCGATCGCTCCAGATTCACGTAAATCAGATAGTAAAGGTCTCTTACTTCCACCACGGGTTTCTACCGCACGTGATAATTGCGAAAGTGCAATTACAGGTACTGCAAGTTCTTTTGCAAGGGCTTTCAGGTTACGAGAAATCATAGAGATCTCTTGTTCACGGTTTCCGCCACCTTTCTGACTACCTCCTGCTGTCATCAACTGCAGGTAATCAATCATTATTATTTTGATTCCAAACTGAGAAGCGAGACGTCTCGCCTTTGCTCTCAAGTCGAAAATCGATAATGAAGGAGTATCATCAATAAAAAGTGGTGCCTTTTCTAGACTTTTTACTTTTACATTAAGTTGTTCCCACTCGTGTTTTTCTAATTTTCCTGTACGAAGTTTTTCTGAAGACAAGCCTGTTTCTGAAGAAATCAAACGTGTAATTAACTGTACTGACGACATCTCCAAAGAGAAGAAAGCCACGGGTATATTTTGATCGACGGCCATGTTTCTTGCCATCGTTAAGGTCATTGCTGTTTTTCCCATACCTGGACGTGCTGCAACGATAATTAAATCACTGGGCTGCCATCCTGAGGTAAGGGCATCTACTTTATGGAATCCGGTTGGAATTCCTGAAAGACCTTCTTTATTGGAAATTTCTTCAATTTTCTTTTTTGCTTGGATCACCAAACTCTGAGCACTTTCTGAACTTCGCTTTACATTTCCTTGAGTTACTTCGTAGAGTTTCGATTCTGCTGTGTCAAGAAGATCAAAAACATCGGTAGTATCATCATATGCGTCTTCGATAATTTCATTTGAAATTTTAATCAAAGACCGCTGAATGAATTTCTGCAAAATAATACGCGCATGATATTCAATATGCGCTGAAGAGGCCACTTTTTGTGTGAGTTGGATCAAATAATAATCCCCTCCTGCCATTTCGAGCTTTGCCATTTTCTTAAGCTGCTCTGAAACGGTTAATAAGTCGACTGGCTGCCCCTCTTCGAAGAGAATTCGTATAGCTTCAAAAATATGTTTGTGCCCATCTTTATAGAAGACATCTGGCGATAAAATATCAATAACCTCATCCACACCTTTTTTGTCAATCATCAAGGCGCCAAGTACTACCACCTCTAAATCTAGGGCTTGCGGCGGTATTTTACCTTTCTCCAAAGGGATTACTTGACTTTTGGAGATGTTAAATGCGGGTTTTGGTTTTTGTACTTCCATAAAGGAGCGAATGTAAAAAATTGTTGGGGTAATGATACGCTTTAGCTAATGAGCAATACGAACCGTTCATTAACAATTTAACTGTTTATAACTTTAATTTATTGTTAATAGCCGTAAAAAAATCCGAAGCACAAAACTTCGGATTATGACAATAAGGGCGTTTTCACTTGTTAACCTTTGAAGACTCCCATTTGAGAATATTTATCCATTCGTTTTGCGACCAAATCTTTTGGGGATAAGTTTTTAAATTCGTCATAAGCAGTAGCAATTGCTTTTTTTACTGTTGCGAATGTCTTTTCCCGATTTGCATGAGCACCACCAAGAGGTTCTTTCACGATCTCATCGATGAGTTTTTGTTTTTTCATATCGATGGCCGTCAGCTTTAATGCATCGGCCGCTTGTTCTTTAAATTCCCAGCTACGCCATAAAATAGAAGAACATGATTCTGGAGAGATTACAGAGTACCAAGTGTTTTCTAACATCAATACTTTATCTCCTACACCTATTCCTAAGGCTCCACCACTAGCTCCTTCACCAATGATCACAACGATGATAGGCACTTTAAGACGTGTCATCTCTAAGATATTACGTGCAATCGCTTCTCCTTGTCCGCGTTCTTCAGCTTCTAATCCTGGATAAGCACCTGGTGTATCAATAATAGTAACTACAGGCACACCAAACTTTTCTGCGCTTTTAAACAAACGAAGCGCCTTGCGATATCCTTCTGGATTTGCCATCCCGAAGTTTCTGTATTGACGTGTCTTTGTATTATATCCTTTTTGTTGGCCAACAAACATATAACTTTGGTCTCCTATTTTTCCGAGTCCCCCAATCATTGCTTTGTCATCCTTTACATTGCGATCTCCATGAAGTTCCAAAAAGGTATCTCCACAAATCGCATTGATATAATCTAAGGTATAAGGACGATTAGGGTGACGCGATAATTGAACGCGTTGCCATGCCGTCAAATTTTTATAAATATCTTTCTTTGCTTGCGCAAGTTTTTTCTCAATTTGCTTACAAGTCTCAGTTACATCAACATCACTCTCCTGCCCTATTAAGGCACACTTCTCCAACTGTTCTTCAAGCTCCTTAATGGGTAATTCAAAATCTAAATATTCCATTTTTTGTATGTTTCCTTAGTGATTTAACACCGGGGGTTAGTTAGGACTCAGCCCACAAATATAAGGGTTTTCTCTTAAGATTTCAGCTCCTTTTTTCTGCGAAATATCTTCCTGTTTTTTAACACTCCATTTGCGATTACCACAAAAAGTATTACCAACGCACCGTAGTAGAACTCTGTACTCATCTGCTCCGCATCCCCCAAGACCAAAAAGGCTAAGAGGATCCCATATACAGGTTCAAGGTTAATGGTGAGCATAATAGTATACGGACTCAAATGCCGCATGACTTCAACAGAGGCGATAAATGCATAAGCCGTACAAACACTAGCTAGAATTCCCAGATACACCCAATCCATAGTCGATAGATTAAAAAAATCAGTCGAGAAGAAGGCTGTTCCATCTTCATTAAAACCTGAAAGATCCGTAAGGGTCATAAAAAGTGTGATGAAGATCGTTCCTATGAGTAATTCGTAAAATGAAATCTTAGTAGAATTATGCTTGTGAATGAACTTCCCATTAATCATTGTAAATATTGCCGCCAATAAAGCAGAAAGTAAGGCGAGACCAATTCCAAGATGGTATTGAGGTTCCACTTTGAAAATCATATATAAGGCACCAATCACTATGGCTCCAAAAAAGAGCTCGTACCAAATCAGTTTTCGCTTATAGAATATAGGCTCTAAAATAGCCGTAAAAAACGCACCCGTACTCATCATGGCTAGCGTAATGGATACATTGGACGCTTTAATCGCACCAAAAAAGGTGAGCCAGTGCACAGCGATAATAATACCCGCAAGCGTAAAATAAGCGGCAGCCTTTCGCGTAAGCGTAAGATCTATCCCTCTAATTTTTATATAAATAAATATGAAAATCGATGCCAGTCCCATGCGAAACCACACCAGAGGAACTGCTCCGATACTAATTAAAGATCCTAAGACGGCAGTAAATCCCCAGATGAAGACTATAAAATGAAAATGAATATAACTTTGAAGCTTAGCGTTTGGCATTGTACAATAAATAAGCAGCTAGAATGGCAAAAACTACATTAGGTAACCATACCGCAACCAAGGGAGAAAAATCCGATTGATTAGCCATGGTACTAAAGATTCGATCAAAAAATAAGAAGGAACATGCGATGACAATTCCCACCAATAAGTTAATTCCCATACCACCTCTACGTTTCATGGAGGATACAGCAACAGCAATTATGGTAAGAATATAGGCAGCTACCGGAAGACCAAATCGTTTATACAAGGTAACCTCATACCCACTAATATTTGAAGACCCTCTCGCCTTTTCCTTTTCAATAAAACGCCTAAGTTCTGGAGTCGTTAAGGTTTCGGCGATGTATTCAACAGGGGTTAAATCATCAATATCAAAGGTGAAGGTAGTATCTAGTTTGCGCTGACTGAAAAGTATATCACCGTTAGGGGTAATCACTTTCTTCTTATAACCGTTTAAAGTATAGGTAGTGTCTTTAGGGTTGAAACGAATTCTAGAAGCTGAGAGCTTATACTTTAATTCATTTCCTTCAATATGTTCTAGAGTAAAATTACGTCCCGTTTTTGATTTGGTGCTGAAACTACTAACATAAATCAGATCGTTATCATTTATGAGACGATATACATTTTGCGTCTCTCGATCTTTTTTCTTTTTGAGGTATTCATATTCAAAAGCCTTGAAATCTCTACTCGCTGAGGGTCCGATATAAGTTCCCAAGACAAAGGCAGCTGCACAAACAATGGTAGCACCAATTAGGTAAGGTCTCAAAAATCGAGTAAAAGAAACACCACTACTTAAGAAAGCGATAACCTCAGTGTTATTAGCCAGTTTTGAGGTAAACCAAATAACCGATAGAAAGAGAAAGAATGGAAAAAGAATGTTCAGAAAGTAAATAGTAAAATCGCCGTAGTAACTCAGTATTTCTAAGAAAGGAACTTCATTTGCAAGCATCTTATCGATTTTCTCGGCAAGATTTACAATGATCATGATGGGAATAAAGAGAGCGAGCATCATTATAAATGTGCCTAAATATCGCTTCAATATGTACCAATCAAGAATTTTCACTAAAGTCGCTGATCCATTTGTTTAACCATCTTATTTTTCCAATCTGTAAAGGTTCCCGCAAGGATTTCTTTACGAGCTTCTCTTACCAACCACATATAAAAACCGAGGTTGTGAATAGTCGCTATTTGCATTCCTAATAACTCGTGACATTTAAAAAGGTGACGTAAATAGGCCTTACTATATTCTGTATCAACCCAAGTATGTCCCATTTCATCAATCGCTGAAAAATCTTCAGCCCATTTAAGGTTCTTGATATTTATAGTACCATGCGCTGTAAATAACATCCCGTTACGCGCATTACGCGTAGGCATGACACAGTCAAACATATCAATACCTAGAGCTATATTTTCAAGAATATTAATTGGTGTTCCAACACCCATTAAGTAACGAGGCTTCTCAGTAGGTAAGACTGCTGTTACCACTTCGGTCATGGCATACATTTCTTCTGCTGGTTCACCCACAGATAATCCGCCAATTGCATTTCCAAAGGCATTAGAATTTGCAATATATTCAGCCGATTGCTCTCTTAGGTCTTTATAAACACTCCCTTGAATAATAGGAAATAACGCTTGGTCAAAACCGTATAAGGCAGGTGTTTTATCAAAATGTGTAATACAACGGTCTAACCAACGATGCGTCATATGCATAGATCGTTTGGCATAGCGATAGTCACATGGATAAGGCGTACACTCGTCAAAGGCCATGATAATATCGGCGCCAATTTTCCTTTGAATTTCCATCACATTTTCAGGAGTAAACAAATGCGTTGAACCATCAACATGCGATTTGAACTTTACCCCTTCTTCCTTGATCTTTCTACGATCAGACAAAGAATACACCTGAAACCCTCCACTATCTGTCAAGATAGGACCATCCCAATTCATGAATTTGTGTAAACCTCCAGCTTTCTGAAGCGTTTCTGTGCCCGGTCTCAAATAAAGGTGATAGGTATTTCCTAAGATAATATCAGGCTTGATATCTTCTCTTAGTTCGCGCTGGTGGACGCCTTTCACTGAAGCCACTGTACCTACAGGCATAAAAATAGGAGTCTCAATAACTCCGTGGTCTGTAGTAAGTTTCCCTGCTCTTGCTTGAGAGGCAGGATCTGTTGTAAGTAAGTCAAAATGCATAAGCGGCAAAGATATGATTTTTGAAAAGTGCAGCAGTGTGATTTGAAAGAATTAGAAAATAAATAACATTCCTTCCTTATTACCGCAATTTCGCGATAAGCGTATACACCAAGGAACCTTTATTAACTTTGGAACAAGACAATTATATACCAAACACTAAAGCCTAGCAAACAGGTTATGCTTCCAATACTTAATGCTTGCATGCCCTTAGAAAGTTTTGCCTCTTTTGGAATTTCAGGATCCCGAAAAACTAGATAACTGCAAATCGCATAAAAAGGTGCTGTTAAGAATGATAAAATCGTTGCTACCTTGACTAGAAATCCCATTTCGCTCACAAAAAAGAACAGAATTACACAGGTTCCCGTCAAGAGGATGACCAACCAAAAAGCGTAATTCAATTTGTTACTTCCTATTTTTAGTAAGTTGGTCGTATGTGACATCGCACGAGGAGAGGCGTCAAGGGTGGTCAAAGTTGTACTAAACATGGTGGTAAAAGCTGCGACTCCTATAAATACAGTTGCCCATTCTCCTAAATTTGCAGTGTACATATCTATGAGTTGGCGCGCAAAAACACCTCCTTGGGACGAAAAGGCTTCCCCACTGCCGAACATAACCAGAGCTCCTAAGGTGACAAACCCTATTCCTAAAACAACAGTCCCAGAATAGCCTAAATTAAAATCAAATAGGGAGGTTTTCAAATCGAGTTTTTCACTTTTTCCTTTTTCTAAGGTCCAAAGGGAATGCCATATAGAAATATCCAGTGGTGCAGGCATCCATCCCATAAAGGCAATTAAGAAAGCCAAGCCAGCAGCATCGGTGGGAATGATTTGCAATAAGGACGAACTACTACCCATCCCTTCTGTGCGTATGCTTTCGCGAAAAGCAAAAAAGATAGCTACCAGAGTACTCACCGTTAGGGTAAGGATAATTATTTTCATCAACCGATCTAGAAGCCTGTATCGCCCTAGTAAAAGTATAGCGGCACATAAAAATGTGATAGCTACACTCCAAATAGCGATATCTTCTGTAATTCCAAAAAGTTGAACGGCAAGTCCAGCAGTAACAATTGTCACCGCCGTTTGTATCGTAAACATGGTAAGTATAGACAGAACGAAGTAGGCGATTAAAACGCCACGACCCAATTTCAAATAACCTTCCAGAAGACTAGTGCCCGTAGCAGCGGCATATCGAGGTCCGAATTGGAAAAATGGGTATTTAATAATATTGACCAAAATTAACGCCCATAATAAACCGAAACCAAAGTCGGCGCCGGCACGCGTACTTTGAACCAAGTGGGAAACACCAATCGCAGCTCCTGCAAAGAGCAAGCCTGGGCCAAGTTTCTTGAGGGAAATACTGCTCATCGCTCTGCTTTTTCAATAATATCGGCAAGGAGACGCCTAGCTCTGAGTAATTTTACCTTTACATTGTTCATAGGCTCCCCTAGCTTTTCAGTCATTTCCTTATAACTCATTTCCTGAAAATAACGCAGGTTGATCATCTCCTGATAATGAGGTTTAAGCATTTTGATATACCGCAAAAGTTGCGCTAAATTCTGCTCGCTGATTAATACATCTTCTGCAGTTGGGTTTTCATCAGGTACTTTATAAACGTGATCTTCGTCCCTATCTGTGAATTGTGCGCGTATAGAAGATGCCTTTTTACGCAGGATATCAATATGTATATTTTTTGAAATAGTGAGCAACCAAGTATTAAACTGAAACTCTTCCTTGTAGGTATCTATCTTATCAAATGCTCTCGAAAAGGTCTGAATAGTAATATCCTCAGCGTCATACTCGTTTTTTGTACGGTTAAGCTGAAAACTATAAACCTCATTCCAATAAGTATTTAACAAGAAGTTAAATGCACTTTGAGTGCCTTCTTTTGCTAAATTAATTTCAGATAAAATTCTATCGGGTGTTACTTCCAACGGTTTGGCTTTGAGATCAAGTTGGCACTAAAGATACCCAATTGAAACAAAATCAAAAACAATTCATGGATTGGAAACAGGTAAGCAACATCTTTTTCCTGTAACTTATTGGCACTAGCTGCAATTGCCAACCAAGCAAAAAGATAACGTATCCCAATTGCAATGAGCATCACTTCCCACTGATATTGATAACAAAGAAGCAAGATCCCGAAGATAAAAAACAGCAGCTGACTACTATAATAAAGCCCTAAAAGGAACTTGTCTGAGGGGTTGTAGTATTTAGATACATTTACATGTCTGCGTTTCTGAGTATACCATGACTTAAAAGTGCGTTTTGGCTCAGAAATCGTAAAACTATCGGGATGATAATTCACGGCTGTGTTTTCTTTGTTCCCAGCTTCATTGACAAAAAGATCATCATCTCCACTTTGAATTTTCATATGATTGATAAAGCCTCGTTGTTCAAAAAAGAGCTCGCGGGTATATGCTAGATTTCGGCCAACACCCATATATGGTTTTCCTACCATTGCATAACTCATATATTGCATGGCAGTAAGCACGGTTTCGTATCTAATAAGCACGTTGAGCCATGATTTTTTTATTTTCTCGTATCCGCCATATCCTAAGATTAAGGTTTTGGCATCTGTAAACTTTCCTGCCATTTCTTGAATCCAAGTATCGGAGTTGGGATAGCAATCGGCATCAATAAATAATAGATGATTGTGAGAAGCGGCTTTTATACCTAGGGTAAGCGCATATTTCTTATTTCCCCAAAAGGCTTCAATATTTTCAACATTTACCTGCTTGATGTTAGGTGCCCCTAGTGCGAATTCTTCCATAACGGCTTCAGTTTCATCGTGTGAGGCATCATTAATTAAAATGATTTCGAAGTCAGGGTATTTTTGAGCAATGAGTGTAGGTAGATATTGTCTTAGATTTTCTGCTTCATTCTTTGCGCAAACAATAACAGATACTGAAGGAAGTTTATCTTGTGAACTAGAATTTTTTGGAGTGTTTTCTTTGGAGAGCCCTTCCCTGCCGGCCGGACAGGCGGGTGCGAAAGCGAAGGTAAAAAAAAGCAGGTGGTAACATACATTGACAGTAGTTACGCCAATAAAAATATAAAAAAGGTAGATTAATAGTTGGTCCAATACAGCAGTGATTTACTGATCGGTAGAACAATTTTCCATTTCTGATGGTAAACGACCGCACATACCGCAGGCTTCACCTTCTTTATTGAGGAAAGGATTTTGACTCGCACAGGTGCCAGCAAATTTCCCATCTTTTTTGGCCCAAATTTTAATAGCTATTCCTGCTACTGCCAATGCTAAGATCCCGAGTGTAATAAAGAATAATTTCATCGTACTTATTTTGTGCAAATATACGAAGAAACCTCAAGTTTTAAGAAAGAGGATATGATAAATAAAATGGAATTAGGACTAGAATTGTACGGTAGAAACCACCTTATCCTTGGACGATTTTTGACTACCTCCTTTTGGCTCGATGGTAATATTAAAACTAGCCATACGTTCTTCATAAGGTATTTCGACAAGGTTCTCTTTGGATATTTTAAGGATATCTAAAGGTTTCATCACACCATCTACATCTGCCCACATTTGATATACCTGATCATCTGGGAGTTTAGGTAAACTCACCACATGCACATAAGACTTTTTTTCAAGGGTATTGACATAGGCAACTGTCTCCAATTTACGAGCACGACGATTGCCGAGTAACACGTACTTTTTTGTAGCCGAGTTATTCAAAATCATAAACTGCTCTTCAACCGATTGAAGAGTTTCTTTATTAGAAACAATGTCAGAATTGAGCTGCTCAATCAGGGCGTTAGTCAATTGGCGATCTTCAAGGAGCTCACTATTTTGATCGTAAATCATATAGCTCACTAGCCCAAAAAGAATAGCAACCCCACAGGCTATTACTGCGAGAATAGGGAAAGCCCGTTGTGGCTTCTTACGAATAGCTCCTAAAATCTCCGACTTTAAATGAGCCGGCGCAGGAACAGCAAACGAACTAGCATATTCTTCAAGATTTTCTTGAAGTTCGATATAGGTTTGCTTGACTTCAGGATATTTTTCGATATAGTGTTCTGCTTCCTGTGACTCCATAGGAGAAGTAGTACCCATCAGGTACCGTTCTAGCAAATCGCCTTCCAAAAATATATGTACTCTCTCGCTCATAATAACAATAATACAATTACCAAACCAAATAATTTACGCAACTCTCTAAGTCCAATTTTAAGTCTTGACTTTACAGTCCCCAGCGGAATATTTAATTCATCACTAGCCTCCTGCTGTGTCATACCTTGAAAAAACAAGGCATCAATGACCACTTTGTATTTTTCTTCAAGCCCATTGGCATGCGTCTGAATATCCAGATGTTCAATTGCGAAAGTTGTGGTTGGTATGTGATATACGTTTGAATCCTGAGTTTGGATCTCTTTATTCGTTTTTCTTTGCCGACTTCTAACCGCGTCGATGGCAGTATTTTGAACAACTCGAAATAGCCAGGTAAAAAGACGTGCCTTTGTGGTGTCATATTTTTGAGCATTCTTCCATATTTTGACAAAAGAATCCTGCAAAACATCTTGAGCCAGAGCATCATCTTTAGTCACTTTTATGGCCACACCAAACAGCGCATCTGCATAATGATCGTATAACAATCCTATGGCGCGTTCATCCTGAGCTTGTAAAAGCTCTACAATATGTTGTTCTATAAACGGTTTCAAAAAACTGGTCGGTTTATGTTATAACAAAAGTTTGTGACCTCTCCTCCATCTCTACACTAAATATACAACCTATAAATAGTAAACGAAACAAACTTGTATGTATTAACTCTTTAAAACAGAAAATAGTATGAACCCTATGTGTTTAATTATCGGGTAGTTAGCTTATTTTTTATCATAAAATCACAGTTGCAAGCGACAGTTGCCGTAATCTTTTATAACACATCATAAAATTGAGAGTATTCTTAAATCACATTGACCTCTGGAGTGATGGTCAGCCCAAATTGATCAAGCACAGCTGCTTGAATACGCAACGCTAGATTCCAGATTTCTTCGCCGCTAGCATTTCCATAATTCACCAAAACCAAGGCTTGCTTGTCATGTACTCCGGCATCACCAAAGCGCTTACCCTTAAAACCCGCTTTCTCAATAAGCCAGCCTGCTGGCACTTTGATTTTATTTTCTCCCACTGGATAAAAAGGAACGCTAGGGAAATTTTCTCTTAAGGCAGTAAATGTATCTTGATCTACAACAGGGTTTTTAAAGAAACTCCCGCTATTCCCCAATTTGGCAGGATCAGGAAGCTTCGACTGTCGAATTGCAATAACAGCATCAGAAACATCCTTTATCGATGGGCTAGTAATTCCCTTTGCAATTAAGGTATCTGATATTGCCCCGTAATCTGTTTTAATATGGTGTCGCTTTCGCGAAAGTGCAAAACAAACCGATGTAATTATATATTGATCTTTGAGCTCATTTTTAAACACAGAATCACGATATCCAAAGGCACAGCTTTCTAAATCAAATACGCGCTCCTCGCCCGTTTCCCTATGTACCGCTTCACAAGAGTGAAAAACATCTTTCAACTCAACGCCATAGGCGCCAATATTCTGAATTGGCGAAGTGCCAACATTGCCTGGGATTAAGGACATATTTTCAACCCCCCCTAAGTCTTGGGATACGCAGTAAAGCACAAAAGTGTGCCAGTTTTCACCGCCAGCCACTTTGAGTATTACTTCTTGCTCTGTAGAAGGATCCTCGAGCATTTCAATTCCCTTAAAATTAAGATGAATTACCAAGCGATCTACGTCCTTGCTCAAAAGCATATTGCTCCCACCTCCAAGTATCAGAGGATTCTTATACTCCTTCATGGCAAGCACCTCCTTGAGCTGATCTACTGTATTAATGCTGACAAAAAAACGAGCCTTTACATCAATACCAAAAGTGTTGAATGTCTTGAGGGATATGTTTTCTTGAATTTGCATTAATCGGTATACACTTCTAATGCCTTAGCTAAGATTGCAACCGCCTCTTTTAAGGCTTTCTCTTCCAGAACATATGCAATACGAACCTGATTTAAGCCGACTCCTTCACTCGAGTAAAAGCCTGCAGCCGGAGCTACCATTACCGTTTTCCCTTCGTGATCAAAAGATTCTAGTAACCACTGTGCAAAGGCGTCTGCATTCTTTACCGGAAGTTCTGCGATACAATAGAAAGCACCTTTAGGCTTTGCTACTTTTACACCTGGTATTTTTTCTAAACCAGCAACTAAGGTGTTTCTACGAGCAACATATTCATCGATAACATCTGTAAAGTATGAATCTGGAGTTTCTAATGCAGCTTCAGCAGCCACTTGTGCAAAGGTTGGCGGACTTAAGCGAGCTTGGGCAAATTTCATAGCGGTTGCCATCAAGTCTTTGTTCCGACTTACAATACACCCAATACGAGCGCCACACATTGAATATCGCTTAGACACAGAATCAATCATAATTGCATGTTGATCAATGTCACGCTGCTTCATCACCGAATGGTGCTTAAGACCGTCATATGCAAATTCGCGATACACCTCATCGGCGATCAAGAAAAGGTCGTGTTTTTTGACTATTTCTGCTAGTTGGCGAATTTCATCTTCAGAATATAAATAGCCCGTTGGATTACCCGGATTACAAATCACAATCGCCTTGGTACGAGCCGTAATAAGTTTTTCAAAATCTGCTATTGGAGGCAAGGCAAAACCTTCTTCCAAGGTAGATATTACAGGAACCACTTTCACTCCACTAGCAGTGGCAAACCCATTGTAATTTGCATAAAATGGTTCAGGAATGATTATTTCATCTCCCGGATCTGTTACGCTACCCATAGCAAAAAGCAGGGCCTCAGAACCACCGGTAGTGATAATAATTTCTTCAGAAGTTACATCTATAGCATGCTTTCGATAATAGGCAGCAAGCTTATTCCTGTATGATTGAAAACCGGCACTATGACTATAGGCCAGTACTTCTATATTGTTAGAACGCACCGCTTCCAATGCCACTTCTGGCGTTTTGATGTCTGGTTGTCCTATATTGAGATGATATATTTCAATTCCTCGCGCTATTGCCTTATCGGCAAAGGGAACAAGTTTTCGAATTGGGGATTGTGGCATCGCCATCCCTTTTTTAGAAATCGCTGGCATATTATCTTTTTTAGCAGTACAAAAATGAGGTTTTTTATTCAGATTAAGAAGTGCGCTTTCGCGAAAATGTGACAGGCATTTTGTAACTTATGAACACAAACCCTGCTAATGAAATTACGTATCTCTATAATCCTGATTTTAGCCTCGTTTCTTTTTCCAATTTTGGGAATGGCACAACGCTTTCAGTTGCCGCCTGGTAGTACTGAAGAAAAAATTAAGGTGAAAATTGTCAGTAATATTGTGATCGTTCCTGTAGAGGTAAATGGGACACCGCTTTCATTTATCCTTGACACCGGAGCCAATGGCACTATTATCTTCCAAATAGAATCAGATCAAAAAATTGAAGCCAAAAACGCCACCTATATCGAAATGATGGGTGCTGGTGAAGGAGAACCCATCAAAGCCATAAAATCAAGTGGTAATAATATAAAAGTGGGAACAGCCGAGAGTCGAGACGAAACCATGTACGTCATTCTCGATGAACTGAGCAATTTTTCTCCCCGACTGGGATTTGCTGTACAAGGAATTTTAGGATATCAATTTTTTAAAGATTTTATTGTAGAAATCAATTATCCGCGAGAATACATCATTCTTCATAAACCCGAAAGCTATACATATACTAAGAAGAAAAAGAACTTTGAAACTCAGCTCCTTTTTCACCGCAATAGACCCTATATAAAAACTACCATAACCTTGAGCGAAGGAAAGTCAACAGCACATATGCTGCTAGATTCTGGAGCCAGTGATGCACTTTGGCTTTTTCAAAACAGAAAACAAATCAGCATTCCAGAAAGAAACTTTAAAGACTATTTAGGTATTGGTTTAAATGGCAATATCAATGGATCGCGAGCATTTACCCCTAAATTAGAGGTGGGACCATTTAAGTTTACTAAAGTCACAACCGCCTTTCCAGATAGCACTTCCATTCAAAACTTACACGTCTCCGAATGGAGAAACGGCAGTGTAGGTGCCGATTTCCTAAAACGTTTTCATTGCATTATTGACTATCCTAATCGCAAACTTACCCTGACTAAAAACAGAGATTATAACGCCCCTTTTGTGTATAATAAAAGTGGACTCGTTGTTAAGCATGGAGATTATACACTTGCAAAGAAATTAATGAGTAGCAATGATCAAAGTATTTCAAGAGCCAATGAGTATACCGCTCAGATTGTCAATGTTTTTAAGAGCGCCAACTATTACAAAACAGTATTGCTCCCTACCTATGAGATAGCAGAAATAAGGCCCAATTCTCCAGCGGCAGAGAGTGGTTTCCAAACAGGAGACCTCATATTAAGAATTAATAATAGGAATACAGAAAAAATGTCTTTGGAAGAAATCAATACCTACTTCCATCAGGAACACGGCAAGGTGATACGCATACGCATAGAAAGAGACGGGATTCCTTTTAATCTCGCCTTTACTTTGAAAGATATCTTATAAAAAAAGCCACCCAAGAGGTGGCTTTTTCAAATGCTATTTAAAAGTTGACTAGTTTCCGTTTATCGGACCATCTCCTTTTTTCTCCAGAGGACTCGTCTCAGGAAGAACTTTTCCTTTAATCTTAAGACTTTGAGGTACTTCTGAAGCATTAGAATAAACTGTAATCGTTTTTCTAATAGGCCCAGGACGCTTAGTGTCATACTTTACCACAATAACTCCAGATTCTCCTGGTTGAATAGGCTCTTCTGGTTTCTTAGGAATGGTACATCCACATGTCGAATACACTCTCGCTATAATAAGAACATCTGTTCCTGTGTTTGTGAACTTAAATTCACGTACACCGTCAGAACCAAATGCTACCTCGCCGTAATCAACCACATCCGATTCGAAAGTGATTGCAGCTTTCTTTTCTTGCGCTTGCAGACTTACAGTCATAAGACTTACTACAAATAAAAATATTAGTTTTTTCATAATTTTCTAATTTGAGGGGATATAAAAGTAGTCAGAAAAAGCCCATCTACCAAATAATGATATTAACAATTACAGGGCTTGATCGTATATTGACTCCGTCAAAAATACGGTTTTGGCTATTTATATATCCTCCTTTAATGAGTACTTTTGCTCATTCGTATATAACATTGACAATAATTAGACCAAACTATGAGCATTGCTTCAAAATATGACGCTTCTACGGTAGAAGACAAGTGGTACGCCTACTGGATGGAAAATAACTATTTCCATTCTACACCTAATGAAAAAGAACCGTATACCATTGTGATTCCTCCTCCTAATGTCACTGGAGTCCTTCACATGGGTCATATGCTCAACAATACTATCCAAGATGTACTAATACGTCGAGCCCGCCTAAAGGGCTTAAACGCTTGCTGGGTGCCAGGTACAGACCACGCTTCTATTGCAACAGAAGCAAAGGTTGTTGCCAAACTAGCCGAACAAGGCATCAAAAAATCAGACCTCACTCGCCAAGAGTTCTTAGCACACGCCTGGGAATGGAAAGAAGAGTATGGTGGCGTTATTTTAGATCAATTAAAAAAATTAGGAGCTTCCTGTGATTGGGAACGCACCAAATTTACCATGGACCCAGATATGTCTGAGGCTGTGATAAAAACCTTTGTAGACCTTTATAATAAAGGACTAATATACCGAGGATACCGAATGGTAAACTGGGATCCAGAAGCTAAGACCACCCTTTCTGATGAAGAGGTTATCCATGTTGAACGTCAAGGTCTCTTATATTACCTCAATTATAAGATTGAAGGTTCTGATGACACCCTAACAATAGCAACCACACGTCCTGAAACTATTTTTGGAGATACCGCAATCTGTATCAACCCAAATGACGAACGCTTTACACACCTAAAAGGAAAGAAAGCAATTGTACCTATTTGTGGCCGTGTAATTCCAATCATTGAAGATGAATATGTAGATATCGAATTTGGAACGGGTTGCCTAAAGGTGACACCTGCTCATGATATCAATGACAAAGCAATTGGTGAAACCCATTCATTAGAGGTAGTAGACATCTTTAACGATGACGCTACCCTTAATAGTTATGGACTTCATTACGAAGGCCAAGACCGTTTTGTTGTGCGTAAGGCAATCAAAAAAGAATTGGAAGAGAAAGGGCATTTGTTAAAAACAGAAAACTACCTCACTAAAGTGGGTACTTCTGAACGCACCAAAGCCGTTATTGAACCTAGACTTTCCGATCAATGGTTCTTAAAAATGGAAGAGCTCGCAAAACCTGCTATCAAAGCAGTTTTGGAAACGGGAGAAGTAAAACTCTTTCCTAAGAAATTTGAAAACACCTACCGTCACTGGATGGAAAACATCCGGGATTGGAATATCTCTCGCCAACTCTGGTGGGGACAGCAAATTCCTGCTTTCTACTTTGGAGATGGGAAGGATGATTTTGTAGTTGCCGAAACGATTGAGGAGGCTCTTACGCTTTCGCGAAAGCGCACTAATAATGATAATCTTCAAATCTCTGACTTACGTCAAGATACAGACGCCATGGATACTTGGTTCTCTTCTTGGTTGTGGCCAATGAGTGTTTTTGATGGTATTCGCAATCCTGAGAACGAAGAATTTAAATACTACTACCCTACCAATGACTTGGTGACTGGTCCAGATATCCTTTTCTTCTGGGTGGCACGTATGGTAATTGCAGGTTATGAATATACTGGACAACGTCCTTTTAACAATGTGTACCTCACTGGTCTTGTTCGCGACAAACAACGTCGTAAAATGTCGAAATCCCTTGGGAATTCGCCTGATGCCTTAGGCCTCATTAAAGAATATGGCGCCGATGGCGTACGTGTAGGACTTCTTTTAAGTAGTGCAGCTGGTAATGATCTGATGTTTGAGGAAGAACTCTGCCAACAAGGAAAAGGCTTTGTAAACAAGATTTGGAATGCATTCCGCTTGATTAAAGGCTGGGAAATTGATGAGACTATTGCTCAACCCGCGGCCAGTGCTCAAGGTTTAGAGTGGTATCAATCCCGATTTAATCAGGCAGTTGCTGAAATTGATGATCACTTTTCAAAATATAGAATTAGTGATGCCCTGATGTCGACCTACAAGTTAGTTTGGAATGACTTCTGTGGATGGTTGTTAGAAATCGTAAAACCTGCATACCAACAGCCTATTGATCGTGCAACCTATGATGCAATCATCAGTACGTTAGAAGACAATTTACGCATCTTGCATCCTTTTATTCCTTTTGCTTCCGAAGAAATCTGGCAAACTATCGCTACGAGAACTCCAGAAGAAGCCTTGATCGTAAGTGAGTGGCCAAAAGAAGGAAAAGTCAACGAGCAACTCATCGCCGATTTTGATTATGCTTCCCAAGTGATTTCAGGAATCAGAACCATTCGTAAGAGTAAGAACATTGCTTTTAAAGACAGTATCGAAGTACATGTTTTAAAGAACGAAGAGAGCACGGCTGCTTTTGATACTATTATATCCAAGTTGGGTAATGTGAGTGAGATCGCTTTCGCGAAAGCGCCACTAGAAGGAGCACTTTCTTTTAGAGTAAAATCTAATGAATACTTCATTCCTTTAGAAGGAGCGATTGACGTAGAAGCTGAGATCGCTAAAATCGAAGAAGAACTCAAGTATAACAAAGGCTTCTTAGTATCGGTGAGCAAAAAGCTTTCTAATGAGCGTTTTGTAAGTAATGCTCCTGAACAGGTGGTTGCTATTGAAAAACAAAAAATGGCTGATGCCGAAAGTAAAATTGAAGCGTTAGAAAAGAGAATGGCTAGTTTAAAATAGCCATTTTATTTGCTTAGAAATTTATTAGAGGCCTCAATGTAGGCCTCTTTTGCTTCATCGCTCGTCATGTGTTTGACTTGGAGAAGCGCATTTAATTTAAAGGCACTTACAAGCTCGTGTTCGCCTTCATTATGACTAAATGTATTCTTTTGAGTTGCCTGTTTATACAAGGCGTAAAATTGTAATAAAACGTCGGGAGGAAACTCTTGGGTAGCAGCACCCACCCTCTCAAAGGCTTCCAAAAACTCTTTATGGAGCGCCTTATTTCCCATTAGACAGAAGCTATAATTGAAGAAGCACCTTTCACTTTCTGATTTAAAGCTACGTTTACTTTTGTACCAATAGGTAGATATACATCTACTCTAGAACCAAACTTAATAAAGCCACTTTCAGAACCTTGGGCAACCATTTGCCCTTCTTGAGCATAATTGACAATACGTTTTGCCAATGCCCCAGCGATTTGACGATGCAAAACTTCGCCAAAATTAGCTGTTTTCACAACCACTGTAGTTCGCTCATTCTCTTCACTAGCCTTGGGGTGCCAAGCAACAAGATATTTTCCAGGATGATATTTGCTGTAGGTCACTTCTCCTGCACAGGGATATCGCGTAACATGAACATTAAGCGGAGACATAAAAATTGAAATCTGGAGACGCTTGTCTTTAAAGTATTCTTTTTCAAACACCTCTTCAATGACAACTACCTTCCCATCTACGGGCGAAACTATATTAGTATCTAAAAGTGTAGCTATTCGATCAGGATTTCTGAAAAATTGTAAAATGAGAACTAAAAAAACGAGGCAAAGTGCCACGATACCATAAAACAAAATATCATTTGTTAGGTATTTTTTTGAAACAAGCAATACAACAGCCACTATCAATAGTGTTATTGAAATAATTTTATAACCTTCCTTATGGAACATATTCAAGTATAATTAAAAACAAATAAATAAAAGGGCTAGCAAAAATGATGCTGTCGAGGCGATCATAAATACCACCATGTCCGGGCATTAATTGCCCACTATCTTTCACACCAGCTTGACGCTTTAATTGGGATTGAATCAAATCCCCCAGTGTACCAAAAACAGAAGTCGTTACCGCAACTGTTATCCATAATCCCAAGTTTAATAATCCTGTATACTCATAGATAAAAAAACTAGCAATACAGGCAAAAACAAGTCCGCCCACAAATCCTTCAATAGTTTTCTTCGGAGAGATACGCTCTAAAAGCTTATGTTTTCCGATACTCTTTCCTACAATAAATGCAAAGGTATCATTAATCCAAATCAATGCAAAAACACTAGCGACAAGATAGGATGTATATTCTCCTTGATAAGAGGGTAGTAAGATGGTAAAAACAATCCCCCCAATAATATAAAAGAGGGTATATCCATATTTCTGAGAAATGGTGATATAACGCTCTGAAGGGCGAATTAAGTTTTTAATGAGGTAAAGGTTAACGGTAATCGTTAGTGCCAAGAATAATAAGGTCGCCGATTGAGATAACTTGAAGTAACAAAAGACTGCAGTGGCCGCTAGTAATAAAAAGTAGGGTATATAGGATTTTATTCCTACAAGTTTTAGAAACTCATAAAGTGTCAACATTCCAAAAACTAGAAAAAGAACGAGGTATACGTTTTCGAGTGAAAATATAGCGAGCAGCAACAATGCTACATACAACAAACCGGAAAGTGCCCTAATAATAACCTCGCGCATACTACAAATCTTCTAGCAGCAACAAATATAGATTTTTTGTACTGCTTCCGTAGGTCAGGAAGTCTTTTTCGTCTTCTTTGGTTTCAAAATGTTTGATAGTCGTAATATTAGTGGGAATATTGCCAGCATTTCGGTTCTTAATAAGCCGAAGGCCTTCTCCTATGTTATTTACAATTTGACTTGTGGTTGCATATATTACCATGTTTTGGGGTAAATCATGCAGTTTTAACTCCTTGAGTTGATTGGAGCATACCAGAATAGATCCATTATCTGCAACGAGACTTTCACAGGTGGTGAGATAGAAAGAAGCTGATGATTTTTTTCCAAAATCGAGGTTATACCCTCCGAAAACATTCTTGAGATTGTCATCAAGACAAAAAACTTCATTTTCATACCAGTCATTTTCTAACAGTATGTTATCAAAATTATCTTGTACTTCTTGAAGATTTATGGCATAGAGAAACTTGCCGCCGTTTAAGATAAAGTTTTTAGTGAAGCGTTCATCAGCAGGGGTATGCTCATCGGGCATATACTTACTGCGCTCAGCTTGCATTTTTTCTAAACGGGGGCCGTCTGATTTAGAGGTACTCTTAAATAATTTTCTAAATAGACTCATAGAGAGATTGCATTCCAGTATTTATGGGTTATCCAAATATAAAAAATTCTTGACCCAACCTTTTGTTAAATCAAGAATTTTTAATCTATTGTGTGAATTGTATGCCTTACGGCTCAACAACTTCTGTTACTTCTTCTTCTGATTTCCCGAAAGGACGCTCTCCAAAAATCTCTACTAGATCATCTTTAAAAATCACTTCCTTTTCTAAAAGCATATTGGCCAAAAGAGTCAATTTGTCTTTATTTTCAGTCAGTAAGTTAATAGCGCGCTGATACTGTTCTTCAATCATAACAGAGATTTCAGAGTCAATTAACTCGGCTGTCTTCTCAGAATATGGCTTTGTAAAACCACCTTCTTGACCTGAAGAATCGTAATAGGTTAGGTTACCCACCTTATCACTAAGACCGTACACCGTTACCATCATTCTTGCTTGCTTAGTCACTTTCTCAAGATCGCTTAAAGCTCCTGTTGATATTTTATTGAAGATTACTTTCTCTGCAGCTCTACCTCCTAAGGCGGCACACATTTCGTCTAGCATTTGTTCTGGACGTACGATGAGTCGTTCTTCAGGCAAATACCAAGCAGCTCCTAAAGAATTTCCTCTTGGAACAATAGTCACCTTAACTAAAGGCGCTGCATGCTCAAGTATCCAACTTGTAGTAGCGTGTCCAGCTTCGTGAAAAGCAATAGCTTTCTTTTCATCTGGAGTAATAATCTTGTTTTTCTTTTCTAGTCCGCCAACAATTCTATCTACAGCATCCAAGAAATCTTGCTTTTCAACAGCCTTATTTCCTTTTCTTGCCGCAATTAAGGCAGCCTCATTACACATATTGGCAATATCGGCACCAGAGAATCCTGGGGTTTGTTTTGCTAAAAATTCAACATCTAAGTCATCTACCTTCTTTAAAGGACGTAAATGCACCTCAAAAATCTCCTTACGTTCACGAACATCTGGAAGGTCAACATAAATCTGACGATCAAAACGACCTGCTCTCATCAACGCTTTATCCAAAACATCTGCACGGTTTGTCGCTGCCAAAACAATAACGTTTGTATTGGTGCCAAAACCATCCATTTCAGTTAATAACTGATTTAAGGTATTTTCACGTTCATCGTTAGAACCAGAGAAATTATTCTTCCCTCTCGCTCTACCTATCGCATCAATCTCATCGATAAAAATAATAGCTGGAGATTTCTCTTTTGCCTGCTTAAAGAGATCACGTACACGTGAAGCTCCTACACCAACAAACATCTCAACAAAATCTGAACCTGACAATGAGAAGAAAGGCACTTTTGCCTCACCTGCAACAGCCTTTGCTAAAAGGGTCTTCCCTGTTCCGGGCTGCCCAACAAGCAATGCTCCTTTAGGAATTTTACCTCCTAAGCTTGTATATTTTTCAGGATTCTTAAGGAAATCTACAATTTCCTGAATCTCTTCTTTTGCTCCTTCTAATCCCGCAACATCTTTAAAAGATGTTTTGATATCCGTTTTTTCGTCAAATAATTTTGCCTTCGATTTCCCGATGTTAAATATTTGACCTCCTGGACCGCCTCCTGAACCAGCAGACATACGACGCATGATGAAAATCCAAATCCCTACGATTAAAACAATAGGAAGGAAAGGGATAATTTTATCAAACATACTCACTTCTTGATCGTGAGCTACCTCTGTCGATAAATTACCTGCTTCGATTTCTCTTTTCAGATCATTTTCGAAGTTCTGTTGATCTCCAAATTTGACTCTATAATCAGCCGCCGATTGCGAAGCCTCCATAAAAGAAGGTCCTGATTTCTTTTTTTGATGTTCAGAACTAGCTTCAGCTTCAGGGGTAAGGAAAATTTTTGCCTCCCGCTTGTTTGAAATTACCAATACTTTTTGAACATCACCGTTTCGCATATACTCACTTAGCTTAGTGAGTGAAGTAACAGAAGTATCTCCCATTCCCTCACCACCTCCTAAAGCGGTTAATGCAAAAAACATCACGATTAGAATTCCAAAGATCCAGTATGAACTGTATTTGTTTTTCTTAGGCGTAGGTGTATTTTTATTTTCTTTTTCTGACATGCATTTTTTTTTAGTAGCTAGATGCTATTGTAGTAATTTTAGCATCTCCCCATAGACTTTCAATATCGTAGAATTCGCGGATATGTTTCTGAAAAACATGAACAACTACATTCACATAATCCATAAGCACCCATTCAGAATTATCAAGACCTTCAACATGCCAAGGTTTCTCTTGGAGCTGTTTGCCAACTGATTTTTGAATGGAACTCACAATTGCAGAGACTTGTGTATTTGACGTACCATTGCAAATAATAAAGTAGTCACAAACCGTATTCTCCAACTCCCTCAAATCCAGAATATCAATATCCTGTCCTTTTACCTCTTCAATCCCATGTAGAATCGTAGTAATTAATTGATCTGCGCTAGTTTCTTTTTTTGCCATTAATTGCTTTTATTTACACAAAGTTATTACAAATTTACTGTTATTCTCACTCTTAACATAAGTTTAAACACCGCAATTCGTGTATGCGCATAGTCAAACTTCATACCATTGATTCCACCAATGACTATCTAAAAGCCCTTGTGAAAACAGAAAGGCTGAAGGAAGATACTGTTGTCTGGGCATTAGAACAAACCATGGGCAGAGGCCAAATGGGAACTTTATGGACCGCAGAAGCAGGCAAGAACCTAACATTCAGCATCTTTCGCAAGGTAAAAAGGATTACTATTGACCAACAATTCTATGTTACAATGGCAGCCTCCCTCGCCGTTAAAGATGTCTTACAGAAACTTTTAATAAAAAATATCACTGTCAAATGGCCAAACGACATAATGTCAGACAAACAGAAAATTTGTGGTATTCTGATTGAAAGTGTCATAAAAAAAGGAAAATTAGACGCTCTCATATTAGGGGTTGGACTCAATGTCAATCAGACAGATTTTGGAGACATTCCTCGAGCGACATCAATCAAAGCTCAAACAGGGATCCATTTCGACCTAGAGGAAATCCTAAACATGCTCTTGACACAATTCCATCATTATGTCGACTTACTCCTAAAAGAAGACCTAGATGTGATAAAAAGTGACTACGAAACAGATCTCTTTAGAAAAAACAAACCCTCGACCTTTGTTAAAAACGACCAAACTTTTGTAGGAATCATTCAAGGAGTGACTCCACATGGCAAACTTTTGATCCTAGAAGAGGATGAAGTGCTCAACGAATATGATTTAAAAGAATTACAACTCCTCTTTTAATTCGTCTTCCTTCCTATAGACAATCCGTGAGCAACTAAATTCTTACTAAATTCCCTATCTTTGTGCCTCTTAATTCTCGCTATGATAGAAGAAGCAATCACCCCTGTTAAAAGGCAACCTAAACCGAAATGGTTAAGAGTTAAATTACCCACAGGAAAAAAGTATACTGAACTTCGCGGACTTGTAGAAAAATATGACCTACATACCATCTGCACCTCAGGAAGTTGCCCTAATATGGGAGAATGCTGGAGTGAAGGTACAGCTACCTTTATGATCCTAGGTAACGTGTGCACGCGTTCATGTGGTTTTTGTGGTGTTAAAACAGGAAGACCAGAAACAGTAGATTGGGAAGAGCCAGAAAAAGTTGCCCGCTCTATCAAACTCATGGCAATTAAGCATGCAGTGATCACCTCTGTAGATAGAGATGACCTAAAAGATATGGGAACAATTATCTGGGGAGAAACCGTAAAGGCTATTCGTAGAATGAACCCAGAAACTACCCTTGAAACGCTTATCCCTGACTTTCAAGGAAGAGAAGATCTTATAGATCGCATCATTGTAGTACATCCAGAAGTGGTTTCTCATAATATGGAGACCGTTAAACGCCTCACTAGAGAAGTGCGCATTCAAGCAAAGTACGAACGAAGTCTAGGTGTCTTAAAATATTTAAAAGATCAAGGAATCGCTCGCACAAAATCTGGTATTATGTTAGGTCTTGGCGAAACAGAGGCTGAAGTTATTCAAACATTAGAAGATCTCAGATCTGTAAATCTTGATATTGTTACTATTGGTCAATATTTACAACCTTCCAAAAAACATTTACCAGTAAAACAATTTATTACACCCGATCAGTTTAAGAAGTACGAAACCATCGGATTGGAAATGGGCTTTAGACATGTAGAAAGTGGCGCCCTTGTACGCTCTTCATATAAAGCTCAAAAACACCTTACCTAAGCCATGACAAAAACGCGTATTGCGATTAACGGTTTTGGTCGCATCGGACGCACGGTCTTTAAATGCATCTCTGCGCATCCAGATATGGAAGTAGTTGGCATTAACGACTTGGCCGATGCTCATACCCTGAGTCATTTATTAAAATTTGATAGTATTCACGGAATCTATAATGAGGATGTGAGCTTTCGCGAAAGCGTACTGATACTCAACAATCGAGAAATACCTGTTTTTAATCAACCCGATATCGCCCAAATACCATGGCAAAATTGTGCGCCAGATATTGTAATTGAATGTAGTGGGCAGTTTAAAACACGAGACCTCTTAAATCACCACCTTAAGAATGGCGCTAAGAAAGTGATACTTTCAGCACCAGCAACAGACGATTCGATTCCTATGGTAGTAATGGGTGTAAATGATGCTATCTTGAAAGATTCAGATACTATTATTTCTAATGCATCTTGTACAACAAACAATGCTGCCCCTATGATTCAAATCATAGATACTATCTGTGGGATTGAACAAGCGTATATAACTACAATTCACTCCTATACCTCAGATCAAAGCCTTCACGATAGACCGCATAGAGATTTACGTAGAGCAAGAGCGGCTAGTCAAAGTATTATCCCTACAACTACGGGAGCAGCCAAAGCAATTACAAAAATATTTCCTCAGTTTGCAGAGGCTATTGGTGGCTGTGGCATCCGAGTTCCTGTTCCCAACGGCTCTCTAACCGATATTACCTTTAATGTAAAAAAAGATACTAGTATTGCCGAAATCAATGCCGCCTTTAAACTAGCTTCGGAAACAACTTATAAAAATATTTTACAGTACACAGAACTTCCACTTGTTTCTGTCGATATGATTGGAAATACTCATTCCTGTATTTTTGACGCACAGATGACTTCAGTCATTGGAAAACTAGTCAAAATCATTGGTTGGTATGACAATGAGATGGGCTATTCTAGTCGAATAATTGATTTAATCTCACGCATATCAAAGAATTAATCTATATTTAGCACCATTAACCTACTCTATGAAGGCTTTAACCGCCCCGTTTTTGCTCATATTACTCATGTTATTTTCAGGACTCTCCCGAGCCCAGGAAACAGATACTAGTGTAATAACTATTACAAATGCAAAAGTGGACTCCCTCATGGGCGAAGCTGTGTTATCAATCCAAAAACTAGACTACTACCAATCTATTGAATACCTTACAACCGCCCGCAATCTTGCCAACGAAGTCGGGAACAAAGCTAGAATAGGACTAACAAGCAGTAATCTGGCACGCCTCTATTTTCAATTACAAGATTACGACAAGGCGACAGAAGAAAACAACAAAGCCATTGCTATTCAAAATACTGAGGAAACCAAAATTAGTCTCGGTCAAAGCTATATTATAGAAGCGCAATTATTTTTAAAGAAGAAGGAATTTGCCAAGGCAGATACCTCTTTAGTAAAAGCTTTGAAATTATTCACCGATCAACGTAGCCGTGTTCTTATAGCAAACACACAATATTATCAAGCCGTCTCAGCAAATGCTCAGCATAAATACGCTGTAGCGGACAGCCTTTTAGACCAGGCTACCCCTATGCTCAAAAAAAATAACGAACTTTATTTTCTAGCGAGTAGTTATGTACAGAAAGCAAAGGCCCTTATTCAATTAGAACGAACAGCAGAGGCAAAAACCAATATAGAAGAAGCAACTTCCCTAGCAAAAGAACATAATTATAAAGGTCTCGAAGTTGAAATCTTAAAACTAGATAGTGATCTCGCTATTCTTGAAAAAAATTACGAGCGTGGCTATACACAACTTGAAAAATTTACAAAAGCTCAAGAAAATGCAACCTCACAAGCTAAAAGCTTTGAATTAAAGCAACCTAACCCCGGCACAAATGCCGCCATGGCCAATACTCTTTCAAAAGATATTGAACGAGAACAAAAACGAAAATTACAAGTAAGCCAATTAACAACTGTTTTAGGTATCGCACTAATCACCATCCTATCACTGCTTACCCTCTCGCTGTATAAAAACAGCAACCTAAGAGCAAAGGCTAATGAATTGTTACAAGCGAAAAATACAGAGTTAATCATAGCCAAAGAAAATGCAGAGAAAGCATCTATGGTGAAAGCACAATTTCTTTCTACCATTACCCATGAGCTTCGTACACCAATGTATGCAGTAACTGGACTCACCCACCTTTTGCTAACTGAAAATCCAACTCCGGAACAAAAGAAGCACCTCGATTCTCTTAAATTTTCTGGAGAATACCTCCTATCTCTCATTAACAATATCTTGGATCTAAATAAATTAGAAGCCAATAAAGTAGAGGTTGAGGAAACTAGCTTTGACCTTAAAAAACGTATTGAAGATGTACTCTTTGCCCTTGGCAAATCTGCCAAGGATAAAGGAAACAAATTGTCCTTTGAATTTGATGAAGACATTCCTAATGAAATATTAGGTGATCCTTTAATGATCTCACAAATCCTGATCAACCTCGTAGGAAATGCGGTCAAATTTACCAGAGATGGTGAAGTATTTGTTCGCGTTCAAAAAATAAGTCAATCCGATACGGATATTCGCTTACATTTTGAGGTAGAAGATACTGGAGAAGGAATATCCAAGAAAAAACAAAAAAGCATTTTCCAAAACTTCACACAAGGTTCTGTTGCCATTAACCGCAAATTTGGAGGAACTGGCCTTGGGCTTTCAATTGTTAAAAATCTACTCGACTTACTTAAGAGTAAGATTACCTTAGAAAGTACTCTAGGTAAAGGATCTACTTTTAAGTTTGACTTAAAATACAACCTGAATACTGCCGCGAGCAGAGAAGAAAATCCACACAACATCATCTATGATGTAGATTATGTCGCTCTTGAGAATCGTAAAATATTAGTTGTTGAAGACAACAAGATCAACCAAATGATTACTCGGAAGATCCTTGAGAAAAACCAAATGGTTTGTGACGTAGCCGACAATGGAGAAATTGCTGTAGAGATGGCAAGGACCGACAAAAGCTTTGATCTTATATTAATGGACATCCATATGCCTGGAATAAGCGGTATCGAAGCTACAGAACAAATCAGGGAATTTGATAAGGATATTCCTATTCTCGCCCTTACGGCAGTTACCATCGATGAGAATATTGATGATTTCCATGAGGCTGGTTTTAACGATATTATTCCGAAACCTTATAAGGTAGAAGAATTCTTCCAGAAGATTCACAACGCTCTAAAGCGTAGCCAAGTAATCAGCTAGGATTCCCTCACAAATTTCATAATCTTAGAATGAAATAACGCTGCATTATTCAGCAATTGCGTTTCAATAGGTAGATAATATAATTGGGCCTTCTTAAATTGCCCTTCCAAACGCACATAGTCCTTTTCTGTAGTCAAGATGATTCCTTCGGTGTCCAAGGCTTGAATTTCACCACTGGTAAAATTATGATGATCTCCAAAAGAAACATGCTCAAAATGTAAGCCTTCGCTTTCTAAATGATCGATCAACGGTTTAGGATTAGCTATCCCTGTGAGTACCTTAATCATATCTCCTTTTAATTCAGACACCTTAAGACTCTCGGCACCTTGCACAGTTTTAGAATAACTGATAGTTGCAAAAAACACATCCCGATCTCTTTGTGCACCAATACGAGCTGTCAT
>CAXBCS010000038.1:0-33148 GCA_963974305.1 uncultured bacterium
ATGCTTGCCGCGCGTATGGCAGGGGTGCCAATACGCATACACACCGTCGCTGGTCTTCCACTGATGGAGGCAACAGGGGCCAAAAGAAAACTACTCAATTGGGTAGAGAAGAAAACCTATGCATGTGCTACTCATGTTTGGCCCAATTCTATAGGGTTGAGAGATTTTATTCTTAAAGAAAATTTTACAATACCATCAAAATTGGAGGTAATTGCCAATGGGAGTTCAAATGGAATCTCTGTAGATTACTTTGATCCTTCATTATTTTCGGAAGCTCAAAATACTTCCCTTAAAGAAAGTATAGGAATTCCTAAAAATGATTTTGCATTTATTTTCGTTGGTCGTTTAGTAGGGGACAAGGGAATTAATGAATTGGTTGCTGCTTTTAATAATCTTCAAAAGAAACAAGCTAATATTTCATTGGTACTAGTGGGGCCATTAGAAACAGCCTTAGATCCATTAGATTCAGAAACTATTCTGACAATTAAAACTCATCCTAAAATATTTTCTGTTGGCTATCAGAAAGATGTACGTCCGTTTTTCGCTTTCGCGAAAGCGCTTGTATTCCCATCATATAGAGAAGGATTTCCAAATGTCGTTTTACAAGCAGGAGCTATGGGACTGCCTAGTATTGTCACTGATATAAATGGTTGTAATGAGATTATTGTCCCTAAAATAAACGGGAGTATTATTCCTCCAAAGGACAAAGCGGCATTAGAGAGCGCTATGGAAGCTATTCTATTTGAAACGGAAGATTGGACTGCGAGATGTAGGAAACATATTGTAGATAAATACAGAAGAGAACATGTTTGGAATACCATGTTAGATCGATATAGAAAACTTGAACAAGACTTGTTATAATCAAATTGCATCGTACCTTTACACCCACCATGTACGCCCAAATCCTAAAACCTACAATCGATAAAACCTGTGCACTTATAGGTTTGATTATTGCCTTTCCGGTGATGATGATTCTTACTATTTTGTTGGTCATAATAAATAAAGGAAAGCCTTTTTACGGACAAACACGTTCTGGAAAAAACGATAGTCTGTTCAAGATTTATAAGTTTAAGTCTATGAATGATAGACGGGATGCTGCTGGAGAACTTCTTCCGGATGCGGACCGTTTGACAGCCTTTGGAAAATTTATAAGGAAAACATCCTTAGACGAATTACCCCAACTTATTAATATACTCAAAGGGGAAATGAGCTTTATAGGTCCAAGACCCTTACCACCAGCATATTTATCTTTATATTCTGATGAGCATGCCAAACGCAGTTCGGTAAAACCTGGGATTTCTGGTTGGGCACAAATCAATGGAAGAAATACGATTTCTTGGAATAAGAAATTTGATTTGGATATCTGGTATGTCGCAAATCAAAGTTTTGCGTTGGACTTTAAAATTCTTTGGAAGACAATTGTTATAGTATTTAAATCAGAGGGTGTGAATGCTGAGGGTGTGGCTACCACTGTGCCGTATAATGGAAAAAATTGAGGTAATATGATTGTAATAGGAGCCAGCGGACATGCAAAGGTTGTGATTGAAATCGCAGAAGCGATGGGCAAACCCATCGATATGGTGTATGATGAGGATGTGACTAAAATTAGCCTGTTTCAATACCCGATAACTCATGATTCAAATTTTGAGTTGGGTAAACCATCCATTATTGCTATTGGTAATAATGCGATTCGAAAGCGTTTTTCAAAGACAGTGGATATTACCGTATCTGAAGCGCTTATTCACCCGACGGCAATACTGTCTCCATCTGCTATTATTGGAAAAGGGAGCGTAGTTATGGCCGGTGCCATTGTGAATGCGCATGCGCAAATTGGCGAACATGTCATTATTAATTCTGGAGCCATTGTCGAGCATGATTGCGTTATTCATGATTTTGCTCACATATCACCCAATGTATCATTGGCGGGCGGAGTAACCGTTGGGGAGGAAACGCATATAGGCATTGGAACATCGGTAATTCAGGGTGTTTCTATTGGTAATAAAGTTATGGTAGGAGCAGGTGCTGTGGTACTAAGGGATATTGAAGATCATGATAAAGTGGCTGGTGTTCCAGCTAAAACCATTAAAAAGTAGTAGAATATGAATTCAAAAATATACTTATCATCTCCACATATAGGAAAAGCCTCTCAGGATTATGTTCAAGAGGCTTTTGATCAAAATTGGGTAGCTCCTTTGGGGCCTAATGTCAATGCTTTTGAAGAGGCAATACAAGACTATCTCAATGAAGATCTTCATGTTGCTGCACTCAGTAGTGGAACAGCTGCTTTGCACCTAGCGTTGGAGCTTTTAGGAGTAAATAGGGATGACGAGGTACTATGCCAGAGTTTTACCTTTGCCGCTTCTGCAAATCCAATAATGTATGTAGGTGCAACCCCAATTTTTGTAGATAGTGAAGAAGATACATGGAACATATCACCGCAGTATCTAGAAATTGCCATTAAAGACCGGATTGCCAAAGGGAAAAAACCAAAAGCGATTATCTTGGTTCATCTTTATGGCATGCCATGTAAAATTGATGAGATACTAGCTATCGCAAAAAAATATGGAATCCCAATTGTTGAGGATAGCGCTGAAGCTCTGGGAAGTACTTTTCAAGGAAGGAAATGCGGTAGTTTTGGTGAGATCAGCATACTTTCCTTTAATGGAAATAAAATAATTACCACTTCTGGTGGTGGGGCCTTGGTTTCACATAGTAAGGAAATTAGAGACAAAGCTATATTCTTGGCTACTCAGGCTCGCGATGATGCACCGCACTATGAGCATAGTGCCATAGGGTATAACTATAGATTGAGTAATATTTGTGCAGGCATAGGAAGAGGGCAGATGGAAGTTTTAGATGAAAGAGTAGCTGCCCGTCGAACTATGCATTCTTTTTATGAAGAAATTTTCAAGGATATTGATGGTGTTACCGTTTTTACAGAACCCACTCAAGATTACTTCAGTAATCATTGGTTAACCGCCATATTGATAGACCCTAAAAAAACAAATGGTATAAATAGAGAAGACCTTAGGTTATTTTTAGAACAGGAACAAATTGAAAGTCGGCCCTTATGGAAACCCATGCATTTACAACCGGTATTTGCACATTATCCATATTATGGAGAGGGATGTTGCGATAGATTATTTGAAATTGGATTATGTCTTCCTTCTGGATCTAACTTGTCTGAGGAAGATTTAAAAAGGATCGAAATCAGAATAAACCGTACCTTTGCTTAATTCATCGTGTTTCCCCCAACATTTTAGCAATGAAAAATTACCTACATAATGTAATCAAATCTCTTTTTTCATACTCTAGTAATTCACTAGACATTCGAAAAATGAGATACCTGCCGAGATGGTTGGTTTTGTGTATTGATTTAGGTATTGTGTTAATATCTACGCTGCTCACTTACACCGTAATATCTGAACTTACATCTAATTTTTATCCTTTTTTATCTGCCTATCAAAGAATTGGTATTATTCTTTTTGTGCATACTGTATTCTTTATTCTTTTTAAGACGTATGCCGGTCTTATAAGACATTCGTCCACCGTAGATGCTCTCAAACTCTTTTTAGCAACTGGGTTTACGTTTGGATTCTTGATTGTGGGTAATTATATTTTTAATGTTCTTAAGGGTGAAAAGATTTTCCTAACTGTTGGCTTGTTGCTTAATAGCTTTATCAGCTTTACACTCTTATATATGTTTCGAATTGTTGTGAAACGTATGTATGAGTATTTTAAGTCGGCAATGTCTGACACAAAAACAATTCGGGCTTATATTCTTGGGCTGAATGAGAATTCAATTGCAGTTGTATCTGCTTTGGACATGGAAAACCCAAAACGTTTTGAAGTGGTAGGATTCTTATCCAAGAAGACAGCAAACAAACGCCTAAGGGTTTTAAATAAGCCGGTTGTTTATTACAGTGATAGATTCATTTCTAAAATTCAAGGTGCAAAGGCAGATGCCTTAATTTTTACAGAGGACTACTTAGATTTTGAAGAAAAATATGAGTTGGTTAAAGATTGCTTGAATCACAATATCAAGGTGTATACTCTTCCTCAATTATCTGATTGGGTAGAAGGAGATTCTGTGTCTAAAGAGATTAAAAGTTTTCAAATTGAAGATTTATTAAATAGAAAACCTATTCAACTCAGGGATGAATTAAAACAAAGACAAATTTCCAGTAAAACAGTTTTAGTTACTGGAGGTGCCGGATCAATTGGAAGTGAAATAGTTCGCCAATTGGCTTCTTATCAACCCGCTAGATTAATTGTTCTAGATCAAGCGGAAACTCCTCTGCATAACTTGAGTTTGGAACTTTCGGTTTCCTACTTGGATGTCCCTTTTGAGTATTACTTATGCGATGTTCGCAATAAGGAACGTTTAGAAATGCTCTTTGAGACGTATCCTATAGATTATGTATATCATGCCGCTGCATACAAACATGTACCTATTGTTGAGGATAACCCACATGAAGCTATTCTAACAAATGTTTTGGGAACAAAGAATGTAGCTGATTTGTCAATAAAGTATGGAATAAAGCATTTTGTTTTAGTCTCTACAGATAAGGCTGTTAATCCAACCAATGTTATGGGAGCTTCAAAAAGGGCTGCCGAACTATATGTCCAATCACTATTCTTTGAACAGAAAGGTGAAAACAAAACTAAATTTATTACCACGCGTTTCGGTAATGTTCTGGGATCTAATGGATCTGTAGTACCTTTATTTAAAAAACAAATAGAAAATGGCGGACCAATCACGATAACTCATCCAGATATCATAAGGTATTTTATGACCATTCCCGAGGCCTGTCAGCTCGTTTTAGAAGCTGGTGTAATGGGCGGTGGTGGTGAAATCTTTGTTTTTGATATGGGCAAGCCTGTATTTATAAAGGATCTCGCAGATCGAATGATACAACTTGCTGGATTTATTCCTGAGCAAGATATTCAAATAACCTATACTGGATTACGTCCAGGTGAGAAGCTCTATGAAGAATTGTTAAGTGATGATAGTACGGTAAAGCCAACTCACCATAAGAAAATATTAATTTCTAAGGATGTTGAACAAGACTTTATTCATGTTGAGAAAGCAATAAAAAAGATTATTGCTAGTACCGATTTCGGTTCTTCCGATGAGGTCGTTTTAGAATTGAAAAAGCTGGTACTTAATTTTAAATCAAATAATTCCATATTTGAAAAGCTGGATAAACAGTTACTAGTTAAATAGTAATAATTACCTTTGCAAGCGCAAAAGCGTAATCCCATTTAATCTAACCTATCTTGAATACATTATTAAAGTTTTCTTTCTGTCTCCTTGTTTGTGCCTTTAGCATTACCTCTTGCGCTTCTAAAAAAGACGTGATTTACATGCAAGATATCTCTCGGCTTGATAGTATAAATAGTCCGGCTTCTTATAGTACCCTGATAGGTGTAAATGATTTATTGGCTATAACGGTCTCTGCCGATAACATGGCTGCCGCTAGTCCTTTTAATATTCCTATTACAACCACTCGTGATGTAAATGCAATATCTGGTGGCACTCCAATAGTGCAACCATATTTAGTAAGTTCAGAAGGAACCATCGTTTTTCCTAAATTAGGAACACTGCAGGTAATTGGTAAAACTAGAGAGCAACTTGCCGATGAAATAACAGGTCTTTTAACGAAATATATCAAGGCCCCATTGGTGAATGTACGTATTCAAAATTTTAAGGTGACAGTCCTTGGGTCTGTGGCCTCTCCAGGGACATATAATATAATTGATGAGCGCGTAACTATTCTAGAAGCACTAGGTATGGCTGGTGATATGACAATACATGGTCAACGTGACAATGTGCTAATTTTGCGAGAAGAAGCTGGTATTAAAAAATATGGAAGAATGGACTTTACAAAAAGTGATTTTCTAGATTCACCATATTATTATTTAAGACAAAACGATGTGGTAATTGTAGAGCAAAACAATTCCGAAGTGCAACAGTCCGTTTCCAATCCAAATACAGGAATCTACTTTACTATCGCCTCCTTATTATTATCAATATTCGTAATCTTTACGCGTTAAAAAATGGCAAATCAGGAATCAGAATCAATTCGTAAAGTTGAGATAAATGAAGATGATCATTTATTATCGGATATATTAAAGCAATACACACGCTATTGGAAATGGTATATTTTGGCTATTATATTTGCGGTTGGGTTGGCTCATATTTACTTGAGATACGCAACCCCTATTTACAGTACCCAAGCGACTATTTTATTAAAAGAAGATGGAAGTGAAGGTGGTTTTTCTGAACTTTCTGCGCTGGAAGATGTAGGAATCTTTGCAGGAAATTCTGGAAGCAAACTTGCAGATGAAATTGAAATCCTGAATTCTAGAAGATTGATGGAAAAAGTGGTCACCGAACTTGACCTAAATATTCAATACTTTGCCGAGGGAAACGTAAAAACCGTTGAATCCTATATTGCTCCAATCAAAGTATCTTTTCTTAACAAAGACACCCTTTACACTCTAGAGAGCACTAAAGTCTTTAGATTGGGGAATAAGGATGAAAATTCATATTACATACGTAGCACCACGAGTGATGAGGAGACGATACATCGATATGGAGAAACTATAGATTTGGGCTATGGTAAGTTCATTGTTTTACCTAGTTTAAGGGATCAAAAGACTGGTAATTGGACGGAAATGCTTGTTCGTATTAGTCCCGTAAAAAATATTGCAGCCGGATTAGCAGGACAGGTTTCCGTAAATATGAAAGGTCAACGTACTAATGTCCTTCTAATTTCCATGACAAACCCTATTGAGAAAAAAGCGAGAGATGTTATTAATACCTTAATCGATAAATATAATGATGATGCTGTGGCCGACAAGAATGAGGTTGCTACAAATACCGCCGAATTCATTGCCAACAGACTTAAGATTATTTCTTTGGAATTGGATTCTGTAGAAACGACAAAGGAATCTTTTAAGCGTCAAAATAGAATCACAAATATTCCAACTGAAGCTCAATTGTATGTGCAAAGTAATAATGAATACAAGAAGAGAATATTGGATGTATCAACTAAGATTCGCTTAGTTGAAGATTTAAAGACCTATTTGGAATCTAGTAGTGGTAATTTGCTACCTGCTAATCTTGGAGTTCTTAGTGGAGGTATAAGTAACCAAGTAGTAGAATACAATTCCTTGCTGATGCAGCGTGGTGACTTGCTAAAATCATCCACACCCGAAAATCCTGTAGTTGTGACAATTGATGAGGAGCTTAGTAAAATTAAAAGTGTTATCAATAGTGGAATACAAAATGAATTATCATCACTCGAGATAACTGAAAGCGAATTAGTAGGGCAAGAACGTATATATTCAGCAAAAATATCAGCCGTTCCTGGTTTAGAGAAGGAATCAAGAGGCATACTACGACAGCAAGAGATTAAAGAACAGTTATACCTTTATTTATTAAAGAAGCGCGAAGAAACAGCTATATCATTAGCGATAACCTCTTCAAATGCAAAGGTTATTGACGAAGCGATTACCTCTCCTTCGCCAGTTTCACCTAAACGCCGCATTATAAAACTAGTGGCAGGAATTCTTGGGTTTTTATTTGTTGTTATCTTGGTATACATCAAAAATCTTTTAGATACAAAAATCCATAGTCGTTCAGATGTTGAAGCACTAACCAATACTCCAATCCTAGGAGAATTGCCTTTAGTAGATGGAGAAGAGAATTTGGTTATTAAACTTCATGACAGATCCATACTGGCAGAAAGTTTTAGAATTTTAAGAACAAATCTGGATTATTTTACGCGTTCTGAAAATGGAAGAAAGCGCAATGTAATTTATGTTACGTCAACAATAAAAGGAGAGGGGAAGACCTTCGTAGCGTTTAATTTGACTATGTCTTTGGCTTCTACAGGGAAAAAAGTCTTACTTGTGGGTGCAGATATTAGAAATCCTCAAGTTCACCGTTATATGGACCTTCAGTCATCTTCTATCGGTTTGTCTGAATATATGTATGGCTTAGATACTAAGGTCGAGGAAATAATTACTAAAGAAACCTTAAACGAGCAAAATTTTGATGTTATACTTTCAGGTCGAATCCCACCCAATCCAGCAGAGTTATTTTTAAATAGTCGTTTCGATACCTTAATTGACACAGTTTCTAAAGATTATGATTATGTAATTGTCGATACTGCTCCTACTATGCAAGTAACGGATACCTTACTTATAAGTCAATATGCCGATGTTACTATTTTTGTAACCCGTGCCGATTATACACAAAAACGAATTCTACAATATTCAAAAGACCTTTTCCAAGAGAAAAAACTAAAGAATATGACCTATGTCGTTAATGGGGTAAAGACTGCCAATTTTGGATATGGTGCTAAGTACGGTTATGGCTATGATAATCAAGAGGATGGATTATGGCAACGATTAAAACATTTTCTAATGTCTTAGGCAACTAGTTCTTTTAAAATCTTAGAACTAGTCATGTTTAATACTAGCTTTTCTTAGAAAAATTTGCATCTACATTGATTAAGAGAAGGTAATTTGGTTGTTACGAGCTAATAAGGCAACTTTTGCTATTATTTTTTTAGGGAGCTGTATCTCTGCAATTTTATTCAAATGCTCCAAACGATGCGTATCTGTACCTATATAATCTAATAGTCCAGCCTCCAAAAGTTGAAAAGCCATCTTTTGCACTGAGGAACCGTAGTGCTTAGAAAGAGACAAGGCATTAAGTTGTAATAAGCAACCTTTGGTTTTTAAGCTTCTAAAAACATCAAGTTTGCCATGGAAAAAGGCATACCGCTCTGGATGTGCAAGAATGGGAATATGACCTTTGGAAGTAATCTTAAAAATGATTTGATCTAGATTGATAGGAGCTTGAAAATAGGAAAGTTCAACAAGCACGTATTTTTCTCTCATTAAGAGGAGGTTGTCGTTCTGTAAGTGTTGCTCAAATACTTCATCAAGCATGTATTCAGAAGCTGCTGTAATATCCATTTCCATACCTAAGCTTTCAACTTTTGAAAGGGCCATATGTATGGTCTCAGGAGTGTTGGGGTAAATTTCTCCCATGGTATGCGGCGTGGCATACAATTTCTTAAAACCTAAATCAATGTATTTGGTTATAATTAGTCTACTCGTTTCAAGATCTGGAGATCCATCATCAATTCCAGGAAGAATGTGGCAGTGAATATCGGGTGTGCCGCCCAAGGTGTCTATGAGAAATGTTTTCTTGGTAAAGAATTGTAGCATGCAACAAAAATAATCTAATTATGTTCAATCCGACTAAGCAAACTATCTTACTTTTACTTCAAACTGATACTATGATTCGTCCCATTGTCATTCTTTTTCTTTTCCTTTCTTCCATGTCGGTTGCTCAACAATTGGAATACGAGGGTAGCCTAGAACTCCAAGGCTTTTATGCTTCAGAGGATCTGCCTTTCTGGATGTATACCAATACAAGTACACGTGCTAATGCATTGACTAATGTGTCTGGTTACGCTTTCGCGAAAGCGCAATACGACCTCAATGAGTCATCCAACATTCAAGTGGGTGTAGGGATCATGTACCGCGATGGTTTTGTCGATAGATTTGAACGGAATGAACTCTTTGTGAGCTATACCACCAAATGGCTAGTAGCTACGGTGGGCTCAAAAAATCCTTCTGAAAAATATAATGGTTTATCCACCTCTAACGGAAATATTCTCTGGTCGGGAAATAATAGAGCAATTCCAGGAATCACTCTAGAATCACCAAAAGAGCTAAACATTGGAAAGCATTTTACCCTAGATTATGGTTTGGGACATTACAGTCTTAACGATGAGCGATATGTTACAGATACACGAATTCATTATAAAAAATTAGGTGTAGGAGTCAAAGTAAATGATAAACACAGTTTTAAAGGAACAATACAGCATTATGCACAATGGGGCGGTACGCATCCAATTCTTGGAGAATTACCTTCTGGTTTTTCTGACTTTACAAAAGTATTCCTTGCACAAAACGCTGGCGATAATGCCGAATTCAACGAGCGGGTGAATGCCTTAGGAAATCATTTAGGGTCCTTCGATTTTGAGTATAATTACAAAGGAACGACGGGAACGTTTTCGGCTTATCACTTGCATTTATTTGAAGATGGATCAGGTACAGCCTTCAAAAATTTTCCTGATGGGATCTGGGGATTGACCTATGCTCCCAAGGATAAAAAATTAAAGCGGATTCTCTATGAATATGTAAATACTACAGACCAGAGTTCAGGGGAAGGTAGAAGTGCTGGGGATAATTATTTTAGTAATAAAGGCTATCGTTCAGGTTGGACCTACGAAGGCAATACCATTGGGCTGCCTTTTATTTTACTTAATCCTGAAACGGGATTAGGGATAAGTAATAATTTAATTAAAGCGCATCACCTAGGCGCATTTTTTACTTTTGATAAACTGGATATACAGTTCAAAGTAAGTATTGTAGACGATGCAGGTTCACCTTCTAACCCTTTGACTAGCTCGATAAAAAAGTTCTATAGTTATTCAAAAGCCAACTATCATTCGGATTATGGAAATATTAGTCTTTTGCTTGGTGCAGATACCAATTCAATTACCAAAAGTACAGTAGGAATAGGAGTAGGGTATCAGTATATATTTTAGACTAGGAGACTTTTTTCTTTTTATGGGAGAAAATTCCATCTATGAATTTACTTTTATCTTTTTCGTCTTTTTCAATGCGCCAAAGCCTTGGTAGTATGGATTGTTTAGGGTGCTTAATGGCATCAGCCATTATACAAGCGATATAGGTGAGATTGACAAAGCTTTTTTCTAGCATTTTATAACGAGTAGCACAGCCCACAGTATAGTCGGTCAAATTACGTACCCGATGCCACCAGTGGGAAGGATTGACGAGCATATCACTCTCTTCCAATACCGATTTATAAATAGGTACATATTCAAGTTCAGGGTATTCACTGCGTATTTGCGTAAAAAAATCTCCTTCATAGGCTTCGAAGAGTTCAGAGACTACATAATGAGCGTACTTACTCAGCGCTGCTTGTACGACCGGTGTATAAGAGGGGTCTATAAAAAACCACTCTTTCTGCCCTTTAATATTTAAAAACATATTGTAACCACCAGCGCAGTGTAGTGTTGACCCTGTTTTTTGAGAACGTGAAATAAACCACTGTGTAATCATTCGATCAGTGGTATGAAGCCCATCTATTTCATCCCCTTTACACTTCTTATTGAAATCGGCGTCATTGAGTATTCCATAGAAATTATTGAGATAACTTTCTTCATATTGCGGTAAGGTGAGGAATTCTTTTAATGACGCTTCTTCAAGGATAATATTTTGTCCAACCTTATTCATTGACTCCTTATTATCCTTTTTATTTAGATGTTTCACAGGGAGGTCACCGAGATTGGATATGAGATTCTCTTTTTCAGCAAAATGAGTTATTTCGGCATCCTTTAAATAGCCTTTTACTACTATTGGGGTGTCAACATTCTTGATCCAATATTGAAAGAACTCTCTGGTAAAATCTTTGGCATCAATATGTGGAATAGTCAGGGGAGCTGTATACTGCGGATTTTTTGCTTGAATTTTAGCGGCTGTTTTCTCATGCAGCTTTTTAAATCGGCGACCTAGGTAGGTATTGTGATGTTGTTTTCTAAGCACCTTGCCTTGCTCATCCTTCTTATTCAAAATACTAAAGGCAAAATCTAGAAAAAAGATTACCGACCATCGAAACTCAAGGAAGCCATAAGGTGCTTTGGGAACATTGGGGGTGTAATTGTGAACCTTTTCGAGCATTGGATGCATGACAAATATTTTTGACTAAAATAACACAACTTTTTATGAAATGCTATTTACTTTAATGTCAATAACGGAAGAGTGCCAAGTACACATTCACTCTTACATTATGAGTCAATCAACTTAGCGGCTTTTGAAATATTGTCCAAGAGGTAGATCCTGTGAAATTCCAATATAAGTCCTTTATAAAATAGCCTCTTAGCTTTTTACTTATTTTTTGATGTTAAATTTGTTCTAAGTTCCAACTTTGGAACGTAAATGTCAGGATAAGATTAAAGGCAAATTAAGAATATCAACAATTTCACATTTCTTTTAAGTGAGTGCAATGAAAGCTTCTGTAAAGGGGATAAAGGGTATTAAAATAATGAGTATTGAAGTAATTAAATCGTAGGGAAAACCTGAGAAAAAATATTAAATTTTAAAGTACTCTCTTTACTTCAAGTTGTATGTCAAAAATTGTATGCCGCCTTCAAAGGATTCTTTATGTATTAGCTCGGTTACAAAGGACTTTGTAGAAGCTCCAAAAAGCGGAATCCCTTCGCCAATTACGATGGGGTTTAATTTTATTTTTAGTTGGTCGATCAAGCCATGATCTAGCAGCCAACCAGCAAATTGTCCACCTCCACAGATATATATTTCGGTAGGAGCAGAAGCGATAATTTCTTTGACTCGCTCAATATCCAGTTTTTCTATGTGAACTTTTTTGGCAAGATTCTTTAATCTCAATGTTTCAGAAAAAATAAAATGTTCCATATGGTCGTATGCGGGTTGTCCTGGCTCTAGTCCATAATGATAACCTAATTCATAGGTTTTACGACCCCTGATTACTGTACCAAATTCCTTTAAATCGGTTTTGTATTTAGCAATTGCCGCCTCATGTAATGGAAACATACTGATATCGCCATTTATCCCTGAAATAAACCCATCGAGAGATGTCGCAACATAATAAATCAATTTATTCATGATTGCTTTATTAAAATGTTGATGTCGGTAATCAACCGTTCAATTTCTTGGTCATTGGTGCCGTCATAAACCCCTCTTATTTGTTTTTTCTTATCGACTAGAATGAAATTTGGTGTATGAATAAAATCCTGTACACCGCCATCTCCTTCATCTACAACAGCAAAATAACTCTTACGAGCTAAGTTATAAATATGTTTTTTATCACCAGTAGTAACGTTCCATTTATGATCTATAACGCCTTTTTCTTTGGCATATGAATTAAGAACAGCAACACTATCAATAACAGGGGTTACTGAAATCGATAACAACATAATCTCATCCTTATCGATAAACCGATCTTGGATTTTACTCAGATTTGCAGTCATTATGGGACAGATAGTTGGACATTTTGCAAAAAAGAAATCAGTCACATAGATTTTGTTTTTATAATCATCTTGGGTGATGGTTTTACCATTTTGATTGATCAATTCAAAATCTGCTACGGTGTGATTGGTTACTGCTTCTTGCATAGAAATATCTACCAAAGCGGGGTTAAAATCGGCTGGATTGAAAATCGGTAATTTTTTCTCTGACAAATAGGGTAAAATTAAAATCACCGAAATTATAATGCCCGCTAATCCTAAAAGTAGGAACCTCCATTTTTTCAATGTGTTCATTTGGTTTTATTTTAAGAAAGTCAGAATTAGAAAGCTTGAATGAAAGCTTGAATGAAAGCTTCCGCTTCTTTAATTTCTAATCGATTGCTATGAGATCCTTGGGATATTGCAACTAGATCCTTATAATATTCTAGGGCCATTTGGTTGTTTCCATGCAATTTCGCGGCAACAGCGGCACCATAAATGCCATTAAAACGCTTAGGAAACCATTTCAAATTCTCTTGATAGGCAAGGAGAGCTTCTTCTGGTCTTTGCATGGCTAAAAGCATATCTCCCAATAATTCTCGTGCGGGTAATACATCACCTGGAGTTAAAGGATGTTTAGTTGTTATACGTTCAAGCTCAACTGCTTCTTTCATAAGGCTAAGAGCTTCATCAGTGTTTTTCTTTTTAAAAGCAACCCAAGCTTTTACAGTCTTAATCTGAATTTCAACCTGCCTTAGTTGAATAAACTTTGACCGATCGTTTTCATCCTTAAGTTGTTGATGCAGTTTTTGAAGGATTACTATTTCTTCTTTCGCTTTCGCGAAATCTGTTAAATGTGCTGCACCGAGGCCTCTTGCAAAGTGATGGATGGCTTCCTGCCATGGAAAAATCTCCCACCCCACATCTATAGCCTGCAATTCTAAATGTGCAGCTTGTTCCCAGTTCTTGTTTTCAAGCGCTATGCGCGCAGGAATAGCAGCTACAGGATATACCGCTGCAGTGATATTCATTGGGTAAAAAGCATGCTGAGTTTTGATTTGATCATAATAAAGGTTGGCTGCGGAATTTCCTCCTTGTTGGAGGTAGGCGTAGACTAAGTAATCAGTAGCGTGTAATTCTTCAAAGTAAGAACCTTCTAATGCTGCGGCTTGTGTATAACATCGAGCACTTTCTGCAGATAAGAGATTAGATGCAATAGATTCTTTCCATATACCCAATCTGGTAAATATATGAGATGGCATATGTTGGGCATGTGAAGATGAAGGAGCAATTTTGGCATATTTCCTAGCCGTTTCTAAGCCTTTTCGTGCCAAAACTGGATTATCATAATTATGGATGATGTAATGTGCAATTCCTGGATGGTTAGGGTTATCTTCAAATAGAGATTCTAGAATTTTACCTGCCTTTTCTTCATTTACATAGTCTGTTCCTTCTCGATCCCTTGTTGAATACAGAGCCAAAGTATAGAAAATAGCAGCCTCTACATCTTCCGGATATTTTAGATATAAGGCTTCCATTTTTAGTTCAAATTGCTTTGCTCGGCTTTTGTGATCTAAGTTTTCCCAGTCGGTATAGTAAATATCAATAGCATTGATATAATCACGCTGCTTTTCATCCATTGATAATCCTTTTGCAATCTCAAGTACCTTTACTCCTTTGATAAGATCTGTAGTTGATGGAGGAAACCAAGCAGCATGGTAAATGCTCATGGCAACTCCCCAGTATGCCATGGGGCAATTGGGATCTGAATCAATGACCTTGACAAAAGCCTTTTCTGCTTCAGTATATTGAAACGAATGCAGCAAAGCGACTGCCAAGTCAAAAGTTGGCCTTGTTTCATAATTGCATGAAAGCGAAAATTTAAGTTCGCCAAATTGCCCATCACCGCACAACAGTAAGTCCCCGCGTAAAAAATCGATAGATCCAATAGCCGTTTGAACTTTGGAGGATTGATTAATACAACCCGTGGCAAATAGAAGCATTGTCAAAAAAACAACGCGCATACATATATATTTAGATGTCATAACTATGGATTTTTTCGAATTGATAGAGATTATTCAGCAGTTGTAGGGTCAATAATGGTCGTTACTTCACTGACAACATTGGCAGGAAAGCCACCTTTTTTTGCATGTTTGTATACCATTTCTTTATTAGGAGCACTATACACACAGTAAATTTTATCTCCCGTTACATAACTGTGTTTCCATTGGATATCTGATCCCAGTTCTTTTAATACTCCACAGGATACCTGAGATATTCCCTTTAATTGTTCTTGGCTTAAATTGCCTGCATCAGGTATATCTCTTTCAATTAAGTACAAGTTACTATTTTCTGATTTGTTATTTAAATTGTTCATATTTAAAGAATTAAGTTTGTTTAAGACACAGGTCCTTTCCTTTTTTTGGAACTGACTTGTGCCGTTCTTTATTTCATTTTTATCTTATGATCTCAAAGACTGAGAATTTATTTTTTAAGGGCGACATAGGAATAATGACCAACTCAAGAGTGTACCTTCATCTACATTCTGGTCGTCAATGATTAATAAAGTCCAATCTCCAGCAGCTTGAATTCCTTCTAACAGAGTAAAAGCTTCTTCTGGTCTAAAAGCCCCCGTAAAAGGTGCTATCCCATTTATTACTAAGGCAGAGGCCTGCTCATCAAAGATGGTATTGGTATAGTTGTTTCCAGAACTACCGTTATCAGAACTTAATTCGGTTATCCGACCATCTGGAGCAATTAGAAATATATCTAAGTCGGCGTCAAAAGTATGTTCCAAATCTAGGTTTACAATAATCCCTGGTTCAATTAAAAATTCATCTGTAATAGTAATCACAGAGCGTGTTTCTGTTCCTGCGTCAGGACCAATAGGGAATTGCTCATCACTACTAAACGTTTGACAAGGATTCAGCGCTTCAGCAAGGATTGTAGCTGGTGATCCCACTAAAGCAGATCCATCACTACCAAAAGCTGTCGCAGTTAAAATCTGCTCACCAATACTGTCGCCAAGAACCCAAGTTACTGTTGCCCGTCCATTGGCATCTGTAGTAACAATACTAGAAGAAATTGACCCCTCATCAACTGCTAAACTAATAGTAGTTCCCGGAAAGGCATTTCCGTTTTGGTCATTCACTTGCAATTCAATAAAGTTACTCAGAGTCTCATTTGTAAAAGCAACCTGATTATTTCCAGATACAATTTGTATGCTATTTGCTCGAGCCGGTTCTACGGTAGCGGCTACAGCTGAATCATCATCCTTGCTACAGCTTATTATGAGTAATAAACATAAGGCTCCAAAGATGAGTTTGCTGACTGATTTTATTTTCTGCTGTTTAATTTTTAATGTTTTCATAATGATATTTTTAGTGAGAAGATTTGATGTCTTCATGGTTAATAATTAATTAGAATTAATCCCACTGTTTGGTAGTCGTGCTTAAGCCTTCGTACAAGGCGCTACTGCCATTGGATTCCATATTAAAGTCTGAAGCTTCACCGAGTGCAAATAGCATTACCCCAGAATTTTCTGCAATTCCCATTGTACTTCCTGATGATTTTTGAAAGCCTAGAAACCCTTGGTTTGAATTGATGGAAGTTTCATTTCCCTTCATTACAAAACATACAACCCCATTTTCTTTTTGATGTGCGGGTAAAGGATTTCCAAGATTCTCAAAGCCTGTACTATTAGTTACACTAGATTGTTTTACACGGTGACTATCAGATCCTAATTGATTCTCTACGGCATAATACTTAAAAGCAAATACCAAACTATTGTTAGGCATTGAATTTGGTCCTCTAGCCGCCTCATCTAAGTTGGCTAAAGTAAAAACCCCCGTCATTGATGGTGCAATTGTAACACCCCCTTCTAGAAAACCTGAAGTTGTGATATCAACAATTACATCGTTAAGACGTTCAAATTCGGACTCGGTAATCTCAATCCAATCCCCGTTTTGGGCATCTAAATAATTCTGTTGGGAATCTGTCAAGGCAAATGCGATATCATCTTTGTTATTAAGGTCGATACGAAGATCTGTAGTAGCCGTTTCAGTGCCATTGTTTACTTCTACGACTCCTCTGATTTCTGAATTAGTTTCAAAATCAAAAAAGGAAGCATCTCTAACTGTGACTTCTCCAGTGCTCGAATTGATAGCAATAGCATTTGTAAACTGTTGCTCCAAAATTGAAAAGGATAACGGGCTACTTGAACTGGCATTAATGTTTCCGATCGATTGTCCTATGGCAGGATTTTCATCCAGACTTAGAATAAATGGATCCTGTAATTGAATACCTGTATTTGTAGTGCCAGTCCCATCATCGTCTTTGCCACAACTTACTACTGCAATCATACAGATAGTTATCATGGAGAGTTTTAGATATTTCATTTTATTGAGTTTCATGTCTTTTAGTTTTAATTATGGTCTAGCTTCTAAGATTAAATTGAATGGAGTTTCCATGGCTCGTTTGAAGTGAGTAAAACCACCTTGAGTAATTACTTCTTTTAACTGTTTTTCACCTGCTTGTGCTCCCAAGGCTTTTCCAACCTCTTGATTTAAAGAGCAAGGTGTGCAGAGCATAGTTGAAAAGGCATAAAAAGCTCTTCCCACAGGATTTAAGTTCTCTTCTAAAGAATCATTTGCAAATGGTTCTACGATCATGCAGCTTCCATCGGCCTTTAATGCTGCCTTAGTGTGGGCGCAGGCTCCAACAGGGTCTCCCATATCGTGTAGGCAATCGAAATAGGCAATAAAATCATAGTCTTTACCTGGGAAATCCTTGGCAGTCGATACCTCAAAGGTCACATTAGTAAGGCCAGCGTCTTTAGCTCTTTCTTTTGCTTGTTCAATGGAGGCTGGATGAAAATCAAATCCAATAAAAGAAGAATTTGGAAATTCTTTAGCCATAATAATTGTCGAAGCGGCATGTCCACAACCTATATCAGCGACTTTGGCGCCTTTTTCTAGTTTTTCTTTCACGCCATTCATAGAAGGGATCCAACTCGAAAGTAAGTTGCCTTCATAGGACGGACTGAAGAATTTTTCTGTACCACAAAAAAGGCAGTTGTTATGATCTCCCCAAGAAACTCCTTCACCAGTTTTAAATGCTTCTAGTATTTTCGGTTCATCATGATATACAGATGAAATTGCATAAAATGCTCCTGTCATAAACACAGGACTTTTTCTGTTTCCAAAAACCATCGTTTGCTCTGGCGTCATTGAAAACTTCTGTTGTGAAGGATCATATTCAATAAAGCCTGAGGCAGCTTGGGCCGATAACCATTCTCTAACATAGCGTTCGGCGGTATTTGTTTTTTTTGCTAATTCACTAGAAGTCATACTTCCAGATTCTGAGAGTGTGGTATACAAACCCAATTTATCACCTATGGTAATTAAGGGTCCATTTGCAGCAGCTCCCATTTCGGTAACTACCTGTCCCAATAATGCATGTAATTTTTCTTCGTTCAGTTCCATAATACTTTGTTTTTTCATTAGTGTTGAGTACGACTACTATAGTCGATACTTAGTGTATGCGTCTTATGGGGAATTTTGTATTCGTATTTCAATCAATTTTATGAGGGGCATAGTGTTATTTTCTTGACACTACTTCAAAGAGTGCATTTAAGGTTTTTCTTTTGCTAGTTGATTGTTTTGACTTGGCGCAAGATTGGAGAAGTTGTTTATACGCACATAACCTTCTATTCTTACTTTTCTATAGCCTCCAGCTTCTGCCACATCCATACCTCGCCTTGTTGCGGTTACAAAATTGTCTTTTCGAGTGCTATGATAGTACAACCAAAGAGGCTTGTATAAATGTTTATATTGTGGATGTACAGATTTTAAAACGTAGCCTTCAATTCCCGCATTTCGGTAGCCTCCTGCTTCTGCAGCTCGAATTCCTTCGGCTGTGGCCGTTATGAAATTGTCTTTTCGTGTGTTATTATAGTATAGATAAAGCGGAGTTGTTTTGCCTTCAACTGAAGTTGGCTTAGTGAGCACATACCCGTCTACTCGAACAAATCGGTAATTCCCGTTCACTGCATTATTTTTGCCTTTGCTACTTGCAGTAGTGAAGTTATCTTTGCGAGAGGAATTCCAATAGTGCTCTAAAGCTTTAGTATATTGGCCAACCGCAGGTTCTGCATGAACCCCTTTCTTAAACTTAAACTGTTGTTCTGAACCTCCATTGATGTCTGCGACTCTAACGTTGATGCCATTGCGAATTCCACCTCCTTGAATTTCTAGATTTAGATCTCCCAATTTTGATCTTAAATAGTAATACCCATTTCCAGCATCTATTAAGCGCCATTTTTGGCTATCTGAACTATTTCTTGTGTTTTGTTGCACATTTGCAGTTGCTGTAGCGCTTCTTCCTTCAACATCGAGTACTAAATCACTTCCTATATTATGAATATAATAATACCCATTATCCGCATTTAGGAAACGAAACTTCTGCGCGTCGGTATGATTCAATTGAAACTGCTGTACGTTGATTTTGGGCATGAGACCACCACCACGAATATCTAGTACTTTACCGCTGTTTTTTGCTTCTAAGTACCAAAGTCTATTGGTTAGATTTTCAGGGACAGTACCAGGATATAATTCATTAATTGCAGCTATATCTCTTATACTCATTCCACTTCGCTGACCAAAAGTTTCACAATGAGTACTAGTAATTGTTGGTTGAGAATTTTTACTAAATGCATAGGCAGAATAATGCATAATAGAACTGCAATCATACTCACCTATATCTATACCATCAGATACATGTCTTTCAAAATTGTGCTTTTTATCCTCCTTTATATTATCCCAAAGTATAGTGATGTGGTCATTCCGATCTTCACGTGATTGTTCGTGCCATACTCCAGCTGTATGTAATATTTCATGTACAATACTACCAAAGCCACAGCTTCCTATATTAATTTTTTGTTTTCCTCCACATTTACCTACTCGTGAACTACAGCCATCACCAGTAACAAAGCTCACATAATCATTTTGACCACTGCGTGGTACCAATCTTAGGTTGGTTTGCTCATGAATATGTTGGATGGCTTGTTGAATTAGTCCAGACTTAGGATGCCCACTTTCAATAGTATAAGGAATGATACCATCGTTCCATCGATAGCTATCACCATCTATTACAACGGCTTGTTGGATCTCTCCAGAATAAAGAATACTAGGTCCTAAAACAATATCTCCTTCTATAACCGCCATTCCATCCACAAATTCCATGGAGACAAGTTTGGATTCTGTATGAAAAGGCAAATGGGCAAGGACTTCCTTCTTGACTCTATTGGTGCTTTTTGGATTAAAAACCTCTACATCAATTTTTTGTGTAGCTTGTTTCTTTCTATGGTCTCTAATTTCCTGTGCACTCAAGGGAGCAATACATGGAAGGATTAATATAATAAGAAACCATAAAGAGATTAGTAAACTGATTTTTTTGGATAATGTTTCAGCAGTTTTCATAACGCTATTTGTTTTTGTTAGCGCTAAAGTATTGGGCTTCTGCTTTTTAGACGTTCACTATTTGTTCATTCACTTGTAGTATTTGTGAATTCATAAAAAAAAGAATGCAGTATTAATGCATGCTTCTGTATATATTGTTGATAATCATTTATTTAGAGTAATCACTTGGTGGAGCACCAAATTCCTCTTTAAAGGCACGACTAAACCAAGAAGGGTCGTTAAATCCTACCTCATAGGCAATTTCAGAGATGGTTTTATTAGAAGTTTGTATCAATTCTTTGGCCTTTTGTAAACGCACAGAACGTATAAAGACTGCGGTTGATTTATCAGTTATTGATTTCAACTTTCGATAGATTTGAGACTCGCTCAGATGCATTTCCTCTGCAAGAACAGTTGGACCAAAATTGACATCATCAAGATGCGTCAACACAATCTTAATAACCTGTTTTACAAACTTGGTTTGCGGGTTTTCTACCTTTTCACTCAAGACGCTTGAAAATCCATTTTGCTCTAATTTGCTGATCAGCTTTTTCCGTACTAGAATTAATTGATCTAAACGAGTGAACAATTCCTCTTTATTGAAGGGCTTAGCCAAATATGCATCAGCCCCATGAGTCAATCCCGTCAACCGATCTTCTTCGCTTACTTTGGCAGTCAAAAGAATAATTGGAATATGATCGGTGCGTTCATCGGCCTTTAAGGTGGCGCAGACTTCATAGCCATTCTTATTTGGCATCATTACATCCGAAATAATAATATCTGGAATATTATCGTATGCCATTTGTATGCCTATACTACCATCTTTAGCGTGGATGGTTTGATACTTTTCGCGCAAGCATACCTCTAAGTATTGTGCAACATCCATATTGTCCTCAATAATTAAAACAAGGGGCAGGGTGGAGCTGTTTTCTTCTAAGGACAGTTCTTTTTTGTGTACAGGAGGGAGCACAATAGAAGACACGGTCGTACTACTCTGAGCCTCTTTAACCTTTGATGCATTGTTAGTAATAGGAATTGTAACCGTAAAGGTGCTTCCCTTATCCAAACTGCTTTCCACCGTAATTTCTCCTTGCATTAAATCGACAAACTCTTTAGTGAGAGAAAGACCAATTCCCGTGCCTAATTGTTGCTCTGATGATGCATTTGGTGCCTGATAGAACCTGTCAAACAGATGGGCAATATCCTTTTCTGCCAGTCCGCGACCGTTGTCTTGAACCTTGATGGATAAAGCGCGACCATTTTCATGTTTTACAGTATTTAGATGCACAATAATTTTCCCTTGTGCCGAAGTAAACTTAATCGCATTGGAGAGTAAGTTGGAGATAATAGACGCCAACTTATTCACATCAATATCCATTTCAACTGAATCAATTTCAGAATAGACCGTGAGGTTTATTCTCTTTGATTCGGCTAGAGAGTGAAAGCTTTCACTATAGTATTTAATAAAAGGAACCACATCTGTTTGTACCAATTCAAGTTGCATTGAACCGCTTTCGACCTTTGCGAGATCGAGGAGTTCATTGACTAGATGCAAGAGATTTTTGCCATTACGACGTATCATTTCTAGAGGTTTCTCTGGACTTTCTTCTATCTTATTTTCATAATTAGTCTTCAAGGTGTCGGTCATCCCAAGTATTACAGTCAGTGGTGTTCTGAATTCATGACTGATATTTGAATACAGGCGCGTCTTGGCATCATTGAGTTCCACCAATTGCTCAGTTTGATGATTTAAGATCTCATTTTTATGCTGAATTTCCTCAGTACGTTCAGAGATAGTTTCTTCCAATTGCGCATTTTGTTTTTGCAGTTCTTTCGATCTCCAACGTATAATCATCCAGACCAATGTTATTAATGCTAAGACATAGAGAAAGTATGCCAGCCAACTCCCGTACCAAGGTGGTTGAACGGAGAAAGCGTATGAATCTTCATCACCTATTTCATTGTAGACATTTTTAGAACGCACTTTAAACGTATAATCCCCAGCTGGGATGTTGGTATAATTACGCTTGGTCTCTGTTGACCAGGGGGACCAAGTTGCATCATAGCCTTCTAAGTAGGATTGATAATTGTTATTCTTGGATTTGTTAAAATAGGGAAGGGCATACTCAAAATTGAGATTGTTATTGGCATGTGAAAACGTCAAATCCTCTAAGCTCGTCTTGGAGTTTATAGAGCCACCATAGACTAGGGAGTCCCCATTCATCCATACTTTGCGTAGCTGAGTAGCAAACTGATTTTTGGAAGGCCTTTTTTGATGCGGATTGAAAGCGAGTATTCCCTTTGGGCCTAATAATAATGGAATGTCATCAATGAATTCCATGCTATAAATATCGAAATCAGTATACAGATTGAATTCTGAAACTTCGGTCAGTTTGTCTTCTGACAATGCATAAAGTTTGTTTTCAAAACCTTCACGTACCGTTTGCCAGATCGTACCGTCTGAAGATCGCCCCATATATCCAAAGGCATCTACGTTTGCTGCGTATTGATTATTTAAAAGGGAATCTTTGGCAAAAGTTTTAGTTGTTTCATTGAAGCGATACATACCATCATCGGCAGTGGCATACAATGCATCATCAAACAGATATGGAAAGTTATAAGTCATTGTAGGTAAGCCAGCTAGGGTATCATATTGTTTGAGCGCAAAGCTGGTTTCTGCAATATCTTTTTTGGGTTGCTTTTCAGCGAAATAAATACCTTCGTAACTGGTTTGTAGCCAGAGATCACCATTGGAAGCCTCTTGAATACCCTCGATACTAGCGTTTAATTGAAAAATAGGTTCTGGTTTAACGATCCATTGCTTGTTGATATAGGTACATTCTAGTAACTCACCTTGCAATGTTCCCACATATACCTTAGTAGGATTCACTTTTGATTTGAGCAAAGATGTAAATGTGAAGGAATGACGTTCTGTGTGCAGTAATTTGTTCTTTGCGTCAATAATAAATAGTAACCCAGAATTAAATGCAATAATATTGTCTTCATAAGGAATCATAGCCTTAAGAGGATTCTCAACACCATCAACCTTTTTGAAGCTAGGAACTTTTATTTCTTGCTGAGTATTGTTCTTCACCAATTCGTGCAGGCCTTTACTGTCGACATACAGTCTGCCTTTATGATATAATGCAGATCGCACCCTTTCATTGAGACCATTGAACTCGTTAAAACTTCTAAAGGGTGATGCCCAGTCTATTTTAGAGATACCGTTGTCACTTCCTACCCAAATAGCACCAAAGCGATCTTCGTACACACTAAAAAGGACATCGCTTATCAATCCTTCTCGCTTTCCAATTCTTTTTTTAATCGCCCCTGTTTCCCCGTTCACTATATACAAACCAGTAGTTGTTGTCGCCATGGCATAGTCACCATTTGACAAGCGTATACTTTTATAGATACGATTATTTTGGAAGGTGGTATTGCTCTCGGGATGGAGTTGATAGATGCTTTCACCATCAAAAACTGACATCCCGTGACGGCTGTTTATTAGCAGTAAACTATTGTCTTTATATGAAAGTATGCCCTCTGTTTTTGCACGTTCATTATTAACGAGCGCACCGTTAGGAACAAGTTGGAGGGTATCGCCTTTTACTTTGAGAATTCCAACTCCTTTACTTTCGACATAGATCTCATTATTTACTTTATAAATACTACCAAAAGCGACTTCGGGTGTAAATACTTTAAATGCTGTACCATCCCATCGTAATATATGCGTTCCATTTTCAAAGTACACGAGGTCGCCTATTACTTGAATTGACCATACATCTCGAAATTCGTTTTGTTCTTCTTTTAAAAAGGGCTTAAGAGAATGATACTTCATCTTCCCTATTGCATCTGGAGCTAAATATCCTAGTTCGTTAACACCGCCTACATACACCTTTTCAGTATCTGAAGCGGCGATAGAGCGAACTAAACTTTTATTAGGTAAGGTGATGGTAGACCAGGTGGCGCCATCATATTGAAGCACTCCATTGGTGTTTGCGGCGTATAAAATTCCGTTACTTCCTTCAGTAAACCCCCAGTTTTGCGGACTGCTTTTATATTCTCCAGAAGTATAGTTTTCGATATTGGGTAAGCCCGATGCCCAAATCTCAGTGGATGTAAAAGTGTTATCAGAATGTGAGACTTCTTGAGCAGAAACAGAATGAGGCGCTCCTCCAACAAACAGTAGGAAAAAAAATAGAAAGAGACAGTAAATGTCTTTATGTGTTGAAAAACTAAAATTGAAAGCTCTACCCATGAGTTGGTGTTTATAAAAAAAGTATAGGTTATATGTACCATACTTTACATCATACAAGTATCTACGTTTGAGATACCAGACTAATGCATTTTGAAAGGGAATGCGAGGGAGCCTTGGAAACACCGTGAGCAACAAGCTTAAGATGTACCCTTAGTTAAATGTACGTAATTTGTTTGGGATGTTTGGGTTGGAAGGTTTTTTGAGGCTTTAAAAGGCTGTGATTGTATATGTATTTGTCACAAAAAGGTCAGGTACTTCCCCAATTGACACCCTCCCTTATTTAGGTAATATCTCGTTCTCCTATATGATAATTAAGAATAACTCTGTTTTTAATAGCTTTAAATATTGTATGATAATATCCAATTTGTTTTCTAAAATAGTTCCACATTATCATTCTTACAAGAACTTATACGGCTAGAAGTTGGATTGTTTTTGAACACCTTTCTACAATCATTCGCCTTAACTACTGTATAGCCTTACACCTCTAGAATTTCTGCTGTATTTTTGCAAACTTTTATATTTCCCATCAATAATAGATTAGCTCTCGCATAGGTAATTCTTTTTTAAAATATTAATTATCTAAAAACTCTAAAAATATTTGCGAATAACGATGCAAATATTGGCGACTCGTTTGTAGACAGAAAAAAGAAATTTACTAGTAGACTTTTTTCAGATATTAAATAAAGGTTAGTAGTACGTTTTAATTTGAAGGGAGTGTTATTATAAACACACTGCCTTTACCTAAGGAGCTAATAAATTCTATAGTGCCATCCAATAGGTCCAAATAACGTTTTACAATACTAAGGCCTAGGCCAGTGCCTTGGAAGTGTTCTACATTTTTTGCTCTAAAAAATCGCTTGAACAGATGTTCTTGATCCTCCTTCTGAATTCCAATACCGTAATCTTTGATTTTAATAATCAGTTTACCCTTGTTTATTGAAGTATTCAGTTCAACATCTGATTCTGAATATTTTAATGCGTTCGAAAGCAGGTTTGATACAATATGATACAATAATTTTGGGTCTTGCACCATTTTTGTACTTCCATCATGGATATGAATAATCTGTTGATCTGAATTTGATATTGCTTGCATATCATTAATAATGTCACTAGCAAATTTCTGAAGGTTGAGATTTTCTTTATTGATACGTAGGTCTCCTGTTTCCAACTTTTCTAGCGAAAGGAAATCATTCAAAATGGATGTAAACTGTTTTGAGGCATTTTTTATACGATCAATTAATCGCGGATGCTTATGGAAATCTCCTATTTTGGTATATTTCTCGATTAAGATGATTGAAGACACTATAATGGTTATTGGTGTTCGCAGTTCGTGAGAGGCAATGGTAATAAAGGAACTTTTCAACTCGTTAATTTTCTTTTCCGCTTCTAATGCTTTGCTGAGTTCTATAGTGCGTTCTTTTACGGTTTCTTCTAGAATCGCGGTATACTTTTCTTTGATTACTTCCAATTTCATTCGCTCAGTAATATCCTCACCAGCACTTAAGGTACCAACGGGTTGGCCTAATTGGTCTTTTAAGGTAGTATTTGTCCACCGAATAATCCGCAACTCGCCATTTTTAGAGCGTAGTTCACTATCAAAATAGGGCAGAGATAGTATTTTTTTATTTTTAAAGTAAAGGGGTTTTTTAGATTGGTCAGCATGATTATTTAAAGGCTTTATATACTCGAACCATTTTTCACCTTGCAGGAATTGCTTATCAAACCCTAGGAGATCACAACCTTTTTGGTTTATCAACTGTACCTTATATTCATTGTCCAACAACAGAATTATAACCGGGGCAAGATTTAGATAACGTTCAATATTTTCTTTCTCGTTTTGAAGGTCGACGTGTTTTTGCTGCAGTGCCTCGGCCTTACGTATTTCGGTTATATCCTGCATTGACAAAAAGCAAGTTTGCTTACCTATCTTATTGTCGATGACCGTGCCATGGAGCAAAGCTGTAAATGTATCCTTCCCATTTCGCCTAATTTGAAGTTCAAATGGTTTGAGAATTTTTTTCTCGAAGGCTTCCTTTAATTTTAAAAATAAGCTCCTTGATTCGCTACCTGACATAAAAGCAGAAAAAGGCTTCCTCTTGATAAGTGAACGATCTATATCCATCAATGAACATGCGGTAAGGTTTATGTTTTCAATAACTCCCTTTTCATCAAGTACCAAATACCCAACGGGAGCAAAATCAAATAGGTCGGTATATTGGTCACGCGAATCTTCTAAAAGATGCTGGGCTTCTCGCAGTTCTTGATTTTGCATCTCTAGTTCTACCTGATGTACCTCCAGCTCGTGCATGAGGACTTTCACCTCTTCCATGTTAAGATCTGGTTTTGACTCTGGCTCGTGTTTTACTTTGGCTTCCGCCTTTGAACGTAGTTTCTTTGAAATGTCATTTTCATTGACCATTTTTTTCTTTTTTAACCTTTTTCAATCGCTGGTCTGCTTTGGTTAGTTCAGTTATATCTACAGAGGTGCACGCGATTCCCACAAGCTTGTTGTCCTTTACAACAGGTCGTACCAAAAGGTCATAAAAACGTAGCTCCCCTGCTATTTCTAAAGAAAGGGTCTCTCTTTCAGGTTTTTCCGTTTTCAATACTTTTTTCTTGATGACCTCCAATTTCTTGGTGTCTTCCTTGTTGAAAAAATCGGCATCTGTTTTTCCGATCATATCGTTGAAATTAAAATCGGGATGTATGTTTGCCAGGCTGGTATAGTTTAGATTTTTGTCCTGAGTGTAGACAACGGTGCGAGTCATTTCAAGCAGGTGCTCGTATTTTTCTTTAAAATCACGCAATTCTTCTGATAACAGCTTTTCTTCCGTAATATCAACAAAAGTAATGACCACGCCTTGAATTACATTTTCTGAAGTGCGATAGGGCATGATCTGCATTTGGTACCAAATCCCGTCATTAATTTTTATGGATTTATGTACAGGAGTTAGTTTGTTCAATACTGTTTTTACGTCTTCTAGAATACCATTATAAATGAGATTAGACGATAAATGCGCAATTGGTCGACCCACATCTGAATGAATGAGGTTAATGATCTTTGTCATGGCAGGCGTAAACCTTTTTATTTTTAAATCGGCATCAAGAAATATGGTTCCAATCTCAGTACTGGCCAACAGGTTATTCATATCGTCATAAGAATGTGCCAATTCATCGATTTTCCCTTGAAGTTCAGTGTTTACTGTGACAATCTCTTCATTTACGCTTTGTAGTTCTTCTTTTGAGGTTTCCATTTCCTCGTTGGTGCTCTGTAATTCCTCGTTACTTGATTGGAGTTCTTCGTTTGAGGATTTCAGTTCTTCATTTGATATTTCCAACTGTTCAATGGTAGAACGCAAGTATTCCTTGGTGGCGGCAAGTTCTTGCTCCAAAGCGTGAAGTTCTGTGGTATCCTCTATAGATTTTTTTGCCTTTGTTTCCGTTAACTTCTCAGGAATATTATCAACATCTTCAAAAGTTAGCATCCAGTATTCATCGTCAAGTCCCACTTCTACCAAGGGTCGTATGGCTAGGTCAATAAGTTGCTCGGTACCATTAGTCTTTACGTTGATATTATTTTGCGTTACGGTCTTTTTGCTTTTTCGGCCTTTCAAAAGCAGGCTACGGAGATCGGTTTTTAACCCTTCGCGTGCCATCTCGATAATGTTTAATTTGGCCTCACCCGGCGATGGTTGTAGGTATCTACCTGTGTTACCAAAAAAATAGACAGCATCTCCCTTAATGTTGACAATAGCACAGGCCGGGGCGTAGTTAGCCAACAACATTTTTTCAGTAATCCCTGCTAGACTGGCCTGCCATTCCCGTTTTTGCGGAATAGGATTTGTTATTTTATGAGGGGTAAGCTCTTGGAATAGGTGGCCGATATCTGGAATTCTATGCTGTTTTGCATTCTTATACTTGAAAATTTTGTGTTTTCGGTTCATTACCTCAAACATACTAGCATACTGACCTAATGATTCCGAATTGCCTAGAAATAAAATGCCCTTAGGATTCAAGGCATAGTGGAAAATGGCAAAGACTTTTTTTTGGGCTTCCACGTTTAAATAAATCAACAGGTTACGACAACTAACTAAATCAATTTTTGAGAAGGGAGGATCTTTAATCAGGTTATGCTCGGCAAAAATAATCTGGTCGCGTATTTCCTTTTTTATTCGATAGCTATTGGTTTCACCTTGAAAATAACGTGTAAGGCGCTCTACACTTACATCGGTAGAAATAGTTTCAGGATATATACCCTGTCTAGCCATGTTTATAGCGCCTTCATCGAGGTCAGATGCAAAAATCTGTACTTTCAGAGCCTTGGTCTGCTTGCGGATGGCTTCATCAAAAAGAATGGCAATCGAGTATGCCTCTTCTCCTGTTGAACAGCCTGCAACCCATATACGGATAGTGTCGCCGTCCTGCTTGTTTTCAATAATCTCCGAAAGCGCATATTTTCCTAACGCATCAAATGCCTCCTTATCCCTGAAAAAACTGGTAACTCCAATAAGCAGTTCTTTAAAAAGCTTTATGACTTCCTCACGATTTTTCTGAAGATGTTTTAAATAATTTTCAAGCTTATCAACTTGATTGAGCGCCATTCGCTTTTCGATTCTGCGTATCACCGTACTATTCTTATAATCGCTAAAATTACAACCAGTTTGATTGCGTAATAGGATGAAAATTTTTTGTAATAGTTGATTTGGTGTTGAATCGGGGGAAGGTTGATCTTCAGGTTTGAATTTACGATTTTCAGCATATTTTAAGAGTGTAGCTGGCATATCCTTTACAGGTAGAATAAAATCCTCTACACCAGCTGCAATAGCACTTTTAGGCATACCATCGTATTTTGCCGTAGTGGGATCCTGTACAATTGATAGTCCGCCCTTTCCTTTAATATCCTTTAAACTTAGAGTGCCTTCTGTTCCTGTACCTGAAAGAATTATACCAACCGCTCTGTCTGTCTGATCTTGAGCCAAGGAGCGAAGGAAGTAATCGATGGGTTTGCGAAAACCCCTAGCTGCCGTAGGATCCATTAAATGAAGTTTCCCATTTAAAATGGCCATATCTTTATTTGGTGGAATGACATAAACATGGTTTGGAACTACCTTGGTATTGTCCTTAACCTGTGTCACGGTCATTTTGGTATGATTTTTTAATAAGGAGACCATCAAACTTTTATGAGTGGGGTCTAAATGTTGTACCAATACAAAGGCCATTCCCGGCGCATCGGGCATAGATTCAAAGAATTCTTTGAAAGCTTCCAACCCGCCAGCTGAAGCACCCATACCCACAATCAAAAATTTAGTTTCTTCCAACTTCGAACCCGCATCCTCTTGTATGGGCATTGTTTTATTCGAGGACTTTTTTGAAGCTGTTTTTTGTTTGGCCATATTACTGCTTTGATGTTCTGAAAAAATGAGTTCCACCAAAGTTAAATAAATCTAACAAATTCGTTTAGAGGAAAAAATGATATTTATCACCCCCTATACTAAGAAAGGAATTACCAACATTGACTATCCAAATTTTTCTATATATGTAGATGAATATGTTAAATATTTTAGGAAAGATGGATTGGCTATAACTAAACACTTGAGGAATTAATAAAGATAATTTTACAGAAATAAAGACAATCTAGTTAGCTATTGTTTCTTTAGTTTTACTTCCCAATACAAAAATTAGCAAAGATATTCCCCAATAACTCATCATTGGTTACCTGTCCGGTGATCTCTCCAAAGTGATATAAGGCCTGCTTAATATCTATCGCCATGAGATCACTAGGAAGGTCGGTATTTATGCCGTACTGGACTTTTTCGATTTCTTCGAGGGCCTTGAGTAAGGCGTCGTAATGTCTTGAGTTGGTAACGATCGTTTCATCATTGCGCAGCGCTCCCGTATTGACAAAATCGAGCATTTTCGCTTTAAGCGCATCAACACCAATATTTTTCTTGGCAGAAAGTAAGTGAAGATCAGGAATGGCAGTTTTGAGTTGCTCAATCTCTGATTCTTCCAACTGATCCACCTTATTTGCGATTATCACCAATGGCTTCAACGGAAACTGATTTTTAATCTTCTCAATCTCAACAATAACATTCCGCAGTTTCTCACCCTTTGAGGGAGATGTCCGTAGGACAGAGGGGGACTTGAGTGCTGTGAGGGAATCAAATAAGTACATCACTACTTGTGCCTGCCCAATCTTTTCAAAGGTTTTCTTGATACCTAAGCCTTCAATGACATCTACAGTTTCACGAATTCCCGCTGTATCAATAAATCGAAAACCAATGCCGCCTATCGTCAATTCGTCCTCAATAGTATCTCTGGTAGTACCTGCGATATCAGAAACGATCGCACGCTCTTCGTTCAAAAGGGCATTGAGTAAGGTAGATTTCCCCACATTGGGTTCGCCTACAATAGCTACTGGAATTCCATTCTTTATCACATTTCCTGTTGCAAAAGAGTCAATAAGGCGTTTTAAAACTTTAGTGATACGCGTCACTAATTCTTGGAATTGAGTACGGTCGGCAAATTCTACATCTTCTTCTGCAAAGTCGAGTTCGAGTTCGATTAAGGAAGCGAAGTTTAATAATTCTTCCCGCAGTTTGGCAATTTCGCTTGAGAAACCTCCGCGCATTTGTTGCATGGCTATTTGATGACTTGCCGCATTATCACTAGCGATCAAATCGGCGACGGCCTCGGCCTGACTCAAGTCCATCTTGCCATTGATAAAGGAACGGAGTGTAAATTCTCCTGCTTGCGCTGCTCTACAACCAGAGCGGAGAAGGAGTTGGATAATTTCTTGTTGAATATAACTAGACCCGTGACAAGAAATCTCTACGGTGGGTTCACCAGTGTATGAGTTGGTGCCTTTGAATAAAGAAACTAATACTTCATCAATGATACGCTCTCCATCCATAATATGTCCTAAATGGATGGTATGTGTTTTTTGTTTGGCAAGGTCTTTTCCGTGGATAGATCGAAACAAAGGAGCGCAAATAGCGATTGCCTCAGGTCCTGAAACACGAATTACAGCAATGGCTCCCGCGCCTGCCGGACTTGCTAATGCAACAATAGTATCTAGATGCGTCATTCCTTAAAAATAGTGAATTAGTCCCGAAGGTATTTTTTGTCCATCCAGAAAGTGCCAAATGGAATAATCGAACACAACAGTACAATCCCCAAGGTCTTGTTTGTCCAATTGCGTTCAGGCTTCATCATGACTGCCATAACTACATACGCCATAAACAAAACTCCGTGCGCCATTCCAATAACTTTATTGGGATCACCATTATCCCAGATGTACTTTAAGGGCATGGTGATAAAGAGAATAAGGAGGAAAGAAATCCCTTCCAGAATACTGATCCAACGAAAACTTTTAAGCATCTAATCTGTTTTTTGCAAAGATACTTCTCCAAGAAGCCGACTGCAAGTTGGCTAAGACTTTCTTTTCTGTAGTTTTCTGTGCTAGGCTTTTATTTCTCTTTCGCTTTAGCGAAATTGCAGTAAAACAAAATACCTATGAACTCATTACAAGATAAAGTTGCCTTTATAACAGGAGGCACTAAAGGAATAGGCTACGGCATAGCCGAAGCACTTATAGAACAAGGTATGCGTGTCGTAATTACCGGACGTGAATTAGGCAGTGCTAAGGATGCGGCAGCTCAGTTGAAAGGAAAAGCAGTTGGCCTAGCGGCCGATGTACGTGATCTCAAGAGTATGGAAGCTGCAATAAAGGAAACTTTAAAACATTACGTACAAATAGATCTTTTGGTTGCCAATGCTGGAGTAGGGCATTTTGCTCCTATCGACCAACTCACTTCTGAACAGTGGAATGCTACAATTGACACCAATCTAACAGGCGTATTTAATACTGTCAAGGCGGGCTTGGCTGCTATTAAAAACGCCAAAGGCTATATTATGACCATTAGTAGTTTAGCAGGGACTAATTTCTTTGCGAGTGGAACGGCTTATAACGCTAGTAAGTTTGGGCTAACAGGATTTACCCAAGCCCTAATGCTAGATGTTCGCAATGATGATGTCAAAGTAACCACCATTATGCCGGGCTCTGTGAGTAGTCATTTTGGAGGCCGTTCTCCAGACGAAGGAGCCAATTGGCGCATTCAGCCAGAAGACATAGGGCAGATCGTTGTAGATCTTATGAAAATGCACCCAAGAACACTACCGAGCAAAGTAGAAGTGAGGCCGAGTAAAACTGGGAAATAAAAAAGATTAACGATTGGAGATTAACGATCGTAGATCAACGATTGTGGATTTTTGAATGATGTACGTCCCTGATATAGGTTGACCACTAAAAGAGTGGAAAACTATGAAAGCAA
>CAXBCS010000039.1:0-32349 GCA_963974305.1 uncultured bacterium
GTGTTTGGTGTTTGGTGTTTGGTGTTTGGTGTTTGGTGTTTGGTGTTTGGTGTTTGGTGTTTAAGGCTAATAAATTTTTAGGCACTATTGTAAGGGTTTCGAATCATTTTCTTTTCGCCCTTTTCTAACACTATAAACTGTGCTGTTGGCTGTCTCTAAAGAGAGGAAAATGAATTAACTACTCTCTCTACACCTTTAACCTTTAACCTTAACCTTAACCTTTAACCTTTAACCTTTAACCTTGTATTTAAGGGTGTTAAAATTTATGGTTAAAGCAGTTTCGTTAAACAAATATAATCATTAAAAGTAATATTGCAATATTACGATGTTAAATTAACTAAAAAAAGCCCAAGTTCAACTCGGGCTTCCTTTATATTAGAACCATGGCTTTTTATTAGCCTGATAGGTTTCATAAAATTCTTCATCTGATTTTGTGAGGTAAATAATACCTTCTACGACTCCTACTACCCAAACAACCGTAGTTGGTATTCCACAAAAAAACCAACCTACAACTCCAATAACGAGCATGATGATACCTTCTGTTTTATACCCAAGAATAAATTTATGAATTCCGAGCCAACCTAGAAAAATAGCTAGTAATCCAGCCATTAACTTCTTATTGTCTGTACTATTAGTCACCTTATTCCATTCTTCCTTTGCCCTTTTGGCCGCCTCTTTGGCGCTTTCGCTAAAATCACTAGCGGCTTCTTTTACATCATCGGCAAATTCATTTGCCTTTTCTCCGGCTTCATTGGCCATTTTTTTTGCCTTGCCCTTAAGATCATCATCATGACCTCCTGTAGTATCTTCACTCATTATTCTTCTGATTTTAAATTGATTAGTCCTTAAAACTACTAAAATTCTAGTTAAAAAAAGGTCAAAACTTCAAGGTTTTTTGACTGTAGGCTCCTTATGTTCAACAACTTATAGAAACGCCTTGTCTACAGGTTCCCACAATTCAATCTTATTACCTTCAGGATCCAAAATCCATCCAAACTTTCCGTATTCAAATTCTTCTACTTCTCCTACAATTGTAACTCCTTCTTCTTTGAGGACTTTCAACAAAGCGTGTAAATCGTCAACCCTAAAATTAAACATGAATTGTTTTTCACTAGGGGCAAAGTAAGGCGTCTTTGCATCCATCGGACTCCATTGGGTTGAACATTTATTGCCATCTTCATCCCGCCACCAAAAGGTCCAGCCATATTGATCGGTTGGGAGGCCTAAGTGTTTTTTGTACCATTCTTTTTGCGCATCAGGGTCTTCACTTTTAAAAAACATCCCGCCTATTCCTGTTACTCTTTTCATGCTATTATTCTTTTAGAATGACTTATTTCTTTAAGGCCTTTTCATAGATTTCTATCCATTCGGCAGTAGACATTTTTTGTGCGAGCTCTGCTATTAACTCATAAGGGATGTCTTCCATCTTTTTAAACCGAATACAACTCTTTCCCATATCTAGCTTAAACTTGCAATGCTTAGGATACTCGCTCACAAACCAATCGTGCAATTCCTTTTTAGCATATAACCCCATATGATATAAGGCGATAAAGTTTTTCTGAGACGCAAGATTAATAAAGGGAAGCGGGTCTGTAGGCTTGCAATGATAGCCATCTGGATACATTGAATGGGGGACATAAAAACCAATCATTTTATACAGGATTCCCTCCTCGAGATCTGAGGGTAGATTTTTAGAAAGAATCTCTTTGATTTTTGTAATGGGACCCTGTCGGTCCTCTGGAAGTTGGTCTATATATTCCTGAGTGGTAGTTGCTTGATACTGCATGATCGCTATTTTTAAGTAATTTAAGCCTTAAACAAAGTGAAATGTAATACAAAGCCTTGAAAACATTTGCTATGGCGCAATAGTATCTCTGACCCCTTTTTTACTTCACAAGACTTAAATGTACTAAAATTTAGCGACGATTTTATCCACTATGGTTTGAGCCAACTTGATTTTACTCTCCACCGTCCATCCTGCGATATGTGGTGAAAGGAGTACATTTTCTGCTTGGATTAAGTATTGTAAAGGCGCTGGCATTTCTGTGGTGCTATGAAATAATTTTTCAAAGGATAATTTTTCATATTCCAAGACATCCAGACCTGCTCCACGTATTTTTCCTTGTTTTAAAGCATCCACAAGATCGGCAGTAACAACACTTTTTCCTCTGGCGGTGTTTATGAGGTAGAACGCTTTCGCGAAAGCGTGAATAAAATCGGTATCGATCATCTTATCTGTTTCCGCTGTCCACGGGGTGTGCAGACTTAGAACATCTGTATGTTGCTGCAGTTCTTTCAGAGAAACCTGTTTTGCATCTTCATTACCGACACCTTCTAGAATATCATAGCAAAGTACCCTACAGTCAAAACCTCTTAATTTCTTAGCAAAGGCTTTTCCCATATTGCCATAGCCAATAATTCCAACTGTTTTCCCTTCTAATTCGATGCCTCGATTTGACTCTCTGTTCCAGTGACCATCACATATCTCAGCATGTGCTCTATTGAGATTATTAAAAATACTCAAGATCATCCCCAGTGCATGTTCGCCCACCGCATTCCGATTACCTTCAGCGGCGCTGATAAGGTGGATACCTTTACTTTCGGCATAGGGAATATCGATGCTTTCTAGTCCGGCTCCAACACGGGCAATGAATTTTAAGCCCTTTGCCGCATCCATAAACCTTTTGTCTATATCAAATCGGCTCCGAATTACGATTCCATCATATTCATGTATTATTTCTTCAGTTTCTTCCTTGGAGATGGTATAATTTTCTGTGTTCTCATGTCCTAGAGCAGCGAGTTGCTCGAGTAACAAAGGATGATTTTGATCTAGGTGTAGTATTCTCAAGGACATGCTTTTAAAGGGCTAAATTTCTGGATATACAGTTTGGGTTTTTTCATGTGCTACTTCGCCAGTATGCGCTGTAGATAGCTTTTCAAAAAGCAATACATGTACTTCTTCTCCTTCTGCCGTTTTGGGACAGTGTTCCATGCCTTTAGGCACCACAATAATCTCTCCTTCATTTACAAATTCAGACCATTCCTTTTCAGGTTGGTCCTTGTGCCGAAAACACATTTCTAAGCGTCCCTTTTGCACAAAAAACAACTCATCCTCTTCCTTATGGCTGTGCCATACAAACTCTCCTGAAAGCTTTGCAAGTATCACTTGCATATCGTCTACAGTAGCTATTTGATGTGGATGCCATTGAGCATTAAATTTTTTAAACTTCTCCTTGATGTTAATTGTCTTCATAGGCTTTCAGCTTTAACAAACAAGTTAGTGATTTCTTGAGGGATTCGCATAGGTCTTCCTTCAGGCATTTTTAGTAAGCACCAGTTTGTGATCGCACTTACAACCAAGCTTCCATTATCTTTTCTACGAATTTCTGTATGCCGCTCAGAGGTTGCACCTGACATTTTTTTCACGAAAGTGGAAACCACCAAAATATCACCTTCAAATGCCGCAGCCTTATAACTAATATGATGATCGAGAACCACCCATGCCATTTTTTTAATCCCTAAGCGTTCCTCGCTTGGGTCTTCATTCTTAAAATAGCTTGCGGTTGCATGGTTCCAATGCTTGGAAGCTGCGCTTTGAACCCAATCGAGATAGACTACATTATTTACATGCTCAAGTACATCTATAGCAGATGCTGGAACTGTTAATTGATATTCAAAAGGTGTTGGTATCAAATGTTGAGAATCATTTTGGCAATCCAAAGGTAGATTAAGATTCCAAAGATATCATTACTAGTTGTTATAAACGGACCGGTGGCTATTGCAGGGTCAATACCTCTTTTATGAAGGAATAAAGGGATAAATGTCCCAATAATTCCTGCCACAATGATCACTACAAATAATGATATAGATATCGATAAGGAATAGCTCATCTCACCTTTCCAAGCCCAGATAAAGAAGAATAACACAATAGCAAGTGCAGCGCCATTAAGCATGGCGAGCAACATTTCTTTTACGAGTCGGTTTGCAATACTTCCTTTTACATCGTCATTGGCGAGACCTTGAACAATAATCGCCGAAGATTGTACCCCTACATTTCCAGCCATCGCCGCAATAAGGGGAGTAAAGAGTAAGAGAATCGCATGATCATCTAGAAAATCTTCAAAACCGCCCATGATATAAGCGGCACCTACACCTCCTAAAAGGCCTAAAAACAACCACGGCAAGCGTGCACGTGTCAATTGGAGTATACTATCATCGGCTTCGACAACTTGGGAGATACCCGCCGCCATTTGATAATCTTTTTCGGCTTCTTCCTTGATAAAATCTACAATATCATCAATGGTAATCCGGCCTAATAGTTTCTTGTTTTCATCGACTACTGGAATTGCTTCCAAATCGTATTTCTGCATCACCTTGGCTACATCTTCTGCAGTGTCTGTCACATAGACATAATCTACCTTAGGGATATAAATCTCTGAGATTTTCTTTTTAGCATCCGAGGTCAATAAATCTTTTAAGGAAAGTCTCCCTATCAACTCATTTTCTTTGCTCACCACATAAATTGAATGCACTCGAGTCACATCTTCTGCTTGTCGGCGCATTTCCCTCACACAGCCAGCCACTGTCCAACTTTCTTTAACTTTAATAAGCTCTTTAGCCATTAATCCCCCAGCCGAACTCTCATCATACTGCATCATCTCTCGGATGTCTGCCCTATGTTCTGCATCTTCAATTTGGGCAATTACCGCAAGCTGAATATCATCATCGAGTTCAGAGATTACATCTACCGCATCATCGGTATCTAGCTCTCCTACCTCATCGGCGATTTCTTTGGGCGTCAATTCATCAAGCAAACGCTCACGATCATCGTCATCCAATTCCATCAAGGCCTCAGCAGTTTTCTCACTATCCAGTAAACGCACTAAATAGGCTGCTTCTTCCCAATTTACATCGTCTAAAATTTCGGCGATATCGGCAGGGTGAAGTTCGGAAAATACTATTTCCAAAGCAGCATTGTCTTCTGCTTGAATAAGCAGTTTGACACGATCTAAAAGGGTGCTAGTAAGTTCAAATGACATGATAATCCTTTTTGCTATTCGCAAATATAGGAATCCACTATTGAAAATGAGGGTAAGTCGACTACTAACTTAAACTTGCCTTAGCCAAGGCACAGCACACTAGTGTTTATCGGCAGTTATGGCTGCAGTAAGTTCGATAAATGCAGCTACAGAAAGCTGCTCAGGGCGCATGTTAAAGATCTCGCTTTCGCGAAATTCATCACTCAAATCCATCCCTTTTAAGCTGTTTCTCATGGTTTTTCGACGTTGCTGAAATGCCATTTTCACAACGGTATAGAGCATACGCTCATCACAACCAATATCTTGAAAACCTGGCTTTCGTGTCAAACGAAGCACCCCACTATCTACCTTAGGGGGTGGTATAAATACGGTGGGAGGTACGGTAAATAAGTACTCGGCATCGTAATAGGCTTGTGCGAGTATAGAAAGAATGCCATAGGTTTTACTTCCCTCTTTTGCACAAATACGCATGGCAACTTCCTTTTGAAACATCCCCGTAAATTCAGGTATTCTCTCTTTATTTTCTAAGGTTTTGAAAACGATCTGCGTCGATATATTATATGGGAAATTCCCAGTAATTGCCAATGGCTTCCCTGGAAAAACTTGATCCAAGTCATACTTCAAAAAATCGGCCTCTAGTACCTGAAACTTTTCTTCGTTATTTATTTTTTGCTCTAATTTGAAAGACCCTTTTAAGAATTCAATAGATTCTCTATCGAGGTCCATGACGGCAAGGTTGATATCCTTAGCAAGGATATATTTTGTCAATACACCCGTTCCAGGACCAATTTCCAATACATTCTCGTAACCTTTTAGGGTTAGGGTATCTGCAATATCTTTGGCGACTGATTCGTCTCCTAAGAAATGTTGTCCTAGGTGCTTTTTGGCTTTAATACCTTGATCTCTATTTTCCTTTCGGGCATGAGATTTATCAAACTTGCGTGGCTTGCTTCCTGAATTTGAGTTTTTACGGCCCATTAATGGTTGCTTATCACTTCGAGTTCTGTGCGAAAAGCCACAAATTTACCAGCAAATCTTCCAGAATCTCCTCTTAATCTCTCGGCATCTTCTGCATAATAAGCTTCTAAGGTCTCCTTGTTTGGACAACGATATTGAACAGAATAGGTATTTCCACCCATTTCCTCATCAACCAATACTTTAGTCATTAAGGCCTCTGTAAATTTACCCGTGGCAATGACATCAGGAATGTGCGTTTCTTGCATCCATGCTAGCCATTCTGCTGTCGCGGCTTCTTCTATATTGATAGTGACATTGTATATGATCATATTCTTTGGATAGTATAGAGACTTCTCATTTAGGTGAATTCTTAGTTTATAACATCTCCTCTCAGTTGGCGATATTTCTTTTGGGCTTCCACATAATAGATGCTGTCTTGGAAATCAAAAATAATTCGCTCGTAATGCTGCTTTGCTTTTTCTGGTTCGTTTAAAGGTCCCGCATATAATTCGGCGAGTTTATAATGGGCGTTATCGGCTAGAGTGCCATCGCCAAAATATTCGATAATCATTTCATAGTTTTTGCTCGCTTTCGCGAAAGCGGACTTCGCCTCCAACAATGCTGCTTGTGCCAATAAGGTTTCATCTTCGATAGACTCCCCTTTATGAATCTCTAATATTTCACCGTACAAACTAATCGCGGCATCAGGTCTATTTTGATAGCTAAGTAAATCGGCTTTTGCGTATTTCTTAAGTGCAGTTTGTAAGCTGTCTTCTTGAGAATTATCACGAATCACAAGCAATAATTCTAATGCGTCATTTGCAATCAATTGGGTAGCTCCCGCCTTCAGTACATTGAGTTGTGCCTCAGCCCAAGCAAAATCGCCCTTATAATAACTCGTTTTGGCTACTTTAAATCTCGCCTCTTGCGAAATCACATTATTAGTAATATCCTTTTGCACCTGAGAATAATAAATCAACGCCTGGTTGAACTTCTCCTCCAGTACTAAAATATCAGCCAGCTCCATTTTTAAACGCGCCTGGGGAAAACGAGATCGTTCCAGCTTAATTTGTTTTTTGAGATAAGAAATAGCATCTGCTGCCTGCTCATTATTAAAAGCTAAAAAATGTGCATAGTCTATTTTTACAGGGACTGCATATTCCCATTGTTCGTATACTTTCAATAAACTCTCATAGCGAGTTCGCAACGCAATTTTCTCTTCTACACTAGTGACTTTCTGTACCTGAAGATATAATAAGACCCGTTCTGCATCTAACTTAGTAGCATCATCAAGGGCGTTATCTATGATATACTGCAGTATTTCTTCGGCTACCTCCCCGGCTTGTTCTTCTACAGCAATTCCTGCCAAGTCAACTATTCCTTGAATGTTGCCTTCGCTGCGTTTGTAAATTGCCTTTTCCTGAATAAAGGCCTTTTTGTATTCTTTTTGTTGGATAAAGAGCCAACTCAAAAAATCATTGTAAAGAATATTTTGTTCTGTCTGGAGTTTCTTTAGGAGTAATTTTCTAAAGATGATATTGGCTTCATTTTCGGGATCGTCAGTAATGTACTGTCCGAAATTCCGTTGAGCGGTTCGCACATAGCCCGTGCTCTTTTGAATTAAAGTCAGGTAGCTATCAAACATCTTTTCTGTGTCACCCAATTCTCCGTAGATCCGTGCCAACTGAACACTATAATTTGCTTTAGGGTTGAGACGCATTCCTGTCTCATAGGTTTTCACGGCCTCCTGAAGTAGACTATGCTCTTGAAATGCCTTTCCTACTCTGTAGGCATTGTTTGTATTCTCCTCTACCAACTCAATGGCTTTATCGTAAAAGAGAGTAGATAAAGAATCCTTCTTTTGTAGTTGATAGTTATACCCCATCTCTACCAAGAGTGTTCCTCGATCTCTACGACCACTCAATTTTCCTTTGATTAGTTTTTCAACCGCATCATAGTCTTCTAGCTGCTGCTGGGTCTTAATAATACCAATGAGGACATTGGTATTGTTTGGCTCCTTTTTATAAACCCTCTTATAGGTACTCAAAGCTTTTTCGTATTCGCCTTGATCGAAGTAATTATGTGCCTGTTGTGTAGTCTGAGCGCTTAATCCAATCTGGCTCGTAGGCAAGAAAAGACTAAAACAAAATAATAAGCTCAAGGCCAAAAACAACTGCTTCTTCATAGGGTTAAAGATAACGAAAAACGTGCCATAGCGATAAACCATGACACGTTCTTAACGGTATTTTATATAATTTTATTAGTCAATGGTATCAAAACCACAATAAGGCACTAAAGCCTTAGGGATTTTAATTCCTTCTGGTGTTTGGCAATTTTCAAGTATTCCCGCCAAAACACGTGGCAAAGCAAGGGCACTACCATTCAGGGTATGCGCTAGTTTATTATGACCATCTGTATCTTTAAAACGCAACTTCAAACGGTTTGCCTGAAAGGTTCTAAAGTTTGAAACTGAGCTTATTTCCAACCAGCGATCTTGGGCTGTTGAAAATACTTCAAAATCATAGGTAAGGTGAGCTGTAAATCCAAGATCCCCGCCACAAAGACGTAAAATTCTATATGGCAATTCCAATTCGTCTAGAATTGTTTTTACATGATCCACCATTCCTTCAAGGGCAGCTGCACTTTTATCTGGATGTTCAATGCGTACAATTTCTACCTTATCAAATTGATGCAAACGGTTCAATCCGCGTACGTGAGCTCCATAAGATCCAGCTTCGCGACGAAAACAAGGAGTATAACCTGTACAGGTGATTGGCAATTGCGCCTCATCCAATAGGTCTCCTCTAAATATGTTAGTCACCGGCACTTCACCAGTTGGGATTAGATATAAATCATCTTCAGCCGAATGGTACATCTGACCTTCCTTGTCTGGAAGTTGGCCCGTTCCGTATGCAGAGGCTTCATTAACCAAATGCGGTACTTGGTATTCTGTATATCCAGCAGCAGTATTCTTATCTAAGAAATAACTGATTAAAGCTCGTTGTAAACGGGCTCCTTTTCCTTTGTATACTGGAAATCCAGCTCCTGTAATTTTGGTACCCAGTTCAAAATCGATGATATCGTATTTCTTTGCTAGTTCCCAATGAGGCTGTGCTCCTTCATGTAATACTGGAATATCTCCTTTACGAAAGGTCTCCTCATTATCTTCATCAGAATTTCCTTCCGGCACACTTTCATGCGGAATATTTGGAAGTGTATACAACAACTCTTGTAACTCTTCAGTAGCAGTATTAAGCTGCTCTTGCAAGCTTTTAGACTTCTCTTTTAAACCGGCAGTTTTCTCCTTTAGGATCGCTGCCTTTTGGCCTTCTCCATTTTTGAAGAGGATTCCTATCTCTTTTGAAAATTTGTTAGAATCGGCTAAAACCTGATCGAGTTCTGTTTGCGAACTACGGCGTAGCTCATCTGCTTTGATGACACGATCTAGTAGGTCGTTTGCATCTAAGTTTCTTTTTTGTAGCGCTTTCGCGAAAGCGTCCTTATGCTCGCGTATTTGTGCAACTTCTAACATGGTTTCCAGGTTTTAAGATGGCAAATTTAGGAAATGTGACTTGAAGTATACCCATCACATGCAAAAGATCCCTTTAAAATTTCAAATGAGGGCGCTGCTTTAGGAAAAGCTTCAAAAATCGATAGGAATGTTCCCTACTGAAGTTGTGATTAATGATTATTTCACCAAATAATCTCCGCTGTCCAAGACCCAAGACGAGTGTCCAAAATAATTCCATGGCACAGCCGTTAGGTCGACAGTTTCATCTGTCAATTTATGTAGTTTTCTACCGTTCACGCGTACTCTACAATTGGCGTAGATAGCCACGTCCTTTCCTTCAGCGGCATATTTCTTTTTCATACGCTGGGCAAACTGCCAGATCATATCGGGTTTTGTTCTAATGTTGCGCTGTTGTTTTTTTGAGAGGTGACTGCTTAGTTTGATGAGTTCTCTTTTACCTGTCTCCTTATCTTCTGCGTACAAAACAAGGCTTCCACTTTTGGAACGGAGCATCATGCGCCAACTCAGTCGATGTCCTTCTTCGGTCCATAAAACATTGTCTGGAATGAACCAATGGCGCAATGGCAAGCCAATTTGGACTATAAAATACACGCTCATAAAGGCTATCCATGCATTTTTTGCTGAATGTACGATCACTTCCTTTCCATCATAGAAGGGTTTCCATTTCTTTAGAAATATATTATGAATGACCTTAGGTTCAAAGAAAAATAGGGAGAATGCTAGGGACATATAAGGGAAGATGCCTATTTGAAAGACAATCGAATTGAATAGGTGAAAGAAGATCGAAATCCCAAAGGCCCATTTGCGCGTTTTCTTCCAGAGTAATAAGGGTATGATCAAGCCATCAAATAAGATTCCAACATAAGAAATAGAATAATGCACCCATCGCTGTTGTAATAAATCCCCAATGAGCCAATAGTCTTTACGTCCTTTCATAAGTACCTGTGGCACGGTGGCATCAAACCAATCGGGATAGAACTTGGCAACAGACGCATAGGTATACACTATCCATAATTGTAGAATAATTATTATGACTATCCATCTGGACATATGCGTTTTGGTGATTTCTGGACGGTGCATGGCGTCAATAGACAGTGCCCGTCCAGCAGGTAGCATGGCCATGATACCACACAAGAGCATCAATAGATAGTAATGATTATTGTAGGAAGACTTCTGCATAAAGTAGACTCCCGCCCACATAACTCCATAGGCCAACATGCTCCAACGGTACTTAAAACCTAGCATGACAAAAACGCCAAAAATTCCCATGATTGCAAAATAGGCGTACATCTGAGGCCCAGAACCGGGGAAGGTTTGCAAGAAGTCGAATCCAATAAAATTAAATGTGAATTCTGGCTCTACTAAGGTTCGGCGTACCCATCCTGTAGCGATGGCACCCCATGCTTCCACAGTGATTAAGAGTCCGAATATGATACGAAAAACGATCAGTGCGCTATTATCAATCTGAGTAAATAGAAAGCGATCGAGTTTCATGACTTTTTAGATTAAGGATTTAATGTAATTTCTAGCAAAGACCTCATCTTGCTTCATCGCCTCAACCAAATCATCTACAGAGTAAAAATGCTTTTCTTCTCTAATACGACTTAGTATTTCTATAGTTATAGCTTTGCCGTATAAGTCTTTGTCAAAATCAAGAAAATATGTTTCTATGGTTACTGATTTTCCGCCTACTGTTGGATTGGTCCCGATATTCATCATTCCATAAATACGTTCTCCGTCGATCTCAGATTGCACCACGTATACCCCCTGAGCGGGAATTAACTTATAACTTTCGGGTATGGATAAATTGGCTGTTGGATAGCCAATAGTTTTTCCAAGATGTTTTCCGTCTACTACAGTTCCGTTTAACATTATAGGGCGACCCAAATAGCTATTGGCTCGCTCGATGTCCCCATCAATCAAGGCATTTCTAATTTTGGTAGAGCTAATGGCGACGTCTGCCAATTCTTGTTTTGAAATCTCTTCAACTTCAAAGCCAAATTGCTCTCCGAAGCCCTTTAAATCTTCGATATCTGCATTTCTATTACGGCCAAAACGATGATCATAGCCAATAATGACTTTTTTAGCATGTAAGGCTTTCACTAAGATATTTTGGACAAAGTCTTCAGCGCGCATGCGCGAAAATTCAGTCGTAAATGGGTGGATTACCAGATGGTCTAAGCCAAAAGATTCAAATAAATCTCCTCGTTCATCAATGGTATTAATGAGTTTGATGTCGGCATCTTTTTGCAGCACCATTCTAGGATGCGGAAAGAAGGTTAGCACCACAGATTCCCAATCGTTTGCGACCGCATTTTCGCGTAAGCGGTCTATGATTTTTTGATGACCAATATGAACGCCATCAAAGGTACCAATGGTGACCACTGTTCCTTTTTCCGACTTAAAATGTTGTGCACCTTTGTGTATATTCACGCTTATTTCCCGTTAAAATTATTCATGGTATTTGAGATCCCTGCTTGCACAAAGGAGGTAATTACTTGGCTCGCCATATCGAGACGTTCTGGCAATGCAGCCTCTTCTTTTGCATCCCATTCTCCAAGCACATAATCTACCTGTCTTCCTTTTGAAAACTGGTCGCTTATTCCGAAGCGAAAGCGATTATAGGTGGTGGTATTGAGTTGAGCTTGGATATCTTTTAAGCCATTATGGCCGCCGTCACTACCTTTCTTTTTTACGCGAATCATCCCAAACTCTAGGTTGAGATCATCGGTGACCACGAGCAGATTTTCATGCGGAATATTTTCCTGCTGCATCCAATATCTCACTGCTTTTCCGCTCAGATTCATATAGGTATTGGGTTTGAGTAAAATAACGGTTTTGCCCTTGACTTTTGTTCTAGCGATATCCCCTAGTTTTTCTGTTTCAAAGGAGCATTCCTGCGCTTTCGCGAAAGCGTCTACTACCTTAAATCCGATATTGTGACGGGTGTTTTCGTATTTGGGTCCGATATTACCTAAACCAACGATAAGAAATTTTTTCATAGGATCTTCTACAGGTCTCTGTTCTTTTTTACTTCCAAAGAGTTGACGAAAAAAAGCGAGCATATTTTCTGATAGTTACAGTGGGTGTCTCCAAATATTGGAGACTCTTGCCTTTTATGGCCTTCAGGTATAAAAATAAAAAAAGCATCTCGAAGAACGAGATGCTTTTGTATAAATTAAGAATAATTGTCTTATTCTGCAGCAGCTTCTTCTGTAGCAGCTTCTGCTCCTTCTGCTCCTTCTTCTTCTTCTTCATCATCTTCAATAGCATTACGAGAAGTTCTCACTTGACATACTACTGTATTCTCAGGGTGCATGATTGTAAATTTGTCACTTGCTAATGCAGCAACATACAATTTATTACCAATTTTAAGTTCAGTAATATCTGCGTCTAAGTAATCAGGAAGATTTGCAGGCACGGCTTTCACACGTAACTTACGATTTGTTTTACGTAAAACCCCTCCGTTAAGAACACCTTTAGATGCACCTACGAAATGCACAGGAAGTAACATTGTTACTTCTTTGTCATCAAAGATTTGGTAAAAATCGATATGTAAAATACGATCTGTTACTGGGTGAAATTGGATGTCTTTAAGGATCGCATTGATCTTTTGTCCATCTAAAGCAATTTCTACTGTATGCGCGCTTGAGGTGTAAACCAAGTCTTTAAACGCTAATTCATTTGCGCTAAAATGCAATGGTTTTTCCCCTCCGTATACTACGCAAGGTACCTGTCCAGCATTACGTAAGGCTTTAGTAGCTTTGCTGCCCACGCTTTCTCTTTTAGATCCGTTGATCGAAATTGACTTCATTTTAAATATATTAAATGTTAATTAATTACATAATAAACTTAGAAGCGATACTGGTGTTTGAATTCACGCGGTGCATCACATCTGCAAAAAGTGGTGCACATGACACAACTTTTATTTTTTTACTTTCCTGCTTCAGGGGAATAGAATCTGTAACGATTAATTCCTCCAACTTACTATTTTCAATACGTTCGTAGGCGTTTCCACTAAGGATAGCATGCGTACATATTGCTCTTACGCTTAAAGCACCTTTCTCCATCATGAGGTCGGCGGCTTTGGTTAGAGTTCCAGCGGTATCTACCATATCATCGGCAAGTACTACATGTCTTCCTTTTACATCCCCTATGAGTTCCATATGGGAAATCACATTGGCTTTTGCACGTTGCTTATAGCAAATTACTACTTCGCTTTCTAGTGCTTTACTATATGCATAGGCTCTTTTACTTCCTCCCATATCTGGCGATGCCATGGTTAGATTTTCTAGGCCTAATGATTTCAAATGGGGTAAGAACAAAGTAGATGCAAATAAATGATCTACAGGTCGTTCAAAAAATCCTTGGATCTGATCTGCATGTAGATCCATGGTAATGATACGAGTTGCTCCTGCCGTTTCTAGGATGCTTGCGACCATTTTGGCAGCGATAGGCACTCTAGGTTTGTCTTTACGATCTTGTCGCGCCCATCCAAAATAAGGAATGACAGCTGTAATGTGTCTTGCAGATGCGCGCTTTGCAGCGTCGCACATGAGTAACATTTCCATAAGATTATCACTACTAGGCATGGTACTTCCAATAAGGAAAACCCTTGACCCACGTACCGATTCTTCAAAAGAAGGCTGAAATTCGCCGTCGCTATATGTGGAAGTAATAATATTTCCTAGGTCTTGGCCATACGCTTTCGCGATTTTTTCAGCAAGGTCTTTACTCTGTGAACAGGCAAATAACTTGGGCTGCGGTACCGATTGTGACATCTTATATGGTGGTTAAATCGTTGACATTATGTCCTTTTCTCGAAAGGAGGTGCAAAAATAGCGATAAAATTGTAGTTGGAGGTATAAATTATGTCGTTTTATAGGTGTGATAGTAAAATATTCTTTAATTTTGTATTCTCTAACGGGCCGAAATGGCGGAATTGGTAGACGCGCGCGACTCAAACTCGCGTTCCTTTGGAGTGTGGGTTCGATTCCCACTTTCGGTACAAAGTAACCCTTACTTAAAACAGTAAGGGTTTTTTTATGCCTACACTCCAAAGGAGAATGGAGTGGTTGTTCTTAAGAATTTGCAACTTTTTCTGTGCAAATTATTAAGAACTTTGCGGTTCCTGTGAACAATATTCCCAATTTCAAACTCCTATAAATTATCCCCTACTACACTGCAAAAGACCCCGTGGATTCCCTAATTTTGCGGCATGCTAACATCCATTTCTGACGCCTTAGAAAAATTACTCATCAACACCTTTGGGATACCTGCACATGCTGTTTTTGTGCCTAAAACCATCCTAATGATCTTAGGAACCTTTCTACTCATGTATGTGGTATGGCGTGTAGGTAAATATCTCTTACATAAAGCCGTGCCTAAGGTGACCTCTAGGACGAAAACTATTTGGGATGATGTAATCTTTAGCAAAAGAGTGATTTCAGCCTTTGCATTGCTCATTCCTGCTTTGATGCTCGATTATGTGGCGCCAGAAATTTTTAACGGACTCACACATACCCTGCCTTTTGTCACTGCTGTAACCAATATTCTTATTGTTTTTACCCTCGCATGGATTATTGGTGCCGTGTTTAATGGTGCCAATGAAATATTGGCCAGTAACCCTGATTATATAGACAAGCCGGTAGGAAGTATCACCCAACTCGGGAAAATCTTTATCTATACCATTGCCTTTGTACTTTCTATTTCCATCATCTTTGATAAGAGTCCGCTGCTCTTATTAAGTGGATTTGGTGCCATTGCCGCAGTCGTTATGCTTGTTTTTAAAGACAGTATTTTAGGTTTTGTGGCGAGCGTCCAGCTTTCGGCAAATAATATGGTGCATGTTGGAGATTGGGTTACCGTTCCTAAGTATAATGCCGATGGGGATGTACAAGAAATCAACCTGACAACCATCAAGGTGCAGAACTTTGACAATACTATCACTACGATACCTACCTATGCCTTTGTCTCCGATTCGTTTACCAACTGGAGAGGCATGCAACAGTCTCCAGGGAGAAGGATTAAACGTGCGGTTCATATTCAAATTCAAAGTATCCAATTTTGTACTCCCGAAATGATTGAACGCTTTAAGAAAATACACCTAGTAAGCGATTATATAGCCGAGCGTCAAAAAGAAATTGATCTATATAATGCCAAGCACAATGTAGATGGCAGCGTCATGGCCAACGGTAGAAAACTCACTAATATTGGGATTTTTGAAGTCTACTTAGAAAATTATTTACTGTCTAATCCTGATATCAATAAGGAAATGACCATCATGGTGCGGCAGTTGTCTTCAACGCCTAGCGGACTACCAATAGAAATCTATGCTTTTAGTGTTCACAAAGAATGGAAAGTCTATGAAGGGGTGATGTCTGATCTCTTTGATCACATCTTAGCAGCTGCGTCTAGCTTTGACCTGCATATATTTGAAAACCCTACAGGAACTGATTTTCGGAAGTTGCAAACAAACGATTAATTCCCTCTCGCAAAGGGAGAATAGGTCGTTAACTTAGCATCAATGCGCGTTTTCCACAACTTATTTTCTTCTTCCCTTGTTCCGTGGTTAGTTTCGGCATCGTACTGTCTTTGGTCACGTTTACAAGCCTGCCAATTGCGATTATACACCTCTTGATAATCATCCATACGGCGAACTTTGCTCTTCTGTAGTTTTGAAAATTCGTAGCGCATTTTCCTTGCGTACAACTCGGCTATATCAAAATGCAGCTGTTCTTGATTGAGCAGCACCTCATTACGTTCTATTACCCAGGATTTCCTAGGGAAGAATTGGGCTACCACTGTTAAATCCTTATAATTCCTGATATTATCATTGGCATCTACCGCCACATTGAGGGGTTCAATCTCGACCTTATAGACGGTCTTTGCCGCCCACAAGCCATCTGTTGCTAGCGGAGTATGCTTTTTCTGATAATCTTCCCATACCAAGGGTCTTTCTGCATCCCATTCGATGACCTGTCCGCAAAGATGCTCAGCGAAGCATAGACTTAGTAACAATAGACAAGCGAGAGGAAGATTTAATTTCATAGAAGCTTTTTTTCAACCGCTAAAATAACAACTCTGCCAACATATAATCCTTAGTTTTTAATTACTTTTAAGTCCATTTACTACACGATTATGCAAAACCAGAAACACCTCTTTTCACTTCCTGAAGACAGTATTTACCTCAATGGCGCCTATATGTCCCCACAACTCAAAAGTGTGGAGAAAATTGGCATTGAGAGTCTCCAACGTAAAAATCAGCCCCACAAAATTTCTCAAACAGATTTTTTTACCAATAGGAAGATTATCAAGCAGCGTTTTGCCCAGCTCATTCAAGCCCCAGATTATAATAACTGTGCTATCATTCCCTCGGTATCTTATGGGGTGGCGACTGCAGCAAATTGTATTTCGGTATCAAAAGGAGATGAAATTCTACTGGTCGATGAGCAATTTCCTTCTAATGTGTACGCTTGGCGCGAAAAGGCGAACAAAACGGCTGCAAAAATCATTGTGGTTGGACCGCCAACAAACTATACCGATCGTGGAGAGATCTGGAATCAAAAAATATTAGACGCCATTAATGCCAACACCAAAGTAGTTGCCATGGGTCATATTCATTGGGCAGATGGCACCTTGTTTGACCTTAAAGAAATACGAAAGAAATCCCATGCAGTGGGAGCCAAACTAATTATTGACGGCACTCAAAGCGTCGGGGCTTTGCCATTTTCTGTTGCCGAAATCCAACCAGATGCCCTCATTTGTGCGGGCTATAAATGGTTGATGGGACCGTATTCGATGGGAATGGCATATTATGCCGACTCGATGTTAGACGGGGAACCTTTAGAATACAATTGGATCAATAGAAAGAACAGTGAAGACTTCTCTCAGCTTATTCATTATCAAGATGAATACCAACCCAAAGCCGACAAGTTTTCTGTAGGAGAGTCGAGTAATTTTATCATGCTACCTATGCAAATAGCCGCTATTGATCAACTCATCGCCTGGGGGCAAGAAGATATCCAAACCTACACCCATCAGATCTCTCAAAAAGCAATCTCTGCCTTGCGAGCCAAGGGCTGTTTTATTGAAAAGGACAGCCATAGAGCCAAGCATTTGTTTGGAGTATACTTAGCCGATCATATGCAAATGGAAGTGGTTAGAGAGCGCTTTCGCGAAAGCGGAATCTCAGTGGGAATACGAGGAAAAGCAATACGTGTAGCACCAAATGTCTATAATACCGAAGCCGATTTTGACCAATTTTTGGCCTGTTTTGACTAAAACCAGCTAGAAAGCTTGATTATTTATAGGCAGTCAAACGAGTGTCAGAAGTTAGGAATGATTATTTCTGCTTGTAGGCGTAATACTGCTCACTTCCTTTTTAATGGTCTAGACAATAAAGTACCTTTGCCATGCTAAACAAATTACCATGAAGAAGGATACATTAGAATTGTCTGCAGAAGAAATGCGCACCTACGGTTATAGTATTGTAGATACCCTGGTGGAGCATTTTGAGACCCAGAAGGAAAAGCATCCTATCGCCCCGGGAACACGGGAAGAAATGAATGATCTTTTTCTTGAAGAAGCGCCAGAAAAAGCTTCAGACCCTCAAGAGGTTTTAGACTTTGTGGTTGAAAAGGTGATGAAGCAGAGTGCTATTAGTTCGCATCCAAAAATGTTCTCCTTTGTCCCTGGACCAAGTAATTATATAAGCGCCATGGCAGATACGCTGGCGACTGGTTTTAATATATTTTCTGGCGGGTGGTCACAGTCTCCCCCAGCAGCGACCTTAGAAATTGTAACTATTAGTTGGCTGCTTAAAGTATTTGGTTTCCCAGTAAAAAAGGGAGGCGGAATTTTCACCAGTGGCGGATCTATGGCAAATCTTACTGCCATTGTAACTGCGAGACGTGTAAAGTGTGGGGACGATTTTTCAAAAGCTGTTATTTACCTTTCTGACCAGGCCCACTCTTCAAACATCAAGGCATTGCGAATCATTGGTTTTCGGAAAGAGCAAATACGCTTGATTCCCACCGATTCTGATTTCAAATTTTCAACAATGAAACTGAAAAGCGCAATTGCGCGGGATCAAATTGAAGGTTTACAACCCCTCTGTGTTATTGCGACAGCTGGAACAACAAATACGGGGACGGTAGATCCTTTGGAAGAAATTTCAAAAATCTGTAAAGCAAATGATTTATGGTTTCATATTGACGGTGCCTATGGTGGAGCGGCTATTTTAGCTAAGAATGGAAAACAACTCCTCAAAGGGATTTCAAAAGCAGACTCATTAACTGTAGATCCTCATAAATGGTTTTTTCAACCCTATGAAATGGGCTGTCTTCTAGTGCGTAATCACAAATACTTGAAGAGCACCTTTGTTGAGAAACCAGAATATCTAAGAGATATCGAAGGGAATGAGTCGGAGATTAATTTTTACGATCATGGTGTACAGTTGACTCGACGTTTTAGGGCTTTAAAATTTTATATGTCCATCAAAACTTTTGGGCTGAAAGCATTTAGAAATGCCATTACGTATAATATAGAAATTGCAGAAAAGACGGAGCGCTTGCTTCGAAAAAGTGCCCAATGGGAAGTGGTTTCACCGGCTACGCTAGCTATTATTAATTTTAGATACAACCCAATAGGCAAGAATTACTCTGAGAAGGAATTAGATGCTTTAAATCAGCAGATTTCTGGGAAGGTGATGGATTCTCGAGAGGCGCAATTAGTGACGACAGTGCTTAACGGCCAAGTCGTGCTTAGAATGTGTTTGATAAATCCGCGGACAACTTTTCAGGATGTAAAAGACACGCTTACCCTTTGCGAATCGTTTGCTGAAGGGCTTACCGAGAAGGCAATAGCTAAATAGAAAGGCACAAGCCTTTCTTTCACATTTGCCTTTGCCATAGTATCTTTAATGAAAAACAGTTTATGAAAAAGACCTACGCTATAGTAAATTTTCTCTCCGTTCTCCTCGTTTTGCTCATCAACGGTTTATCACAAGCACAACGATGGAATGATACTACCATTGGGGAGTTAAGTGGGAAATACGAGAATTTATTTACGCCTGCATCCTATGCTTTCGCGATCTGGGGATTGATTTTTCTAATGCTTATTGGCTATTCCTTATTTCAAATAAAACGTGCTTTTTTTAGTCAGAAGGAGACTCCGTCCATCACCCAAACAGGCTGGTGGTTTGCCATTGCTAATGTTTTAAATGCCGCTTGGGTGGTTGCCTTTACCTATGAGTATATTCTTTTGTCAGTACTTATTATGCTAGGAATTCTTGGCAGTCTGTTACAGATCATCCGCAAAACAAATATGGAACGCTGGGATGCACCTATAGAAGTGATTGCTTTGGTATGGTGGCCTATTTGTATTTATTCGGGATGGATTTCGGTGGCTACTATTGCAAACGTGAGCGTTTATCTAGTGAGTGAAGGTTTAAGTGGGAACGAACTCACACAGATAATCTGGACGATGGTGATGATTGCTATTGCGGTGGTCATACATATCCTTATGGTCTGGCTACGGAATATGCGAGAATTTGCAGCTGTTGCTATTTGGGCATTTATTGCGATTTATATCCGACACAAAGATGGCCTAGAGAGTGTGGCGTATTTTGCCCTTGCTGGAGCTATTGTTTTAGTAGTAGTTACTGCTATTCACGCTTTTAAGAATAGAAAATATTTGCCTCATTTAAAATTAAAGGAGCGTTTTTCATAATTAAATAAGGTGCCTCTTTTTATAATTTGAACTGCCTCGTATTGACGTCTTGTTTATACTTGTATTTTTCTCAATAGGCCACTTTCATGCCCTTCCTGGCTTGACTTTACAGGAAACCCGTACAAATAGTACGGGAAACCCACAGTCCAAACTCGTAAGTATTCCCTTACTTTACTTCACTATGAGAGGCAGCATGTAGATGTTGTCTTTTTCCCAAACTCTCAATGGTGACTTGTACTTTGTGATCACTACAAAACACTGCTGAGAGCAGTAAACAAAAAACTCGTAGACAAGTGCTTGGAACTTAGGTGACGAGCGCTTGTCGTTAACACTAACAAAGAACAATATGTCCCCAAGAAACAAAACGTATGTGTGCTTTGACGCTGAAAAGGATACTCGGTATTATGATTTAATGAAAGACTGGGAAGCTAATGCCAGCTTTCCCGTTCAGTTTGACAATGATTTTATGATCAACAAACTACTAGGTATAGAATCGGATACAGCGGTAAAAGACCTTTTAAAAGAGCGATTACAAAATGCCAAAGTGCTTGTCATTATTATTGGCAAGAGCCATCGAAACCTCTATAAATATGTGCGCTTTGAAATAGACTATGCACTTCAAAATGATATTCCCATCATTGGAGTTTATTTAGATGGGCAAGACATTCAAAATGAAATTTATTTTCCAAAGTTGAAGAAACGACTTGCAGCAAATATTCCTTTTAGTTTAAAGGCCCTCAGTGATTCTTTGATAGCGTCATCCGAAATTGAAGAAGTATTAAAGAAAACAGCTTAGCCCCCTGTTTCACTTTGACATCCTAGACGTTTGAAACTAATAGTTGAACACTCACCCAAAGAACAACATGTGCGTAAGCGCATGGCGAAGGCCCCCCTGGAGTGAAGAATACTCTTCGAAAGAAGTACTCGTATTCTTCGCTCCTTCTTTTTTATACGTCCTTTAAGAATTTAGTATTGTTTTAAAAAAATCCCACAAACCTTCGTTTGGATTCCTAAACTCATAGTTGGGTTTCTTACCTTTACCCAAAATCCTATTTCCTTGAGTAAAACCACACTCTCGAATGCCCTTGCACAGTCTCTGCAACTTCAGAAACTAGGGGATGCTATTGCCCAGTCTCATCAACATATCCATGCGCGCGGTCTTGTAGGCTCTGCTCTTTCCTTTGCGGTGAGTACCGCTTACGCGAAAAGCGATAAGCCCATGCTGCTCATTCTCAATGATAAGGAAGAGGCTGCATACTACCTGAATGACCTTGAGCATTTGCGCAAGGAGGTCAACGTATTGTTTTATCCAGGAAGCTACCGTCGCCCGTATCAGATAGAAGAAACAGATAACGCAAACATCCTTCTAAGAGCCGAGGTTTTAAACAGGATTAATAGTAAGCGGAAATCGGCATTGATTGTTACCTATCCTGACGCCTTATTTGAAAAGGTGGTTACGCGAAAAGAACTGGATAGGCAGACCTTAAAGGTGAGTGTCAATGACAAGATCTCCTTAGACTTTGTAAATGAAGTCTTGTTTGAATACAAATTCAAAAGAGTTGATTTTGTCACAGAACCGGGAGAATTTTCGGTACGTGGAGGGATTGTAGATGTATTTTCTTTTAGTCATGACGAACCTTACCGTATCGAATTTTTTGGAGATGAGGTAGACAGCATCCGAACCTTTGATGTAGAAACGCAGCTCTCTTTAGAGCAGGTGAAGAAGATTTCTATTATGCCCAATGTGGAGAACAAGGCATTGGAAGAAAAACGGGATACTTTTCTCAATTATATTGCCAAAAATACGGTGGTCTTTATCAAAAATAGATCGCTCTTCTATGATAGGATGAATCGCAATTTCGCGAAAGCGGAAGAAGCCTTCTCCCAACTCAATCAGGACATCGCCCGTGCAAATCCAGAAGAATTATTCTGTACTGGAGATCTCCTAAAAAAAGAATTAGAACATTTTCAAACCGTAGACATAGGTGCCACGGTAGAAGATATTCGTATCAATACATTGGTGAGCTTTAATCAGCAGCCACAACCTTCCTTCAACAAGCAGTTTGACCTGCTCATTCAAAATTTGAATGACAACCATGAGGCGGGTTATAAAAATGTGATCTGTTGTGTGAGTGACCAACAAGCACAGCGTTTTCACGACATTTTTGACGATGCTGAGGCAAATGTTACTTCCTATGAAACTGTTGTTTTATCCTTGTATCAAGGGTTTATTGACGACGATTTAAAACTGGTTGTTTATACAGATCACCAGATATTTGAGCGTTACCATAAATTCAATTTGAAGAATGGTTATGCAAAGAAGCAGGCGATTACTTTAAAAGAGCTCACCAATTTGAACGTGGGCGATTATGTGACGCATATTGATCATGGGATTGGGAAATTTGGCGGATTACAAAAGATCGACGTTGAAGGCAAAAAACAAGAGGCTATCAAACTTATTTATGGAGAGCGAGATATCTTATATCTGAGTATTCACTCCTTGCATAAAATTACCAAGTATAACGGTAAAGATGGCAAGCCACCGCAGATTTACAAACTGGGAAGTCAGGCGTGGAAAAAGCTCAAGGCCAAAACAAAATCCCGTGTCAAGCATATTGCGTTTAACCTGATCAAGCTATACGCAAAAAGACGCCTACAAAAAGGATATTCTTTTGGACCGGATACGCATATGCAGCACGAACTCGAAGCGAGTTTTATCTATGAAGATACGCCAGATCAAACCACGGCGACTGAAGATGTAAAAAGGGATATGGAGAGTGATCGCCCTATGGACCGTTTGGTCTGTGGAGATGTAGGATTTGGAAAAACGGAAGTGGCGATACGTGCAGCCTTTAAGGCAGTAGATAATGGCAAGCAGGCGGCTGTGTTGGTGCCCACAACCATCTTGGCATTTCAGCATGCGCAGACATTTAGAGACCGACTGAAAGATTTTCCTGTTCGCATAGAATACCTCAACCGTTTTCGCACCGCCAAGCAAAAGAAAGACATTTTAGAAGGCCTTGAAAGTGGAGCTGTTGACATTGTGATTGGTACCCACCAACTCACGAGCAAGAATGTAAAATTTAAGGATTTGGGTCTGCTCATTATTGATGAAGAGCAGAAGTTTGGAGTAGCTGTCAAAGACAAATTAAAGACCATTAGTGAAACCGTAGATACGCTCACTTTAACAGCAACGCCGATCCCGCGTACCCTTCAATTTAGTTTGATGGCCGCAAGAGATTTAAGTACCATTAATACGGCACCTCCTAATCGATATCCGATTGAAAGTAATGTGGTACGCTTTTCAGAAGAGATTATTCGGGATGCTATTTCTTATGAGATTCAGCGCGGCGGACAAGTATTTTTTATCCACAACCGCATTGAAAATATCAAAGAAGTGGCAGGCCTGATCCAGCGACTGGTTCCTGATGCTAAAGTTGGTATTGGACATGGGCAGATGGAAGGAAAGAAGTTAGAGACTTTGATGCTCGCTTTTATGGGCGGAGAATTTGACGTACTTGTTTCAACTACTATTGTAGAAAGCGGACTCGATGTGCCGAACGCCAATACTATTTTCATCAATAACGCCAATAATTTTGGCCTTTCAGACCTCCACCAGATGCGAGGGCGTGTTGGGCGAAGTAATAAAAAGGCATTCTGTTATTTCATCACTCCGCCATTTAGTGCGATGACCGATGATGCGCGAAAACGTATTACAGCCTTGGAGCAATTTTCTGTTTTGGGTAGCGGATTTAATATTGCGATGAAAGATTTAGAGATTCGTGGCGCTGGAGATTTATTGGGTGGCGAACAAAGTGGATTTATCAACGAAATAGGCTTTGAAACCTATCAGAAGATCCTTAATGAGGCTATTGATGAGCTTAAAGAAAATGAGTTTAAGGAATTGTACAAAGATGAAGCTTCGGCTATAGGCGCTCGTGATTATGTGAAGGATACGGTGATCGATACGGATTTCAGTTTGCTCTTTCCAGACGACTATATCAACAATATCTCAGAGCGTTTGAATTTGTATACCGCTTTGAATGCGACTAAGAACGAAGAAGAATTGGCGGCCTTTGAAAAGAGTCTTGAAGACCGATTTGGACCGCTGCCTCCTCAGGCAAAAGACTTATTGAATTCTGTACGCATTAAGTGGATCGCCACCAAAATAGGATTGGAAAAGGTAGTGATGAAAAAAGGGAAGTTTACGGGCTTCTTTATCTCAGACCAGGAGAGTGCATTTTATACGAGTCCTGCCTTTACGAGCGTCTTACAATTTGTGCAGGCTAATGCTTTTCGCTGTACATTAAAGGAAAAGAAATCGGCTAAGGGATTACGACTGTTGCTCAAGTTTGAGAATGCCGAGAGTATTGAAGAAGTATATGAGATGTTATCTCCCTTGATGCCAAAATCGGCGAAGGCTGTTGTTGAGAATTAAAAGTTCTTATACATTTCTTTGAATGTATTTATTTGGCTTTGCGCCAAATTTCTATTAGACTATTCATGACTATTCAAAAAAGTAAAAGGCATCTTCAAAATGCTGTAGCTGTTCTTTGTCCTTGTTTTTAAGAACGCCTATGATATCGAAGCGGACTTCTAGATCGAGATTTTGTTCTTGGATATATGCATCGGCGACTTTGACGATGCTGCGTCTTTTCTTGGGAGTGACAAACTCCTGCGGATCTCCAAAATAGTCTGAATTCCGGGTTTTGACTTCGACGATTACGAGGAGGTCTTTTTCTTTCTGGCAGATAATATCGACTTCATTCCTTTTAAAATACCAGTTCCGTTCTAGGATGGTATATCCTTCTTTAATTAAATGTAGGGCAGCATATTCTTCCCCCCACTGTCCTAATTCGCTATGATCCATAGGCCAAATAACACAATGAACGAATTACTGACAAAGGAAGCTTTGGAAGATTGATATATGTACTAAAATACAGCAGTGCAACCTACCAGCTAACTTACAACTAGCAGAAAGTAGAAGCCCTTGATTTTAAACCAGATAGCCGTATCCTTTGGCGGTTCCTTATTATGCTTTATATTTAGTAAATGAAGCTTAGGTGGTGTTATTGATAATTTTGTTTTTATAAAAATCCTTTTTTCAAATTGAATAATTAATGCAGAACGATTACACAAAACCAGAATTTAAAAAGCTCCTACAGAAACTTCAAGAAGAGAGTTGGCAGTTAGAATTACTCATCTCTGGTTTTGCAATTTTTGGTTTATTTACTGCTATTCCCACGATTACAGATAACCTTATTGAAGCTGAAAATAATCAACAAATTTATTTGTTTGTTATTTCGTTAGTAGCTACAGTATCCTGTTATATATTAATTTTTAATCTCTTACTACACGTATTATTGCGCGGCTTGTGGATAGGTGCTTTGGGCCTGCGGTATGTATCTGGAGATATTGACTATGATAGCTTAAAATACAGTCAGAGATTCACTAGATATTTAAAGAAAAACGTTGGCTCTTTTGATAAATATATTGGCACCTTAGAAAACTATTGTAGTGTCATATTTGCTATTTCCTTTTTACTCATCTTTTATGTCTTGGCAGTAACATTTACCGTCCTTGCTATTGCATTAATTGCAAATTTCTTGATAAGCAATGACGACTTACCGGGCTGGCTCTCTCAAGGTGTGGGCATCACACTTATCCTGTTTATCGTTATCGGAATGTTTTTCACTTTGATAGACTTTTTAACGCTAGGTTTTCTTAAAAAGAAAAAATGGTTGTCGGCCATATATTATCCTGTTTATAGGGTCTTTGGTTTTATAACCTTGTCTTTTTTATACAGACCCTTGGTTTATAATTTTCTTGACAATAGGTTTGGAAAACGCTTGAGTATTGCCTTGGTTCCCTTCTATATTTTAATAGCATTAACGGCAACTCTTAAATACAATGTTTCCAATTTTTTAGAAGCTGACATGGCTTCAAGTGAATACGTCGCAAACAATAATAACTATGAAGATTTATTAAATGATAGTGATGGATTTATGGATGATGTGGCCATACAATCAAAGGTGATTTCTGATAATTATGTAAAAGTATTTGTTTTGTTTTCTGATAATATAGAAGACATCATTTTTAGGTTTAATCCAAAATTAACTCCAGAAAAAGATAGTCGTGGCTTGAAAACTGGTGTTTTAATCGGCAACAATCTTGACTTAAATTGGAAAAAAAGTGATAGCCTAAGACGTGCTTACTTACAAACATTTAATGATATGTATTCGTTAAAAATCGATAGCACCAAATACGATTCTGACTTTATTATTGCCAAGAGTAAAAAAGGGGATTTAGGTTTTGAAACTTATGTAAGTACTAAAGATTTAGAAGAAGGCAAACACCTATTAAAAGTGAATCGTTTAAGAATTAAAAAAGGGGATACCACCAACTGGAATATGACTAAAATTCCTTTTTGGTTTTATAAAGATTGATAGGCTTTTGTTGAATGAAAAAAGTGTTTTGTCATAAAATAACATAAAACTAGATCTAGATCCTAATCTACGACTCGTTTAAATCAACTAGGACCATACCTTGTTGCGACCCTATTATTCTCTATATTTAGTAGCGGAAGCATATTGGTATGAATAATTATATCCAAGGGCCGACACTCATTAAAGAACAAAAATACTATGAAAACCAAGGCTTATATTACTACTATACTTTTAGTACTACTATCCATATCCTGTAAAGAAGTAGTAGAGGTTGATGAAGATAATGTTACGGAACATACAGCAGAACTTTTAATTGAGAAAATTAAAAATGATGATTTAGAAATTCTTGTAATAGATGATTGTGAATACATTGTTTTAAAAAGTACGCCAAGTGAAAATGCACGAATTGGATATGGTTTTATGGCACATAAAGGGAATTGCAAAAACCCAATTCACTATCACAATAGAAAAATTTCAGCAGCAGACAGCATTGAATAATTTAGATCGGACTTATATAGTAACCGCTTACTTAATACACAACCAATAATATGAAAACCAACCTTCTCACTTGCCTGTTTATTCTTTTTTCGCTCGTTTTATTTTCTCAAGAGAAATCTGAATCAAAAGAATTGCCAAAAGGCGAAATATTTGCATCAAAACAAGCTGTAACAATTAATGGAAAACCAATAAATCTCGATGCGGAAACAGGGACTGTTCAGTTACGAGATGAAAATGACAAACCCATTGCCTTATTTGGATTTACACATTATAAGAAGACAGGCGCGAATGATAATAGACCCATTGTTTTTGCATTTAATGGAGGGCCGTTATCGGCTTCTTTCTGGTTACATTTTGGAGTTTTAGGTCCAAAACGAGTTGAAATAAATGACCCATACTACACCAAAGCTGCTCCTTATAAAGTAGTTAATAACGAATTTTCAATACTAGATAAAGCCGATTTGGTTATGATAGACCCCATTGGGGTTGGTTTTAGTAAACCTATTGGTGATTCAAAGTGGGAAGATTTTTGGGGAGTTGAACAAGACATCCGAAGTATTGGTCTATTTATAGAACAGTTTCTAATTCGATCAGAAAAATTCAATGCTCCTAAATATCTACTCGGCGAAAGTTATGGTACATTCAGAAATGCAGGCCTCGTTAAACATCTTCAAGATAAGGGGATCTCAATGAATGGTGTAATTATGGTTTCTGCTGTATTTGAGTTACAACACTTGTTGTTTGGCCCGGGTGATGACGTTGCATACCTCATCCATTTTCCTGCATACGCTGCTACTGCTTGGTATCACAATAAGGTTAAAAATAAAGGCGACAATCTTGAGTCTTTTATTATGGATGTTCGCAAGTTTACTGAAAATGAATATGCTCATGCCCTATTAAAAGGCGATCAATTAACGGCTTCTGAAAATAATGCTGTGGCACAAAAATTAGAAGATTATTCAGGGGTCAGCAAAGACTATTGGCTCAAAGCTAATTTACGAGTTACCAACGGCGAGTATTTTCAAGAATTACTGAGACAAGAAGGACTAACTGTTGGCCGACTAGATTCGAGATTTACAGGCATAAATGAAGATTTAATATCTCAGAATGCGTCAACCGACCCTCAGAGTGATGCTATTTCTTCCCCTTATATTTCAGCTTATAAAGATTATTTGTACAATGATTTGAAGGTTAGAAAAGATTTAAGTTATGCAACGAGTACAGGTTCTAGAAAGGATTTTAAATGGGACTGGAATCACAGCGGAAATGTGATTTGGAACGCACAGGTGGCTGTTAGCACCTTGCCGGACATGACATCAGCGATGAAACGAAATCCGAATCTGAAGATTCTAATTCTCAACGGATATTACGATTTGGCAACTGTTTTTTATGGGGTAGAGTATTCTATTAATCATATGGGATTAGATGCTGAATTAAAGAAAAACATCATCATGAAATATTACGAAGCAGGTCATATGATGTATACCCATAAACCGTCTATGGTAAAATTTAAAAAGGATGTAGATGAATTTATTGACCAAACTTCCAATTAGTAAATAACCCAAAAAACAGCTGCAACCACCACAGAAAACGAAGGCACATGAAATTAAATTACAAAACCACCTTATTAATTTTTACGCTCACATTTATTTCAACCCTAGCATTTGCGCAGGCCAAGGAAATAAAAATTGAATTTCTGGGGAATTGCGGCTTGTATATGACTGATGGGCAAACCAATATCTACACAGATTTTCCATATAAATCTGGGGCGCATGGGTATATGGAATTTGAAGAATCTGAACTTGACAGTATTAAAGAAAATTCACTTTTCATTTTTACGCATAAGCATGCTGACCATTATTCAAAAAAGAATTTAAAAAGAGTGATGAAGGAAAAAGGCGGACAAGCATTTGGTGTTTCAAACATTGCCGAATTAGAAGCTTTGGGAGAAACTATAGCTGACTTTGAGATAAAAGCATTTAAAACGGATCATAAGGTATTTGGAATTTCATTTAAGCATTACTCCTATTTAATAACCTGGCATGGAAAGACCATTTATTTGTCGGGTGATACGACCATTCCTGCAACTATTGGGAGAGTTAAAAATATTGATATGGCCTTTATCCCGTATTGGCTCTATGCAAATGCTAAAGACCAAGGTATTACTATAGATGCCAAAGAAACTGGAATCTATCATTTGTATCCAGCAGAAATTGAGCCCGCAGAGAGATTATTTAAAGACAAAGACAATCAGTTTCCATTAACAGAAAATGGCAACATAATTAGGCTTAACTTACAAAAGGATTAAAATACTGAGGGCAACACTGCATGATATTAATTCCTTGCCACTTTCCTGCCTAGTGTTGACCTTTCTATAAAAACGAACGGAGGTAGTTTTTACCTCTATTTTTTGAATGAGGGTAATTTTTTTGTGTTTTTACACTCGTTCTGCTTTGAATCTTTTGGAAGATGAATTAAGAAAAGAGACCCGATTTTAGCTCTTGAAATTGGGAACAAAGCGAAATTTTTGTTGGCTCAAGGCCAATGTCGAAAAATCCTACGCAAACTTGCTAGTCTCTGCACTTTGCGGTTATCTTATTTAATTAAATAACATACATTTAAAGAACCTAACTATAAAGATTCCCGACTTCTCGGGAGATGAGTATTATCAAAATTTTTGCAGGGCTGAACGGTAATCAAAGGTCTAGTAGACCTTTGATAGTGAGAAGCCAGGCGGTGCGTTGACCAAAAAAACAAAATATATGATAAAGTTCTTCAGACGTTTCCGCCAAAACTTCCTTATGGGAAAAACAACACTGGAAAATACCTAAAATACGCCATAGGTGAAATAGTTCTTGTTGTTATTGGGATTTTGATTGCGCTATCACTTAATAATTGGAATGAAAATTTTAACCGAAATAAATTGGAATTAGAAGCTTTAAAAAACTTAAAAGAAGATTTTGATTTTAATCTAGCGGAATTATATCGCATTGATAGTATGAATACAAAAAATATAAAGTCCTGTGTTGTAATACTTAACCACACAGGTAATAGGTATACAGAAGACTTTATTTTGGACACATATCTAAATGATGCTGCTGCATCGCCAGATTACGTTGCCAAAAACGGGTTTTTAAATGATTTAGTTAGTTCAGGAAACCTTGGCTTAATCAAAAACAATGCGTTACGTAACCTTTTATCCTCCTGGCCAACCTTATTAGATGAATTAACTTTAAGAGAATTAGCTTCAGAGAAATCTGACTTTGCATTGATTGATTTTATCATGAAAAATGGCAGTTGGCTGAATGTCGATGAAGCCATTGGTTTCAATAACAGCTTACAAATAAAACTACCACAATCTGGCTTTAACATTGACAATAAACAAATGCTAAAATTACCAGAATTTGAAAATAGAATTGAAAACCAAATAATGTTTTTTAATATTGTAAAGGACAGATATAAAGATTGTATGGACTTGAACAAGGAAATTATTCAACTTTTAGCATCTGAAATAAAATCGAAAAAATAAGGCAAGCACAACAGCGAACTGAGTTAAAACCCAATCCGCTTCAACAAGTGCTGAGGACAGCTTTTTTACCCATCCTAAGACCATAATTCTCATAATAAGACCTTCCTGATATTAATGAAGCATATGCCGATAAAAGCTTGTTGAGCGTGTGGAAAAATAGTAACAGGAATAGGCCAATTTCCATTTCCTATCCTCCGAGGCCTTAGACTTTTGTCGGCGGCCGTCCCGACACTTCGGGGCTAAAGGGTGTGGAAATTAGCCTAAGCTAGAAAAATCACCCCTTAGACTTTTGTAAACGGCTGCCTAAGGCTTAAATATGGAAACATTATTTCCAACAACAAACAACCAAAGACCAACAACTAAAAACCAACGTCTATGCTCTATACTCTTTTGTCTTTTTGTCCTGCCTCCTGACTCCTGTCTCCTGCCTCCCGTCTCCTGTCTCTTGCCTCCTGCCTCCTGCCTCCTGACTCCTGTCTCCTGCCTCCTGTCTCTTGCCTCCTGACTCCTGTCTCCTGTCTCTAGTCTCCTTCCTCCTGCCTCTTGTCTCCTGACTCCCGTCTCCCGTCTCTCGTCTCCTGACTCCTGCCTCCTGCCTCCTGTCTCCTGTCTCCCGTCTCTTTGCTCTCCTGTCTCCTGATTCCTGTCTCCTGACTCCTGACTCCCGCCTCCCGTCTCCTGACTCCTGACTCCCGCCTCCCGTCTCCTGACTCCCGTCTCCTGTCTCCTGACTCCCGCCTCCCGTCTCCTGACTCCCGTCTCCTGACTCCTGACTCCCGCCTCCCGTCTCCTGTCTCCTGTCTCCTGTCTCTTGTCTCCTGTCCCCTGTCTCTTGTCTCCTGTCTCCTGTCTCCTGTCTCCTGTCTCTAGTCTCTAGTCTCTAGTCTCTAGTCTCTATTTTCCTAAAACAATGTCATTTTAAGGGGTATATCCCCCTTTTTTTACGGAAACCCGTAAAGAACTTGGGGTAGATACCCCTATTTTTCGGTAATATTTGGTGGGGAAATGGATTGTGTGGAAATTGTAGGGGGACTAATTGCAAGCGGTTACAAATGAAATTAATTAATAGTTGTCCTTTGCGCATGCCAAATAAAAACTCGATATCTCTTAATAATGCAAACAATTGGCTTTATTCAATTGTTCCCTTCAAGCTAAAAAATAATACATGAAATTAATAAATGTAGAAATACTAAAATTCAAATCTTTCTAGACTTCGCAAAAATTTGATATTGAAAAAGATGTTACAATTCTTGTGGGAATGAACGAATCTGGAAAAACTTCTGCATTGGAAGCAATTGCTAAAACCAATTACTTTCAAAATGATAACGCCTTCAAATTTAATCCAACACACGATTTTCCAAGAAAGGAAAAAAAGAAAATGGATAAATCAGGTATAATTCCTGAGGCAGTAATTTGCACTTATGAAATTAGTAAAGATCTTAAAGAAGAAATTGAAGCTGAGCTAGGTAAAGAAACTTTCGAATCAAATGAATTCTCAGTAACCACGAAATATGACAACTCAAATTCTTGGTCAATCGTTAAAATAAACAGACGAAAATTTGTTGAAAACTTAACTACAAAACTTGGAATATCAAGTAAAGTATTAAATGATAAATT
>CAXBCS010000040.1:0-31284 GCA_963974305.1 uncultured bacterium
CATTCCAAAATTTCAATAGCAAGGGGATTAACTCCGTTGATCCCTGAACCTCACATCAGCATTCCAAAATTTCAATAGCAAGGGGATTAACTCCGTTGATCCCTGAACCTCACACAGGGTGCGGTACAAGCATAGAAAATGCAGCACCTCCTAACGTCGGTTCTGCTCATATAATGTAACGGAATCTTACAAGAGTGAACTCTTGACGCTTCCTTATACATTATATGATCAACATCTTTCGATGCTGATTTTCCTTTTGAGCAGAGAGGAAGGGATTCGAACCCTCGAAACGTTGCCGTTTACACACTTTCCAGGCGTGCGCCTTCGACCACTCGGCCACCTCTCTATTTAGTATGAACTTCCCTTTGGGTTTTAGAAAAATAAAGCTGCTTTTAGTACTCCAAAGCTAGCTTTCGCGTAAGCGTAAAAATCCTTCCCCAAAAAGGAACGCTAAATAATAAAAAAAATGTGAGCTAATAAAGGATTAAAGCACATTTAAGACATCTCACCACGTAAAGAAGTTTCATACACGGTTTTAAAGGCTTTAGGCCCTAATTTTTGTCCCAATAAGTACATCATTTTTGCAACTGCAGCTTCCGAAGTCATATCGGCTCCATTAATTAGGCCGATTTTTTTGAGACCAACACTCGTTTCATAATTCCCCATCTGCACACTTCCTCCTATACATTGTGTAATATTTACTACTGGGATTCCTGATTTGATAAGCTGCTTTAGCATTTGAACAAACCATGTTTGGGTGGTGGCATTTCCAGCACCATAGGTTTCAATAATAACCCCTTTGAGACCTACTAAGGATAGCATATGTCCTACCACAGATTCACTAATTCCAGGATATAGCTTTATCAACATGATTTCAGTAACCAAACTTGTATGAACCTTTAACTGCCTTTTTGAAGGTCGGAATAAAGTTTCTTCATTAATCTTCAAATGGACCCCTGACGTTAATAAGGGCGGGTAATTAGGAGAATCAAAAGCTTCAAAATGTTCAGCACTGACTTTGGTTGTTCGATTTCCTCTGTACAATTTATATTCAAAATACAATGCTACCTCTTGAATTACTGGTCGATTCCGTTTTCGTAAGGCAGCCAACTGAACGGCTGTAATTAAATTTTCTTTGGCGTCTGTGCGCAAATCCCCGATAGGCAATTGAGAACCCGTTAAAATTACAGGTTTAGCAAGATTCTCAAGCATAAAACTCAAGGCGGAGGCTGTATAACTCATCGTATCACTTCCATGTAAAACGACAAAGCCATCATATTGCTCATATCCTTCTTGTATGTAGCCACAAATTTGGGACCAATACTCGGGGTTCATATTAGATGAATCTAGCGGTTCTTCAAAAGAAACCGTACTAATCTCGCAATCTAACAAACGTAATTCTGGAATTTTGAGTAATAATTCGTCAAAATTAAATGCTTTTAAGGCCCCTGTATCATAGTCTTTGACCATTCCTATGGTTCCACCGGTATAAATCAAAAGAATGTTTGGGCTCATACTTTTATTTTTGCGCGATTAATAACAGGATTGGCATACATCAACAAGAAACTATCTACTTCCAGTTTAATCGTTGTATCCACACGACGCTCTAAACGGCGTTCAAATTGTCTTTTTTCCTTCTCATCATAATAGTCGGAGTATGTTGTGGTATTGTGATAAAGGTCATAAGCAACATAATTAGATGGCCATAATTTATAATTTTTATAAATCTGGGCATCGAGCTCTTGTGCAAAGCGCTGGAGTTTATTGTTATCACTTTGTTCTTCCTGTTCTATGCGGTCATAAATTAGAGGATTCATAGCCCCACAGGAGATATGAATATGTTTTTTATTGCCAAGTGCACCTTTAAGAATACTATTAAAATCTTCGTTTGGCGTTTTAACATAAGGAAGGTTTTCTTCTTTGGCAACCAACTCAGGAATCTTTAGGATATCGGTAGGGTCATACTCGTAAGAGATAGCCACTGGCTTAATGTCTAATTTTCTGATATACTCCATCAATGGCATTTTCCCCTTTGCCATTGTAATCATTTTTAAAACACCTTGTTGAGTAACATCGTGACCATCCTTAGTTCTTCCTTCTCTTTGGGCGACCCAAACAGAGCGACCTTCAGTAAGGAGATACTTTATATATTCTGAGAGTAATTTTGAGCTTTGCAACATCTCTCTAGGTGATTGTCCGCGTAACACCAGAAAATTTCTATTGAGTTTAGACAAAGCCATTAAGAACTCCTTCTGCACAAGGTTATCGCCTATTGCAGATGCGGTGGTGACCAAACCATTATCTAATAGAGCTACATTGAGTAAGGAGGTGTCTAAAACTATATCTCTATGATTTGAAATAAAAAAATAGGCTTTGTTCTTTTCGAGTTGATCAAAGCCAGAAGTGGTGAATCCTTCTGAACTTTTAGAAAGCAAGTGTTGTACAGAAAGATAAATTACCTTGGTTTGAAAATCTTTAATCGAGTGACAATCATCCAAAATGGTTTTGATTTCACGCATTGATTTATCAGGAAAGGTAAATTGCAACAACACCTTAAACATAGGATGCTTTACATGCTCTACTAGCGCTGGGTGCACTTCTGTATCAAGATAAGGTCTTATATGGTCAAATGCAGTCACATCTTAGAGGGTTAAGTTTTAGCATCGCAAAAGAACGAAATAATTTACTTATCCTCCTATATATATAGCAAACAAAATAACTACCTCAAGAAAACAGCATCAGCATTGGCCGAAGTGATGTTTGCAATTTCTGCTAATGGACACTGATAGATAGTAGCTAACTTCTCGGCTACCAAGGTCACATAACTACTTTCATTACGCTTTCCGCGAAAAGGAACTGGACTTAAATAAGGGGCGTCGGTTTCTAAAACGATATGTTCGAGTGGAATATCACTTAAAAACTGATCTATTTTACCATTCTTAAAGGTCACTACTCCCCCAATACCCAATTTCATTCCATACCCTATCGCCTGTAGCGCCTGTTCCTTTGTGCCGGTAAAGCAGTGAAAGATTCCAAATAAATCGTCACTCTTTTCACTTTCCAAAACTTCAAATACCTCATCAAAGGCATCTCTACAATGAATAACTATAGGTAGTTTATACTTTTTTGCCAGTTGAATCTGTCGCTTAAAAGCATCTTGCTGAATCGTCAATGTACTCTTATCCCAGTATAAATCGATTCCTATTTCTCCAACTGCATAAAAGGAACGCTCTTCAAATTGCGCCTCAATATGAGCCAACTCCTCCTCATAATTTTCCTTTACATGTGTTGGGTGAAGGCCCATCATGAGGAAAACATGATTAGGATACGCCTTTTCAAGATCATACATCCCCTGAGTATATTCAGAGTCAATTGCCGGAATAAAAAAACGTTGAACCCCAGCATCTATGGCTCGTTGAATCATGGTATCACGATCTTCGTCAAATGCTTCGCTATATAAATGGGTATGAGTATCTGTAAAATTCATCCTGCAAAAATAAGGGGATTTGATTATCAAACCCCCTTTTAATTATAACTTATCTAATAAGTCCTGTGCCTTTTCATAATCTTCGGCCTCTGGCGGAATTTTTTCTAAAATTTCTGCACAGGCTTTAGTGTCTTTCTGCTTGAGTTTACCTAATGCCTGACTCCATAAAGCCCTGTATTTATAAACAGAATTCCCACTAGAGATCCTGAAGAAAATGCTATCTGCCTCATCAAAGCGGTTAAGCTCTACAAGAGCGATACCTTTGTAATAAGATACCTCAGCATTATTGGGAGTATTAGAAAGGATACTATTAAAGAAAAGAATAGCCTCTTCGTACGACCCTGCGTTGAATGCTTTTTCCGCTTTCGCGAAAGCGAGCTCTCCATCAGTCCTAATAGTGAGGTTGATATCTTGATCTACTGGATAATCAGAATATGCAGGATTGCTAAGCTGCATCCACATAATCGTTCCAAAAAGGAAAATAACACTCGCAGCTACGAGATATCGCAAAGGCGTAAATCTGATGACTTTAGTCTCTTTCTTTACCTTTGCGGTTGAATTTTTAAAGTGTGTAGCTCCAATTTCCTCAAGTTGAGATTTAAAATCGGCTCGTTCTTTTGAAAATGAATATTCTAGATGACTATTTAATTCTTTAAAAATTGTAAACGCATCTGCCAATTCAGGTTCTGCCTGAATGCGTTGTTCTAGTTCGTTTTGTTCTTGCAAACTCAATGCTCCTTGTAGGTAGTCATCAAATAATAGCATCGTCTTCTCGTCCATTACTATAGATTTTTTAGGGTTTGGTACTTGCGTGAGCCACGTACCATCTCAGTTAGTTTTCCTACACAGAGGGACTTCTTTTTTCGAGCATAAGCATATGAAACGCCTAATTTTTCGGCTACCATTTCCATCGATTTGATAGTGAAGGTTAGCTTTATTAGTTCGCGACACTTCTCGCCCATACTTGCAAGCATTTCATTAAACAAGCTTGTTTGAGCTTCAAACATAGTTGTTTCATCTGCTTGGGATTGTATCTGTGCATCTATAGATGTAATTTCTTCGTTAATTGTTACCCTTTCTGGGGAAGTTTTTTTTAAAACATTGAGCCATTTACGTTTACATATAAGTAAGAAGTACGCATCAAAGGGACAAGTTAATTGTAAACCCTTGGTTTTTGCTTGGTCATATATAGTAAGTATTCCCTCTTGGACAATATCCTGAGCCCGAGCATCATCTCCACTATTCTTTTTTATGTAACCAATCACCTTTGGAGCAAACAGAGAATAGATCTCGGCGATGCCTTTATTATCATTATTAAGTAGAGCATCCACATATTTTTGATCTGGATGCGTGCTGTAATCCCCCATTCTATCAGCTATTTGTAACGAATTTATAAAAAAGTTTTAAAAAAGGGGTAACAAAAAAGAACCCATTCTGATATAAGGGTGTAATAACAAAACAAACAACATTAAAATACTTAATTATGAAAACACAAAACAACACTTTAGCAATTCAGAAGTATAGTATGAATGCTAACCGATTTAAAACAATCATTCTTGGAGCTGCTGCTTCTTTATTACTCCTTACGAGTTGTGAAAAAAATGATGACATGGACATTCCAAATAGCGCATATCAATCTGTAGAAATTTTTGGAGGTCTAGAATTTGAAAACAGTATCCAAAACTCTAGAGAAAATGACTTACAAATTTTTAGTGTTGATGGAGTAACTGGCGGACTAATAATAGGAGAACAAGGAACAAACATTAATTTTTCTCCAAACGCCTTCCAACATATAGGTGGAGAAGCCGTAACCGGACCGGTAGAAATTCAATTGGTCGAAGTATATGATCGAGCAAACATGCTTAAAAAACGTTTACCTACTAATGGAAAACAACTCAATGGAGATATTAGTACGATTGTTTCTGGGGGAGAATTTTTTATCAACGCCACTCAGAACGGACAACAGTTAGTACCTACTACCACCTTCGAACTAACAGCTCCAACAAATAATTTTGATCCAGAAATGACAGTCTTTAGACCTGAAAACTGTGACAGATTAGATTGTGACGTTGTATGGGAAGAAGATGTACAGGCAAACGTAGGGAATGGAGAAGTGCAAAATCCTGACGGATCTTGGTCTTCTGCCTATATCGCTCCACTTACAGGATTTGGATGGACAAACTTAGACAGATGGTACTCATTTGCAGGACCAAAAACAACAATATTAGTTGATGTCCCAGAAGGTTTTGATGACACTAATAGTGCAGTATATGTTTCTTATGATGGAGAGCCAACAGCACTTGCATTTTTAGATACTTATGATGCTTCATTAGAAGTATTCTCAGAGCACTACGGACAAATGCCAATAGGATTACAAGTTCATTTCATCTTTGTATCTGTACAAGACGGAGACTATATATATGCTATTCAAGCAGCAACCATTGTAGATGGTCACACTGAAGTAATTAGTACAACTCAAATTACTTCAGAAGCCGGAATCACAGCTTTAATAAACGCTTTACCATAATTCAATTGTTTGTTTAGGTTAGTTGGGTAGAACTCCAGTGTCCTTAAAGATGCTGGGGTTCTCACTTTTAACACTTCATTATTTTTTGCTTATTTTTAATTATGTACTTCAGACTGAACTAAATCGAAATCCCTGTTTTGAATCAATCTTAAGCACCTTTAACGATCAATATATCATGAAAACTTCTCACCATGTCATTTTTTTACTATTAAGCACGGCATTGTTTCTTACTGCATGTTCTGAAGATCAGGTTTGTGATGAAGGAATTATTGAAGTGCCAAATACTGTAGCACTTCTCGATGGCGCTGAATATGCTGCAAGCATTCAAAACTGTAGACTACCGCGCGTTCAAAGATTCAGCTTTCAAGCATTTGAAGGAGGAACTTTTAGAGGGCCTCAAGACACTGAGGTTTTTGTACCACCACAAAGTATTTTCAATGATGATGGTGAACCTGTAGACGCCTTGGTTACTTTAGAACTCATAGAAATGTATGAGCCAGGTGAAATTATTGCTTGCCAATTGTCGACCAATGGGCTTAGCACCACAGCAGTTCCAGAGCCATTGTTGAGTGAAGGGATTTATTATATCAACCTTAGCCTTCCAGGAGTCAACTTAAATCTCGCAAATGATCTACAAGTTTTTAGTCCTTCAACTAATGCTGGATTATCACTCTTTCAATTTAATTCTTTGAGTTGTCAGGAGATAGACTGTAGCGTACTTTGGGAAGCAAATGCAGGAGTGGAAGTACTAGCAGGGGGCATCGAAAACCCAGATGGAACAGTCACTGAAGGCTACACGACCTTTGTAAGGCAACTCGGCTGGATTAGTGTCGCTAGATATAATCCTGATGACAGTGTGCGTACGATAATCTATAACAAAGCTCCCGTTCAATTTAATGGCTCAAACAGCAATACCTTTTTACTATACGAAGGAAATAGTACTGGCATCGCTATGTTTGATCGCTATGACAGCAGCCTAGATGTTTTTAGTGAAATGCACGGGCAAATACCGACAGGTACTGATGGGCATTTTATCTTAGTCACTGTTCAAGATGGGGCTTATCGTTTTGCAACCCAAAGCACCACAATAGACATGGATCAAATTGGACTTACAACCCAGACCTCAGACGTCACCGAAACAGCATTTATCAATAGCCTAAACGCGCTCCAATAAAGAATTACTATGAAATTTTGGAACCTATTACTTATTTTCCTTTTACTGAGTAGTTCTGCGCTATTTGGTCAAAACCCTGCTACACAGGTTTCACAAGACACCCTCACACGTACGGCACCTATTTTTTATGATGCGAACGGCTATCGCATTAATTATGGAGCAACCATGCCACCGCTCAACCAAATAGCTGGAGCCCCAAAAGCTTTCTACAGCTATTATTGGGAGATGGGTGATGGCGACTTTAGCTTTGAAGAAAAACCTAGTCACACCTACAAAAAGAAAGGCGAATATGAAGTTCGCTTATGGAGCACAAACAATTACGATAATGGGAAGCCCCCTGAGAGTCGGCCAAAGAAAGTTGTAGTTAACGAGCCTTCCAATGAAGAAGCGAGTGTTGATGATAGCGCTTTCGCGAAAGCGAACTCCCCTTTTACAGCTAGTGAAGACCTAATTATTCGCCACAATAGAGAACCTGTTCCCGAACAAGAGATGGTTCTGATAAGTAGTTACAAAAACACAAAAGACTATACCACTAGTGGAACGTTATATCTGTTTTACAATGATGTAAGTTTCAAAAACGATAATTTTATTTTGTCAGATACAAGAGTGCACAATGGTGAGAAAGTTAGAGAGCAAGAACTTATAGCTTTCCATCAGGAATATGATGACACAGATGCCTATCTCGCCACCACCTATCCTTCTTATTTGGAGAAAAGGACTCTTTTTGTTCAAGATAGTACCAAGCGCACAAACCTTCCTTTGACTTTGGAAGAAACTAAAGCCTTATATCGGAACAGTCAGGTGATTGAATTTGACAATATGGAACCAGGAGAAGAAAGGAATATTTTTCGCACTTTGGAGACCACCCCCGAAATGCTCAAGGATACAAGTGCTATAGTAACATTGCGTAGTATCTATGTTCCAGATTCAAATTATGACAATCACACGGTTAAAGACACTGAATTAGAGATTGTCACCTCGCATGATCCCAACAAAATGTCATCTAATGGAACTTTACTCAATTATAGATTGGCTCGTTTCAAGCGATTAAAATTCAAGGTGCGTTTTCAAAATAACGGGGAAGGCCCGGCAAAAACGATAAGGCTTGAAGTAGACACTCCTGAAATGTTTGACAGGAACACTATCGAGGTGACCGATATGTATCCAAAATGTGAAATATGTCCAAAGGGAAGGGAAGTCAATTACTCTTGTTTGGACACCATTCTGAAAAAAGACAAAATCATTTTCACCTTTAAAAAAATTTATCTCCCGGGTTCTGAACAGAAGAATGTCAAAGAAAAAGACTCTACTAAGGGTTTTGTAAAGTATTCGATGAAGTTTGGCAAGGACTTTCACAAAACCAAAACCCGTAATCGCACGGCCATATTTTTTGATAAGAATCCGCCCATTTATACAAATTATAGTACCACGCGTTTTTCTCCGGGAATATCCATAGGAGCAAAAGCAGGAACAATATTCACCCCAGATAGCGATAATGCATCAGAATATTTTGCGGGGATTACTGTTTCACCTTTTAAATCATACCGCGGATATTTTCAGGCCGAGTTATTCTTTTCGGCGGCCTCTTTTAAAACCTTACGAAACTTTGACACCAGTGAAATTAATGATATTGGAATTGAGAGTCTAACGCGTTTTACAGAAGAAGCCAAGGAAAAAGCTGTCACCACCTATTTGGTTCCAGTCTCCTATAGATATAACCTCAATAACTTTCTCGCTGTTGGAGTAGGCATTCAATTAAAGGTTGATTTAAGTAGTAGCTGTAATGCGACAACTACTGGAGAATTTTCTCAGATCATTCCTGGTGAAGGCGAAATAAGGGACGAAAGTCAGGACACTATCCAACGTACTGAATGCAATAGTGGTTTTGGTAATTTTCAATCTGGCATCTTCATTGGCGCCAATGTAGGAGGAGCACGTATTGGCCCTAGTGCTGGCGTGCGTTATGTCCAAAATTTTAATGCTCCAAACTCTCAGGTACAACTTTATGGTATTTGGAAATTCTAGTCGATGATAAAGCTATTTGTTCTTGGTATTTTTGGTTGGTGTATTAGTGGCCCTAACCCTATTTTACACGAAATAATAAAGGCAAATTTAAATACTGAAGAAATACATAGCAGTTTTCAAACTCCTTCTCTACAACCATCAACTACTGATGCTATTTATCAGAAATTAGATGTATTTATAGCCACCCCTAATCTTGAAAATGGAGATGTATTTTACCAATGGTTACAGACCCAATCGATAACGACAAAGGACGAATATCTCGCACTGGTAATAAGTTTAACCAATTTAGGGTATTACGCGCGGGCCAAAGGTGATCATCAAAGAGCAATACAATACTACTCAGAAGGATGGAATCTTTATAATTCAAATCAATTGTCAGGCTTTGATATATTAGAATCCTGTCTCAAACCTTTAGGAAACCTATATTCCCAAACAAATGCCCTCTCTGAGGCACAACAGATCATTGAGATTTATCTCTATCGTGCTCAGCAGGCCAAACGTTCAGATATTATTTCTGGTGGCATCGCAAATCTTTCGGTGGTTTATCAAAATCAAGGGAATTATGAAAAAGCTATTTCACTGCTTCAAGAAGGACTTAAACGTCATCCTAACCACCCAGATCTTCTTACCAATCTCGCTACAAACCTTCTTGCAGTAAGAAGGGATCGAGAAGGATTAGAAGCTGCTCAAAAATCCTTAAACATCAATCCCTCCCAGCCGAATATATATAAATTACGCGCCCAATATTTTGCCCAAAAGAAACAATATCCGGAGGCCGTTGAAGAACTGAGGAAAGGTTTTGATTTGCAGCAAAAAATTCATGGAACGAGCTTAAGAGATCTCGCTAAAACTCAGTTATCATTGGCCGAGATCCTTGCCGAACAAAATGAATTAGAAAAGGCAAAATTAGCCCTCCAAAATGTATATTCTTTTATACTTCAAAATAGTTCATACCCCTTAAAGGCCAAGCAAGAGGTTCCAGATTACAACCAACTCTATCCAGAGAATACGCTTATGGATGCTTTAGACTTAGACGCTCATATAGCATTCTTAGAAGACGATTATCCAGGAAGCTTAATGCGCTATGAACGATCTGCATATATAGGAGAGCTACTGAACACTTCCCAACGCGATCAGCAATCAAGACTGATTATGCAAACCAATAGCAAAAAGCGCATTGCGGCTTATCTAGAAATTGCATTTACTACCTATCAAAAAACCAAAGATCAAAAAGTTCTTGAGGATGCTTTTCAAATGAGTCAAAAAGCCACAGCTAGCATTGTTTCAGCAACTAATATCAGCAAAAAACAGCGACAGTTGTATGGAGATGATCTCCTGATGAAGGACTTGGAAAAGCGAGAAAACAACCAAGCCAACTGGAAAGTTGAAACCTACGAATATCAAAAAGAAGGAATTCCGGATCTAATGGCATACACGGCTGTTTTGGATAGTATGAATCAAAACAGTTACCAGATCAAAAAGATTAATAATGAGCTTAGGGTAAAGTACCCAACTCTAAACGAATCAGAGAATGCAACCTTGTCTGAAGTCCAATCAAAAGCAAGAGCCAAAAAGCAAATGGTGGTGAGCTATTTTATGGGAACATCAGCTACCTATCAATTTATTATTTCAGGAAGCGAAGCGATTTTTAACAGGCTTACAACTAATGTGCAAACCCAACAAGCATTTAAACAAGAATGCATCCAATTTTTATCCTATTTCAAAGATGCTGGAGAGATCAATAATGACCCTAATGGTTATGCTAAGGCGGCACATTTACTTTACAATAAACTACAGATTCCAGATGCAGAAGAGCTGATTATTATTCCGGATTCATTTTTACAATTTATCCCCTTTGACGCGCTGCTCACAAAAGAATCCGCCAGTTTCCAATACGAAAACATGCCGTTTCTCTTGAAGGAGACAAGCTTGTCTTATTCCTTATCTCCTGTGCTCTATATACAGGAAGATATTCCCATGGCAAAAAACCCATTGGCATTGGGCATTTTTCCTGTTTTTGAAGGAACACCTTTAGAACTAACCCACTCGATTGAAGAATCGAAGGCAGTGTCAAGTAGTTTTAATGGCGAACTTCTAATGCATGAAGACGCCACTACTGCCTCCGCTTTCGCGAAAGCGAGAAACCACCAAATATTACATTTTTCTACCCATGCTTCTGGAGGTAGTTTGCAAACACCAGCATATCTTAAAATGTTTGATACTCAAATTCCCGTTAATCAATTGTACGGCAATCAATGGCAAACAGATTTAGTGGTATTAAGTGCTTGCGAAACAGGTATAGGAGCTATTGTAACAGGAGAGGGAGCTCAGAGCCTTGCTAGGGGATTCCAATATGCAGGCGTACAAAACATTGCTTTTAGCCTTTGGCAAGTGAATGATAGAGCAACGGCAACCCTGATGAGTTCTTACTATCGTACCCTTAATTCTTCTCGCTCTAGAAATGAGAGTTTACACAAGGCAAAGCTTAATTATCTCGAGGATACTTCGATTCAAAATTCTAAGAAATCTCCCTATTTTTGGGCGGCTTTTGTATATTATGGTACCACCGATATATCGCAAAACTCTAACTCCTGGTTGTGGTGGTGCGCTCTTGGAATATTAGTCTTATTTTTAGGTTTTTTACTAAAGCGCAAACATGGCATCACTCCGTGAATTTTTATTAGACAAAGGTTACTCGAGAATACGACTCTTCCCTACACCCACAAATCATTTAGAGCTCAAAGCAAAAATTAATGGTACTGAAGGTTCGTTTATTTTAGACACTGGCGCCTCAAGTTCCTGCATAGGTTTCGAATTTGCAGCCCACTTCGGGCTGGCAAGTGAAGAAAGTGATGTTTTGGCCGCTGGGGCTGGAGCTATTGATATGCGTACTGAACTCTCACAAAACAATCATTTGAAGATAGGGAAATGGGAAATGAATGGACTGGACATCGTATTGTTTGACTTGAGCAATGTCAATACTGCCTTAGAAAATCACAATGCACAAGCTGTACATGGAATTTTAGGCGCAGATTTACTCAATGGCGGGCGAGCTATTATAGATTATCAATACAATTGTTTGTATTTGAGATAGGTTTAATTATTGTACTTTTAGAATAAAACTACCTACTCCTTTGAAGAAGCAAATTCTCATTATCCTATTGCTTTGTTGCAGTTCAATTTGTTTGGACCAACAAAAAGCAGATTCTTTATATACTGTTTTAAATAACACATCCGACCAAAAGGAGCGCCTTACGCTTTTGGAACAGTTGTTAGAAGCGTTAAGACCTAGTGATTAGATTGCTATAAAAAAAGGTGTTTTCTATAAAGAAGCCTACTCCATAGCTGAGAATCTAGGTGCTTCAGATAATACAGCTCAAATTGTCATTAATGAAGCTAACTACTCGTATCGATATGACCGCAATCCCTTGAAGGCGGTAAAATTATATGACAGTATCCTTCCATTGCTTGAAAACAAAATAAGTGAACAAACTTTAGCAAACCTCTACTATTCTCGAGGAGAATCCAACTTTGCCATAAGCAAATTTACAAACGTTATTCAGGATGCAGCTATGGCTGCTCAGTATTATAAAAAAGCAAAAGACTCGAGTGCTTATGCTGATGCCCAATTATATTTGGGGAAAGGCTATGCTAATTTAAATCAACTCGCAGAAGCTGTTATTGAATTAGAAAAAGGCTTGCTTCAGGTAGAAAACAGGGATGCCCGAAAGGAAATGTTGATTCGTTTTGAAATTGCCACCTTATACAGTCGAAACGATTTATTTGAAAAGGCAAGTAAAGAACAGGATAAGTTGATTCAAATCTTTAAGGATCAAAAAAATTACCTTTCAGTTGCTGGAATTTTTTACAATAAGACAAATAATTATGGCAAACAAAAAGATTTTGAAGGTGTTAAAATCGCCTTAGATAGTGCCTCATTTTATCTTGACAAAGTAACATCAATAGATGAACGGCAACGCCAAAGCAAAATGGGCTTAGAATTGTTAGTTGATAACGTATATGCTTCCTATTATCTTGATACGAATCAAATGGACAAGGCCCAAGAAGCCATGAATCGAGCAGAATCTAAGCAAGGAACTGCACTTTTTGAAATTTATAAAAACGCACTCTTCTTAACCAAGGGGAAATTTGCGCAAAAAACAAACAAGCCCGATGAGGCCATTTCACATTTACAAGCATTTATTGCAGCTTCCCCACCAGGAAATGAAGATATGGGAACGCTTGAAGCCTATGAAAAATTACACCAACTATTTGCTCAAAAGGAAGACTACAAAAGAGCATATGAAACTAAAATTCAGGCACAAAACCTTCTAGAAAATCTAATAAGTTCCAAAAAAAACAATGCCTTTCTATACTACCAAACATTGTATGAAACAGAACGAAAAGAAGCCGAAATTTATAAGCAACAAACCGACATTAGACTCCTAGAACAAGACAATGATCAAAAACGTAAATTTCTTTGGTTCGGAGGAGTGGGACTTTTAGGAATTTTTGGATTTATTTTGCTTGCGCGAAATAGGAAACACATCAAGGAATCGAAAAAATTACAAGTAGAGTACACTCATAATTTATTAAATGCACAAGAAGCAGAAAAAGAACGTATCTCTAAAGATCTTCATGATGGCATTGGACAAAGTCTACTTCTTATTAAAAACAAGGTAGTCCTAAGTAATGACGAAAGCTCTCAAAAGGTAGTCAATGAGGCGATAGAAGAAGTTCGCAGTATTTCTAGAGCACTTCATCCATTTCATTTAAGAGAGTTAGGTCTGACTATGGCGATTGAAAATGTTGTTAATCAAATTGATGAGAGCAGCGAACTATTTATTAGCCAGGAGTTAGAAAATATTGATGGGCTAGTGGGAGAAGATAATGAAGTACACATCTACCGTATTGTACAAGAGACTTTTAATAATATTATAAAACATGCCGATGCCAAGGCTGCAAAGCTGACATTACAAAAATCTTCTCATAAAATCCTTCTTCGAATTGAAGACAACGGCATTGGATTTGATTTTTCTGAACGCTATAGTGACTTTAAAAGCCTTGGTTTGAAAACTTTAAAAGAAAGGACAAAACTTTTGCAAGGCGTTATGGAAGTCGATTCAGAAAAGGGAGCAGGCACTACCTTCACTTTTAGTTTTCCATTAGTATGAAACCATCTATAATTATTGCAGATGACCACCCTCTTTTATTAAGAGGCTTATGGGATTTTCTCTTAGAGAAGGGTTATAACTTATTAGGCAAAGCTAGTGATGGAAAGGATGCATTAGCATTAATTGAAAAATACGCTCCCGACATCGCTCTTTTAGATATTCAAATGCCAGAACTTTCTGGAATTGAAGTTGCACAAATATGCAAGCAAAAAAAGATTCCTACACGTATCGTTTTAATCACCCTTCATAAAGGAAAGGAGCTTTTTGAAGAAGCTTCGAAATTAAATCTATACGGCTATCTTCTTAAGGATTATGCTTTGGCAGAAATTGTCACATGTCTGGAACATGTTCAAAATAACAAGCAATATTTTAGTCCGAAGCTCAACGCACATTTAAGTGAAGGAACTCCCCTTCAAAAGCAATTACAAGAACTTACACCTTCAGAGCGTAAAATCCTCAAGCGTATAAGCACAGGAATGACAAATCAAGAGCTCGCCGATGCATTGTTTCTCTCGATACGAACTATAGAAAAACACCGCTCTAATATCATTCAGAAATTAGGTTTGGATTCAAAAACAAATAGTTTGCTTGTTTGGGCGCAACAACATAAGGACGAATTTCTTTAAACTCTCGAGTTAAATAATTAAATTTACTTACCCCCCTAATCAAACCTAATATATAATCTCTGTGGAAACACGGATATGTATTTTGGTACTATCTCATTAAAAAACTCTAAAAACCACTTTTTATGAAAAAAATTACTTTACTAAGTATGTTGTTAATGACTGCTGTGCTCTCAGCACAAACGGTATTCATTAATGAAATACATTACGACAATAGCGGTACCGATGCGGGTGAAGCTATAGAAATTGCTGGTACTGCAGGAACAGACGTTAGTGGATGGAGCATAGTCCGTTACAACGGTAACGGCGGCGCTATGTACGGACAAGACAACTTCACAGGAACCTTAGCAGATCAAGACAATGGCTATGGAACCACAAGTATTTCGTATCCTTCAAACGGGCTCCAGAATGGATCACCAGATGGTATTGCTTTGATAAATAACTCAGGGGCTGTGGTACAATTTCTAAGTTACGAAGGAACATTTACGGCAATAGATGGTCCTGCATCAGGGATGACTTCAACAGATATTGGAGTTTCAGAAAACAGTGGAACTGCAATTGGACAATCCATGCAATTAACTGGTGGTCCTGGAAGTTCTGCTTCCGATTTTACATGGGTTGTGAATATCGCCGACTCTTTTGGAGCTGTAAATGCTGGTCAAAGTTTTATGGCCGTTATCACTCCCTGTGATATTAGCTGCCCAGCGGCGATTACGACAAACACTATGCCTGGTGAAACGACTGCTGTAGTAACATACGCCGACCCAACATTAACTGGAGACTGTACAACCGCTGGATTTACACAAACAGCTGGTTTAGCTTCTGGGTCTAGTTTCCCATTAGGCCCTACAACAAATACTTTCACTGCAGTAGATGATAATACTGGTGCTACAGTTACTTGTTCTTTTATTGTTACTGTAAATGACGGCACGGGACCAGAGGTTATTTGTCAAGATATTACTGTGACCTTAGATTCGGCTGGAAATGCTAATATTGAGCCTCAAGATATTTTAACAAATACCTTTTTTGGAGGCTATGAAGTAGATCAAACGGGGACTTTTGCTCCTGTTGATATTTCTGGATCTGGCACAAATGTAAGTTTAGGTGATGAACAGGTGTCTGGTGATTTACCACTTGGATTTGACTTTAACTTTTACGGTAACGATTATTCGACTTTTCGTATTTCGTCTAACGGATTTATAACGTTTAATGCAAGTACGGCAAGTGGATGCTGTTCTGGTCAAAACATTCCAAACACTAGCAACCCTAATAATTTAATTGCTTTTACTTGGGAAGATTTAGATCCAGGAAACGGTGGACAACCTGCTATCAACGTGATACGCTACAGCACCGTTGGAGCTGCTCCAAATAGAATACTTATTATGGAGTTCTTCAATGTGGACCACTTTTCGTCTGGTGATAATGTCACTTCGCAAGTGCAATTATACGAAGGAAGTAATTTGATCGAAATTCACACAACTACACAACCTGCAGGCGGACTTCACACTCAAGGTGTTGAAAATATAGATGGGACAGAGGCAGTAGCCACTCCAGGAAGAAATCGTCAAGCGTGGACAGCCACTAATGATTATGTAGCATTTATTCCACAAATCGCAGTACCTGATAATGATGGCCCAGCTACAGATATCATACTTGATATTACGGACTTTACATGTGCAGAAGCGGGAGACAATACTGTAACTGTTACCGCTACAGATAGTATGGGAAATATGTCAAGTTGTACTTCAACTGTAACTGTACTGCCAGCTGTTGAATTCATGAATTGTCCAATTGACATTTTTACGGGAACAGGAGCAGGTGTTTGTTCTGCACCAGTTTCTTTTGGAACACCAACAGCAACGAGTGTATGTGGTACACCTACAATCACTCAGACCTCTGGACCTGTGAGTGGATCTACTTTCCCAGTAGGAACAACCTTGGTAGAATTTACGGCTGATGTAAATGGCGTTGCCACTTTTTGTTCCTTCAATGTGACTGTTACAGATACAGATGATCCACAATTAGATTGCCCAGGCGATCTTATTGTCGCTTCAGATGCGGCTGGCAACTACACTATCGATGATTATACAGCAGCTACAGATAACTGTACTTCTATTTCTAATATTGTAGTAACTCAAGATCCTGCTGCCGGAACCGTTGTAACTGAAGGTTCAACGACTGCTGTTACAGTAACTGCAACCGATGAAGCTGGAAATGTAACTGTATGTAGCTTTGACATCCTTGTTGATAGCACATTAAGCGTTTCTGATGCTGCATTTTCAAATGCAATAAACATCTATCCTAACCCTACTTCAAGTACAATTACAATTACAAATGGTAGCGATGCTATTGTTCGTAGTATTGCAATAGTAGACGTTCAGGGGCGTGTTGTAGCTGAAGTAACTTCAGATATCTCAAACGAAACTCAGATTGACTTTAGCGACTTGGCTTCAGGAATCTACTTCGTTCAGATTTCTGCAGACAATTCTAAAACAGTGAAGCGTGTTGTAAAACAATAAGCTTCTAATTAAAATAAAGTAAAACCGAGTTCGCACGAACTCGGTTTTTTTTGTCTTCTCATTTCAATGTGTGAAGTTGCAGCAACAAAAAACCCGCTCTAGGAGCGGGTTTTATTTTATATAATAAAGCTATGACTTACATTTCTAAGGCTTTCTTAACGTCGCCACCCATAAGTAAATTAATAGGGTCTTCTAAGGCTTCTTTCACAGCCACTAAGAATCCAACAGATTCTTTACCGTCAATAATACGGTGATCATATGAAAGTGCTACAAACATAATTGGAGCAATAATAATTCCTCCGTCTTTTACGATTGGTCGCTCTACGATATTATGCATTCCTAAAATACCAGATTGTGGTGGATTGATAATTGGTGTTGACAACATAGATCCAAATACTCCTCCATTTGAAATAGTAAAGGTTCCTCCTGTCATCTCATCAACTGTAATCTGCCCATCACGTGCACGGATAGCTAAACGCTTAACCTCACTCTCTACTCCTCGGAAGGAAAGATTTTCAACATTACGCATTACAGGCACCATCAATCCTTTAGGACCAGAAACCGCGATAGAAATATCTTTATAATCAAAAGTTAACATTTCCTTTCCGTCAATCATACTATTTACAGAAGGATACATTTCCAGAGCTCTAACCACAGCAAGTGTAAAGAAAGACATAAACCCTAACCCTACTCCGTGCTTGGCTTTAAAAGGCTCCTTATACTCCTTACGAAGATCAAATATAGGCTGCATGTTTACCTCATTAAATGTGGTCAACATTGCAGTAGTATTTTTGGCCTCTACTAAACGTTCTGCAACCTTACGACGCAACATCGAAAGTTTAGTACGACTTGTACCGCGGCCTCCTAACCCAGGCGTTCCCATAGATGGTTTTGCCTGTACTGCATCATCCTTAGTCACACGACCATCACGTCCTGTACCACTCACCTGCTTGGCATCCATTCCTTTTTCATCCAAAATCTTTTTGGCAGCAGGACTAGGAGTCCCAGAAGCATAGGTTTTGGTTGCTGGCGCTTCTGCCTTAGGAGCTGGAGCAGCTGCCGGTGCAGCTTTTTCTTCTTTAGCAACTGGAGCTTCTTCTTTAGATGTTCCTTCAGGAGCTTTTGCAGAAGTATCTATCAAACAAACCACAGCGCCTACAGCTACGGCATCACCTTCTTCAGCTTTAAGCGTTATTATACCGCTCTCTTCTGCAGGAAGTTCAAGCGTAGCTTTATCGCTATCTACCTCAGCGATGGCTTGATCTTTTTCCACATAGTCACCGTCTTGAACGAGCCATTGTGCAATTTCTACTTCGGTGATGGATTCTCCCGGTGAAGGGACTTTCATTTCTAAAACCATAATTGTATAAATTATATTTCTAAGTGCGCTTTCGCGTAAGCCAATGTGGCCAACATAAAGGCGTATATATTCAAATTTTACGTACTATATTGAAGGGTCAAAAACACTATCAATAACTTTTTTGTGTCGGGCTTTGGAACGAGTACTACTTCCCGCTGCTGGAGAACTATATACTCTTCGTGACGCAACACGGAATTTAACTTGCTCAAAATTCATGAGCATATATCCATAGGCACCCATATTTCTTGGTTCCTCTTGCGCCCACACATGGTCGGTTGCATTTGGATAGCCAGCGATGATCTCCTTTAATTGCTCTTGAGGTAAAGGAAATAATTGTTCAATACGCACTAAGGCAACATCATCACGTCCATTTTCCTCCCTGCGTTCTAAAAGCTCATAATAAAACTTCCCTGTACAAAAAACTAAGGAAGTAACTTTGTCTTTATCAACCTGCGCATCATCTATCACCTCTTGGAAATGACCTGTCGCGAGTTCCTCTTTTGTAGAAACCACCAATGGATGACGCAACAAACTCTTTGGAGTAAACACTACCAGAGGTTTTCTAAAATTCCATTTCATCTGACGACGTAAAAGGTGGAAAAAGTTTGCAGGAGTTGTCACATCCGCCATGATCATATTGTCTCTGGAGCATAATTGTAAATAGCGCTCCATTCTTGCACTTGAATGCTCAGAACCTTGCCCCTCATAACCATGTGGCAATAACATTACAAGTCCGTTCTGCGTTTTCCATTTTGACTCGGCCGCTGAAATATATTGATCGAGCATAATCTGTGCTCCATTAGAGAAATCTCCAAATTGAGCCTCCCAGATCGTTAAAGTTTTAGGTGATGCCATTGCATAGCCGTAATCAAAACCTACAACGCCATATTCTGAAAGAAGCGAATTATAGATATACATCTTCCCATCAACTCCGAGACGGTTATGAAGATTAATCTCTTCTACGTCCTCTGATTTTATGACCGCGTGTCTGTGAGAGAAAGTCCCTCTTTCAACGTCTTGCCCCGAAATTCGGACGTTATGCCCTTCTTCCATCAAGGTGGCATATGCGAGCATCTCTCCCATACCCCAATCCAACTTATTGGTTTCTGTGTATTGCTTATTTCGATCGGCGATGATACGCTCAATCTTACGCATGAACTTCTTGTCTTCCGGTAATTTTGTAATCCCGTTGGCAAGAGTATCTAGCTTTTTCTGATCAAAAGTGGTATCCACCTTGGCCAAAATATCTTCTAATGTTCCTAATTCATAATCGGCCCAATCATCGGCAAGAATTTCAGTGATAACTGTTTTATCCTTTTTACGCGATGCTTCAAGATCATCTTCTAGGTCACTTTTATATTCTTTTTCGAGTTGCTTGACAAAACCATCATCAATTACCCCTTCTTTTTTCAAGCGATCTGCATAAATATCCCTAGGGCTAGCGTGCTTTGCAATCGCTTTATAAAGCTCTGGCTGAGTAAAACGAGGTTCATCACCTTCGTTATGTCCGTATTTCCGATATCCTAAAATATCTACAAATACATCGCGTCCAAATTCCATTCTAAAATCTAAAGCAAAGGCAAAAGCGTGACAAACAGCTTCTACATCATCCCCGTTTACGTGTAATACGGGTGACAATGTTACTTTCCCTATATCTGTACTATAAGTCGATGAACGTGCATCGAGGTAATTAGTGGTAAAGCCCACCTGATTATTGGCTACAATGTGTATCGTACCACCAGTTCGGTAGCCGTCCAATTGTGCCATTTGTACGATTTCATAAACAATACCTTGACCAGCTACAGCAGCATCACCATGTATAGCTATAGGCAGAATTGCATTTTCGTTTCCTTCTAATTCATTGTCGATTTTTGCTCTTGTCATTCCTTCAATGACTGCGCCCACTGTTTCTAAGTGAGAAGGGTTAGGAGCAAGATCCATGCGGATTTTATGTCCGGCATCGCTTTGGCGTATGCTCGTCCATCCCATGTGATACTTTACATCTCCGTCAAAAATCTCGTCTTCATCATATTCTTTTCCATCAAACTCACTGAAAATTGCCTCTGGTGATTTTCCAAAAATATTAGCCAGTACGTTGAGACGACCACGATGGGCCATACCTATTACAAATTGTTTAATCCCCTTTTCAGAACCCTTTTCAATAAGAGAATCTAAACCAGGAATTAAAGCATCAAGTCCTTCAACAGAAAAACGTTTTTGTCCAACGTATTTTGAGTGTAGGAATGTTTCAAAGGAAACAGCTTGATTTAATTTTTTAAGAAGGTGCTTTTTCTCTTCGCTGGCGTAAGATGGGTGATTATCATTCTTATTAAGCCATGTTTGTATCCATTTTCTCTCTTCAGGATTACGGATATACATATACTCTATTCCAATGGAATCACAGTAAATAGCTTCTAAGTGTTTTTGAATTTCGCGTAAGCTAGTTTTCCCTAACCCTATAATAGATCCAGCATCAAACTCCGAATCTAAATCGGCGTCGTTAAGTCCAAAATTCGCCAACTCCAATGTTGGCTCATACTTGCGTCTTGCACGTACAGGATTAGTTTGAGTAAATAAATGTCCGCGTGTTCTGTAGCCATCAATAAGGCGAACAACACTGAACTCTTTTTGCATCTGCTCAGGAATTCCTGAATCAGCAGCTATCACATCTGAAGCTTCTTCGCTTTCAGCCATTCCAAAGTCAAAACCTTGGAAAAAGGCTCGCCAACTAGGTTCTACTCCATCAGGATTATTTAAATATTGATCGTAAAGCTCAGCGAAATACGCTGTATGAGCGGCATTTAGAAATGAAAATCTATCCATTTTTTTGTTTAATCTGTCTCGTTAGGACAATCGACATACAAAAATACAACATTTAACATTTTTGGGTATTATATTCCTATATTTATAACACATATTTAATAGTGCTTTATGAAAAGAAAAAATATCCAGAGCTTAGTTGCAGTTTGTATCTTATCCTTATTTTTTAGCTATTCGGCATTTGCTCAGGAAAATGTTCCCGCTCCCAATCAACCGGGGTTTTGGGAAAACGTCCGCTTTGGCGGAGGCTTCGGACTCAATTTTGGTGCTGGAAATTTTCAGTTGGCGCTCTCTCCATCTGCGATTTATGACGTAAATGAATACCTTTCCTTCGGACCTGCCTTAAACTTTAGTTATCAGAGTAGTGAGTTTTTTAAAAGCACCTTATATGGTGCCAGTGCGATTGTATTAGTAAATCCTATTCAAGCTATACAACTCTCTGGAGAACTTGAACAGCTGCGGGTAAATAACACTATAGAAACTTCTAGTGGCGATATAAAAGATAATTTTTGGAATACGGCGCTTTTTTTAGGAGGTGGATTCAGAACAAATAATGTCACTATTGGAGCCCGCTATAATGTGTTGTACAATAATGGAGATGGTGTGTATGCAGATGCATGGCAACCTTTTATTAGAATCTACTTCTAAGTTAATAATGCTTCTCTATACTGTGCGCTCCATTAAAGAATTTCCGAAATCTCTTAGTAATTGTTTCTTATCTTCTCCTATTTGAAGGAGGTCTAAAGCATTAAAGGCTTCCTTTGTATATCTCACAATTTCATCTTGTGTTGCCTGTGCCGCACCACTATCAATAAATTGTTGCTTAACTGTTTCTATTTTTTCGGTTGGATCTAAAGGTGATACAGCAAATAAATGAGCCAATTGCTGCGCATCGTCTGGCTCCGAATTTTTGACAGCCGTCAAATATAAAAAGGTCTTTTTGTTCTCTATTATATCACCTCCCACCTGTTTTCCAAATGTCTTTGGATCCCCAAAAGCATCGAGATAATCATCCTGTAATTGAAATGCAAGGCCTAAGTCGCGTCCATATTTATAGATAGCATCTTGGCATTCTAAAGAAGCGTTTGCTACAATAGCACCCATTTTAAGAGCCGCACCTACCAATACCGCCGTTTTAAATTCAATCATCTTGAGATACTCAGGAATGGTAACATCATCACGTGTTTCAAAATCAACATCATATTGCTGACCTTCACAAACCTCAATAGCTGTTTTAGAAAAAAGCTTCGCAAGCTCGCGAAAAACAGAGCCATCATAGGTTTCAAACAATTGATATGCCAGTATTAACATGGCATCTCCTGAGAGAATGCCCGTATTTACGTCCCATTTTTCATGCACAGTCTGCTTCCCTCGTCTTAAAGGGGCATCATCCATAATATCGTCATGAACTAATGAAAAATTATGAAACATTTCAATAGCCAAAGATGCGTTCAATGCCTTGGAATGATCGGCGTCAAAAACCTCAGCAGCCATTAAAGTTAGTACAGGGCGTAAACGCTTACCTCCCAATTCTAAAATGTAGTTGATGGGTTCATACAAGTTTTTCGGCTCTTTTCGCAAGGATCTTTCCTCGAGATAATTTTGAAATATAGAAGCATAATCCAATACGGTAAGCATTTGCAATTTTTTTTGTAAAAATAAGACTTCCTTTTCTTTTGAAATAACCAATGTTGAGATAATACCCCAGTATTACAGAATGTTAAAAAATTGTGAATACTTTGGAAACTTTTTAAGTTTTTAAAGTTTCCTTCGTACTTTCGCGCGACATTTTATGAAAGAAAAAATTTTACAAACCGCTACCGAATTATTTTTAAATCAAGGATTTAAAAGCATCACCATGGACGACATTGCCCATGAAATGTCCATCTCAAAAAAGACCATTTACACCCATTACGCAACGAAAGAAGCGATTGTAGAAGCTTCAACAGATGGATTATTTACTAAAATATGTGGTGGAATAGATCAAATATGTGAATTAAATAACGATCCAATAGTAGAATTGTATGCTATCAAAAAGTATGTTTTGGAACATCTCAAGGGTGAACGCACCTCACCGATGTATCAATTACAAAAGTTCTATCCTAGAATTCACTTTTCTTTGCGAAAGAAACAATATGACTACATGCAAAATTGTATGGTAGAAAATATTTCACGAGGTGTGGACTTAGGATTATTTAGAGAAAATATCAATATTCAGTTTGTAGCGCGTATATACTTTACCGGAATGACAGGCATCAAGGATGGTGATATTTTTCCAGCCTCCGAATTTCCCCAACCTTCATTATATGATATGTATTTAGAGTACCATTTACGCGGTATTGTTACCCTTAAAGGAAAAGAATTATTAAAGCAACTTGTCCAATCTAACTCAACCAATGACTAATAGATTTATCACCATAATGCTCGTCTTTATTGGCTTTAGCATTCAAGCGCAAGAAAAGCGCAGTTTCTCATTAGAAGAGGCTGTTACTTTTGCCTTAGACAGTAACTATACTGCCGTAAACGCGCAACGTGACATCGCAATAGCGATCAAAAAGAAATGGGAAACAACAGCTACTGGTTTGCCACAAATAAGCGGACTAATTGATTACCAAAATCAAATTAAGCAGCCTACTTCCTTTATTCCTGGAGAATTCTTTGGTGGTGATCCTGGAACTTTCACTCCCGTGGTTTTTGGAACAAAGCAAAATGCTAGCGCGACAGCAACCCTTAATCAATTGATTTTTGACGGCTCATATTTAGTAGGTCTTAAAGCCGCCAAAACTTTCCTTGACTTTACCGAAAACGCCAATGAAAAAACCCAATTGGAAGTGCGCAAAGGAGTCATTAACGCCTACGGAAGCGTACTTCTGGCTCAGGAAGGTATCAATATTCTTAACCGCAATATCAACACCCTTCAAAAAAATGTGGATGAAACAGCTATCATTTTTGAGAATGGACTTGCCGAAGAAGAAGATTTAGAACAACTTCAAATCACCTTGGGCTCCCTAAAAAACCAACAGGCCAATGCGGTGCGCATGGAAAAAATTGCCAGACAAATGTTCAACCTAGCATTAGGCATTGACCTCTATGAAGATATAATTCTCACCGACAACCTAGATTCCCTCGCTGTACCAGCGATGGGACTAATGAATGCTACAGATGTAACTCAGAATAATGTAGATTTAAAAATTGCCACCAACTTAACAGAACAAAGGGAATTAGAATTACAACTAGAAAAGAGTAAGGCCCTTCCACGTCTAAGTGGTTTTATCAACTTAGGAACATCAGCCGGTCGTAACGAATTTGACTTTTTTGATGGTGACCAGCGCTGGTTTGCCTCTTCAATTGCAGGAATAAGTTTAAACGTTCCTATTTTTAGTTCAGGAATGCGTAGCGCCAAAACTCAGCAAGCTACCATCGCTCTTGATCAGGCGGCAACACAACTCAAAGAGACTCAACAACAAATTCAGCTCGCTTACGAAAGTGCAAAAAGCGAACACGAACTGGCAATCGACAACTATGCTACCTCTAAGAAAAATCTAGCTTTAGCAGAGCGTATCGAAAATAAAAATCAGATCAAATTTAAGGAAGGACTAAGTAGCAGTTTTGAGTTAAGACAGGCACAGGTTCAATTGTATACTACACAACAGGAGCTAATTCAGTCCATGCTCAGCATCATTACAACTAAAGCTGATCTAGAAACTATTTTGAATACCCCAGACTATAGAAATACAAGAAACTAGAGGAGATCAATACTATGAAAAAATTAAATACCACTAAACAAATCGACTCCTCGACTCATCGACATATCAATTCATCGACTCAACGACTGACAACAGCTTATACAAAATCAACCATCATGAAATATTTTACATTAAGTTTATTCTTAGCCTTTATCCTAACCTCCTGCGGTGGTGATGCAAATGGCAAAAAAACTGTGGAAGCCTTAATCGCCGATGGTGATGTGACAGCAATGCAGCTTAAAAAAGATGCCCTTAAAGCAGAAATTACTGCATTAAATGCCGAAATAGCTCAACTTGATGTTGTTCTTAAAAAGAAGACGGTCAAAAATGAAGTTTTAGTTACCACGTCTACTGTAAAAGACACCCTCTTTAAACATTATATTGAACTACAAGGAAATGTAGAAACAAAACAAAACGTACTTGTGTATCCTGAATACCAAGGAACGCTTCTAAGAGTTAATGTCAAAAAGGGACAACGTGTTTCTAAAGGACAAACACTCGCTCTTATTGATGACGGCGGATTAAGCAGTCAAGTAGCACAATTGGAAACTCAAGCTGCCTTAGCGCAAACTACTTTCGAAAGACAAGAACGTCTTTGGAAGCAAAATATCGGTTCGGAGATTCAGTTTCTTCAAGCAAAATCTCAGTATGAATCGGCGCAAAATATGGTCAAGCAAATGAAGAGTCAACTCGGAAAAACCGTCGTTCGCGCTCCATTTTCAGGTGTTATTGATGATGTTATTACTGATCAAGGAACCGTTGTTGCCCCTGGAATGGCCATCTTTAGAATCGTAAACCTTAGCAATATGTATGTTCGCGCTGAGGTGCCAGAAACTTACTTGACTACAGTGACAAATGGAAAAGAAGTGGAGGTATTTTTCCCGGTTTTAGGAGAAACAATCATCACTAAAGTGAGAGAGACTGGTAATTATATTAATCCATCTAATCGTAGTTTCCCTATCGAAGTGGCTGTATCTAATAAGAATGGCAATGTCAAGCCCAACCTTACTGCAAAACTTTCGATAAATGATTACACTGCAGAAAACGCAATACTTATTCCCCTTAATGTAATCAATGAAAATGCAGAAGGAGAACAGTATGTGTATACCGCTTTCGCGAAAGCGGACGACAACAAGATTATTGCTAAGCAACAAATAATCACAACAGGAAAATCTCAAGGAGATCGTATCGAAGTGCTTTCAGGAATTAAAGTTGGAGATAAAATCATTGTTGAAGGAGCGCGCTCTGTAAAAGACAATCAAGAGGTACGAATCTTAACATACTAGGACGATGAACACAAAGAAAAAAAATAGTGTAGATAAAGAGTTCGCGATCTCAAGTTGGGCCATAGATAATCCTACGATCATCTATGTGCTTATGGCTTTGTTTCTCGTTCTTGGTATTGGTGCCTACTTAGGAATGGCTCGTGAGAACTTTCCTGAAATAAATGAAACCAAAATCTATATCTCCGCTCCCTATCCAGGAAATACCGCAGAAGATATTGAACGTTTAATAGTCGACCCCTTAGAAGACAAACTTCAAAACCTCTCAGGAGTTGTTGAAGTACTATCAACTTCTCAGGAAGATTATGCCATTATTACGGTTGAATTTGACTACAAACTCGATGTTCAAGTAGCAAAACAACGCGTAAAAGACGAAGTAGATTCAGAAACTGCCAATGAAGATTGGCCCACATTTAATGGAGCAAAGGTCGAACCTAATGTATTTGATCTAAGTATTTCTGAAGAAACCCCTATACTTAATGTGAATGTTTCCGGCGACTATCCCGTAGACACCCTCAAGGAATACGCCGAATACCTTCAAGATGAAATTGAAAGTCTTAAGGAAATCAAGGAAGCCACCATTCGTGGAGCACAAGATCGCGAAGTAGAAGTTGCTGTAGATGTGTACAAAATGATGGCTGCACAAATTAGTTTTGAAGATATTTTGCAGGCCATTGGCAACGGTAATATGACCGTATCAGCTGGAAATCTAGTTTCAAGCGGGCAGCGTCGAAACATTAGGATATTGGGAGAAATACAGTCGCCAGAAGAGCTGAATAATTTTGTGATCAAGTCTGAAAATGGCGCAGTATATCTCAAAGATATAGCGACCATTACCTTTTCAGAAGAAGACAAAACAACCTACGCTCGTGATTTGACACTTGAAAAAGGGGAATCTATTAATGATGAGAATATAAGCGAAAGCGTTGTCATGCTCGACGTTAAAAAGCGTTCTGGAGAAAACATGATCGTAGCTGTTGAACAGATCACCGAAATTATCGCCAAAGCCAAGGCTGAGGTATTTCCTCCTGATGTAAAAATTACTACTGCCAATGATCAAAGTGCAAAAACAGAAAACCAAGTAAACGATCTAGTAAATAATATCATTTTTGGAATTATTCTCGTGGTGGGAGTCCTCATGTTTTTCTTAGGCTTCAAGAATGCTCTCTTTGTAGGATTTGCAATTCCTATGTCCATGTTTATGAGTTTTATGATTCTTAATCTCATGGGCTACACCATGAACACCATGATCCTATTTGCCCTTATTATGGGACTGGGAATGCTTGTAGATAATGGAATTGTAGTTGTCGAAAACGTCTATCGATTGATGGATGAAGAAGGCATGAGTCGTATTGAAGCTGCCAAAAAAGGTATTGGAGAGATCGCTTTCCCCATTATTATTTCAACACTCACTACGGTAGCGGCTTTCGTTCCTTTAGGGATGTGGCCTGGGCTTATGGGTCAATTTATGATCTACTTCCCCATTACCTTATCGGTAGTTTTAGGGTCCTCATTATTTGTGGCCATATTTATTAACTCGATGTTGGTATCTCAGTTTATGAAAACGGATGAGAAACCGCTTACGCGAAAATTCTTAATTCGCACCTCGCTTATTATGTTGCCTATTGGGCTAATGATCTTTTTCTTAGGAGGAGCCGTGAAAGGTTTTGGAAGTTTGATTCTTGTTACGATCGTATTGATGTGGGTATATCGCTATGTGCTGCAACGCGCTGCCGAGGTTTTCCAACGTCGTTTTTTGACATGGCTTGAACGCATTTATAAAAATTTCTTAGGCTGGGTTATACAAGGCTGGAAACCTGTAATTGTATTTGCTGGAATCTGCTTGCTACTCATCGCAACATTTGCAGCTTTTGGTATGTCGGTAGGTAAAGGACGAACTGCAATTGAATTTTTTCCAGACAACAAACCCAACCAGATTATTGTTTATATAGAGTACCCAGAAGGAACAGCCATTGCTAAAACGAATGCAATTACTAAGGAAATAGAACGTAAAATTTTCAAGGTTTTTAATGATGCAGAGTATTTAGAGGGTGAAGATTATAATGCGCTGGTGGAGACCTCGGTTTCTCAAGTGGGAGAAGGTGCCGGAAATCCACAAACCGATGGAGGATCTGCTGCAGAAATGCCTCACCGCTCTAAGATTACTGCTACCATGCGAGAATACAAATTTCGCAATGGAGCAGATAGTGAAGAATTGCGTTTTAAGGTGCAAGATGCGCTTAAAGGAATTTATCCTGGGGTCGTTATTTCGGTAGAAAAAGATGCCGCTGGCCCTCCTCAAGGATATCCAATTAACATTGAGTTGCAAGGAAATGACTACGGCGAGCTCATTGCTGCTGCTGAACAGATGCGTAACTATATCAACTCCCGTAATGTACCAGGAGTAGACGAACTTAAAATCAATGTAAACCGTGGCAAGCCGGGAACCCAAGTACTTGTAGACCGTCAAAAAGCCGGAGAATTAGGGGTTGCTGTAGGCCAAGTAGGTATGCAATTGCGTCGCTCTATATTTGGCGATAAGGCAGGGGTGTACAAAAAAGACGGAGAAGATTATGATATCTATGTTCGCTTTAAGGAAGATCAACGTTATAATAACTCGGCCTTATTTAATCAGAATATCACCTTCCGTGATCAGGCGACTGGAAAGATTAAAGAGATTCCGGTTTCTGCAGTTACTACTACAAAGAACACCTCTTCTTTTAGTGCTATTAAGCACAGAGATTCAAAGCGTGTCGTGACAGTATATTCTGCCTTGGCACCTGGCTTTACAGATGCTGGAGTAGTTGTTACTAGTATTCAAGAAGAAATGGAAGGTTTCAATGACCAAATGCCCAAAGGAGTTGAGGCTTTTTATACAGGACAGATTGAAGAGCAAGAAAAAGAAATGACCTTTTTAATGAGTGCTTTCTTTGGAGGTCTAGGACTTATTTTCTTCCTATTGATTTTCCAGTTTAGTTCAATCTCGAAGCCTATCATTATTATGATTGCCATCTTCTTGAGTTTTATTGGTGTTTTTGGAGGGATAATTATCAGTGGGGCTTCCTTTGTTATTATTATGACCATGATGGGAATTATTTCCTTGGCGGGTATTGTGGTAAACAACGGAGTAGTGCTACTAGATTACACCCAGCTCTTGATTGACCGGAAGGAGGTAGCACTTGGTTTAGAAGGCAAACAAATGCTCGACAAAGAAACTACAAAGCAACTTATTATAGAAGGAGGTCGTGCTCGTCTACGTCCAGTTCTTCTTACAGCAATTACAACTGTGTTGGGACTTATTCCACTTGCGTGGGGGGTCAATATTGATTTCTTTGGATTATTTCAGAATTTAGATGCGGGTATATATATAGGAGGTGATAATGTGATTTTCTGGGGGCCACTGGCTTGGACGGTGATTTACGGCTTGATTATCGCAACCTTTCTTACTCTAATCATTGTTCCTCTATTATATTATATAGTGTATCGTATTAAATTTAAGTTGAGAGGCAGCAGTACTTTGCAGGTTGAAGATGCAAACAGTATCAATGCTGGCGATGAAGAATTAGGTGATGCCCTAGAACGCAATGTCCAAGATTCTCAAGGTTTAAATTACCCAATACCAGAAGGCGAATAGTCTTTTTTATTACGAGTAACCCAACGTATTTCCCCCTTTTTGAAAAGCGTTTACTAGTATTCTAGTAGGCGCTTTTTTATTTTTAACGCTTTCGCAAAAGCGCAATTAATTGATTTTACGTAACTTAATAATCAAAAACTCTAGTTATGTCTAAATTTGCATTCCCTATTCGCTATGCGATTGCCATTGGTGGCTTATTAATCGCCTATTTTTTGATCATCTCTTTATTTGGATGGCACACTAATCCTCTCTTTAGTTTATTTAATGGAGTGATTACTGGCATTGGTATCTATGAAGTTATCAAAGGATATAAGCTCAGGAAAGGAAACGCCTTTGAATATTCAGATGGTTTTTCTGTTGGGGTGGTTGCAGGTTTTGCAGCAACGATCTTTTTTACATTTTTCTTCGGGGTTTATGCGGGTAATATTGCGCCAGAGTTCTTAGATAACCTTATTGGACCTTGGGGCGGCACCACAAGTTTAGGTGTAGTCCTTTTTACAGTGGCTATTGCCGGCTTTGCAACCACTATTGTCACCACACTTTCTTTTATGCAACTATTTAAGCCGAGTTGGAACACTAAAAAGAATCCAAATGTAACCGATTCAAAAAAACAAAAGATGGTTTAATAAAGTCAACTTCAAACAGGCTTTTTCAATTTTCAAAATACCTCTGAGCAAATGCCCTTTTTCATTGGCCAACACGCTATTGCCTTAAATTTATTCTATCCCACCGCAATTTCGCGTAAGCGTTGAAAAAAGAAAGTTGGCGCTATTGTAAATTAAGTATTTAGTACTATATTTGCACCCGCTTAAATCGAAAGAAATAGGCATTTTTATTGTAAACAACATTTTAATTAATCGCTATGTACGCAATTGTAGAGATAGCAGGGCAGCAATTTAAAGTTGCAAAAGA
>CAXBCS010000041.1:0-29138 GCA_963974305.1 uncultured bacterium
CTCTTGTCTCTTGTCTCTTGTCTCCTGTCTCTTGTCTCCTGTCTCTTGTCTCTTGTCTCTTGTCTCCTGTCTCCTGTCTCCTGACTCTTGGCTCTTTTTCATTGAGATTTGTTTTTTTTGTCGATACGACTATAAGTTTAAAAATGTTTATTTAACCTTTAACCTTTAACCTTTAACCTTTAACCATTAACCACTAACCACTAACCACTAACCACTAACCACTAACCACTAACCACTAACCACTAACCGTTAACCGTTATCTGTTATTTGTTAACCAATAACTTTTCACTTTTGTCTTTGTATCCTCTTGTCTCTTGTCTCTTGTCTCTTGTCTCGTGTCTCCTGTCTCCTGACTCTTTTTCATTGCGATTTGAAACTTGAGATTTGTTTATTTTGTATCCCTAATCCCTAATGCAAGTACCTTCAGTATTTTTTTATAACTATTTTTAATTATATGTAACCATTAGTCCTTAGTAGGCGTCTTATCATAGAATGACCCATCAAGACGACCAAATATTCATAGACCGCACCTTGGAAGGAGACGCAAATGCGTTTGCTACATTGATTGAGCGCTATAAAAGTTTGGTTTTTACGTTGAGTCTTCGCATGATGAAACAAACGGTAGAGGCAGAGGAGGTTGCTCAAGATGTATTTATAAAGGCATTTCAAAAGCTGAGTGCTTTTAAAGGTAATTCTAAGTTCAGCACTTGGTTATACCGAATTACTTATAATAGTTGTTTGGACGCGCTTGCGCGAAAGCGTACACAACCCACGCATCACGCAGCAGAGATTAATGATGAAATCACCGAAGATCGAGTCGATGATATTCTGATAAAGTTAGAGCAACAAGACTTACGTCAACACTTGGAGGAGTGTATTCAACGATTGGCGGAAGCTGATGCTTTTTTAGTAACTTTATACTATCTGAAGGAACAAAGTTTAGCAGAGATTGCCGAAATCACTGGACTCACTAAAAACAATGTAAAAGTGAAGATTTTCCGCTCACGGAAGAAATTATATGAAATTATGGTGGCTTATTTGCCAGAAGAAATTAAAATGCGATATGAAAGATAGAATGGATATGCGCTTAGAAGAAATGACTGAAAAGATCGTGAAGGGAGCAGGTTTGAAAGAACCAACTGCCGATTTCGCAAGTCGGATTATGGATGCGATTGAGCAACAATCTCAATCGGCAGCTACTGTTTATACCCCGCTTATTTCAAAGAAAATGTGGTGGGTTATTGGTATTGCTGTTATAGCGGTTATAGGCTTTATAGTTTCCTCTAATGCAGAATTCACCCTCATGCAAGATATGGTGACAACCATCGGCGGAGAAGTACCCCAATGGGAATTACCAAAATATAATTTGGATGTTGCTGTGCCTAGTTCGCTAGTGTATGGATTTCTTATTATGGCTTTATTGTTAGCCATAGAAATCCCTTTATTAAAAAGACGCTATAATTGGTAAATGTGAATTACAGCAATAAAAAAGGGCTTTGATCTACATCAAAGCCCTTTTTCTGTTTAGGAGTATTTCTTAGATACCCGTATAATTTTGTGGAGTGATATTAGCCAATTCTATTTTAATTGCCTCAGAAACATCTAAGGTTTGAATGAACTCTCCAATAGAAGCCTCTGTAATCCCACTATTAACTCGCGTTAGAGCTTTTAAAGCCTCATATGGATTTGGGTAAGCCTCACGTCGTAAAATCGTTTGTATAGCCTCTGCTACAACTGCCCAATTATTATCGAGGTCTGCAGCTATTTTTGATTCGTTTAAAAGCAATTTATTCAAACCTTTTAAAGTAGACTGTAAACCGATAAGGGTATGCCCAATAGGGACACCAATATTACGAAGAACAGTACTATCTGTAAGATCTCGTTGTAAGCGTGAGATAGGCAACTTGGCAGATAAATGCTCAAAAATGGCATTAGCCATACCTAGATTCCCTTCGCTATTTTCAAAGTCGATTGGATTTACTTTATGTGGCATTGCACTAGATCCAACTTCTCCCTTTTTTATCTTTTGTTTGAAGTAATCCATTGAGATATAGGTCCAAAAATCTCGATCTAAATCTATTAGAATAGTATTGATGCGTTTCAAGCCATCAAATAAAGCCGCCATATGATCATAGTGCTCAATTTGGGTGGTTGGGAAGGAGTGGTGCATGCGCAAGGTATCATGAACAAAACTTTGTCCAAAGGCTTTCCAATCAATCGTTGGGTAAGCGACCTTGTGAGCGTTGAAGTTTCCAGTGGCACCACCAAATTTGGCAGCACTTGGAATATCATTTAATAAGTTTAGTTGCTCTTCAATACGCACAACAAATACTTCAATTTCTTTTCCTAAGCGAGTAGGAGATGCTGGCTGACCATGAGTACGAGCCAATAGTGGAATATTTGCCCATTCGTCTACCAATTGCTTCAAGTGATCAACAACTTCTAAAAGTTGAGGTATATATGCTTGATTCATGGCATCCTTAAGACTTAAAGGAATTGCCGTATTGTTAATGTCTTGAGAAGTCAATCCAAAGTGAATAAACTCCTTGTGCTCAGAAAGCCCAAGTCCGTCAAATTTTTCCTTGATAAAATATTCAACCGCTTTAACGTCGTGATTTGTCACCTTTTCGATATCCTTAATCGCTTGTGCATCTTCAGTTGTGAACTCTGAGTATAATTCGCGTAAAGCGATAAAAGAGTGCTTATCTACACCTTCTAATTGAGGTAGCGGTAACTCGCATAAAGCTATAAAATATTCGATCTCTACTTTGACCCTATATTTAATAAGAGCTTCTTCAGAAAAGAAAGGTATTAAGGATTCCGTTTTTGAAGCGTAACGACCGTCGATTGGTGAGATAGCTTGCAATGGTGACAACGACATATTTTGGGTGTTTTTGTAAAGGGGGCAAAGATAATCAATCCTATATGCATAGCCTATGAACATTTCGTAAAAAATAGAAGGCTGCCTGATAGGGCTTTCCTTTATTAATGAAGCTATTTGGATTTTTTTTTGAATATACCCCCAAGAATAATTTGTGCACAGAATACCAAATAGTAAAATCTAAAAATGTAGATTATAGAATCCCCCTCGCTTTAATCTCCAAATACTTATTAATTGTATTTACAGTCAAATCATCGGGTGTAGTAAGAATGGTCTGAATCCCATATTTCTCTAATGTTGCTGCCATGACCTTTTTGTCATAATCCGATTTTTGAGCTACGGTTTTGTGATACACACTAGCCAAATCCTCGGCTGGTGTTTCAAGTAATTCATCTAACTCAGTGTTTTTGAAAAAGATGACAACAAGAATATGCTTACGCGAAAGTGCTTTTAAATACCCTAGTTGCCGCTCCAAAGCTGAGATATGCTCAAAATTGGTGTACATAAGCAATAAACTTCGTTGAGATACTTTGCGTTTTATCTGATTGTATAAGCTTCCAAAATCACTATCTAAAAATCGAGTATTGATATTGTAAAGTACCTCAAGGATAGTATTCAGATGTACTTTTCTACTACTAGCGGGTAAGTGATTCTTGATATCTTCGGCAAAGGTGATCATGCCCACCTTATCTTTTTTCTTTAAGGCGATGTTTGAAAAAGCGAGTGTACTATTGATAGAGTAATCTAATAATGAAAGCCCATTAAACGGCATTTTCATTGAACGACTCGCATCGATTAGGCAATAAATAGGTTGTGATTTTTCATCCTGAAATTGATTGATCATCAAATTTCCCTGCTTGGCCGTTGCTTTCCAGTTAATGGTTCGCATATCGTCGCCAAGTACATATTCTTTAATCTGCTCAAACTCCATGGTATGACCTATGCGTCGCATCTTTTTCATCCCCATTAAGGTCAGCCGATTGTCTAAGGCTAAAAAGGCAAATTTCTTCATTTGAATAAAAGAAGGATAGACTTTGACCATCTGATCTTTTTCAAAGGTGAACCTTCGTTTGACAATACCATAGCGCGAACTAGCATATACATTTAAGTTGCCAAAAACATACTCACCTCTTGCAACAGGTCTTAGTTCATAAGAAAAGGACTTTGCCTCTTTTGCAGCTATGTGCAGTTCTTTGTAAAAATCTCTCTTTTGAAATTGCACAGGTATCTCATCAATGATGCTAAGATCAATCTTAAATGGATAGCGATTACGTATTTGAACCGTCAATGCGTTGTCATCGCTGTTGGAGAATTTTTCTGGCAGTTGCCGTTCTGCTTCAATGGGTTGATTACTCTTAAATAGCAGGACACAATCTAAAAAGAAGAGGAGGCATAAGGCCCAGAATGCCATCCACGCAATAGGATATATCGCATTAAACCAATAGGAGCCTAAAAATAAAAGCGCTATTGCTGTCAAGGCATAGAAAAACCGAGCATGGAGATATAAGGACTTTATGAATTTAATAACCGCCAAATTATCTAGGGATTTCTACAGATTGTACAATCATATCAATTACCTGTTCAGTGGTCATACCTTCCATTTCTCGCTCAGGAGATAAGATCAAACGGTGTCTCAAAACAGGAGTCACGGCACGCTTTACATCTTCTGGGATTACAAAATCACGTCCAGCAATGGCTGCAAATGCTTTGGAAGCATTCATAATTGATAAGGATGCTCTAGGAGATCCACCTAAATATAAATGAGGATGTGTTCGTGATTTTACCACAATTTCTGCGATATAATTCAAAATCTTTTCTTCAATAATAACCTCTTGGGTTTGTAATCTAAATTTGGCCAGTTTTACGGGTGACATTACCGCCGAAATATCTTTTTGCGGTGCTGCTCCTTTGCGATCATGATGACTTTGAAGTATTGCTATCTCTTGGTCAAGGCTAGGGTAGTCGACTTTAATTTTAAATAGAAAACGGTCTAATTGGGCTTCAGGTAAAGAATAAGTCCCCTCTTGTTCGATTGGGTTTTGAGTAGCCAAGACCATAAATGGAGCATCCAGTTTGTAGCGTGTACCATCCATTGTAATTTGACGTTCTTCCATCACTTCAAAAAGCGCAGCCTGTGTTTTTGCTGGCGCACGATTGATCTCATCTATGAGTACGATATTTGAAAAGATAGGCCCTTTTCTAAATTCAAATTCGCTAGTCTTCATATTTAAAACAGAAGTACCTAAAACATCTGAGGGCATCAAATCTGGTGTAAATTGTAGTCGGCTGAATTCAGTGTCCAAGGTCTTTGCAAACAACTTGGCTGTCACCGTTTTGGCGATTCCAGGTACACCTTCTATGAGCACATGTCCATCAGAGAGTAGGGCAACAATAAGCAGCTCTACAAATTCGTGTTGGCCTATGATTATTTTACCTAACTCGGCTCTAATAGCCTCGGCGGCTTTGCGCAAGTCTTCTAAAGGAATTCTATTTTCAAAAGACAGATTTCCGTTATCGGCTTGCTTAAGTGCAGTACCATCTATAAGTTCGTCAGGCGTACTTGCCGACTGCTCAGTTACATTTTTTGAGGCATCTAAATGTTCGTTATTGTGTTCTTCGGCGTCCATATTATGCATTTTTAAAAGCTTCTATAAGCTTGTTTAATCGTAATAACTGTTCTTGGGAAACGTTTCCCCTGTTTAATATTGCTTCGATATATTGAAATAACTCAGCCGTTTGCTCTTTGGAATTTCCAGATTTCAAACCTACTTTTTCAAGAAAGGCAGCATCTCTTTTTCCTGTATTTACAAAATATTCACTGCGAGCAAAATCAAAGAAGTAATTGATTTGATGATATGCAATACTCGTATGATCCTTTTTTTCTAGATACATTCCAGCGATCGTCTCGGTAAACTCTATCGTTTTATTGGCTAGTGGTTCAACAATAGGAATAGATCGTTGTTTCCGCTTTCCTTCAAAAAATACCCAAAGCAAAACGCCAATAATCAACATATAATAAGCCCATTTTAAATACCTATTATTTAGAAAAACATACAGGGGAGAGGTTTGAGTAGTTTTGCCGTTATTGTAATGATTGTCCCAGTAAATTGGGGTATCTGAAGGTAGATATTTAAGAACTCCTTCTACATATTCATAGTTGTTAGAACGCAACATGCCATAATTTGTAAATGCTTCTGGCATTAAATGGAGTAGGATAGTACCTTCTCCAAAAGCTTGGGAAATAAAATGGATCTTAGGCTCTTCCATTTGCAGGGTATCTTCCTTACTCAAATCAAATTCTCCTAAGACAACAGTTTCAAGGGTATCGATTTCATCAAAGGAAGTCGCTCCAATTTCTAGGTCGATGTAATAGGCATGGTTTTTTTTAAGACCTGGGTTCGATAATTCGTATAAGGGTTTTCGTTCTAGGTTGTCTAAATCGTAATAAGCTTGAGTTTCAAGATTCAAGGTATCTAAAATGCGTTCTCCAACATTGGCACTGGAAACAAACAAGGTGTTTCCCTTTGCCACCCATTCAAGCATTTTATCAGATTCTGCATCATCAAAGGCAATAAAATTATTGATAAAAAAGTAGGTACCTTTTACGGTTTCACTGCTATCTGTCAAAAACACATAAGGGGGCTGATCAACATCTATTAGCCTGTCTTTCCCTACACTTTCTTTAACGGTATTGTATAAGACATAGGTGCCATAGGGGATTTTATCTGACTTGGCATAGCTAGGATACCAATTAATAGGAGCTTTTTCTGTAGCCTCAAGGTATATGAGAACTCCAAAGAGAAATAGCATAATGCCGCCTAATATTTTGAGTTTAGGGGTCATAGGCTGTTATTCAGATTATTGAAGGCGGTTTGCGCTTTCGCGAAAGCGGGAGCATCCAAAGTAAAACTGCCATACCATATATAGTCGTAAAGGTCTGTCACCCTTCGGAAATGCTGCCTTGTTTTTGGGTCTTCTATTTCAAAAATATACTCATGATTGGTTTTCTGTACCTGCCAATCGATTAATTCCTTTCCTGAAAGTTGCTGAAGAGAGAGTAAATAATAATATCGAACAGCCAAACGATAGTTTCCGTTTGCGAGTGCATCGTCAATCAAGCTCTGTATGTCTTGATTCTGAATAATATCTTCATCATCACCCATAAATGTCTGAGGTGCCTTTAAGGGGTCAAAAACGAGACGGTTACTATCAATACGTAGGAATAGCCAAACCAATCCTCCTAAAAATAGTCCCAGTAAGATATAGGGTAGAATCTGTAAAAAACCACCCCAAAAACCAGTAGCGACACTATCTCCAAATAGCCATCGCATAAAGGAATAATAAATGTCTTTGAGCCATTTTTTAAATCGAGTCCACGCATTATCTGCTTCTTCAGCTTCGGCATAATTGAAATCCTCATCGTTTTTATAAGATTCTATAAGGGACTCATCAATGACGAGTTCTGGTAAGGTTTGTGTATCATATACAACTTCCTTTTGCATAACTGTGTTCTCCTGATAATTGGGCACGGGCAGCATTTTCGCGTAAAGCGAACTACAAAAAAACAATAAGAGTAGGAAGCGTATTTGCATAAGGACTAGTTACCGATGGTATCTATTTTTGATAAGGAACCACTTTGAGTCTTATGCTCGTAAAGGTTAAAGAATATAAGATTATAGGTAATCGCCATTACGATGTAAAGGATATAGGTAGCGGCATTGGACAAAGTTTGCAAGGCTATAAATCCCCAGTCCATTAATTCTGAAGGATCAGACAAACTCCCTTCTTGCGCCATTAAAATCCCTTTGGTCATCACATAAATGATCATGGGAACTTGAAATGTAAAACTGATAATATAGATGAGGAAACCTTGAACCAGAATGGTTGCGAAGGTAATCCACCAAAAGTCCTTAATAAGGCGTCCACTTTCATAAAATGAACTTGACACACTCATATCATTGTGGGTCATGGTCTGAAAAATAAGAGACCAACGTATCGTTAAGTAAATAATAGGGAAGATTCCTAAGAATATAAGTACACCTCCTAAAAGCCCAGACATATTGACAACAATAAATCCTGGGAGCATACACAGTATTGCTACAACAATAACGACTAACACCTGTGAAAATCCTAAGCCAATATAAGAGCCCATCTTTTTCTTATAGGATACCATTACATCTTCGATATCTGGGTAACCATTTTGAAGGGTATATGCCTTGATATATTCTGAGATACCTCCATACAGTGTGGCTGTGTATATAACTATGGATGCAAACATCACAAAGGCACTAATAAGAATACTACCAACGTTAAGGTCGCCAAAGCCTGTTTGGGTTAATGAGAAAGTGTTTAACCCCGCCGAGGCATAGGTATAAAAAGCCGATGATACCAATAAGAGAATAAAGGGAATAAGAGAGGTGCGAACTAATACTCTAGCCATAGGTTTTATATTCTTTCGCAAGAATTTAAATGTATCCCCTATAATCTGTCCTAGTTCGCGTTGTTTCCTAAAAGTAATTATTTCTGAAGTTTTCATTGCTCTAATATGGGTATTTGGGGTTGGTTTTCTATCGCTTTTAGTTCTTGCTTATGCATTCGATGTGGATAGATCACATAGTAGAAAAGTATAATGCATAAAGATATACTAATGATAGCTATGGCAAGCCAATCTGGCATTTCGGTATGTCGTGTTACGAATCCTTCTAAAAAACCTGCAACCACAAACAAGGGGATGGTACTTACCATTATTTTAAGTCCGTTTTTCATGCCTCTTTTAAAAGATGCGAGTCGGGTGTAAGTACCGGGGAATAAGATGCTATTTCCAAGAACCATTCCTGCACAGCCAGCAATAATTATTACAGATATCTCAATGGTGCCGTGAATCCAAATAGTTCTCATGGACTCCCAAAGGAGGCCTTTTTCATAAAAGAAGTATTGAAAACTTCCTAACATAATAGCGTTACTCATAAGCACGTATAGGGTTCCAATGGAAAAAAGCATTCCAAGAGCAAAGGCAGATATGGCAACTTTAATGTTATTAATAGTGATACCAATAAACATCCCCATTTCATTGGCATCTTTGTAAACAGCCATGGGATCTCCATTATCAATATTATCTAAGGTCATGTTTACATAGCGATCTCCAAGAATGGATCTTACGAAGTCGCCATCGGTGGAAGCGCTATAGGCTCCAATAGCTGTGAATAATGCAAAAGTGAGAAAAGCAATAAGGAGTTGCCTTTGATACTGAAACATGAGTAAAGGAAATTCTTTTGTAAAAAAGGTTATAAAGCGTTTACTCGACTCTCTTTTCGTTTTATAAATGATCTGATGCGACTGCACTGCAAGGTGATTTAAATAGACAAGTGTCTTACTGTCAGGGTAAAAAGTTTGGGCATAACTCAAATGGTCCGTAACTTCAATGTAGAGACTAGAAAGTTCGTCGGGAGTAATTTGAGTTTTGTTTATAAGAACATTTTCAAATCTTAACCATTTATCCTTATTTTGCTTGACAAAAGCAGCTTCACGCATTCAGAGTTGTATTAAAAAAGTAAAGTAAAAGAATATATGGACAACTTTCAAATTGAAACTGCTCAAAATGTCAGCATTTATCAAAATGTTGCAGGAATAGGGGAGCGATTGCTTGCATTCTTTATCGACTTCCTAGTTATGTTGGCATATTTCTTTTTGACTATTTTCTTATTAGGGGCTTTTGCATCTGATTCAAGAGACGATTGGGAGATAGGTTCTTTTATGATGATCCTGAATTTACCCGTCTACTTATATTCCCTTTTGTTTGAAACTTTATGGGATGGCAAAACTCCTGGTAAAAGTGCCATGAAGCTCAAGGTTGTAAAACTGGATGGTTCTAAACCAGGTTTTGGAAGTTTTTTCGTGCGATGGATACTGCGAACCGTCGATATCTTAATGAGTACGGGAGGTGTTGCTGTGGTGACTATACTTTTGAACGATCGCGGACAACGCCTAGGGGATATTGCTGCTGGAACTACGGTAATCAGTGAAAAAAAGAGAGCAACGCTTGGGGATAGCTTACTAGTAAACATTCCAGAAGATTATGTGCCTGTCTATCCGCAAGTAACAGTATTTAATGATAAGGATATGCAAACGATTAAGACTTTGTATACCAATGCAAAAAGAAATGGTAATCATAATGTGATTTTAAAACTATCGGAAAAAGTAATGACTTTAATGAGCGTAGAACCTCAGGAGCAGCCTGTGGATTTTGTAAACCGAGTTATTTCTGACTATAATTTTTACACGCAACAATAATGGATTTTCTTACAGTCATTGATATTTTGGGAACGATTTCATTTGCCATATCTGGTGTCCTTACAGCAATGCATAAAAGAATGGATGCTTTTGGGATACTAATTATTGCATCTGTAACTGCTGTTGGTGGAGGAACCTTAAGAGATTTGCTCATTGGGAAGACTCCTGTTACCTGGATGTTGGATATGACCTTTATATACGTGATTTTAATTGCTTCTTTTTTGGCAATAGTGTTTAGAGAGCAATTGAGATATGTCAAAAGATCTTTGTTTTTATTTGATACTATTGGAATAGCCTTGTACACGACTGCTGGCGTACAAATAGGCTTAGCAGCCGATTTACATCCCATTGTTTGTGTGCTTCTTGGTACGATGTCGGCTTGTTTTGGAGGTGTACTTCGCGATATCTTGTGTAATGAGATACCTGTTATTTTTAGAAAAGAAATTTATGCCACTGCTTGTATTGCCGGAGGGATAGTTTATTTAATCCTGCACAGTTTACAAATGGAACAAATGTTAACTACTATTGTATCAGGCTTGGTAGTCATTGCAGTGCGAATACCTTCAGTAATATTTAAATGGCGGCTACCTTCTGTGTATCGTTTACCCGAAGAAAAAGGCTAGCAACCAAAACGCCCTCCTAGGAGGGCGCTATAACCTAACAGACTCTTTTGAAAGTAGGTTATATAAATTTCTATGACGGCTAATTCAAATAATCTATAAAACCTTCTTCACTTCTGGTGTTAAGTTTGTTATACTTATATAGACGTAGATTTTGACGAAATGTTTCATTGATTACATTAAATAAAAGTTAATTTATGAAAGGCATAAACAAACAAAACCCCGAAACTTTAAAAGTTCGGGGTTTTAGTTAGAAAACCGAATAATTAACACTAACCATCAAAACGAATTATTAGTCTTCCAACTGTAAGAATTCTTATACTATAGACGTAAATTAAGAACAACTGTTACAAGAATTAATTTTTTTAACTTTGATTTATGTTAAAACACACTTTAGTGCTAGGGGCTTCCTTAAAAACGAGTCGATATTCTAACATTTCAATTCAACGATTGCGCAAGTATAATCATCCGGTTACGGCTGTTGGTCTTGTAGAAGGAAGAGTGGGAGATACAGAGATAATTACTTTTGATAGCGCTTTCGCGAAAATAGATACCATCAAAGAGCATCTAGATACAGTTACCCTTTATCTCAATCCCAAAAGACAAGTAGCCTACTATGATTTTATAATCAGCCTACAACCCAAGCGGGTCGTTTTTAATCCAGGAACAGAAAATCCCGAGTTGTATTCTCTTTTGAAAGAAGCAGAAATCGAATATGAAATAGCTTGTACTCTAGTTCTCCTTGCGACGAATCAGTACTAGTCCGAGATAGGTCAGTGCACCATTCAATATCAAGATAAAGAAACCAAAGTCAAACCCTAGGTATTCCAAAGACACATAGCTAATTAGATATGCCAAAATTGGCGAAGCAATTGCTATGACTGGAACTAGTTTGTCTCTCACTTGCCATTTTGAAAATAGGCCAAAGGCGTATAAGCCAAGCAAAGGGCCATAGGTGTACCCCGCAAAAACAAACAATCGAGAAATCACACTATCATCGGCAATCACATATTTGAAGATGATAATGACTAAAATGAGCACAAAAGACATCAAGATGTGAATACGTTTTCTAATTACTATCTGTTTTGCAGTGTCGTATTTCTTTTCAATATCAAGAATGTCAATACTAAAGGAAGTAGTTAGTGACGTAAGCGCACTATCTGCACTTGAATATGCAGCCGCAATAAGGCCTAATAAGAATACAATTGCTAGTCCTATCCCTAATCCGCTGTCTACTGCAATAGTTGGGAAGAGTTGATCTTTGTGAGCGTCAATTCCGTTTTGAGAAGCATAAACCGTTAGTAATAGTCCTAAAACTAAAAAGACCATATTTACTATTGTCAGTACAATCGTAAACCAAAACATATTTTTCTTTGCATCCTCTAGGTTTCTACAAGTGAGGTTTTTTTGCATCATATCTTGGTCGAGACCGGTCATCACTATTGCGATAAAGGCTCCAGAAATAAATTGCTTCACAAAGTGGTCTCCACTTTTCCAATCGTCAAAAAAGAAGATTTGACTCATATCACTTTCAGAGACCATCGTAAATAAGTTTCCTGCACTAAGACCCATTTCATCACTTACAAAGTAGATGGCTGCACCAACAGCGATTAGCATAAATAAGGTTTGTAAGGTATCTGTCCAAACAATCGTTTTGATTCCCGCTTTAAAAGTATAAAGCCAGATGAGCAAAATCGTTAAGGTTACAGTAACCCAAAAAGGAACTCCCATCTCGTCAAATACGAGGAGCTGGAGCACATTCGCCACTAGGTATAATCTAAAACTCGCCCCAACAATACGACTTAATAAGAAAAAGGATGCTCCGGTTTTATAAGAATAATCCCCAAACCGACTTTCCAGATAGGTATAAATGGAAGTTAGATTAAGTCGATAATATAATGGTAATAAAACAAGGCCTATCACAGCATATCCTACGGTATACCCTAATACTACTTGGAAATAACTAAAATTAGAAGCTTCAATCCAGCCAGGAACAGAGATAAAGGTGACTCCAGATAAGGACGCTCCTATCATCCCAAATGCAACAAGATACCATGGCGATTGTTTTCCTGCCTTAAAAAAATCAGCATTTGAGCCAGATTTACCAGTAAAGTAGCTAATGAGCATTAAAAGGCCAAAATAACCAGCGATTAGGAGTAGAATGTGGTAGGGTTGCATACAAAAAAGTTTGTTGTCACGAATATAGGATTTATAGCCGAATCCAACGAAGAACGGCAATGTGATTGGGTATTTTGCTTTTTTTAAGCCACATTTATAAATCTGATTTCAATTTTCCTTAGATGAGGATAGCGGAAAACAAAATGGAATCATACTTTTACCATAGATGAAAAACAATCGTAGGCTCATTATCATAGGATTACTGCTCTTTGTGCAAATGGGCGTGGTGCGATTACTTGCCCAGTTTCCGAACTTTATTGAAAATTATTACAGCAATGGCCTGTATCCTATTGTTTCTAAGGGGTTCAGATATGCCTTAGGATGGATTCCTTTTTCGTTTGGAGATCTGATGTATACGGCATTAATTATTATGGCCTTACGAGAAATTGTGCTACTCTTTAAAAATCGTTTCCGCACCTTTAAAAGCTTTTTTATTAAAACATTTGCACTCGCTTCCATCGTTTATGGGGCATTTCATCTTTTGTGGGGAATGAATTATTATCGCCTTCCGTTGCATAGCTCTTTAGGAATTGAGAGCGAGTATACCACAGAAGAACTTATAGAGCTAACAGAAAAATTGATTGATAAAAGTAATCGTTTACATGCGCAACTTGCTGTCAATGATAGTAGCGGGGTAGTTTACGCTTTCGCGAAAGCGGATACATACACAAAAACCTTAGACGGCTATAACTCCATAAAATCACAGTTTCCTCAATTGAATTACCCGCCTAAGAGTATCAAAACGTCACTTTTGAGTTATCCGCTTTCTGTAATGGGTTATAGTGGGTATTTAAATCCGATTACCAATGAAGCTCATATCAATGGCTGTATTCCAATGTATAGATACCCAGTTGTTAGTTGTCATGAACAAGCGCATCAGATAGGATATGCAAAGGAAAATGAAGCCAATTTTGTCGCTGTTATGGCGACGCTGAATAATAAGGATCCATACTTTCAATATTCAGGAAGCATTTTTGCGTTGCGTTATTGCTTGAATGATTTATTTAAACGTGATCCAGAACTAGGTAGTAAGTATCGTGATGACATTCGCCCGGGTATTTATGCCAATTATAAGGAGTCTAGAGATTTTTGGCGAGAAATGGATAACCCCTTAGAGCCTTACTTTAAGTATTTCTACTCTGGGTATCTCAAAGCTAATAATCAACCAGATGGCTTAAAAAGTTATAGCTATATGGTGGCACTTTTAGTCAACTATGATAAGCGTTTTCCTACGGCCTTTTGATGTTAAATGTATCTTAATTAGAAGTGTGTTTATAGGACGTCGGCTATCTTTAAGGCTTACTAAAACCAATAAATTTATGTTCTTCAAACCATTATCCTTTCTAGGGATAATTTTGTGCTCGCTAAGTCTTTGTGCACAGGATTATTTTCCTAAGAATGACGGGGTAAACGCTCAAAACCACAATTACACCGTCTTTACAAACGCCGAGATTCATAGCTCGCCAACAGAAACTATAAAAAAAGGAACCCTTGTCGTTAAAGATGGAAAAGTCGTTAGCGTTGGGAAATCAGTCAACATTCCAGCAAATGCTGTGGTTGTTGATCTAGATGGAAAATCAATCTACCCATCCTTTATTGATATCTATTCCGATTTTGGTGTAAAAAAGCCGAAACGTGAAGCAGGTGGGAGACGTACCGCTCAATATGAAGGAACACGCGAAGGATATTACTGGAATGATCATATTCGTTCAGACCAAAATGCCTTAACCACCTTTAAATATGATGATAAAGCGGCAAAAGCTCTTCTTGAAGCTGGTTTTGGAGTTGTCAATACTCATATGCAAGATGGAATTGCAAGGGGTACAGGAATGCTAGTTGCCTTAAATACAGAAGGCAATGATGCTTCAAGAATTATCTCTGCACGTTCTGGGAATTACTTTTCATTTGATAAAAGTGTGCAATCGCGACAGTCATATCCTGGTTCAATCATGGGAAAAACAGCTCTGATTCGTCAAATGTATCATGATGCAGCCTGGTACGGGCAAGGAAAAGTGCCTACGAAAGACCTGAGTCTTGAAGCTATCAATAAAAATACCGATATGGTACAAATTTTTGAAGGTAGCGGTTTGTACGATGCTTTACGTATCGATAAGCTTGGAGATGAATTTGGCGTCAACTACCTCATTGTAGGTGGAGGTGACGAGTACCAACGTATTGACGAAATAAAAGCTGCTAACCGAACTTTTATCTTACCAATTAATTTCCCTGCAGCTTATGATATGGAGAATCCATATGATGCGGCTTATGTCTCATTAGGCGATATGCGTGTGTGGAATCAGGCACCAACCAATCCAAAGCAATTGCAAGACAATAATATTGAGTTTGCATTAACAACACATTCTTTGAAGTCTCCTAAAGAGTTCAAAGCTAATTTGATGAAGGCAATAAAATATGGTCTCTCCGAAGAAAAAGCCTTAGCGGCTTTAACCACTATTCCAGCACGTCTTATGGGACATGCAGACATGGTAGGAAGCCTAAAGAACGGTGCATGGGCTAATTTCATGATTACCGATGGAGCTATTTTTGACGAAAAAACCAAGGTCTATGAACATTGGATCCAAGGGAATAAAACAGTGCTCAAAGACATCAACGTTGCAGACATTGATGGAGAATATACTGTGAATGTAGGTGGGAAGTCATATGACTTAACCGTTTCTAAGTCCACAGAAAAAGCCTCGGCCGAACTGAAAAAAGGCGCAGACAAACTTCCTAGCGAATTTAGTTATGCAGACGGGTGGATGAATCTAACCTTTGCCGATGGGGATAAAAAATTTACACGTCTTGTGGGAAGCGCTAGTGGCGGACTCTCAGGAAAGGCCATTCTTGCCGATGGTACAGAGCAAGCTTTTACTGCCACTCGTAAAGGAGATGTAAAAGAAAAAGATAAAAAAGATAAGGATGAAAAGAAGGAGGATCCAGAAGTGATGCCTATGACTTATCCTAATCTTGCCTTTGGTTTCAAAACAAAACCAAAGCAACAAGATATGCTCTTTAAAAATGTTACTGTTTGGACTAATGAGGCCGATGGAATTATTGAAAATACCAACGTCCTTATAAAAGATGGAAAGATCAGTGCAATAGGAGCAAACCTCAAAGCAGGCCGCGCTCAAGTAATCGATGGAACAGGAAAACACCTAACCGCAGGAATCATTGATGAGCATTCTCACATCGCTGCCTTCTCTATCAATGAAGGAGGTCAGAACTCTTCGGCTGAGGTTCGTATGGCAGATGCTGTTAACCCTGATGATATCGATATCTACAGAAACCTAGCAGGTGGAGTGACATCTATCCAATTATTACATGGGTCTGCAAATCCTATTGGAGGACAAAGTGCAGTAATGAAATTGAAATGGGGAAGCTCTATTGATGATATGGTAATGGAAGATAAGAAGTTTATCAAATTTGCCCTTGGGGAAAATGTAAAACAATCTAACTGGCAAAGCTTTAGCAGATTCCCACAAACAAGAATGGGTGTTGAGCAGCTTTTTGTTGACTATTTCCAAAGAGGAAAAGAATACGAAGCTAAAAAGAAGAGCGGACAAGCGTATCGCGTAGATGAAGAACTCGAGGTGATCGTTGATATCCTCAATCAGCAGCGAGCGATCTCATGTCACTCATATGTACAAAGTGAAATCAATATGCTCATGAAAGTAGCCGAAAGTTTTGACTTTAGAATCAATACGTTCACCCACATTCTTGAAGGGTATAAGGTTGCCGATAAAATGAAGGAACACGGAGTAGGTGCTTCTACCTTTAGTGATTGGTGGGCATACAAATACGAAGTAAACGACGCGATACCTTATAATGCCGCCATTATGCACAATCAAGGTGTAACCGTAGCGATCAATAGTGATGATGGAGAAATGTCTCGACGTTTGAACCAAGAAGCCGCTAAGTCTGTCAAGTATGGAGCAGTATCAGAAGAAGATGCTTGGAAATTTGTAACCCTTAATCCTGCCAAACTTTTACACCTAAACGACAGTGTAGGAAGTATCAAAGTAGGAAAGGACGCCGATGTAGTTTTATGGAGCGATCATCCGTTGTCTATAAAGGCCCGTGCTGAGAAGACAATTATTGAGGGAACTGTTTATTTTGATATCGAAAAAGATGCCGAAATGAGAAAGTCTATGCAACAAGAGAAAAACAAACTAACCACCATGATGCTTGCAGAAAAGAATAAAGGTCTCAAAACAAAGGAGCCTAAAAAGAAAGAGAAGCAGCAGATGCATTGTGACACCATGGAAACAGCCTACTAAGATGAAAAAGCTAACACATATTTTCGCAAGCCTATGCCTATTGATTACTTCAGTAGCTATAGCACAACAAACACCAGCACCTGCTCAGGCAGGCGCCTACACCATTCTGGGAGCTACGGCTCATATCGGAAATGGAGAAGTGATCGATAATTCAGTCATAGTATTGGAAAATGGCAAAATTACAGCCATTGCCGATGCCTTGACAACAAAAATCGCACAAAAAGGAACGATTATTCAGGCAGATGGACAACATGTTTATCCAGGCTTTATCGCGACTAACACCACTCTTGGGCTTATTGAAGTGGGTGCAGTGCGGGCCTCAAACGATGACGATGAAATAGGTGAATTTAATCCACACATTAAAGCACGTATTGCTTATAATGCCGAATCCAAGGTAGTGGAGAGTATGCGTCCTAATGGAGTCCTGATGGCACAAACACGACCACAAGGTGGAAGTATCTCTGGTACATCATCTATCATGCAATTAGACGCTTGGAATTGGGAAGATGCTACTTACAAAGCCGACGAAGGAATATTTTTGAATTGGCCAAGTAGTATGCGTCGTGGCCGCTGGTGGGCTGGAGAAGAACCAGGTTTTAAGCCTAATAAAGACTATCAGAAAGATATCGATAAGATCAATGTTTTCTTTAAGAATGCCGCTGCGGCTGCTAAAGGGACCACAGATAAAAACTTGGCTTTTGATGCTATGAAAGGTGTGATGAACGGGACACAAAAGGTATATGTTCAAGCAAATGCCGAACGTGAAATTTTAGATGTCATCGCTTTCGCGAAAGAGTTGAAAATGTCTAATGTAGTACTCGTAGGTGGATATCAAGCTAATAAGGTAGCCGCTCAATTAAAAGCCAATAATATTCCTGTAATCCTTCAAAGGGTGCAAGATTTGCCTGCTATGGATGATCATGATTATGATTTGCCATATAAATTACCTAAGCTACTAACAGATGCAGGCGTAACTGTTGCATTGGGCTATGATGGAGAATACTGGCAAGTACGTAACCTTCCTTTTTATGCGGGACAGGTGACTCAATTTGGGATGTCTGACGAAGAGGCTTTGAAGCTCATAACATCGAACCCAGCTAAAATAATGGGTATTGATAAAACAACAGGAACTTTGGAAGTAGGTAAGGATGCTACCTTGTTTATTTCAAAAGGCAATGCATTAGATATGAGAAGTAATCAAATCTCTAGGGCCTTTATTCAAGGGCGTGATTTGAGTTTAGAATCACATCAAACGGAACTTTGGAAGCGTTATAGCGAGAAGTATTCTCGTGAATAAAACGGTTTTGAAACATTTAAAAAGCCCCAACGGTTAAACAACTGTTGGGGCTTTTTTTTTGAGAAGTTTGTTCTAGTCACTTATTCAGCAAATTTAGCCGAAACTGGCTTACTAAAGAGCTTAGAGTCTAACTGCGTAACAGTAATCGTAGGCTTAATAAAACTACGTTCACTTCGCATGGTGGTTGGCACGCCATTTTCAGACTGATACCATTGTAATTTTGTAGGGAGTAGCAATCCATTTACGTTTTCCCATTGATCATATTTTATATAAGAAAAACGATCGCTTTTTTCATTTTTACCAAAGGTGACTGTATAAGCTAACCAAGCCATTTGATTAGTGTCCTTATTCCTATATAAAATATACTCATCGTCTGGAGCATCGCCCACACCCTTTCCAAAAGAAATTTTTGTTCCTAGATAAGATTTGCCCTTAAAAACCAAAGGTTCAGTTTCTGAATAGCTAATACCATCATCTCCTAACACAAAAGGCATTGTATAAAAATAGAACATTAAATTATGGTAAAATCGAGCGCGATCAGGTGGATAGTAGGTAGAGTCCTGAGCGATCCATACCTTTTCCCCATCGAAGCCTAGGGTGAAATTTTCTGTTTCAATGCGAGTTTTTCGTGATTTTAAATCAATTGTATGGGTTTCATTGCCATCTTCTTTCTCAAGGGTGAAACAAAGGTTATTCATCCCATTCCAAGTATCTATGCCACCGTGAGCTTCAAAAATAGCAGCTACTTCTGTCGGATATATACGTTGAGGAGAACTTTCAACTACTGAGGTTGGGGCTTCACTTTTACTTGCGTCTTGTTGGCAACTCAGCACCATTGCCGAGCAAATTAATACTGGAATAAGATATTTCATGTTCTATGGTTTTGGTTTGATGTGCAACTATGTCGGTGTTTGAAATAGCTACTTACACATTAATTCTTACTAATTTGAAGTGTAGTATTCTGATCTAATTGCAGAAAATACATTCCGTTGGATAAAGTAGAGACGTCTATTTGATGCCGTTGCGTTTCTGGAAAATCTTCAGAAAAAACGATTTGTCCGCTTAGGCTGTATAGTTGCAATTTCGCGAAAGCGATCTGGCTCTCAATAACAATAACCGCAGTAGTTGGATTAGGGTATACACTTACATTAAAGTTGTTTTCGTCTATTCCTAAAGTTCCATCGGCTATGACTTGAAAACTCACAACAGTTTCGCATTCCATTTCAGGAGCATTTTTCATAAGTACATACAGATCTTGTGGGTTCTCCGTATTTTGAAAAATCGTTGGATCTGCTATTGCATTCTCCCCGTTTTCGGCATCTACTTGTGTAAGGTGATATGTGTAATCTTGTGCAAATGGATCAAAAGCCAATTGGGACTCTATATCCGTCAAATCAAAAATGGCGATGCCATCCCCATCACCATCTGCTGGGTCTTCTAGGAGAGGATCGGGATTAGGGTTGTCTGGCACAGGTGGCTGTCGCACTTTTATATCCATGGTTGTAACCTGCCAATCGTTGACATTTGAAACATTTTCTACACGTACAAAAATTACCTGTTCCGCAGACATATTGGTATAGGTCTCAGGATTTGAAATTACGCCTCCATTTCCCAAAGCATCCCCAGATGTTTCATGATAAGTAACAACCACATTGGTTTGCCCTTCTATAATAGCAGCCTCACTATCCCTCAAGTTGAATACCTCTATCATATCCCCTGGATTATTGATGTCACATTTAATTTGAGGAGGCGGTATTACAGCCGTTACTTGGCTAAACATCGTCAAAGATGTAAAAAGGCTGAAAGAAAGAAGGATATTTTTCATAGCAAGTGATTTATCGAAAGGTACAAAGTATCCGTGAAATGGTATGTGAGATGAGCGCAAAAGAAAACTGCCAAGAATCAAAAAAATTCTGGCAGTATCAATTTTCGATAGTCTAAGTTTTACTTTTTAATAATACGTCCCAGAATTTGACCATCTAATCTTAAAAAGTAAATTCCTGAAGGCAAGGTGGTAATGTCTATAAGTGACTTCAATTGTGGTGTAGCTGTTAAGGTATACACTTTCTGACCTTGTAAATTAAAGAGTTCCGCTTTCGCGAAAGCGCGATTACTTTCAATAAATACCTTATCAAAAGAAGGGTTAGGATATAGCGAAACTTGATTTTGCTCATAATCGGTTACACCTAAAGCAACATCTTCATCTAGAAAATCTGGAATCGAATTCGCATTCGTGTCATCATCCAAAGGGTCCCCATTTTCATTATAATCTTCATCCTTTGTAAGTACGCCATCACCGTCGTCGTCATCGTCAAGATAGTTCTCAATAGTATCTAAATCGGTGTCAATAAAAGCAAACCGACCTGCACCGATGCCTTCAATTTCATCCTGAGTGAGTACTAAGTCTCCATCATCATCATTATCGAGGTAGTTAGGAATCATATCCCCATCAGTATCATCGTCATCTAAATTGTTATTGTTGTTGAGGTCTTCCTGATCATTAGGAACCCCATCGCCATCATCATCCATTGCACAATCATCTACTTCAATATCAAAAGTATCTTCTCCTGAACAGCCGGTTGCTGCATTGTTTACCAGCACATAAATCGTTTGAGGGTTGGTCGTATTACTGTAAGCAGTGGGTGTTGAAATAGCAATTCCATTGTTGAGGTCGGCTTGACTCTCGTGATAAGTAATTGTCAAATCTGTAGGGTTTTGAGAACCCGTAACCACACTATCGTTTTGAGTGAGGTCAAAAATCTCAATGGAATCCCCATTATCATCGCATAGACTTAAATCTGCAGGAGTTGCAGCTATCGAACTATATACAACGAGCTCAACTTCAATCACTACATAACAGCCATTAATATCATTGGTATCTCTAGCATAAAGCGTCTGATTAAAGGCAGAAATATTGGTATAGATAGTCGAAAGCACAGACTGATTGGCATCTGCATCTGCCTGGGTTTCATGAAAAGTTACAGTAACGTTAGCCTCCCCATTTGCGATATCTATTGCAGCGGCTGTTAAATCAAAATCACTGAAACCATCGCTATCATCATCACAGGCTTCTAAGGCTGTAATAGTTGCAGGCGATGGCAGAGCTAATACATTTAAGACAACAGATGTTTGAGCAGTACAAGCTTGCGGATTCGTTACAAGAATAAAAATTGTTTGCGGATTCTGAACATTGGAGTAAGAATTAGGATTTGGAATAGCGAGGTCATTGTCTAGATCATTCTGGCTTACATAAAAGCTCACGGTCAATGACGGGTCTCCAGCTGTAATATCTGTATTCAAACTAGTGAGATCGAAGACTGCTATTTGATCGGTATTGTCGTCACATAATTCAAAGGAATTAGGGTCATTTATAACAGGTGAGGCAATTACCTCTATATTAAAAAGGGCAATCTCAAATGTCCCACTGGGAAGCTCATCTACACGTACAAACAGAGTCTGAATATTTGCTGTGGTGTTATTATAGTTGTTTGGTGTAGCTATGGGAGAATTACCACTATCTGCATCTGCTTGAGTTTCAAAATATGCAACAGTCACATCGGCTGGGTTTTGAGATCCTATAACCACCGCATCATTTTGTGTGAGGTCAAAAATCGCAAACCCATCATTATCTAAGTCACAGCTTAGTAAATCCATCGGAGGGTTTTCAATGGCTCGTTGCTGAGCAAAAGCCGTATTGCTTACTATGAGCAATAGAATCAGTAGTTTTTTAATCATCGTAATGCCTTTTTTGTGAAAATAGAAATAATACCTTTGTAATGGTAATTTCAGATTAAAAAAGTACCCTATGTTTCTAAAAAGCCTATCTAGTATTCAAAACCCAACCGTAAAGCGGTTGCTACTTTTGCAGTCCAAAGCCAAGGCTCGACGCACCGAAGGTGGCTTTGTAATGGAAGGTTTACGCGAATTAGAGATCTGTGTTTCTGGTGGCTATGAAGTGAAAGAGGTTTATTTTGTACCAAATTTTGTCGCTTTGGAGGATTTGCAAAAAATTCTTTCGACGCAAACAGACACTATGTTTATTGAGATTACCGAAGAGGTTTATAAGAGGCTTGCTTATAGAGAGAGTACAGAGGGAGTAATCGCTTTCGCGAAAGCAAAAACAACCACCTTATCAGATCTTCAACTTCCAGATAATCCACTAATTTTAATAGCCGAAGCCCCAGAGAAACCTGGAAATATTGGTGCTTTATTGCGTACCGCTGATGCAGCTAAGGTGGATGCCGTTATTATTGCAAACCCGCGTACAGATTTATATAATCCCAATATAATTCGATCGAGTGTAGGCTGTGTTTTTACAAATCAAATTGCCAGTGCCTCATCAGACGAAGTAATTGCGTTTTTAAAGCAAAAAGGTATTGCTATTTATAGCGCTATTCTACAAGAGGCAGAGAATTATCATGAGCAAGATTACACTAAGTCAACAGCTATTGTTGTTGGTACGGAGGCAACAGGATTAACAGATGCCTGGCGAAAAGCAAGCACGCAAAATATTAAAATCCCTATGCAAGGAGCGATAGATTCTATGAATGTATCTGTGGCTGCTGGAATCTTAGTGTTTGAAGCCAAAAGGCAAAGAGGGTTTGAAGTGAAAAGTGAAAAGTAAAAAGTTGAAAGTTCACTGTTAATGGTTAATACTAATTTGCCTAAGACTGAAGACAATAATCCCCCTCTGCCCTTCGGGCATCTCCCCCAGAGGGTGAGAAGCTATACTCGTATGTGATAACGAAATTTTGGAATGCTTTGTTTCGGAATTTCCATAAAGAAATGCACCTACATAACCAAAGACCAAAGACCAAAGACTAAAGACCAACCACCACTTTCGTCTTATTCAATTACAACCACTTTAATGGGAATATTAGTCAGTGGCCATTCACTTTGGTCTACAGGGACTTTATTGATAACATCTACCACATCCATTCCTTTTGTTACACGTCCAAAAACGGTATGGGCTTTATTGAGGTGATGGGCTCCGCGCTTGGGCTGCACAATATAAAATTCAAAAGGGGAGGAGGCATTACTGATATTCTGCTCCACAAACTTTGCCGCTGCTAGAGCTCCACGAACATGTCGATACTTCGATTTTGCTTCGTTGGGAAGTAAATAAGGGCCCATGGCTTTTCGTTTTCGGCCCATTTCATAGGAATCTGAATTTCCTCCTTGAATCACAAAGGCGGGGGATACTCTATAAAATTGCGACAAATCGAAGTAGCCTTCCTTTGCCATGAGAATAAAATTTGCCCGATGTAAAGGGGTGTCTTTATAGAGTTCCAATTCAATATTTCCATAAGTCGTTTCAATGCGGACTTTAGTTTCAGGGTTTTCTTCTCCGTATTTTTTTAAAAAGGGTTTAACGTCATCTTGTGTGGGAATAAAAGGGTTTTCAGGGGTGCCAATAAGGACCTCCTCTTCTTCAGGAATGACAGGAGACTTGACTTGTTTAATCGAGTCGATCGGCGATACTTCTTGGGTCTCTTTCTGAGAAGATTTGTTATCTTCACAGCCCAAGCCTACAAGGGCAAGAACACTTATAATAATGAATTTGCGCATAGATGAAATTTGTTGAATTTTTGAAGGTCTTACCAAAAATAAGCAATTTGCCGCTGCCCGGACAAACAGCACAATTCTTAATGGCTCCTATGGAACGCCTGAAAGAATTGAAGGTAGTTGATATCGAAAAACGCAATCCGCGACAGGCAGGTGTAATGGCTTTATTTTATCCTGATGATCATGGAGAAACAACCCTCGTTTTAATGCTGAGAAAGACCTATAAAGGGGTACATTCAAATCAAGTTGGCTTCCCTGGAGGAAAGGTTGAAGAGGAAGATGCAAATATTAAAGAGACCGCATTGCGGGAAACTGAAGAGGAAACAGGTGTTGCAAGAGAAGATATCATTGTTACCAAGAAAATGACCAATATCTACATTCCACCTAGTAATTTTTGGGTACAGGCCTTCATAGGTTATGTAAATGAGAAGCCCTTATTTGTACCTGAGGAAGCAGAAGTTGAATCTCTCATCTACGTCCCTTTTGCCGAGTTCCTTGCTGAGGAGTCGTTGATAACTACGACCTTATCAACCTCTTACGCTTCTGAGATTACTGTTCCTGCTTTTGAATTACAAGGGCATGTGGTTTGGGGCGCGACGGCTATGATGCTAAGCGAAGTAAAGTCCCTGTTTAATCAAGTGCTATAAGTTGGCGTTTTGTATATTTGTCTCTTCACTTTATGAGATTTCAAGCAGTGACCAACTGCTTGAAAATCACTTCGAGATAAAAGAAAAATTACATGGGGTTATTTAAAACCAATCCATTTGGACATATTTTATTTTTAAAACGCTGGTTAATTCGTTTTGCAGGCGCCGTTACGCATAGACGGTATAGAGGTTTCAACGAACTTCAAATTGAAGGATCAGAAATTTTAAAGAACTTGCCTGATTCAGGAGTGCTTTTTGTTTCAAATCATCAGACATACTTTGCAGATGTTGTGGCCATGTTCCATGTCTTTAACGCGAGTTTGAGTGGACGTGAAGATTCTATCAAAAACATAGGGTATTTATGGAATCCAAAGTTGAATCTTTACTATGTTGCTGCTGGAGAGACTATGAAAAGTGGTTTGTTACCTAGAATTCTAGCTTATGCAGGTGCTATTACAGTCAGTAGAACATGGAGAGCAAAAGGAAAAGAAATAGATAGAAAGGTTGATTTTTCAGATACTGAAAATATAGGTACTGCATTGGATGATGGCTGGGTGATTACCTTTCCTCAAGGTACAACAAAGCCATGGAAGCCTATTCGTAAAGGAACTGCTCATATTATCAAGCAATATAAGCCCATTGTAGTTCCCATTGTTATTGATGGATTTAGAAGAAGCTTTGATAAAAAAGGACTTCGAATCAAAAAACGTGGTATTCTTCAGTCTTTTGAAATCAAGCCTCCTTTAGAGATTGATTATGAAAATGACTCTATAGAAAAAATTGTTGAACAATTAGAATATGCCATCGAGCAACATCCATCTTTCTTAAAGGTGATTCCAGCACAAGCTTTAGAAGATCAAGAAGAATTGAACAAATCCCGTCAATGGGAATACTAAGTTTCGATTATACCTCAAGTTTTTTAAGTTCTTCATAATTTCCATTCAATCGTCTAATGAGAATTCCGTAGATCAATCTATAGAAAATCAATAAGCCTCCTATAAATAGTGCCATTATAGCAATAAATGCTAAAGCTGCCATCATTGGATTGTCTACCGCTATGGTCTCCGGACTATTATTTACCACCATTGCGTATGCCACGGTAGCACCTACCATTAGGAAGATAAGATTGAACCAAATATAATATTTAACCGTTTTACGTGTGTTGAGAATGTTTTTCATCAAGATACGCGGTGAGTCTGTGCTTTCTATTTTTTTATAATTCTTGTAAAACCAAGCCATAAAGAAGACTAAGGCCGAAAAATGTATTACCGTCGAGATAATTTCAGTGTTCCCTAAGGCGCTTTCTACGTTTGAGATGGATTCATTATCAAACTTAAGACCGAAGGCCATGAATATCCAAAAGGCAAATTCTGCCATACTTATAATAAAAATCCACTTCACAATAGAGGAAGATTTTTTCAACAACATCGGATAGAAATCCTTTTTTGTTAGTTTAGGGAGGCTCGCTTCTTGCTTCTGCCAGTCTCTTTTTAATAATTCTAATTCGTCTACCATATGATTATGGATTTAGTATTTTTTTAAGCTTTCCTTTTACACGGTTCATTTTGACTCGAGCATTTACCTCGGAAATTCCCATTGTTTCTGAAATCTCTCTATAATTTTTATCTTCAAGATATAGGAAAACCAACGCCTTCTCAATATCGTTTAATTCTTTTACTGCTGAATACATGAGAATGAGCTGCTGTTCAATTGTATCATCATACTCTTCTGATGAAATACGAAACATAACACTATCAAAATCCTGAGTGGCAACAGTTCGCTTAGACTTCCTATACAAGGTAATTGCCGTATTTAATCCCACCCGATACATCCAGGTGCTAAACTTTGAGTCTCCTCTGAATTTAGGAAACGCACGCCATAGCTGAATGGTGATCTCTTGGAAAAGGTCATTGTGTTGATCTTGATTATTGGTATATAACCTACAAATCTTATGTACAATGTTTTGGTTTTCTTCTAAGAGGGCAACAAATTTTTCTTGTAGTTGTTTGTCCAATGATTGATCGTTAGTTAAGGTATTAGTAGTAGGATCGCTTAGTTTGTTACACCATAAAAATTATATACGAACCTGTTTGCCTCTTTTAGGCGCTATCCCTAATGTCTTTCAGGGATTTAAGAATAAATAAATATCTCATGGCAAGGGCAATGAGTAAGGGAATAAGTGTTAAGGCGTAGGCTTGAATCCCTACTATCCACTGAAAAGTCAGAAATACTAAAAGAATAAATTGCAATTTCATATAAGGATACACCCATTGAGGGGGATTTTTTTTGGCAATTACAAATGCCGCTACCAATTGTAACGGAAATGCCCATAGGAGGTTATAATTCCACTTGGTCGCCGTATGATCGGTAGCAAACCAAAGTAAAATTAGCAGTACACCAATTAACCCCAATATAAAAAAGAGAAAACTGTCAAAAGTTGAAATTTTCCGTTTGTTTTTATAATCCTTATAGGTCTTATAAAGTATCAGGATGGAGAGTAAACCTAATATAAAAAGCGGACTCAATAAAAAAGGAGTAGAGGTGTCTAAAGGTGTTACTGGGGTGTAGATATCGTTAGTTTGCTTTACCAATGCTTGATAGCCGGTGGGTGTTTTTAAGCGCGCTTTCGCGAAAGCGAACTGTACATATTCAGGTAAGAAAAGATACTCTTTGGGAGAGGCAGGCCTGTCAATAACAGCACCCAAGGCAATATCTATTCCCAAGCTGCCCCAGCTATTAATATCGACAAATTGATAAATGAGATCTCTGTGAGTCTGGTCAGCCGGTTGATGGGAGTAATCCATCTGCAATGAATTTTTTAAGACAGATTGAAACACCTCATTAGGTCTTGTTGCACAATTGTCGTAAAAGAAATCATATAAGTAAAGCCTATTTTCTGGTTTGTAATTGTTTTCCAAATAATTAAATACCTCTTGCTTTTGCTGAGTATCCAATTGTAAAACTTGCTCGGTAATTTTTCTGTTTTGTGCCTTATAATTGGCCAAGAATCTCTGGTAATTCGCATCTCTTCCCAAGGTATAAGGCAATTTTCCTTGGGCAAATTTTAAGTAAAAATTTGGCGTGTTAAAGTCAAAGCCTCCATAATTATAAACAGCGTCAATACCTCTAAGCGGATCTTTTATTCTAATGGCAGTGTGCCCAAAGGAATCATAAAGCTCGGCACCTTTTTCAATGGTAAAAAGACTTACTTCAGCTTGATCTGTGAGTTGTAGGTTCTGGCTCGAAATAGAGAAAGAGAGGAAAGCCAGAAGGACTGAAAGGTATATTTTCATAGAAGTATCACTAGAATATAAATATACCATTGTTCCAGAAGTCTCCCAAGGTTTCCTTAAAAATAGGTGTAAAAAAACCTGAGTAAATACCCAGGTTTTTGTGGCTAATTCAAATCATTTTCTGCTTTTATTCACCAGGAACAATACGTACAGGAAGATGAAATGTTTCTTGTGATTTGTTCACTGCGACTTTTTTGTAATTTAAACGAGACTTGATAAAGTTGGCAATATCTTCATCTTCCGTTTTTACAGAGACAACGACTAATTCATTGTTGTCATTTACCATCAGTGTAACATCTGCTTCAATTGCAGTTTCGACTTCAAAACCAGGGTCGGCAAGTAATTTTGATACTTGGGTAGAAAGGGTTGTTGGTTTGTCATCAAGGGTCGGGATAGTACTAGCAGTTAATACTGTACTCATTGCAAATAATGCAACGACTAAAAACATTTTGACATTTTTCATAAGGCATCGATTTAAGATTGATAATTGATTGTTGTTAATAAGAGATTGATTTCTTATACTAAAGAGACGATAAAAAAAGACTGCTGTTACGCAACTCTTAGTTAATTAACCGTTGTTTAACAATTGTTAACGTTACTTAACATTCAGAATATCAATAAGTAATAGCTGTGTTAATGGCTGATAACACTTTTTGGTGTCGAGTCGATGAGTCCATGAGTTTAGACGTTTAGTAGTGGAAAGTTGAAAAACGAAATTAGAAATGTGTAAAATGACAATCCACAATCCACAATCCACACTCCACATATTATTATTAGCATGTTACCATTTTCCAATCGCGAAGGTCGGGTAAAGGAAATGATGTTTTGTTATGTTGGGTCGAGGAGTTGAAAAGGAGGAATAATTGATTGGAAATTTTGGACCCTTGAACGAAAATAAATCCAGTTTTATTGAGATTTGGAACTTGGAACATGTTTTTTGCCTAAAGCCTAAAGCCTAAAGCCTAAAGCCTAAAGCCTAAAACCTTTTGTCTATGAGACGATGTGTTTAGGAGTGGAGGAGTTGAAGAGTTTAGAAGGTGATTTTAGGTTAGAGTTGTAAAGGATTTATTGATTGGAGATCAACGATTGT
>CAXBCS010000042.1:0-29078 GCA_963974305.1 uncultured bacterium
ACCCATTAACCCATTAACCCATTAACCCATTAACCCATTAACCCATTAACCCATTGAAACATTGTATCATCATCGGTGGAGGAATCATAGGCCTTTCATGTGCTTACTTTCTCAATAAATCAGGTCACAAGGTGACAGTGATTGACCAATCCAAAATGGATGGAGGGGCTTCCTATGTCAATGCCGGATATTTGGCGCCAAGTCATATGATTCCCTTAGCAGCTCCAGGAGTAATGAAACAAGGAATCAAATGGATGTTTAATGTTAAGAGTCCGCTCTATATCAAGCCACGCTTGGATCCTGAGTTTTTGAAATGGTCGCTGGCGTTTAATCGTTCCTGTAATGCAAAACATGTAGAACGCTCTATTCCAATAATGAAAGATATTGCCGTTTTAGGACGGGATTTGTACTCTCAAATAAAAGAGGAGGAGGGCTTTAATTTTCAATTAGAGAAGAAAGGATTGTTTATGCTTTGCCAATCGGAAGAAACCTTGCATCACGAGGATGAATTGGTACAAATTGCTTTGAAGGAAGGATTAGTTGCTCGCACAATATCAAAGGAGGAAGTTCAAAAAATGATGCCCAAAGCTCATTTAGACATTGTAGGTGCTTCTTATTTTGAATGTGATCATCATACTACACCAGGCGAATTTATGAGCGAACTCAAAGCCCATTTGATCCAGGAGGGTGTTGCGATTCGTCAAGAAGAACGTGTCGTGGATTTAGAAGTTAGTGGCAACAAGATCACTTCTGTAACGACATCTAAAGGCGTTTTAAAGGCTGATGAGTATGTTTTGGCAGCGGGAAGTTGGTCGACTGCGCTTTCGCGAAAGCTGGGCCTTAATATATTGTTACAAGCGGGAAAAGGATATCGCATAGAAACCAAAACGGAAACTGGAATTACCTATCCATCTATTTTGGCAGAAGCCAAAATTGCTATTACTCCGATGAATGGTTTTACACGTTTTGGAGGGACGATGGAAATTGCTGGAATCAATCACAGTATTAATGGACAGCGCGTTGATGCAATTGCCGAAAGTGTATCAAAATATTTTCCAAAGGTTCAAGTAACCCAGGAGGAAAAAGCAAATGCTGCCTGTGGATTACGCCCAGTGAGTCCAGACGGGATGCCTTACATTGGAAAGAGTAAAAAATGTGCCAATCTAACAATCGCTACGGGCCATGCTATGATGGGATGGAGTCTAGGGCCATCAACAGGAAAACTTGTCCAAGAAATCATTGATGAGGTCAAACCAAGCGTGGCGATGGAATTGTTTCATCCTGACCGAAGGTTTTAATGTAAATTGAATTACTTAGCTTAATATTAATGACAGACATCACCATCTTAACTTGCCAAAAACACCTTCAGCCGGCAGATTCAATTTACGGTCAAAATATCCTTTTAGAAAGAAATTTACTAGTTGACTCTTTAGAGAAAAGAGGTTTAATAGTTGCATGTAAATCTTGGGATGATCCCGATTATGACTGGACAGAAACACGAGCGGTTGTTTTCAGAACGATTTGGGATTATTTTGAGCGCTTTGATGAATTCTCTGTTTGGTTAGAAGTGGTAAAAACCAAAACACAATTAATTAATCCATATGAACTTATAGTATGGAATGTAGATAAGCATTACCTCGCCGATTTAGAAGCTAAGGGAATTGCAATTGTACCAACAGCATATGTCGATACTGGCGCTTACAGAAGTATTGATGCTGTGTGTAAATCAAAAAACTGGAAGGATGTTATCATTAAACCTGCGATAGCGGGAACTGCTTTTCATACCTATAAAGTCCTTGAATCTGAGCGTCCAGATTTTGAAGTTATGTTTGAAGAATTAGTAGGGGAGCGAGACATGTTGATCCAACCCTTTATTGAGACGATTACTACCAAAGGCGAAGCTTCATTAATGGTTTTTAACGGTCAATTTACCCATGCAATTGTAAAGAAAGTAAAGAAAGGCGACTATCGTGTTCAAGATAATTTTGGAGGTACGGTTGGACCTTACTCGCCAACAACGGAGGAAATTAATTTTGCCCAACAATGTTTTGCCGCCTGTGAAATCTTGCCAGCATATGGCCGTGCAGATATTCTATGGGATACTGAAGGGAATATTCTTTTAGGCGAATTAGAAATTGTTGAGCCAGAACTATGGGTTCGCTCTGCTCCTGAAAGCGCAACGCTTTTTGCAGAGGGCATCGTGAATTCAATGTCCCGCTGAGCACTTCGACACGCTCAGTATGGAACCTGTCGAAGCGTTTTGAGTAAAAGCACTTATTGGCACTTCGACAGGCTCAGCGTGACAAAGACTTATCCTAAAATTTTTGTTTGTCTGCGGTAGAATGCATCTTGTTGACGTTTGAGAATCTCTCGCGCCATTTTCTTTTTGTAGTTGTACAATTCTTCGTCTTGAGAAAGGTCAGTATATACGCGATCATTTAATATATGATCGGTTTCTTTCAATATTTTTCGCTGCATTGCCTTTTGAGCGCTCCACTGTTTAATGGTGGCATCGGCATCGGCAAGTTTGATATCATATTCACCACGAGGGGAGATGAGTTTTGAAAAAATGGGCGCTGTTTCAATCGCTAGAAAAAGCAAGAAAATGAAAAAGGAAGGTAGCCACGGAAGCTCCTTCATAGCATCGATACGCGCCATGAGTCCGTCAAAATTATTGATGATGGGTTGGCTATTACTCACTGCGGTATTAAACTGATCAGTCAATACAGTTTTTTGTGTTTCTGCAGCAGCAATTTTATCTGCTCCCGCGCTTTTCATGGCCGTTAGTTCGGCAAGTGCAGCATCGTGTTTATCCCGTTTTTCTTGATATACTGGACCTTTGCCTAAGAGTTCTGTTCCAGCTGTTCCTTCTGCTTCGGCGATGTAGATTTGGTAAAGGTTATCTACCTCAGTTTCTTTGGCCGCAATTTCAGCTTTTGTTTCATCGATTTGGGCATCAAGATTGTTCATTTCTGGAGTAAACTGTGCTAGAATTTCTCCTTGATTTTGAACGGTGAAATCATTCTTTTGTGAGAGCATCACACGATCAATTTCCTTTTCAAATATTTTGAGTTCGAGCGGTTTTGAAATTACGATGGCAATGATAACGGCAAGAATCAATCTCGGAACAGCCATGCCAAATTCTTTCCACCAATTGTCTTGTTTTTTTAAGGTTGAGACTATAAATCGATCTAGATTGAAAATTACAAAACCCCATAAAAGTCCAAATAGAATTGCTCTATAGATATTATCAAAGACCGTAAAAAGGGCATAGGTGGCCGCGATCGACGCCAATACGGCTGTAAAGAATACTGTGGCGCCAATGCCGGCGTACTTGTTTTTTTCGCCACGAGAACAATTGTCAAGCACGTCTCGATCTGCCCCAGAGCAGAGAATAAAAAATTGCTGAATCATAAATGTCGGTTTTTGCTTCCTTTCGGTTAGCTGGTTGATTGATGATGATGGTAGTTGCCTATAAGAACGCAAAAAACATCTAAATGTTACACGACCGAGCGGCCAATCGAAGTCCAGTGGACTTCGAGTAGCGAGGGGCGAGGAGGTGCGCAGGCCGAGAGCGACCAATCGAAGTCCAGTGGACTTCGAGTAGCGAGGGGCGAGGAGGTGCGCAGGTCTTTTCAATTCATCTATTATTTTGTTTCGCTTTTTTGGTCTGTGAAGGATTGTCTACTTTTAAAGAGCTAATATTTAACTAATTAGATGTATGAAACAGGCGCGTACTATTGATGATGTCATATCTATTTTGGATGAAATCATTAGGCAGGAGGTGGCAAATCAAAGTAATCTTGCCATTTTCCCTGTGTTGTATAAGCAAGTCACCCAACGCATTAAAGAGGGAGTCGCAAATCAAGAATTTGATGACAACCCAAGAATGCAACGCTTAGATGTGATTTTTGCCAATCGCTATTTAGATGCCTATTTTATATATAAAGATGGAGGGAAACCTTCTGGAAGTTGGCTTCACGCTTTTGATGCTGCCAAAGATAGTTCACTCATAACTCTACAGCATCTTCTCCTCGGGATCAATGCCCATATCAACTTGGATCTTGGAATTGCTGTTTCACAAACGGCGGGAAACACTAGCGATCTGCCTACAATACACAGTGATTTTAATAAAATCAATGCTATTTTAAGTAGTATGGTGGATGCTGTGCAAAAGAGTATTGGGACTGTATCACCTTTGTTCTTTTTACTAGATAGGTTTGTCAAAGGCAAAGAAGATGCTATTGCCGCGTTCAGTATCAATGTTGCCAGAGATGGTGCTTGGATATTTGCAAATACCTATCATGTATCTATTGATAAACAATTGGCTTTTGAACGACGTGATCATGTAATTGGACAATTAGCTACCAAACTATATACTACCCGGAGTCGGTTCTTACGCTTTGTAATAAAGATTATTAGATGGTTTGAAACGAAGAACGTAAATAAGGTAGTAAATGCCTTAGGAGGTAAATAAAATTGGGCATAAAAAAACCACCCAACAATATGCTGAGTGGTTTCATTTGAGATTGATGAGGTTTAGTTCTTTATCTCTTTTTCATCTTTAATTTCTGAGACATCTCTATTTTTTACGTATTTCTCGAGCCATTGATCTTGCTCCCATAACATATGTAGAATAGATTCTTTGGCAGCATAGCCGTGACTTTCTTTTGGTAGCATCACTAAACGCGCTGTAGCGCCAAGTCCTTTTAAAGCATTAAAATAACGTTCACTTTGTAAAGGATACGTTCCCGAATTGTTGTCGGCGACACCATGTACAAGCAGCAAGGGAGTTTTCATCTTATCTGCATGCATAAAGGGTGACATATTATAGTACACTTCTGGAGCCTCCCAATAACTGCGTTCCTCACTTTGGAAACCAAAAGGAGTCAGCGTACGGTTATAGGCTCCACTACGCGCAATTCCCGCTGCAAAAAGATCAGAGTGAGAGAGCAAATTGGCCGTCATAAATGCGCCGTATGAGTGTCCGCCAACGCCTACACGATTGCGATCAATATATCCTAAATTATCAACGGCATCAATGGCCGCTTTTCCATTGGCGACGAGTTGTTTTCTAAATGAATCATTAGGTTCTTCATCACCTTCTCCTACAATAGGAAAGGAAGCGTCGTCCAAGACAACATATCCTCTAGTTACCCAGTATAACATTGATCCGTAGTACGGATAGGTAAATTCGTTTGGGTTTTTTGTCGATTGAGCAGCACTGCTTTTGTCCTTAAACTCTTCTGGGTACGCCCAGAGAATCATTGGTTTTTTCTCTTTGGCGTTTTTGTCATATCCAATAGGTAAATACAAGGTTCCGCTAAGTTCTAATCCGTCATCACGTTTATAATTAATTACTTCCTTATGGACATCTTGAATACTAGCAAAAGGGTTTTTGAAAGCTGTGATTTGCTTTAATTTTCCACTTTTTATGTTTCGGATGTAGTAGTTCGGATATTCTGTGGGCGATTCTATGCGGACAAGGATTTCTCCTTTTTTCATATCGATCGCTTCTTGAAGATTCTCTAGTTTATCTGTATAAGCCGATTCGTACAACCGTTTTTTAGTTTGTGTTTTGAGGTTAATTTCATCAATAAAAGGGAATTGTCCTTTTTCGCTAAATCCGCGACCCATGCGATATGCATTTCCTTTTATGATGGTTAGTACATTTTTTCCGAATTCATTTTCATGGCTCATGAAATTTCCTGGATCGCTATATACATCTTGATAGTTTCGGTCTACAATGACCTTGCCTTCATTGGTTGAACTTGAAGGGTTAAAGAGATAATTTTTTGTATTTCTTGTATTCCACCAGTAGTCATAGGCGATGGCATGATTCGCATCTCCCCATTCGATACCACTAAAGCGATTGATGGTTTTGATTACTTTTTGGGGCTTCTCGGAAAAAGGAGCGCGTTGCATCCATACTTGATCTCTAAAAGCAACATCTACTTCAGGATCTCCATTGTCTAATACTTCTGCCCAGACTAAGGTTGCTGGCTCATCAGAACGCCATTGCATACTTCGTTTTCCTTTTCGCGCCGACATAAATCCTTTAGGTAATTCTTCGATAAGCGGAACTTCGTTGATGGTCGTAATTTTCTTTCCATTGGCATCATAAATCACAGAAGTCTGTGGAAAACGACGATAAGGAACGATGTAAGAGAAAGGTTTTTCAATGGTTGTAATCATCCAATATTTTCCATCAGGAGAATCAGAGATTCCACTATACATGGCTGCGTCCATAAAGGGAGTAGTGTTTCCCTTAAGGTCGACTTTTACCAAAGAAGAAGTTGCAAGCTGTTCAAAATTGAAAACGTCATTTGGATTTTGAAGTAAATCTTGGTAGGTTCTATTTTGAGCTTTGGCGCCATCACTTTCAGATATGGTCGGGCCAGTAGGAACCGCTTCGGCCGAATTAATCAAAGGCTTTCGGCTACTTGGAATCATTTTTATTAAAAGATGTTCATTGTCTTTAAACCAGCGGATAGGGTTTCCCATATTTGCATTGACCATAGGTTTTGTGAGTTTGCTCACTTTCGCGGAAGCAATATCAAGCACCCAAATTTCAACACCATTTTCAACTGTATTTGTAATGGCCATTTTGGACTCATCGGGAGACCAAGAGAAGTTACTTATTTTGGCGTCTTCTGGTAATCCAGATACTTGACGTTCTGGCCCATTGTTTACATCCTTTATTTTCACATTGTTAAAGTAGGTGGTTCTACTTCCAATATTCGTTTTTGGATTAATTCGTAATCCGCCAAGGCGCAGTTCTTTTTCAGAAAGGGTAGCTATGGTTTTATAACTATCTCGATACAATAGAAGCATTGTATCTCCATTTGTATTCATTACCACAGATGGAGCACGTGGCACATCAACAAGGTCTAAAATTTCTTTAGGTGGTTTTTGATAATCTAAGTTGACTTGTGCGTAAAGACTTCCAACCGTAAAAAGTAAAAGGAGGAGAAAGATGAATTTTTTCATAATGATTGATTTTGAAGTAATTTACTGAAAATATAAATGTTTTGCTGTTAACGAAATGTGAGAAGAATCGTGTTTGCTTATGAAGAACCTAATCAAAAATGTAATTAGGAAGGAGCGTTTGTTATGGTTACATATCCTAAATACAACATAATGAGTAGGAGTGCGGTAAGGCCAAAAGCCAAGAAAGTGATGGATCGTTTTACGTTTTTAAATTTCCATGCGGCTATTTTAGAGATGATATAGATCTGTTCTCCTAATTGTTCAAACAATGCTGTTTCATCAAGGCTCACCTCGTAGAAGGTTTTTGAAAACTCTTTGATATCGCCAAATTTTGTAATGACGTCTCCAAAGAAAAAGACATTTGGAGAAAATTTTCCTTCAATCCTGGGGATAAAACAACGTATACTAAAAAAGATGGAAATGGCTGTTGCCAAAAACCATAGGCTAGCCAGAATATAAAGAATGATATCATCTGTGCCTGTACTCAAAATAGAACCAATGCTTTGGTAAATAAAGTTGAGTAGAATTCCATAAAATGATAGAATAAGACCCGCTTTTATTTCACTTGCTTTAATAAGGCTCGTTACATGCCCCATACTACCCCAATAATGATCAACCAGCTCCTCAGTGTGCGAAGGTGCCTTGACCGTTGAAAGTGGTTTTCTTATCGGTTTTGATTTCTTTTTTTCTTCCATTACTTTGATCGATTTAAAGCAATTTGATTGGTAACCAGAATTACTCTTTTACTATTAGAGCAGGAATATCTAAAGCTTTAAATGTTGCGTTATACGCTTTCATTCCTGTTGTCATAATCGCATCTCTTTCGCTTTTATAAACTGCCCAATCTTTTAATAAATCTTCTAAACGCACCTTGGCTCCTTGTGTTACTTTAGGATCTGCACTTTGGAGATAGCCCGATAAATTGATGAGCTGTGCATTGAGTTTATTATTGAAATTAATAACATCTTGAAAGGTCTTCTGTTTAGACTGAATCAAATTATCTTCCCAATTGGTGATACGTTTACTAAGTTCCTTCCCATCCTTGATTAATTCTTGGGCATTGTCATTGTCTTTTAGTAGACTTTCATAGGCATTTAACTGAGATTTTGCCGATCTCAGGCTATTTACAGATGTATGCATCTCTTTTAAGGTTGCCGCAATTGTGGCTAGCATAGACTGTTGCTCCTTGTAATCTTGTGCTGTTGCATCAATCGACGGATTAGGCAGGACTGTTGCTTTTGTTTCAGAAACGGCATCTTCTAAGGTCATTCGTAAGGTATAGGTTCCGGGTCCATTAGTGTGCCCATTGAGCCCGCCAAGTACAAATACTTTGTCTATCGCCGGCAGGGCTTCAGTGCCTAAATTCCAAGTAAACCGATTATAACCTTTCTTTGCAGGAAGCACTTGAGGCTTAGAAGGACCTCCAGGCCAAGATTTAAAGCCTTTCGGTTTTTTGCTGCTAAAGGTTCTAATGACATTATTTTCGTGTAAAATTTCCAAGGTTAGTTCTAAACTATCAATCTTCTTAGGAAGATAGTAATCCAAAGTGATCCCACTATTAGGATTTAGTCCTTGTCCAATGGCTTTAGAAGTTCCACCAAAAATGTGATAGCTATCTTTTGGTGTAAATACATGTAGTTTATTTTTCGCTGCGGGTTGTTGTAAAGTTCCAAGGTCATCGAGGATCCAGAATCCTCTCCCCGAAGTTGCTGCCACCAAATCATTGTCTTGAATAATGAGGTCATTAATAGGAACTATAGGAAGATTTAATTTGAAACGCTCCCAATTTGCTCCATCATTATTTGAAATATATAGACCAACCTCAGTTCCCGCATATAACAAGCCTTTTTTCTTCTTGTCGGCTCTTACAACACGTGCAAATCCGTTAGGGTCATCAAGGCCATTCACAATCTTCTTCCATGACTTTCCATAGTTGGTAGTTTTGAAAATATAGGACCCTAAATCCATCGATTTGTAACGCATCACTACAACATATGCAGTCGCCGGATCGTGCTCTGATATATCGATACTATTTATGATCCCGTCAGGAATTCCTTTGGGTGTAATGTTACTCCAAGTTTGTCCGTCGTTTTGAGTTATGTGTAATAATCCATCATCTGTTCCTGCATAAAGCACTCCTTTTGCATGCTGTGAAGCTACTAAGGCTGTGATTGTATTATAGTTTTCGCCTCCGGCTGCTTCGTTAGTGTACGGACCACCGCCTGGGCCGTGTTTTTCTAGTTCGTTTTTTGTGAGGTCTGGACTGATTTCCTCCCAGTTTATTCCGCCATTAGTTGTTTTGAATACCACATTCCCTGCATGGTAAATAGTGTTTCTATCTTGGGGCGAACTAATAATAGGAGCGTTCCAATTGTAGCGATATTTTGCGTCTTTGGGAGCTATACTCAATCCAAGTTCGGGATATTCTTTGATGGATTTTTGCTCTCTAGAAGTTCTAGACCATTTGCTGATATTCCCTTGATAGGTGCCGCCATAAATAATTTCTGGATTGTCCGGATCAAAGGCTATAAAGGCGCTTTCTCCTCCGGCCACACTGTACCAATCTTTCCAGTCAATTCCCCCATCATTGGTGCGACTTGCAATGCCAATCGCCGAATTATCCTGCTGACCACCATATACGTGATACGGCACTTTATTATCTGTAATTACTCTATAAAATTGGGCTGTGGGCTGATTTTGTTGGGTACTCCAACTCTGACCTCCGTTAAAAGAAATATTGGCACCGCCATCGTTAGAATTAATGAGGTTTTGGTTGTTTGTTGGGTTGATCCATAGGTGATGATTGTCTCCATGAGGAACTCTTATATTAGAGAAACTTTTTCCACCGTCTATCGACTTCATTACGGGAGCATTGAGTACATATACATGATCTTCATTTTGAGGATCTGCAAAGATTTCCATATAATACCAAGAACGCGCAATGTTGATACGGTTTTTATTGATGATTTTCCAAGTCTTTCCTGCATCATCAGATCGGTAAACTCCGCCTTTTTCTCCTTCGGCTTCAATAACGGCAAATACCCGTTCTGAATTTGCTCGCGACACCGAAATACCAGATTTTCCAAAAGCCTTAGGAAGACCCCTTTTTAACTGATCCCAAGTATCACCCCCATCTGTAGATTTATATAGTCCTGACTGCTTTCCGCCTGATTCCATGATCCAAGGATAGCGACGGTGTTCCCACATAGAAGCATATAAAATGCGTGGATTGTTCATGTCCATGGAAAGGGAAGAAGCTCCTGTATTCTGGTCAACAGTTAGAATCTTTGACCAATTTTTTCCACCGTCTTGAGTTCGATAAACTCCTCTTTCTTGAGAAGGACCATATTGAGCACCTTGAGCGGTAATATAAATGATGTTAGGATCTTTTGGATGGATCACCACATCTGATATATGACGTGTTTTTTCTAGGCCAAAATGTTTCCATGTTTTTCCGGCGTCCATCGATTTGTAAACTCCATCTCCCATGGAAGTCATTACTCCTCGAGCTGCATGCTCACCCATACCTACAACGACAATATTTGGATCGATTTCGGCTACAGCAATGGCACCAACCGTTCCTGTCTTGAAAAACCCATCAGAGATATTGTTCCAGCTTATGCCAGCGTCAGTTGTTTTCCAAACTCCACCGCCAGTAGATCCCATATAATAGGTAAGGGGTTGTCCAATAACTCCTGAAGAGGTGACACTTCGACCTCCTCTAAACGGGCCGATATTTCGCCATTTAAGTCCGTGATATAAACTATCAATTCCTTTTTCAGAAGCTTTAGGAATGGAATTGTTTTGAGCGTGCAAATTAAAAGGGAGAAGTAAAAAACAAAGTGATAGTAGTTGTAATGTTTTCATAGGTTAGTGATGTTCAATCGTACTTTGAGAGTACTGATTTTCATTATTAATAATGTATTTAAACTGTCTTGATTTTTCCTATACTCAGACATCTGAAGGGAGATAATTAAATTGTGCTTTTAATTTTCTTAGAATAAAATATTGTCTAAGATTTCACTCAAGCTGCTTTCCTTCACGAGATATTTGTCATCGGATAGGAAAATGGTTTCCATTTCTTTTTTCAGTTCTTTTATTTCCCTAGGAGAGTAATTATGCCAAGCTAGATTATCCTGTATTTTCTGGAGACTTTCATCTTCTGTATCCCCGTCAATTTCATGTTGCATTTTTTCTACGGTCGCTGCGGTCGCTTTGGATTTTATAAAGCTAATTTCTTCTTGAGTTTCGACATTATCTGCCTGCGCACAAAGTAATAAAATGTACACCTGAAGTTCTGATTTAGACCAATACTCGTTTTCCATTTTATAAGAATTTAATAATTATGTTCCCCTATGGGAGCTTTAAATAACTGTTTAACAACTGACTAAATTTTTTAGGTTAACCCATTTTTCCGTCCCCGTCAATATCGAGTTGCGCGTGCTCCTCTAAGGCGACTAAAGTTTTTCTTAGAAGGGCTTTTGTTTTTGACAATTCGGCTTCCAACTGTGTCATACGATCTTCAAGGCCTTCTGCCTTTTCCTGTTGTTTTTCTATCTCGTCTTGTTGTAATAAATCCCAAAATATGCCCATAATTTATTTATTTAGTTTCTAGTTTGAATTCTGTATGCGTTTCTCAAACCTAATTGTTAAATATTTTGAGGCTACCTGAAAAATAGCACCAAACACTTGACATAGATCCTCAACGGATTTAATTTTATGGAAGTAATGGGTGCCAAATTTGGCTCTATAATGTGATCTTTTTGACGATGGTATTTACGTCAGAGGGGGGAATGCGTTCTTAAAGATAGGAAAATAAAATAGTTAGTGGAAATAAACGAATTTATATGTTAGGTGATTGTCTAGATAGCAATCTCGCAGACAAGAAAGAGAGGATTATACATAAAATTCGATCTTTTTACTCCTATCCAACTTTATTTAAGGCAATCGTTTAATAAGATATTCAGCAAAAAAGACATTGGGAACCCAACTCAACCAGGCAATAATAGGATAAATGGTCAAAAAAGCAATGCCTGCACCGGCACTAATTCCAAGATAGATACGCAGTGTTACGGCCGCAAAGCAAATGGCATAGCTACGAATCATCCATCGTTGATGGGAATCAATATTTCGTTTTCTGATTGCCGTGTATGCTTTGTAGGTTGTTAACAGCCAAAAAACAGCCATAAATGAAAATCCTAGCATTGAAACAATCCCTCCAGTAGCATAAAAGGAAATATAAAAAGCACTGAAGCCGCTAATAAGAACAGCGATAACATAGATTTTACCTAACAGACGATGCAATGACAAGCGACGCTGTCTCAATTTTTTAAAGAATTGTGTCGATCCACAAAAGAGTGCGAGCCCTCCAAAACTAGTATGGATGTAGAATATTCTAAGGTAGAAATCACTTTCTAAAATTGCCGTGGGCTTACTTTTAAAAATGCCGTCTGCACCAGGAATAAATGCAAAGGCAATAGGGTACAAACTAATGAGTATGGCCAAAAAAGCCATTATATAAATTCCTATTGTATATCCCTTTGTTGTAGAAGCCAAAATGAAGTTTGATTGATTATACAGCTCATATCTTAATTAGGATGCTGATATATCACAAGTTACAATTTGAAATTGACACTCAAAAAAGAACTTAAAAAACCACAAGACTTTTGAAGCTGTCTTGTGGTTAATGAGAGTATTTTTTGCTGAGAACTATTATTTAGACCTTCCCTTATTTTGACTTAGTAATAAAGGTCTTCGGCGGCTTCGAGTATGGATAAGGAGTTTTTATACTCAGGTTGTCATTTTCATTTACCAATTTTACCGCTTCTTCAAAAGAGATTTCTTTTTTTTCATAGTAGAACTTACCTCCTAATTTTCTCATCTTAACGAAGTGTTCCTCTGCAGATGGTGGTGGTGGAGGGGGCGGAAGGTTTTTAAGATCCTTTGCTTTTGGCGGCTTAGGTGCCTTTGGTGGTGCTGGCGGAGGTGGAGGCGGAATGTCACTTTTCTCTCCTTTTTTCACTTTCGGAGCCGCGGGAGCTGGTGGAGGAGGTGGAGGAGGAGGAAGCGCTGGATAAGCTTTGGCCGTTTTCTTTTGCGCCGCTGTCATGCGGGAATAAATGTCATACATACGTGCTACTTCTCCTTGAAGTATTTTCCCTTTTGAATAGTTTGCGTATTTAGTAGCCAGACGATTGTATACTTTCAGTTCTTTTGAACTCACAGGGTTTTGAATGTCACATTCAGGGAAAGCCTCGTTATTTGCCTTTTGTGAAGTACTCATTTTACGATAAACAGTTTCCAAAGTTTTGAGATCAGACGCTGGTATTTTACGATCGGCTTTGGCTTGTGCATTGTATTTTTTTGCTAGGCCGTTGTATTTTATTAACTCTTCAGAAGATGCGCCAACCTGCTTTGAGTTTGCACTTGAAGTTGGATGATTCAATTGTAATCCTTTGTTGACCTTAGAAAATTTTGTTTTTTTAAATTGAATATTAGCATCCTGAAGGAAATTGGCACTGTTGTTCTTATAGAGAAAAGATGGGACAGCAGAGGTAAAATCTTTATCCGACCAATTCTTTGTCCACGCATCGATATCTCGACGAAGAGTCGCTACGGTAGTCACTGTTCCATTCAATGAGATTTGATCATTTTGTATTTCAATGACTATTGCTTTTTTCTCATTCCTTGCGGCTCCGGCAATAAAATTTTGAGCATAAGAGCTTTCTTGGTTTTCCAAAGTATCATAAACAGATGTATTCCTAATACGTCTAAGAACATTCCCATCTTGCATGATAAGGGAGTTGTTTTTAATGGTAAATGATATTGGCTTACCATCGACATTAAAAGTCATGCCATTTTCTGTGCGTTTTGGATAGTAACGAGTTGCAACGCTGCCTATTGCAGGTGCTATGTCACAGGTAGGTTGTCCGTTTTTTGTAATAAAGGTATAGACCGTTTCTCCTTCTACCTTTTGCCAGCTACCATCAATTCTGTAGCTAACTTTATCATCGGGACGTGTAAAAAAGGCAGAGCCCATTTTTAGTTGGTCGTTTTCAGTCAAAGAGAGCTTCCACACCTCTCTAGCAGATGTGATAGAGTAGGTATTGTTTTCCACTTGGATTGGGACTTTCATAACTACTTGATCCCACCAGAGGGTGTCATTCTTTTGGTAAATAGAGACATTTTTGTTTTCATTGGCATGATCGATCCAGGCGCCTTCAATAGGGTGAGTCATGGCATTTTCTGGAACAGCAACAATAGCATTATTAAAGGCAAGCACGCAGCCTGTGAGAACAGGTAACAGAAGGAGTGCGCTTACAATCGCTCGCTTTCGCGAAATTGTTTTTGATAACATAAGGATTCGTTTTTTTGTTAATGAATAATTAAAAGGACTCTCAAGCGCAGCGTGATCAGTGCTGCTTGCATAGCTTAGGAGTATATGTTGATAGTGATATACATCACTGTCGTTTTCTAAAGCTCCTCTATCGGCGAGGAATTCGTGATTGAGTTTGATTGATTTTTTGGAAAGCCAAATTAGCGGATTGAACCAAAAGAAAACCTGCAGTAACTCTATAAAAAGGATATCGAGTGAGTGCTTTTGTCGTACGTGGGTAGCTTCGTGAGCTAAAACTTCGGGTGCTATTTCATTATTTTCGTAGCGCTTTCGCGAAAGGAAAATCCATCTAAAAAAAGAATGCGGAACAATGGTTTGTGGCAATAAAGCAAGGGTGAAACCATATTTAGGTAGGGTCTCTGAGGTTTCAATTTTTCGCTTTAAGCGAAATAAATTCAATGCAAATCGGCTTCCAAAAATGAATACCCCAAGGCCGTACAAACTCCACAAAATATAAGGAAGTATAGAAGTAGATGGCTCAATAGGTGTCAATAATGGAGAAGCATTTTGAGTTACTTCAGCGGCTGGTACAAATGTCGGAACAAGTTCTGGAGTTACAGAGCTTGTATATGTTATCGTCATCAAAGGAATTGTAAGCGCAAAAATCAAGCTGGCGAGTAAATAAAATCGCTTAAACTGATGCATGGCATTATGTTCTAAGGCTAGTTTGTACAACCCGTAAAGGACCCCCAAACACAAACTGCTTTTGAGTAGGTAGATCGCTATCATCATTTTTTCTTTTGAAGTTGTTGGTCAATAAGTACACGAAGCTCTTCCAGTTCTTGCTGGTTGAGGTCGGTTTCCTGGGTAAAGAAGGATGCAAATTGAGCCGCCGAATCGTTAAAAAAATCTTTGATCAAACCATTGACATGCTTTGAGAAGTAATCGGTCTTTTTGACTAATGGGAAATATTCTCGAGAACGCCCCATTTGTTTATAGTCGACAAATTTCTTGTCTTGCATCCGCTTTAATAAGGTTGCAATAGTTGTGGTTGCTGGTTTCGGATCTGGATGGGCTTCTATAAGATCCTTCATAAAAGCACGCTCTTGCTTCCAAAGGAGTTCCATTAATTGTTCTTCTGCAGTGGAAAGGGTCATACGTTCTACATCTTTAGATTCAGTTCTACAAATGTAGAATAAAATTATGATTCTACAAGTGTAGAGGATGAAAATTTTTAAAAGTTGCAAAAAAAATACCGTCAAAACATTTAAAGTCCCGACGGTATTAGTGCAATTTCGATCTCAGTAGGCTGCGTTAAGCACGCAATGCTGTAAAATATTCATAGAAATATGGAATGGTTTCAATTCCTTTAAGATAATTCCAAATACCAAAATGTTCATTGGGAGAGTGGATGGCATCGCTATCCAAACCAAAGCCCATTAGTATGGTCTTGCTCTTTAATTCTTTTTCAAAAAGTGCAACAATTGGGATACTACCACCACTACGTTGTGGAATAGGTGTCTTGCCAAAAGTTTTTTCATACGCCTTTTCTGCGGCCTTATAACCTATACTATCTATTGGAGTTACATAACCTTGTCCGCCATGATGTGGGGTTACTTTTACAGTGACACCGGCGGGAGCTAATTGCTCGAAGTGAATCTTAAAAAGTTCTGTGATTTCTTCCCAGTCTTGATCAGGTACTAGTCGCATCGATATTTTTGCATAGGCCTTACTTGCAATTACGGTTTTCGCACCTTCTCCTATATAACCACCCCATATGCCGTTGACATCTAAGGTAGGACGAATAGAATTGCGTTCATTTGTGGTATATCCTTTCTCTCCGTATACAGCATCAATATCCAAGGCTTTCTTATAGTTTTCAAGATTGAAAGGCGCCTCGGCCATTTTGGCTCTTTCGGCCTGAGTGAGTTCTTCTACCTTATCATAAAATCCTTTGACAGTAATATGATTATCTTCATCATGCAATGAAGCGATCATCTTTGTCATAATATTGATAGGGTTTGCCACGGCTCCTCCGTACAAACCTGAATGCAGGTCTCTGTTGGGACCTGTAACTTCAACTTCTACATAGCTCAAGCCACGAAGACCAGTCGTAATACTCGGAATATCATTGGCGATCATTCCTGTATCTGAAATAAGAATCACGTCATTGGCGAGTTTCTCTTGGTTACGCTCTACGTACCAGGCTAGATTTGCACTGCCTACCTCTTCTTCTCCTTCGATCATAAACTTGACGTTACATGGGAGCGAATTAGTTTCAGTCATATATTCCATGGCTTTCACATGCATATACATTTGTCCTTTATCATCACAGGCACCTCTGGCAAAAATGGCGCCTTCGGGATGTTTGTCGGTGGTTTTGATCACTGGCTCAAAAGGAGGGGAGTCCCAAAGTTCAAGCGGATCTGCTGGTTGAACGTCATAATGACCATAAACAAGAACTGTAGGAAGTTTAGGATCAATAATTTTATGAGCATATACGATAGGGTAGCCAGGAGTTTCACAAATCTCTACGGTATCGCAACCCGCTTTTCGCAAACTTTCGGCTACGGTTGCAGCTGTTTCGTGGGTTGCTTTCGCGAAAGCGGAATCGGCACTCACACTAGGAACTTTAAGGAGTTCAATGAGCTCATTAATGAAACGATCCTTGTGCGTATCTATATATTCTTTTACGTTTTGCATTTAAATTCTGTTTGTTATCAAAAATAACGAATTTAGAGGCATCAATTTTCTTTAAAAAAATATTTTGCAATTGGAAATAAGTATTATATTTGCACCCCATTACCAATGCGGGCGTGGTGGAATTGGTAGACACGCTAGACTTAGGATTTAACCAAGTATAGGTTCTTAAAATATTGTTAAAATGCGGGCGTGGTGGAATTGGTAGACACGCTTGACTTAGGATCAAGTGCCTCACGGTGTGAAGGTTCGAGTCCTTTCGCCCGCACAAAAGCCGAAGAGAAATCTTCGGCTTTTTTATTTTTAACAAGGGGATTTTTTTAAGATTTTGAGCCTTGGGTACAACATAGGTACAACATTTAGGTGTTTTTCTTCCCTTAATTAAGTTTGATATTAGATGGTCTTATCTGGTATCAAACTATATTTTTTGTATTTGGAAATAATATTTTTTACAATATCTCAAAGTTTTTTCTTCGATTGAGAGGTTTATTATCATACAATATACCCACAATTTAAACTCGTAAAATACTTCCATCAAAAGACTACGGCATTAACCTTCATTATTGTATGACCTTGACTTTTGCCATTCTATTTGCAACTAATAAATAAGATTATACAAGTATTTATTGTGAATTTTTGGTTGAAGTAATTGATCAAAGTATCTGATATTAAATTTTTTTTGTACATTTGTTAACCAAACGGTTAAACTAAATGGTTATATAATGACAAAACACAAAGACAATAAAACTGAAGAACAAATATTGGAAGCAGCCCAGAAAATTTTCCAAGCTAAAGGAATGGATGGTGCACGGATGCAGGAAATTGCAGATAAAGCAAGCATCAATAAGGCAATGTTGCATTATTATTACAGAAGTAAGCAGCTTTTGTTTGAGGCGGTCTTTAGAAAGGCGTTTGCCTTATTAGCCCCGCAGCTTAATGCCATTCTTAATGATGACTCATCATTAGAAGATAAAATCAAAAATTTTACCCACAACTACATTAGCTTTATTATAAAGCATCCTTATTTACCGAACTTCATTATTCAAGAGCTTAACAGAAATCCAAAATTCATTGAAAAGATTAAGAATAATGTCGCCTTTCCAAGTATTGACAAATTTAAACTACAAGTCCAAAAAGAAGTTAAAAACGGCACAATAGTTTCCATAAGTGCAGAGCAACTATTTATCAATATACTGGCCTTAAATATATTTCCCTTTGTGGCTTCCCCATTAATTAAAGCGTTTGCAAATGTTGATGACAAGACTTACAAAAGGCTGTTGGAAGCACGTAAAAAAGAGGTGTCCGATTTCATCATTAATGCCATAAAAAAATAAACCTATGAAACCTATATATCTATTCGGACTATTCTTTTTAACAACGATTTTCGGTTATACCCAAAACACCATCAGTTTAAACGAATGTTACGAAGGTTTGAAAACAAATTATCCTCTTGCTAAACAACGTGTCATTTTAGAGTTACAAAAGGAGGTTGAGCTTTCGGCTATAAAAGCAAAGACTTTACCACAGCTCAATCTTAATGCTCAAGCAACCTATCAGAGTGATGTTACCGAGGTTCCAGTACCTAATATAGACATAGAACCTTTGAATAACGACCAGTATCGTGCAACACTTACAGCTAATCAGCTGATTTTCAATGGTGGAAAAATTAGAGCATCACAGGGTTTGCAAAACATCATTACTGACAGAAAAAAACAGGAAGTTGAAGTCAATCTGTATCAATTGAAACAACGGGTTAATCAATTCTATTTTTCAATTCTTCTGATTGATGACCAAACTAAATTGTTGGATGTAAGAGAACAACAATTGAACAGTAAATTAAAGGAAGTGAAATCTGGAATAGAAAACGGTGTATTGTTGCCTACTTCAGATAAAGTCATTGAAGCTGAATTGTTGAAAATTTTACAGCAAACAAAAGAGGCAACCAACAATAAGTCAAAGTTGATTGCATCTTTATCTTCATTAATTGGAGTTCCTATTCCTGTTGAAACAGAATTTCAAAAGCCTTTGCTCTCAATGAATGCAAGTTCAGATTTGAATAGACCGGAATTAGGATTGTTCAACTTGCAGAAACAAGAGATAGGACAACAACAAAATATACTATCCAAATCATTGGTTCCCGAACTTAAAGGTTTTGCAACTGGCGGTTATGGTAATCCAGGATTGAATATGTTGGAAAATGACTTTACATCTTACTACATCGTTGGTTTAAAGCTAAACTGGAACGTGTTTGACTGGAATGGAAATAAGAAAGAGAGGCAAGCATTAGATTATTCAAAAGAATTGATTAGCAATCAAGAAGAAGTTTTTAGACTGAACACCAACACCGCTTTAAATGAACAACAAAAAGAAATTGAAACCCTTGAAAGCACTATTACTATTGACCAGCAATTAATTTCTTTACAACAAGAAGTAGTTAATACTTCCGAATCTCAATTGAGGAATGGTGTTATCACCACCTCTGAATACATTACAGAGCTTACCAAACTTTACGAAACAGAAAATTTGTTCAATCAACATAAAACACAATTGGAATTAGCCAAAGCCAATTACAATACCCTTAAGGGAGATACTAAATAGAAAAATGATGAAAAACATAAAGAAAATACTAATTGCTCTAACTGCTATAACTGTATTAACAGCATGTAATAATAACGGAGATAAAGCAGATGGCTATGGGAATTTTGAAGCTACCGAAATAACCGTATCTGCTGAAAACACTGGAAAACTAATGACCTTTACTATTGATGAAGGCACTATTGTAGAATACAATGAACTTATTGGTCATATAGATACGATTCCTCTACACTTAAAGAAAGAGCAACTTTTGGTACAAAAAGATGTGATTAAAGCAAAGTCTAAAGGTGTTTTGTCACAGATAAATGTATTACAAGCTAAATTAAAAACCGCCAATACCAATAAAACAAGAATTGAGAATTTAATTAAAGACAATGCTGGAACCCAAAAGCAGTTGGATGATATTGATGGTGAAATAGCGGTTTTAAAAAACAGTATTCGCAGTGTTGAAATTCAAAATGCACCAGTGGTAAACGAACTTAAAAGCGTAGATGTACAGCTTCAACAACTCAACGACCAAATAAAAAAGAGTAGAATACAAAATCCAATAAAGGGCACTGTGTTGTCAAAATACGTTGAACCAGGTGAAATTGTATCCTTTGGAAAACCACTGTATAAAATTGCGGATTTATCGACTATGGAACTACGGGTTTATGTCAGCGAAACCCAATTGGCCAAAGTAAAGATAGGTGAAGCCGTAACCGTCAAAATCGATGACCAAGATGGAATGAAAACGTATGACGGCAAAATTAGCTGGATAGCTTCGGAAGCGGAGTTTACCCCTAAAATCATTCAAACCAAAGAAGAACGAGTTGCCCTGGTCTATGCGGTGAAAGTGCAGGTAAAAAACGATGGCAGTTTAAAAATTGGAATGCCGGCTGAAATGTGGTTAAACACAGAATCAAATCAATAAATATTAAACTTGAAATTATGAATAAAATAATAATCACACTCATTGCAGTATCACTACTTTTTACAGGTTGTAAAGACCAACCCAAAGAAAGTAATGCAACAAAGAAAAATGAAACAGAACATACGGAACAGCATACTGAAAGCAATGCAGTTGGTAATGACTGGATGCAAGAAATAAAAATGAATAATGGGGCTAAATGGACTGCGAATCCTGAAACAAATGAAGGTGTAGTTAGAATGCAATCCGTTTTAACAACAAGTAACCCAAAAGATTTGAATGATTATCACACCATCGCCGATGCACTTAACAAAGAAAAAAACTATGTCATTAAAGAGTGTACTATGAAAGGGCCTTCACACGATAATTTACACGTATGGCTGCTTCCGTTAATAGAAAAAATTGATGCTTTAAAAGAAGCTAACACCTTGGCTGAAGCACAACATATTTATAAGAGCATTGAGCAAAACGTAAATGCTTATGACGATTATTTTGAATAATTATGGGCATCACAATATCCAACATATCAAAATCTTATGGTGAAATAACCGCATTATCAGATATTTCTTTTGATGTAAAACCTGGTGAGCTTTTTGGACTAATAGGTCCCGATGGTGCAGGAAAAACCACCTTGTTCCGCATACTTACCACGCTGTTGATAGCAGATAATGGGCAAGCTACCGTAGCAGGTTATGATGTGCTTAACGATTATAAATCCATTAGAAATAGTGTTGGGTATATGCCTGGGCGTTTTTCACTTTATCAAGATTTGACCGTAGAGGAAAATTTGAATTTTTTCGCTACAATTTTTGGTACGACCATAGAAGAGAACTATGATTTGGTAAAAGACATCTATGTACAAATAGAACCTTTTAAGAATCGTAGAGCAGGCAAACTATCAGGTGGTATGAAACAAAAGCTTGCCTTAAGCTGTGCGTTGATACACAAGCCGAAAGTCCTTTTTCTGGATGAGCCTACAACTGGAGTGGACCCCGTATCGAGAAAGGAATTTTGGGAAATGCTCAAACGGTTACAGAAAAAAGGAATAACCATTTTAGTATCAACACCGTATATGGATGAAGCTGCCTTATGTGACCGCATCGCATTAATTCAAGATGGTAACATCCTTGAAATAGATACGCCAAACGCAATTGTTAGCCACTTTCCAAAACCGTTATACAACATCAGTGCCCACAATATGTACAACCTCATTGAGAGTTTAACTAATTACGAGCACACCTACAGTATTTTTCCTTTTGGGGAGTTCGTACACTATACCGACAAGCGTGACCCTATAGATAAGGCAAGTTTGAAAACCTATCTGGAATTTCAAGGTCTTACAGATATTAAAATTGAAAAAACCCAACCTACCATAGAGGACACTTTTATGGAATTAGCCAAATGATGAAAGATAATAACGTTATACAAGTAGAAAATCTATCCAAGTTATTTGGAGACTTTGCAGCGGTAAACCAAATAAGTTTTCAGGTAAAGGCAGGGGAAATATTTGGCTTTTTGGGAGCAAATGGGGCTGGTAAAACCACAGCGATGAAAATGCTCATCGGGATTTCTTCCCCTACTTCGGGGAAGGCGACGGTTGCCGGTTTTGATGTTTATAAGGAAACTGAATCTATCAAAAAAAATATTGGGTATATGAGTCAAAAATTTGCCTTGTATGATGACTTGACAGTAAAAGAGAACATCACATTTTTTGGTGGTATTTACGGATTGTCCAAAAAACAAATAGACCAAAAACGATGCGAACTGGTTGAGGAATTGGGGCTTCAAGAAGTTACGAACAGTCTTGTGGCTTCACTGCCCTTGGGCTGGAAACAGAAGTTAGCGTTTTCGGTTTCTCTATTGCACGAGCCTAAAATCGTTTTTTTAGATGAGCCTACTGGTGGTGTAGACCCTATTACCAGACGTCAATTTTGGGAAATGATCTATAAAGCTGCCCATAATGGTACCACCATTTTTGTAACTACTCATTATATGGACGAAGCAGAATATTGTGATAGGGTTTCTATTATGGTCAATGGTAAAATTGAAGCTCTGGACACCCCAAAAAAGCTAAAAGAGCATTATAAAACAGACACAATGAACGATGTGTTTTTAAAACTGGCCAGAGGATGAAACGATTTGTAGGTTTTGTAAGAAAAGAGTTTTATCACATATTCCGTGATAAACGTTCCCTATTTATATTATTCGGGATGCCCATAGCCCAAATATTATTGTTTGGTTTCGCCATTACCAATGAAATCAATAATGTAGATATTGCCATTTTAGACCAGGCCAATGATGTAGCATCTAAAGAAGTCATCAATAAAATAGCCGCTTCAAAACACTTTAGCATTGTTGATATTATTCAACAAGAGTCATCCATAGAATCCATATTCAAAAAAGGCAAAGTAAAAGCGGTACTTCAATTTGAAAATAACTTTGGAAATAACCTCATTAAAGAAAAACAGGCCAACGTACAAGTACTTACAGATGCCACGGATCCAAATATGGCCAGTACCATAAGTAATTACATTTCGTCAATACTTAAAAAGTATCAGCAAGAATTAAACGAAAATATTTCCATTGATTATCAGATTATACCGCAAAGCAGGATGGTTTATAATGCCGAATTGAAAAGTGTTTATATGTTTGTTCCAGGGGTTATGACTGTTATTCTGATGTTGGTTTCAGCAATGATGACTTCTATTTCCATCACCCGTGAAAAAGAACAAGGTACAATGGAAATTTTATTGGTTTCCCCGTTAAAACCATTTCAGGTAATTATAGGTAAAGTGTTTCCATACATTTTCCTATCTGTTATCAATGCCGTAGTCATCGTCTTGTTGAGCATTTTCGTGTTTAATGTGCCTGTTAATGGCAGCTTATTCTTATTAGGGATTGAAAGTGTCTTGTTTATCATCACATCACTTGCTTTGGGTATTTTAATTTCTACCATATCGGCAACACAGCAAACAGCTATGATGATTTCCCTTATGGGCTTAATGTTACCTACCATATTACTATCCGGGTTTATTTTCCCTATTAGCAGTATGCCATTACCGCTTCAGGTTATAAGCAACATCATACCCGCAAAATGGTTTATAATCATTGTAAAAGGCATAATGTTAAAAGGTATTGGAATTGGTTTTGTTTTAAAGGAAACCTTGATTCTTCTTTTAATGACATTATTGTTCATTGGTGTAAGTGTGAAGAAATATAAAATTAGACTGGAGTAAGATGAAAATAATACTATACATTATAAAAAAGGAGTTTAAGCAAATCTTTAGAAATAAAGGAATGCTACCCATCATATTTATTTTACCTCTGCTACAATTGGTCATTTTATCCAATGCGGCTACCTACGAAATAAAAAATATACAATTTGGATATGTTGATGCCGATAACAGTAGCACGTCCAGAGAGTTGATAGAACAATTTGAAGCTTCGACTTATTTCAATGTTTCAGAAAAGTTTCCTTCTGAAAAGGAGGCTTCCCAAGCAATGCAGGAAGGCACGATTGATGCGTATTTAAACATACCTACCCATTTTGAACGGGATTTACAAAAAGACAAAACAAAAGGCATAGGCGTATTTATTGATGCCATTGATGGTTCGGCAGCGGGAGTTATCAATGTTTATATAACCCAAATTATACAGAACTACAACAAAAATATTGTAGCGGATTTGATACAGATTTCAGATACCGTTCAAAAACCGAACAGTATAGAAAGCATTCCCTTGTTTTGGTATAACCAGACCTTGAACTATAAAACATTTATGGTGCCTGGTATTTTGGTTTTGCTTGTAACAATGATTACCCTGTTTTTATCAGGAATGAATATTGTTAGGGAAAAAGAAATTGGTACGCTAGAACAGATAAATGTTACGCCCATACGAAAAAGCCATTTTATCATAGGTAAACTCTTCCCTTTTTGGATAATAGGTATGGGGCTGTTGACCATAGGTTTAATACTCGCCAAAGTTATTTTTAATACGCCGATGCTTGGTAATTTAGGACTGCTCTATGCTTATACCTCTGTTTATATCTTGGTGATTTTAGGAATGGGGCTTTTTATTTCAAACTTCACTGATACACAACAGCAAGCGATGTTTATTGCGTGGTTCTTTATAGTGATATTTATACTAATGAGTGGCTTGTTTACCCCCATAGAAAGTATGCCAAAATGGGCACAAATACTTACCGAGTTCAATCCCATTAAATATTTTGTGGAAATCATAAGAATGGTAATGCTCAAAGGCTCTGGATTTGTTGATATTTTCCCATTGGCCATAAAAACTTTGGCCTACGCTATTGTAATGAACGGTTTAGCTGTTTGGAGCTATAAAAAAACAACCTAAAATGAATCATGGTATCAGACATAAAAACAAATTGGTTACCAATGAATCACTATTTATAAGAGGTCCTTTGTCCCGATTAAAAGAATTGGGTTTTGCCTTTAAGGTGTTTTTCAATTTTATCAGGGCTTTTAGGATAATGCACTTTGTTGGCCCTTGTGTTACCGTATTTGGTTCAGCACGTTTTACACAGGAATCCGAATATTACGTATATGCTGAAAAAATTGGTGCTGAACTATCCAAAATGGGGTTCACGATAATGACTGGTGGTGGACCAGGGATTATGGAAGCTGCCAATAAAGGTGCGTATGAAACAGGTGGGTATTCCGTTGGCTGTAATATTGTATTGCCTTTTGAACAAAAACCAAATCCTTTTTTGCACAAATGGATTGATATCCCATACTTTTTCTTACGAAAAGTCATACTGGTAAAGTATTCCTACGCATTTGTGGTGATGCCTGGAGGTATTGGAACTCTTGATGAGTTGTTTGAAGCACTTACCTTGATTCAGACCAAAATTATCAAAAACTTTCCTGTGGTCATTTTTGGTTCAGAATACCATAAAGAACTATGTGAGCACATCCATTTAATGGCAGAGCGGGAAAGTATTAGCGAAGCTGATATGGAATTATTGTTTGTAACCGACTCTGTTGATGACCTCATTAAACATATAGATACTTATGCCATAAAAGAATTTGGACTAACCAAAAAAGCTTCCAAACCAAAATGGTGGTACGGGGAAAAACTAAAGCCAAATGAAAAAGAATAAAATAATTAGCATCATTGCTGCCATAATTTTGACAGCCTTTGGGTTATTGACTTTGTATTTAAGTAGTTCGATACTGTTTGATTGGTTTGATGTAAGAGCGAAACAAGGAAATTATGTGCTTTTTATAGTGGGCGCAAATTTTTTGTGCTCTATCCTGTATTTAACCGCAGCATATGGGCTCTATAAAAGAAAAGAATGGACTTTTAAACTGTTATTGACGGCCTTAATCCTTTTATCTATTGGCTTTATAGGTTTGCTTGTTCATATAAGTATGGGAGGTCTTTATGAAACTAAAACTGTTGGTGCAATGATTTTTAGAATTGTGCTCACCATTGGATTTATAAGAATCACTAAAAAATTATTAAAAAAATGAAAGCATTATTATACATACTATTAAGTTGTTGGGTATTTATACCACACAACAACACAACGTTAAAAGGACATACCCTTACTGTTTCAATTGAAAACTTAAAGAATTCTAATGGAAAAATAATTATAACGCTTTACAATTCGAAAGGCAGTTTGCCTGATGAAAAATTTAAGCGTTACTATAAAATGAAAAATACGGAAATCGAAAATAGAAATGCCAAGGTCGTATTCAATAACCTGCCAGAAGGAAGCTATGCTGTTACGGTGTTGCACGACGAAAATAATAATGGTAAAATCGACAAAAAATTTATGCTGCCCTTACCTAAAGAAGGTGTAGGGTTTTCAAATTATATTGATTTTGGATTGTCCAACCGTCCAAATTTTAAAGATGCCAGCTTTAACTTAAATAGTGACAAAACTATAACTGTTAAAGTGATTTATAAGTAGGAATGAAATACAGGGTATACATATTATTATTGTTAATTAATTGCAATTTTTTTGCATTTGCGCAAGAAGTAGATTCTATTTTACCAGAGCTGACTTTATCTAAAATTGCACTTATTAATCAAACAGATAGCTATATCACTTTCCCGTTGGATATAGGTAATATAGAACCATTAATGTTTGAAGCCAACGTAAATCCTTCATTCATTATAAGAGAACGACAGGATTCTAAGCTGATGGCCGTTTTGACCCCACAGATTGTTATAAGAATGTATAATGAAGAATCATATCCTGTCAGAACACCAAGCTACATACCGCAAGTTTCTTTTTATTATTTAGCCAAACAAAATAATATCAATAATACCTTAACAATATTTGGTAAAATAGCCCATCACTCAAACGGTCAAGATGGTTCGTTTTATAATGAGGATGGTTCCATAAATTTACTTACAGGAAATTTTGCAACAAACTATTTTGAATTGGGTATTTTAAAATCTTCATACAGCTCTCGACTCAATGCAATAAAAGTACTTAAAAGCTCAATTGAAGTACACCCAAAAAGTTGGATGCTAGAAGAACTTGAGGGTTCATATAGCGGTTTGCGATGGCATAATTCATTTACAGCTTTTAAGATACCCTTTGGCAATAGCAAAAGCAGCCAAAGACCACATTTTTCACTGAAATTGGAAACCAATTTAATGTTGGACCAATACAATGATCTTGATTTTTTTGATGTAGACCGTATTAATGCGGGAGTGACCTTTTATTACCACCCACAATTTTTAGAGGATATTGGGTTTTTTGTGCAATTCTATCACGGTATGGATTACTACAATATCTATTTTCAACATCAATTGGACGTGATACGGTTTGGAATTATGACTGAAATTTTACGATTTTAAAATACTTGAACTATGAACAAGGACCAAATTATAGTTACCAAAAATTCAGAAGAAAAGGAGTTTTATTCTGAAGACAAATTAAGATATTCATTACGTTCTTGCGGTGCAACCAGCAACCAGGTTGATGTCATTATCAATCAAGTAAACCATCAAATTTATAATGGCATTTCAACCAACGAAATATATAAAAAGGCTTTTTCGATTTTAAAGAAGTTTGACCGTGCTTTTGCTTCCAGATATAGTCTAAAACGGGCTCTTTTTGAATTGGGACCAACCGGTTATCCGTTTGAACGCTTAATAGGTGCTTTATTAAAAGAAAAAGGCTATGATACTAAAGTTGGTGTTATTTTACAAGGCCATTGTGTTACCCACGAAATAGATGTGTTGGCGGAAAAAGATGGTAGTGTATATGCCATAGAATGTAAGTTTCATTCAGATTCAAAAGCCACAAGCAATGTAAAAGTACCTTTATACATAAACTCAAGATTTTTAGATGTTCAAAAGTTCTGGAATGCCAGTCCTAAAAACGATACAAACTTAAAACAGGGTTGGTTGGTCACCAATACGCGTTTTACAAAAGATGCTATAGATTATGGAAAGTGTATTGGACTAACTCTTTTAAGTTGGGATTATCCCAAAGGAAATGGGATGAAAATCAACATTGATAGCTATGGCCTATATCCCGTAACGGCCCTTACCACCTTAACCAAAAAAGAGAAACAACAGCTTATAGCAACAGATTTTATTCTCATCAAAGAACTATATTCCAATCTCGGTATTTTACAAAAAATGCATATTTCAATAAATAGGATACAGCAAACCAAGAACGAAATCGATAAGCTGTTACATTATGACAATTTTACTAATGAAACAAGATAAGCTTATTAACGAAAAACTATATAAGTACGACACTCGTGGAATACAAACGCTATTTAGAACGGTTAGTAAAAATCATTATAACCTATTAAAAATGGTTGATAATAAAGCAAGGATTGTACTTACGGTAAATTCCATAATTACTTCTTTACTTTTCGGAATACAAATCTTAAACTGGGAAGCTCAAATAACCGAACACAGTATTTCCCTAAAAATTTTGGTAATATGCAGTATGCTATCTATGGTTTTTGCTATTGCCAGTATGTTGCCTCACAGGTACATAGGGAAGAGTTTTAGGAAAAGTGGATATAAAGGAACCCTTTATGCTGAAAATTTTTCCAATCAAACTCTAACAGAGTTTAAAGAGGAATTTGATAGAATTATGAGTACTGGCAAGACAGTATATGACGAATTGATTACGGACCTTTATTTTTTAGGAAAGACCATTACTATAAAACAAAGAATTTTATTGTTCTCAGTAATTATATTTATGTTGGGGTTGATATCGACTATTGCTATAACTCTTTTAAATATTTAATACTTAACCTCTAGATAATTTATTAGTCGTTGTTTGTCTTCTCTTAATATAGTTTGACATTAGATTCCTGTATTCGATATTAAACCCAATTTCTTGTATTTGGAAATAATATTTTTTTTGCAATATCTCAAAGTTTTTTCTTCGTTAGAGGGGTTTATTATCATACAATATATCCGCAATATAAACTCGTAAAATACTTCCATCAAAAGACTACGGCATAAAGCCAATGCTATCGCCTCTACTCATTTATTCCGTTTCCTTTTGAGCCAAGATTTTATCTTCCGTTTGGTTTC
>CAXBCS010000043.1:0-29008 GCA_963974305.1 uncultured bacterium
AGCTCCAAAAGAAGCACCTGCTAAACCAGCAGCGCCTAAGGCAGCCGCAGCCCCAGTGAGTGTGAATGGTGGTGATGAGATTATCGAAATGACACGAATGGGGAAATTGATTTCTCATCATATGGTTGCTTCGGTACAAACCGCTGCTCACGTACAATCATTTATTGAAGCCGATGTGACCAATATTTGGAATTGGCGTAAGAAGGTAAAAACAGCTTTTGAGAGTAGAGAAGGAGAGAAATTGACCTTTACACCTATTTTTATGGAAGCAGTTGCAACTGCTTTGCGTGACTTCCCAATGATGAATATCGCTTTGGATGGAGATCGCATTATCAAACGAAAAAATGTAAACCTAGGAATGGCAGCAGCCTTACCAGATGGGAATTTAATCGTACCAGTAATCAAAAATGCAGACCAGTTGAACTTGGTTGGTATGACAAAGGCGGTCAATGATTTGGCAAACCGTTCTCGTACTGGGAAGTTAAAACCAGACGATACTGCAGGAGGAACCTATACGGTAACAAACGTAGGTACTTTTGGAAGTATTATGGGGACGCCAATTATCAATCAGCCACAGGTAGGAATTCTTGCCTTAGGAGCAATTAGAAAGGTCCCAGCCGTCATTGAAACGCCAGATGGAGACTTTATAGGGATTCGTATGAAAATGTTCTTATCACACTCTTACGACCACCGTGTGGTGAATGGAGCTTTGGGTGGACAGTTTGTAAAACGCGTCGCCGATTATTTAGAAGCTTGGGATATGGATCGTGAGATCTAGAGTCTTGATTTGCATATATATAATAAAGGTCAAACGTGAGTTTGACCTTTTTTTGTGGGTTGAGGTTTAGGTGAATGTAGGATCTTATAGTTTTGCTGAGGTGTGCTAAGTAGTTTTTACTTTGCTTTCAAGTCTTTGTACATTATATAGGTGTCCACTAGGCCTAATTCAGAATGTCTAAATCCTTTAGGAGTTGTACCAATAATTTCGAATCCGTACTTTTTCCATAATTCTACTGCTCCTTTGTTTACACTTACCACAATATTAAATTGAATTCCCTCGAAACCATTTTCCTTAGCTATTACAAGCGAGTGTTCACATAGTTTTTTTCCAATTCCCTTTCCTTGGGCGTTTGGATGTACCATATAACTACAATTTGCAATATGATTTCCTAAATCAATTTGGTTGGGTTTTATGATATATGTTCCGAGTATTTGTTTGTTTTCTTCAATGACAAAAGTTTTCATATAATCGGCAAACCAATGTTTTTTTAGGTCTTCTTTGGGGGTATTTGGATTAAAGACATAAGTATCACCAGTTACTATGACCTTTGAGAATATCTCCCAAACTTTGTCATAATCACTTTTTGTTGCTTTTCTGATATTCAATTTCAGTGCGTTTTTATATTAACTATAATGGTCGTTGAACGCCATCTATTATTAGTATTCCAATTATAACCCCAAGGTATCAGAATGTTATTTACAATGCAAGATGGCAGAGAATAATTATTCAATATAAGGTCGTTCATTAATCCAATGAAAACCACGAGCATTTAGTTTGAACTTTTTGTGATCTACTTTTGAGAATATGATATGTAGGGTATCGGGCGCAATTACTCCATCGATTTGTAAGGTTTCAGAATCTGGGTTTGAATAGGTAAAATTATTATCTTCAGATTCAGAATCCATTTCATGTATTCTTACTTTTTGAGATGTGGTATCTACTATAAATGTTTTTGGATATTTTATATCATCCATTGTTTTTACGGTGGCTTCTTTTTTGACATCTACTATGAGATAACGCCATCTATAATTATCTGTTGTCAAAGGTGGAAGGGTGTCTCCATTTTTTATAAAACTTCTTGCTTCCCAAATACCGTATAACGCTGGCTTTATTCTATTTTCTCCTCGGTTGCGTTCTGTAGTGTAAAAATTGAACGAAATGAAACTAACGAGTATAAATAATCCAATAGATTTTATCCAAAAAATGACTCTGTGATATTTTCGGCCTTTTACAGGGTGATAGTATTGGTAGGCTTCTACTGCCTTGTTTTTAAAAAAAACGCTAAGAAACCGATGGTCAGTCATAAAAATGACCAAGGCCATAAGTACTAAGTGAATAGAGAACAATTTTACAGGAATATCATAGCAAAAATTCATCACTGCGACTTGAGTCATCACTCCAATAATAATAAAGGAACCCAAAGTTTGTGTTCGCCTAGGGATCAAGAGTAAACCGCCAAGAACTTCTAAAGAGCCAACAAACACATTAAAACCTTTGGAAAATCCCATATAGGTCCATGCCAGACCCATAGGAGTAAAATCACTTAAAGGATCAAGTAAATGGGTTAATGAGGCCGACTGGAATTGGATTTTAAAAATTTTAACAAAGCCATAAAGTAGCATCGTTGCCACCAAAATCACCCGAATAAAAACTAAAAACCAATAGAAAAGTTTGTTATAACTCGGTCGCTTTCTGTCTAGCGTACTCCATATAGCAAAGACTATTATAGTGAGGGCTGCAGTTACAAATAATGTTAAATAAGCAAAAGTGTGATCTCCACTACCATTACCATTCACTTCATAATCGTAATTAATATTGAAAATTATCTTACCTATCGACCGATAGAAGGTTTCAAAAAGTGGACTTAACAACATTAGAAGCATATAAAGTGAAAAGTAAAGAAATACCAATCTGAAAATCGATTTGCTAATTGTAGTCCAATGTTCCCTATATTCTTGTGTCAATACTTTCATCGAAGATTTTTATATGATTCCTTTTTGGTTCTGATTACTGATAAGTACATTAAATAGGTAATGTGTTACAAATGCTTATTTATGCCACCTAATAACTTTTGATGCATGTTGGGGATATCAATTGTTTAATACTTCATTTAAACAAAGAAAAAGGTCAAACGAGCGTTTGACCTTTTTTAAAATTTTAAAGCACTTGACTAAGTCACTTTATAAACTGTAGTGATATTAACTAAAGAAATCCTATTTAGATTTCTTCAATCTCTTTTCTGCTTTCTTTTCCTTTGGAGTTTTAGCAGCTTCCTTTTTTACGTTCTTCTTGGAATCTTTACTTTTTGCCATGATATTTTTTTATATGTTAGTTTTTTTCAATCTAAAGGATAATAGCCCTAAGGTATCAGAATCTTGGGCGCTATGCAAGTAGTACGATAGATTTATGTATTCCCGTTATATTAAGTGATCTTCAAATCACAGCATTATTATTAAATGAAGTTTATTCTCGCATGCTCCATATTTCATATAAGGGATCTCCTTTGCTCGAGAAGCCTGAATGATGCCAATTTCCATCTTTTAATTCGTAATTGAATTCTAAGCTAGCGCCAACGCGAGAGTCATCTCGAGAAAAGAAATTGATGTTCTCGGTGTATTTGCCATTAATTGTGGTGTAAGTGCCACCGCCTGTACCCAAAAATTGTTTGGTTTCTGTATTATAGGCGATCCATTGAAAAAGAGTGCCAGACAAAATTTTCATGGTCTTACGAGGGCCACTCGTATCCCTAGGCTGAGTTTTACCATCTCTAACGCGGCCAGACATTAACCAGGCTCCTTGCAGTTTTCCCGGTGCTCCATGATTCAGACGGTTAAATTTCATGTCAGTTTCGGCAATACTGAGAATTGCATCTGTGAGAACTATTTTAAAACTACTTTCTGTGCCCACACGTTCAGCATCATCAGTATTAAATTCTACTTTTTCTGTAATCGTATCTCCTTCTAATTGCCATGTTCCTCCATTGCTATGGATGAATTTGCCTGTTGTGGCATCGTAGGTGGTGAATACTTGATACCCATCAGCAAAAATCACTACACTTTTTAGTTTTTCTCCATTCTCAGAAGTATGGTAGCGTTCCCATGCGCCGATTAAAGATTGGGCACTCATTCCAAATGAACAGCTAATGACAAGAAGTAGGCTTATAATATTTTTCATGACTTAAGTGTTGTGTTTACAGCGATCGAGCAATTTGATTTTTCTATAAAGGCTTATATAAAAGATTTACTTCGGTCACTATTACTTAACCTATGGATACTCCATCTAAGTTAATTAAAAAACGAATGCGAATTATATATAATAGAAAGACCCTTCGAGCATTGAAAGATCTTTTTTAGTAAGCTTTGCTCCTTTGCTAAATCTTCGGCGGCACGCAGGCGCGAAAGCGCACTCTACAATAAGCCATCAATCTTAAGCTATGATTTATCTGGATTTATTTCCCTGAGAAATTACTCTTAACCAAATACTGTTTGGCAATGTTGATTTTAGGAGAAGGTTGATGTAGGGGTAATAATCTATTCAGTTCGGAGGATTTTTTCCATTTTACGACCCCGTGCTAATTCATCAATTAATTTGTCTAGATACCTAGTTTGTTTCGTGATTGGATTATCAATTTCCTCTATTCTGTAGCCGCAAATCACCCCTTTTATGAGATTGGCATTTGGGTTTAGTGTAGCGGAATCAAAAAACTCTTTAAAAGTGACTTCTTGAGCAATAAGCTTAGCAATTTTGCTTTCGTTATAACCTGTAAGCCATTCTATAACAGTATGTAGTTCTTCCTTGGTACGGCCCTTCTTTTCTACCTTGGTAACATAATGAGGATAGACAGAAGAGAATTTCATTTTTGCAACACGTTCATTATGTTCAGGAGTAGTTTTCATCTTTTTTCAATATTATACATTAACAAAGTAATTGCTAATCCCACTTAGAATACTCTGTACGGCATAGGATGCCAATATTAATCCCATTATTTTACTGATTACTGTTATTCCATAACTTCCAATTCTGTTTTGTAAACGATTGGCTATTAGTAAAATTAAACAAGCAAGGATGATTACAAATAATACGAGTATAGTAGTAATTAGCTGTTGTTGGATGGTATATAAATGATTATCGGTCATTAACACTACTGCCATGATAGCTCCAGGAGATGCAATTGAAGGAATAGCAATAGGAAAGATTGTTACGTGTTTATAGTCGGTAATTCTATTTTTTTCCTGCTCGGGTTTTCCATCCCCAAAGATCATGGTCAATGCAAAAAGGAAAAGGATAACCCCACCTGAAATTTGAAAGGCTTCCAAGGAGACAGACATTCCCTCAAGGATCAATTGTCCGATGACAATGAAAAATAAGAGAATTAGGAATGCTATGACGGAGGCGCGAACAGCAATTTTCTTTTTGTGTATTAAATCAAACTCTTTAGTCGCTTCCAGATATACAGGAATAGTCCCAATGGGATCTATTACTGCAAAAATAAAAAATATCGAAGTTAAGATTTCAACCATACTATTTGATTCGTTTTGCCTGTGTTGTAAAAGATAAACCTTGTTGGCCCTTGGTCGAATTCATTACTCCCTCAAATAAAGGTTCAGGACAATCCTTAGGTATTCTCCATTCAAAGATAAAATTAGAACCAGTACCTCCAGAAACGTCAACTTCATCAATAATGATTTCAGAAGTTTCTAAGGGACCTAAGAATATTGGATTATTGAAATACTTTCTAACAGAAACGCCATGCGTATCGTAATACTCGGCTTTTAATAAATAAATGGTATCCGTGTCACTCGTATTTCGCAAACTTACCATAGCCGTTAGGTTATAAGTCTTATGTTCTGATAAGCTATAGATTTGTGAATATATAGAAAGATAAGATTTTCCATATTCAAGTGAATCCATTGCAGAAATGTTGGCCGTTCTCTTGGTCCAATTTTCCGGATTTATAGAACTGATTTCTGTATTGGAATTACAACCAACAAGTAAGAAGACTATCAATACAGATGTTAATGTCGATTTCATTGTAGGAGTTGAGTTATTCTATAATTTCATAGTCAATACTTAGTTTTCGCAAAGCTCTTAAGGCAGATCCTGTATTTTTATCGTCCATCTCTAAATCTACTGGGTCACCTTCTAAGAGGATGTCTGTAAGTTCGTTAGCGAGAGATGCGTCTATATTTGTTGATATCTCTGCTATACAGCTGGATATCGCCCTTCTATCTGGTCTCTGAGCATCACATGACAATAGGTTTATTTTCATAATATTTTAATTTATGCAGCGCATGAGCTTTTAGAAAAGTTAGAATGCGACAAATTGACTCATATAAACGTCCAGCTTAAATTGATTTTGCTATTTAGCTCTAAGATATTAGAATCTCGCACAGCAACCAAGGTGATCCGTTCTATTTCTTTGGAAAATAAAGAACGAACTAGAATATGACACTATACACCTTAAGTTGTTTATTCCAAAAGGTGATTGAGTGCGAAAGCATTCTTCAAAATAGTTGCTTTGAGTCAAAGAATATAGTAGAGGTTATGTCTAAATTCTTCTTTATTTATTAATTAGTGATAGTGGTGTACTCGGATGTAGTGCGGCGCATTACTCATAGATTCACTGTTAATGTTTTTATAAACAGATCTTAATTGTCTAATCTTTGTATATATTCGTTAAACAAAATAATCAATTCAATTCGATAATTATGAAGTCTGTCCTATTAACAATCAGTTTTTTAGCTTCCATCTTGCTTATTCCTTCAAAGTCAAATGTTCAAGAATTTCAAGGTCAAGCGGTCTACATGTCTAAATCTACCATGCAACTTGGTTCTTGGGGTGCACGAATGAGTGAGGCACAAAAAAAGCAGGTTCAGGCCCGCTTGAAAAACAGATTGGAAAAAACCTATACACTAAACTTTAATAAAGAAGCGTCCGTATTTAACGAGGAGGACAAGTTGGATGCCATGTCCGGTGCTACTGATTCCTGGGGGAATAATTTCTCTCAAGGTGAGCAATACAAAAATGTAAAAGAGAATGCTTTAGTCCAGAGTCAAGAATTCTATGGAAAGCAGTTTTTAGTAAAAGATGAGCTGCAGGTAATCGATTGGAAAATGGGTAAAGAATCAAAGCAGATAGGTAAATATATGTGCTTCAAAGCAACGGCTACCGTGCCTACTTTGGAGTTGACATGGTACTCCTTTTCTTGGAGTAATTTACGACCAGCTACGCCTAAGGTCACGGCCGATGGAAGTGAAGAGGTTCCAGTAGAAGAAGTGAAAATGACAGAAATTGAAGCGTGGTATACCCCTCAGATACCCGTAAGTCATGGACCTGGAGCATATTGGGGATTACCCGGACTCATATTAGAAGTGAGCGCAGGAGACACGACCATGTTATGTACTAAAATTGTTCTTAACCCAGCGGAGAGTATTGAGATTGAAGCTCCGAGTAGAGGAAAAGAAATTACTAAGAGTGATTATCAAATTACTATTTCAGGAAAAATGCAAGAAATGAGAAGCAATCGGGGGAGAGCGAGAGGAGGAAATTAATAGGACACCACATTGTATCTATACTCACACTTGCAACTTTAACACAATTATGAAAAAAATATTTTGTTTCGCGCTGCTTATGGCAGCCTGCTACTCCCATGCTCAAATTACACTTCAAGGTGTGGTTAGAGATAGCTTAAATAATCCACTGGAATTGGCTAATGTGATCGCTATTAATGATGCGACGAGTGGTTTGGAATCTTATGGGATTACCGATGAACAAGGTAAGTTTTCCTTGGAGTTGGGGAATAACGGAACCTACCAAATGCAAATTAGCTATGTTGGAATGAAGACTTTTGAGGAGATCCTTTCTACAAAGAAAAACGACATTACAAAGGACTATATACTACAAGAAGACAATTCGCTAGATGCCATTGAGCTTACCTTTGAAATGCCAGTTACGATTCGAGGAGATACTTTGATTTACAATGCAGATTCCTTTAAAAACGGCACCGAAAGAAAGTTAGAAGATGTGTTGGCCAAATTACCAGGAGTAGAGATTAATGAGGATGGACAGATCGAAGTGGAAGGGAAGGTAGTCAATAAGTTGATGGTTAATGGAAAAGATTTTTTTGATGGGGATACCAAATTAGCAACAAAGAATATACCTTCTAATGCGGTCGATAAAATTGAAGTGTTGCGTAATTATTCTGAAGTGGGCCAATTACGTGGTGTAACCAATAACCAAGATAATGTAGCACTGAATATCAAACTAAAGGAAGGAAAAGAAAATTTTTGGTTTGGGAATGTGACTGCAGGTGGTGGGTTATCACCGGATAATGCGCTGTATTTAGTGCAGCCTAAGTTGTTTTTTTATAACCCAAAATACAGTATTAATTTCATAGGAGATCTTAATAATACAGGTGAGTCTGCCTTAACACGACGGGATATCAGAAACTTTGGTGGTGGTTTCCGGGCGCCGAGCAGGGGCAGTGGAACTAGTATTAATTTGGGTGATAACAGTCTTAATTTCTTGACAAATCAGGGCAATGCTTTAGAAGTTGAAAATAAATTGGGTACAGGAAATTTCAGCTATTCTCCTAATCCAGGTTTGGATTTGAGTGGGTTTCTCATCTTCAATAGCAGCCGTATTCTATCTAAGGAAAATAGTTTTGTACAGTATACGAATCCAGACTTAGGGATCCCAGACGAGGCTACAGAGCAAACCAGCAAAGAACGGTCGAATCAAGGATTATTGAAACTTAGTGCATCCTATCAGCCCAATATGAATAATCAACTGGATTACGACATCTTAAGTCGGATATCAAATGATTCCCAAAAACAAAGTTTATTGTCTTCTGTTGTAGGGGCAACAAACCAGTTGGATGAAGTGACACCTTTTAGTCTCAACCAAAACATCAATTATTATTATACCTTAGATGAGTCCAATATCTTCGCTTTTGAAGCACAACATTTGCTAAAAAATGAAGACCCTTTCTACAATGCTGTTCTGGCAAATGATCCTAACGGGGAAGATGCCTTTGATACAACGGCCGAAGCCTTAGGACTAAATACGTCTTTAAATGATTATAACCTCGGTCAAAACAGGCGAATAAAATCCAATCAGGTCGATGCTAAACTTGATTATTTCAACATTCTAAATACCAAGAGTAATATCAATATCACACTCGGGACGATATTGAGTCGTCAAGAATTTAATTCTAATATTTTTCAATTTTTAGATGTTGGATCTCAGTTTGATCCAACACCAACATTTAACGATGGCCTGGCATCTAACGATGTTGAGTATAATTTCAGCGATGTATATATGGGTGTTCATTATAGATTTAAAACTGGAAAATTTACCATCACGCCCGGTTTCTCTGCACATGCATATGGAAATAAGAATATCCAATTTGGAGAGACCGTGGAAGATAATTTCTTTCGAATCCTGCCTGACTTTGAAACCCGAATCCAGTTTAAAAAGAGTGAAGCTTTGACCTTGCGATATGATATGCGGAATCAATTTACAGATATCACGCGATTGGCAGAAGGTGTAGTATTGAATGGTTATAACAGTATTCAGTTTGGAGAACCTGATCTACAAAATGCCTTATCGAATAATTTAAGTTTGGTTTACAGTAGCTTCAACTTGTTTAACTATACCAATGTTTTCGCGAGAGCGTCCTATTCTAGTAATATCGATCAGATACGAAGCGTAACAAATTTTGAGAATGTAATTCGAACCAGTACTTTTTTCAACTCTAGTTTTGCTGACGAAAATGTCAATGTCTTTGGACGTGTGCAGCGCACTTTTGGTAAGTTGAGAGCGACCCTTAACGCCAGTTTTAATTATAGTAAGATTAATCAGTTCATTCAAGAACAACAATCCCTTAATGAAGGGTATACACAGACGTATACGCCAGGTTTACGTACCAATTATAAGAAAGCACCTAATGTAAGTGTTCGTTATCGCTACAGTATTACAGACAATAATCAAGGAAGTCGTAAAACAACTTTCGTAACTAATGCCCCGTCTGTTGAGTTTGATGCGTACATATGGGAATCGTTGACATTTCGAACGAATTATACCTACACTAATCAGGATCTTGGTAATGGCCAATCTCAATCATTCCAGAATTGGGATGCAACACTTGCATATAGAAAGAATAGGGATGCTAAGTGGGAATATGAAATCAAAGCTTCAAATCTATTAGATATTGATTCTCAGGTACGAAATAGCGCCAATGACTTGTCGGTTTTTACTTCAGAAACATTTATTCAGCCGCGGTTTTTGACTATTAGAGTCGTCTACGTCCTATAATACAGAGAATGTTGTGAAAACGACAAAATGAGAGCATCGACGCAAAATGTCCGACTGAAAGTTGGGGAATGAAGGCTAGAAGTTTTTTTATTGTCAGCGGCTTTTTTTTTATAGGCCCATTATTTAATCAATACTATATTTCTTGAGTTGGTATATAGAGTAACACCCGAGTATACTCTCGGCTATTATTCCAAATATGTAGCCGTCAGACGGGAGTCCATCTGTTACCATGCTTAAGGCTCGGCCAGTTGCGAGGGTGAGCATAAATAATACATTTAATTGCGTAGCACTTTTCCAATAGCGGGGTTTTAAAATGCCCATTAACCAGACTAAGGATACCCCTAAATACAAACACATGATTGCTTTTAATAAATTTGCGAGATCAGTCGTGTTCATTTGAATGTCCAAGCGTTCGGGGAGATTAGATGGAGAGCCGTAAATGATTGCCGTTGGTACCACAATCAAAATAGAAATGATGAGGTGCAAGTTTTTAAAAGTCCATTTCATTGTATCTTTCATAAATTATTTTTAAAAAGCAAACTTTATACTATTGAGTCTTTGTTAATTTGACTAAAAGCAAAACTGTTTACTCATTAAAATGCAGGCCTTGGATAAAGCTCTCGAGTAGTTCAATACCTGGGTGTTTTACTTTGTTACCAGGCTGCGTAAAAAACTGATCTCGATCCAATTCTTGATATCCCGTAATCTTTACAAATTCATCGTTGCTAAGTTTGTGGTATGCCATGCACCAATCACCATAATATCGCTGTTCTGAGTAGCCAGAAGAAAGTTCTATAACTCTCTGATGCCTGGAGTCTTTAAGAATCTTTTCATACACTTCTTTGATCTCTTTTTCAGGCCCTTCCAAGTATTGGGTGAAAACACCCTGAAAAAAAATAAGTAGACCTGTAATGCCACGAGCTTCGTTTGCATCACGACAGTGAACGAGTAAGTCTTCAATTACTTTCTCAGAGAGCACATAAGATTGTTCGCTGATATAGGTTACGTATTTATACATAGTGTTTATAAGTTAGTCTCAAGAAAAACTGAACTAAGTAGGGAAATTACTTAGTTTATTAATTCCCAATCAAAGCTGTCAATAAATTGATTGATACTATAGATAGTATGGTACTGTTTCCCCTCAAAAAGTATAGCAGGTAGGGCTAAAAATGTGTTTTCTGGGGTTAGGTCTTGAATTTTTTCAAACATAAACTGCTGTACCTTATTATGGGTTTCTAAGGTGAGTACTCTATGCTTTATATGATTAGTGTTGAGGTGGCTGATTAGTATATCACATTTGGGACATTCGGAGGCTATAAAAACCGTAAACTCATTGGGGCGTAACGGACGTATATTTACATATTCAGTTCTATTTGCTCCTTTTCGTCTTGAAATGGTTTGCAACTGTTCTTCATAGGTGAAAATTTTGGTATAGGTAGGAGTTGCTCCTTTAATAGGAATCAAGGTAATCATAAGGACTTTACTATTTGGAGGAATCTTTTTTATGACAGGCCGATCTGCGCTTCTGCGAAATCCTTCTCCCTGCACTATTAAAAAGGCTTCATATTCTACATCTGTGTTATTTTGGGCTTAGAGATTCCAGCGTTTGGCCTGCTTCTCCTCAAAGAGTTCTACAGCTTTAGCCTCAATTTGCGAATAGGCAAGGGTGCCGCAGAAAAGGGTGAAGATAATAGCTAAATATGTAGTCGCGGGTATTCGGAAGTTCATAGACTTTAAATCATAATCTCAAAAGATACTGTTTTTGTAAATATTTGAAAAGCGGAACCGAGCTAATACCAATACAAATAGTATTTTTGTGAACCAATTCCATATTATGAAACTCAACATAACGCGACCTATCTGTTTTTTTGATTTAGAAACTACAGGAATAAATGTAGCTAAAGACCGCATTGTAGAAATATCAATATTAAAAGTGTACCCAGACGGGAGAGAAGAGGAGTTTACAGAACGTATAAATCCAACCATTCCTATTCCTCCTGAAACTACCGCCATTCATGGAATTAGTAATGAAGATGTAGCAGACAAGCCTACCTTTGCCACTCGGGCAAAAGATATCCACGATATCATTAAGGATTCTGATCTTGCTGGTTTTAATTCCAACCGATTTGATATTCCATTGTTGGTAGAGGAATTGTTAAGAGCTGATGTGGATTTTGATTTAAAAAATAGAAATGCCATTGATGTTCAAAATATATTCCATAAAATGGAGCAACGCACGCTAGTCGCTGCGTATAAATTTTATTGTGATCAAGATTTGACCAATGCGCATAGTGCTGCAGCAGATACAAAAGCTACCTATGAGGTTTTGAAATCCCAATTGGACAGATATGACGATCTTCCAAACGATATGAAAGAACTCGCTGATTTTAGTTCTAGAAATAAAAGAGCCGATTTTGCTGGCTTTATTGGATACAACGATGAAGGGGTGGAGATTTTTACCTTTGGAAAACACAAGGGGAAATTAGTGGAAGAGGTGATGGACAAAGAACCTGGTTATTATGGTTGGATACAAAATGCAGATTTTCCGCTTTATACGAAAAAGGTGCTTACCCAGATCAAGCTTCGCAAACTCAACACTAAACTGTAGGCACTATGAAATTAATTTGCATTGGCCGTAATTATGCCAAACATATAGAAGAGCTTAATAACGAACGCCCAGAGCATCCCGTAGTTTTTTTGAAGCCTGACTCGGCGATATTATTGAAACAACATCCTTTTGTTATTCCTGAATTTTCGCAAGATGTACATTATGAAGTAGAGGTATTAGTCAAAATAAAAAAATTAGGAAAGTATATAGATCCTAAATTTGCACACACCTACTATGATGAAATAGGGTTAGGAATCGATTTTACGGCAAGGGATTTGCAGAGCCAACTAAAAGCCAAAGGTCTCCCATGGGAAAAGGCGAAGGCTTTTGACGGGGCTGCGGTGGTTGGAAATTGGATTTCTAAAACGGAGGTTTCATCGGTGGATGCTATTGAGTTTACCCTAGAAAAGAATGGAGAAGTAGTGCAAGATGGGAACACTGCTCATATGCTATGGAAAATTGACGAATTAATAAGTTATGTCTCTCAATACTTCACACTTAAGATTGGAGATATTATCTTTACGGGTACACCAGCAGGTGTTGGCCCTGTCGCTATTAATGATAAATTAAAAGGATTTATTGGCCAAAAAGAGCTATTTTCAATCCAGGTGAAGTAATTATGGAAAGACATTACGATTTAGAAAAGGTAAGAGAAATTGCAGGTGGTGATGACAGTTTTGTGGTCATTATTGTACATACATTTTTGGAAGAGATTCCACCCGATTTGGAGTCTATGCAAAGTGCAATAGCAAATGATAACCATAAAATGGCGTATCAGTTTGCACATAAGATGAAACCTAACCTCGATATGTTCGGTATCGATCTTCTCAAGCAAATTGCTGCCATGGAGAAATGGTCAGCATCTAGCAAACCTACAGAATTTATCCAGCCACAATTAGATGATATTGTGAGAACGCTTACTATTGTTATCGAAGAACTTAAAGAGGACTTCCCCAGTTAGATGAATGCAGAGATTATTACTATAGGCGATGAAATTCTCATCGGCCAAATCGTAGATACCAATTCAGTCTTCATTGCCAAGGCATTAAATGCTATTGGAATAACGGTGTATCAGATAACATCGATTCAAGATGAGCGAAGACATATTCTAGATGCTTTAGCTTTCGCGAAAGCGCGGGTTGACCTTGTCATCGTAACAGGTGGGCTTGGTCCTACAAAGGATGATATTACCAAACATACTTTTTGTGAATTTATGGACGATAGCTTGGTGTTAAACCAAGAAGTGCTCGATCATGTTTCTCACATTTTTAGTGCCTTTATTAAAAAACCAATGCTCGCTGCAAACAAATTGCAGGCAATGGTATTATCAAAAGCTGAGGTCTTGACTAACCGCTTTGGTACCGCCCCAGGAATGTGGATGGAAAAGGATGGAACTATATTTGTTATGATGCCAGGGGTGCCTCATGAAATGAAGGGACTGATAGAGTATGAGGTCATCCCAAGACTTAAGGAGAGGTATGAGCTTCCGTTTATTTTACATAAAACTCTCTTGACTTACGGACTTGGGGAAAGTGTAATTGCAGAGCGCATTGAGGCTTTTGAAAATGAATTACCTCCTAGTATTAGCTTGGCGTATTTACCATCCTTAGGAAGAGTGCGGTTGAGATTGTCAACAATGGGTAAGGATAAGGAAGAGGTTGAGAAAATAATGACAAAGGAGTGTAAAAAACTGGAGTATCTGTTGTCAGATATTTTTGTGGGCTATGAAGATGATGGTACTCTAGAGGAAATCATTGGGAAACACCTTGTAGAGGAGGGTAAAACCTTGGCCATTGCAGAAAGTTGCACTGGCGGAAAGCTCGTAGAGCGATTTACAGCCAATCCAGGCGCTTCGGGATACCTGAAAGGTAGTTTAGTGACTTATGCAACACAATCCAAGGTAGACATCTTGGGAGTTGATGCAGAACTTATTGAAAAGCATTCAGTTGTAAGCGCTGAAGTAGCAGAAGCCATGGCAGAAAAAGTGCGTAGAATGTATAAGGCAGATATAGGGATTTCAACTACTGGGAATGCTGGTCCGACCAAAGGAGATGCAGATGCTGAGGTTGGAACCGTTTTTATTGGAGTCGCTAGTAGTAAGGGAGTTGTCTCTTATGAATTCTTGATGGGAAAACATCGAGAAAGGGTAATCGGGAAAACGGTAAATAAAGCGCTAGAATTATTACTAGAAGAAATATTAAAATAACTATCAAATAGTTTTGGTGTGACTTTAAAATTTATGTATTTTTGCACCCTATTTTGAAATAACTATATTAAAGTTTATAGCAATGTCTAGAGTTTGTGAGCTTACGGGTAAAAAAGCGATGGTAGGAAACAATGTTTCTCACGCGATGAATAAGACTAAACGTAAATTTAACGTTAATCTTGTTAAGAAAAGATTTTACATTCCAGAAGAGGATAAGTGGATTACTTTGAAAGTATCTACTTCTGCTTTGAAGAATATTAATAAAAATGGAATCACTGCTGTGCTTAAAGAAGCACGTGCAAAGGGATTCTTAACAAAATAATCCCATAAAGATAAACCGAGATGGCAAAGAGAGGGAACAGAGTTCAAGTAATATTAGAGTGTACAGAGCACAAAGAGACTGGTTTACCAGGAACGTCTAGATATATTACGACAAAAAATAAAAAGAATACGCCAGACCGTATGGAGTTAAAGAAATTTAACTCGGTACTTAAGCGTATGACCGTTCACAAAGAAATAAAATAAGAAGACATGGCAAAGAAATCAGTAGCATCGTTACAGACGGGATCTAAGCGTCTTACCAAAGCAATAAAAATGGTAAAGTCTCCTAAAACAGGAGCTTATACATTTGTAGAGTCAGTAATGGCTCCGGATCAAGTAAGCGATTTCTTATCTAAGAAATAAGTCTTACCTAGACAATCTTAAAAACCCGCTTCCTTTTGGAAAGCGGGTTTTTTGTGTTGTACTAATATTTATAGTCGATAGATTCAAGATTCAAGATTCAAGATTCAAAATTTCATCAACTAACAACTAAAGACCAAAGACTAACAACTAAGGACTATAAGGTCTAATGCTGAGAATGATAAGGAGAAGATGTTCATAGAAGAACTGATAGAAAATTGGTGGCTTAATCCCTCGTCCACTCGATCTTGTCGCCAATTTCTAGTACCCAGTCTTCAGAGAGGCCTCCCTTGATTTCAAGTACGTATTGAGCTGGAAGTTGTGAGGGCAGAGTAGTCTCATCCATTGGTTCGGTCTGCTCTGCAAAACTGATAATCTTTCCACTAGCATCTATATAAATGATGTCTAAGGAGATTAAAGTATTTTTCATATAAAAACCACGGTAATCTTCTTCATCAAAAACAAAAAGCATTCCCTGAGAATCCAGCAAAGAAGTGCGATACATTAATCCAGTCTCTCGCTGGTAATCATCATCAGCGATCTCGATATCCAAGGTTTTAAGTAGGGTACCATCTTCTTTTATTAGCTTTAAGGTTCCTTCTTTAGTAAAGGTTAATTCTGACGGTTTGATATTCTTGGCTGCCGAGCTTTGTTCCTTACAAGCCCATAGACTCACTATACAAACCGCTAATAAGAGTCCTTTTTTCATGCTTGTAATTCTTTTTTTCTGAGGGAATTGATCACAAAATAGAGACCAATTAAAATAAAAGGTATACTCAATAATTGCCCTGTATTAAGATCCCAATCACTTCTATTAGATACTTGTGGCAATTTAAATTGCTCCACGATAATTCGTACCGTCATCAATAGCAGCAAAAACGATCCAAAGAGAAACCCAGCTTTTTTTCTCAATTCTGTTTTCCAATACAATGCGAGCAAAATTAGAAACACAAATATATATCCAAATGCTTCCATTAATTGCCCAGGATAACGGTAGTCTAGACTCTCAATTAGTTCGGCAAATTGTGGGTTTGTTGTCAGTTCTCTATATGCTTTATTTCCAGCTTTAATTCCTGTTTTTGCAATGGCTTCCCGTTCAGAAATCTCATGCTGAACGAATTGAATGCCAATTGCGCTATCGGTTGTGTCTCCCACCATTTCGGAGTTGAGAAAATTCCCCAAGCGCACGAAAACTGCACCTGAAGCACAGGCTATTACAACACGATCCAAAATCCAAAGCCATGATTTTTGCAAAATCTTCTTGTTGTAGATATACATCCCAACTATGGTTACAATGGCAGCGCCATGACTGGCTAGACCTCTAAAACCAGTAAATTCAAATTCTGGAACGAACCTAAACGGTAAAAAGACAGAGAAAAAGTCTGTTCTAAAAAGTGATGGTTCATAAAAGATAACATGTCCTAATCGCGCTCCTAGCAAGATGGAGACTACTGCATAAATAAATAGACTATCTAATTTCTCTTGTTCTACACCCTCTCTCTTAAAAATAGGTTTCATAATATAGTAACCTAAGGCAAAGGCCACTACAAACATTAATGAGTAAAAGTGGATAGTGAGAAATCCAAGATCAATTCCTGATATAGGATTCCAAGTAAATTTTAATGCAAGCATGCAGTTGTATAAATTATTAGTACTAAATGTTGGACTAAGATAACAAAGTAAGTCCCCACAACCGAAGCCTTAACTTAAATTTTGGTCATTGCCTTCTTTTGGAGGTACAGGATCATAGCCTTGTCCGCCCCATGGATGACATGAGAAGATGCGTTTAATAGATAAACGCCCTCCTTTTAGTAAACCATGTGTTTCTAGGGCCTCCTTTGTATAATGCGAGCAAGTAGGAGTGTAGCGACAAGAGGAAGGTGTCCATGACGAAATGAATTTCTGATAGAACCAGATAAGACCCAAAAAAGGAGCAATCGCTATTTTTTTGAGGTCACTCATTTTAGGATACCGTAAAAGTTGTTCCCTCTCTCCCGTCTTTCAGCTGAATCCCTAAGGCGAGTAATTCATCACGAATTACATCAGAGGTAGCAAAATCTTTGTTATCCCTAGCTTCTTTGCGCAGTTTGATCAATAATTCTACAGCACCTGATAATTTGGAGTCGTCCGCTTTCGCGAAAGCGTCCCCGTCTTCAAGTCCGAGTACGTCAAAAATAAAGACATGCATCGTCTCTTGCATCAATTGTAAATCGGCTGCAGTAATCGTTGCATTTCCATCTTTAATCAAATGTATGTGCTTTACAGCATCAAACAATTGAGCAATTAAAATTGGACTGTTGAAGTCGTCATTCATTGCATCGTAGCAAGACTGTTTCCATGCTGCCACGTCAAAGGAGCTACTTTCTGAAGTTGGTAAACCTTTGGCAATTTTTAATGATTCCATCAGGCGATTAAATCCTTTTTCGCTGGCAAGCAACGCATCATTGCTAAAATCGAGTATACTTCTATAGTTGGCTTGTAAAACAAAGAAACGAGCGGCACTAGGTGCAAATCCTTTGCTTAGGTGTTCACTATCTCCAGTAAAAATTTCATCTGGATTGATACTGTTACCCGTACTTTTTGACATTTTCTGCCCGTTAAGGGTAAGCATATTGGCGTGTAACCAATAGCGCACAGGTACCTTTCCTAAAGCAGCTTCGTTTTGCGCAATTTCACATTCGTGGTGTGGAAATTTTAAATCCATTCCACCTCCATGTATATCAAACTGTTCGCCTAAATATTTTGTACTCATCGCAGTACATTCTAGGTGCCATCCTGGGAAACCATCGCCCCACGGACTAGGCCAGCGCATGATATGTTGTGGTTCTGCCTTTTTCCAAAGCGCAAAATCTTGGGGGTTTTCCTTTTCATCCTGAGCGTTGAGCGCACGAGTATTGGCGATCATGTCTTCTAGCTTTCGCCCTGATAACTTTCCGTACTCATGGTCTTTATTGAATTTAACAACGTCAAAATAGACAGAGCCATTTTTGACATAGGCATATCCATTATCAATAATCTTCTTAATGAGTTCAATTTGCTCGATAATGTGACCAGTTGCAGTAGGCTCGATACTTGGCGGTAAGAAATTGAAGGTATTCAGGATGTTGTGAAAATCAACGGTGTACTGTTGTACAACTTCCATCGGTTCAATTTTTTCCAAGCGTGCCTTTTTTGCAATCTTGTCTTCTCCTTGATCTCCATCATCGGTAAGGTGACCTGCATCAGTGATGTTGCGTACATAGCGAACTTTATATCCCAAATGTTTGAGATATCTGAAAATCATGTCAAAACTCATGAAGGTACGCACATTTCCGAGGTGTACATTACTATAAACCGTGGGCCCACAGACATACATTCCTACGTGACCTTCGAGAAGGGGTATGAAGTTTTCCTTTTTTCCCGAAAGGGAATTATAGATCTTTAATTTTTGTGAGTCGTATAAGGCCATGTATGTTTCCTTTGATAATGTATGACGAAGATATTCATCTCCGCTGTAAAACTCAAAAACGGCGACACTTTGGTCACCGTTTTTATTTATTATTGCGCACTTCGCTTTTTAAAATTCGGTGTCAAGCTTGATATAATCCAGAAACTCACGTCTTGTTGCCGCTTCTTTGAATTTTCCACCAAACTCACTCGTTACGGTGCTACTTTCAATATCACGAATACCTCGACTGTTGACGCATAAATGCTTAGCATCAATAACGCAGGCAACATCTTGAGTATTCAGTACCTTTTGTAACTCCTGTACTACTTGCATAGTCAAACGCTCTTGTACTTGTGGGCGTTTAGCAAAATAATCAACAATGCGATTCATTTTGGATAGGCCAACTACAGTGCCGTTTGAAATATAGGCCACATGCGCACGTCCCACGATAGGTAGGAGGTGGTGTTCGCAAGTAGAATATACAGTGATATTTTTCTCGACGAGCATTTCGCCATATTTGTAATTATTGGCAAAGGTAGAAGCCTTTGGTTTTTTATCAGGATTTAAACCGCCAAAGATCTCATTGACAAACATTTTTGCAACACGATTTGGGGTTCCCTTCAGGCTATCATCTGAAAGGTCCATTCCTAAGGTTTCTAAAATGTTAGCAACATCTTTCTTTATGCTGGCAATTTTTTCGATATCACTGAGCTCAAAAGCATCCGCACGCAAAGGCGTAGTTGCACTTGATCCAACATGATCGTCGCCCATTGCTTCGATTTCTTCCAATTGTCTTTCTAATTCTGTTTTCATAGTCTCATTCCAGTTCCAACCGTCAGTCGGAATACTTTCAAATAGCTTGCAAAGGTACAAATAAAAAAAAGGTCCATGAACTCAATCGCATAAGGCCCTTTTGTTGTAATTATAGTGTGAAAGTCTAATTGCTTTTTTTGACAAACTTGGTCAATATAACAATGTGAACACCTTCTACCTTACCTTCAATATGTTCAGGATTGTCATGAACCAATGAGATTCGGCGTACGGCAGTACCACGTTTGGCAGTAAAATTGCCACCACCTTTTACATCTAGGTCTTTTATCAAGACTACATCATCACCACTTTCTAATATGGTGCCATTGCTATCTCTATGTTTTACTACAGTTGCAAGATCTTGATATCCTGATTTTGCCCAGACCAAGGTGTCTTCTTCCATATACATCATGTCCAACAGTCCTTGAGGCCAATCTTCTGACTTCAAATGATTGAGCATGCGCCATGCCAATACTTGGACTGCTGGTTCTGGATTCCACATACTATCATTTAAGCAGCGCCAGTGATTAGGTTCTGCTTCTTCAGGTTTCTCAATCTGCGCCTTGCAGCTGCCACATATATAGGCAGCAAACTCTAGAGCTTCACGGGAATGAGGGGCCACAATATGTAGTTGTAGATCTTTTGTGCTCGCGCATAGTTCGCATTTAGACTCAGATCGTTTTTTAAGTTCTTCTAGGATCATAAAGATTTATTTTCATTTCCGCGAAGGCGGAAATCTCAAGGTAAGTCGGTATTGCGATTATAGTGATACGTCTAAAATATCTTTTTCTTCCGTAATTCAAAGTTTTGGCCTAAGTATACTTTACGCACCATTTCGTCTGCAGCAAGTTCTTCAGGACTTCCGTGTTTTAGGATACTCCCTTCAAACATCAGGTAGGTTCTGTCTGTGATGGCCAAAGTTTCTTGCACATTGTGATCGGTGATCAAAATACCAATATTCTTATCTTTTAATTGAGCCACAATACGTTGGATATCTTCTACAGCTACCGGATCAACTCCTGCAAAGGGTTCATCTAATAAAATAAAATTGGGCGAAGTGGCAAGTGCGCGGGCAATTTCTGTACGTCGACGTTCTCCACCAGAAAGCAGATCTCCACGGCTTTTACGAATATGACCTAAGCTAAATTCTTCAATAAGCTCCTCCATTTTATGAAGTTGCTCTTTTTTTGAAAGTTTAGTGAGTTGGAGCACACTGAGAATATTGTCTTCAATGCTAAGTTTGCGAAACACTGAAGCTTCTTGTGCGAGATAACCAATGCCGTTTTGTGCACGTTTGTACATTGGGTATTTGGTAATCTCTTGATTGTCGAGGAATATTTTACCGCCATTGGGTTTTACCAAACCTACAATCATATAAAATGAGGTTGTTTTTCCGGCACCGTTTGGACCTAGTAAACCAACAATCTCGCCTTGATTTACCTCTACAGAAACACTTTTAACGACCTTTCGGCCCTTATAAGATTTCATCAAGTTTTCTGCGCTTAATTTCATAGTGGTGGTAAATATAGGAGTTTCAGGGGATTTGAAATAAAGAGGCCCATACTTTAAGATGGACTTAACGGTTGGCTATTATTTCTTTTCGTCTAAAGCTTCCCAATATTCATATGCTCGACGCAAATGAGGGATGACTATAGTACCACCAATCAAGGTTCCGATACTCAAGGTTTCCATAACTTCTTCTTTACTCACACCCATTTTGTGCGAACTCTCCAAGTGATATTTTACACAGTCGTCACAGCGCAATACTGCTGATGCAACTAGGCCGAGTAATTCTTTGGTTTTTTTATCCAAGGCTCCTTCTGCAAAGGCATTGGTGTCAAGATTAAAGATACGCTTCACCACTTTGTTGTTTTCGGCGAGCAGCTTATCGTTCATTTTAGAACGATAGTCATTAAATTCTTCTACTATATTACTCATGCTATGTTTGCTTTCGCGAAAGCGAGAAAACCCACTTTCAAATTTTAATCTTAAATATTACTTTAGGCCAAGCCTGCTTTCTTTGCTTTGCGCAATTCTCGTTTTTCAACTAATCGTGAAATATAAATACTTACCTCATATAAAATAAGAATAGGAATGGAAACGATTACCTGGGTTGCGATATCAGGAGGTGTAATCACCGCCGAAATTATTAATACGATGACCAAGGCAAATTTTCTATTTTTTCTCATGAACGCCGGTGTTACCAGGCCTATTTTACTCAAGAAGAAGATAATAATTGGAAGTTCAAAAATTATTCCTCCTGCTAAAACAGAAGAGCGAACAATACTAATAAAGGACTCGATGTCAAATTGGTTCTCTACCGTTTTAGAAATACTGAAATTGGATAGGAAATTAATCGATAAAGGCACAATTACGAAATATCCAAAAAGAACGCCTAAGAAAAATAAAAAGGAAGCCACAGCGATAAAGCCTTTGGAGCTCTTGCGTTCATTGGTATAAAGCCCAGGAGAGATAAACCTCCAAAATTCATATAGTAAATACGGGAATCCAAGGACAAAACCAGCTGTGATAGATGTCCAAATAGCAACGCTAAACTGCCCAGAAACTTTTCTACTTTGAAGTACAAACTCCATGTCACCTTCTGTTATACAGCCTTTTTCTAATCCAAAAACCTGAGAGATTTTACATAGAACATCATAAGATATAAAGTCTGGGTACGAAGGTCCAAAAATGATAACATCAAATAGAAATTCCTTAAAGATAAAGGCAATAGTAGCGATACTTACAATAGCTATTGTGGATCGTATTAAATGCCAACGCAATTCTTCTAAATGATCTAGAAACGACATTTCGTCCGGATGCTTCTTTTCTTTCTTCGCCATTAGATAATTCCTTCTTTTATCAAATCATGTATATGAACAACACCAGCGTATTGTCCGTTTTCTACAGCAATAAGCTGACTGATTCCATTGGTTTCCAATACTTCTTTGGCCGCAATAGCCATAGCGTTATTGTCGATTGTTTTAGGTGCAACACTCATTATATTGGCAGCTGTGAGTCCTGTAAAGCTATCATTTTTTTCGAGCATTCTTCTCAGGTCGCCATCGGTGATGATACCTATGATTTTCCCTGCTTCAACAACAGCTGTAACACCTAATCTCTTTTCAGAAATCTCAACGATAACTTCCTTGATGCTTGCTTCTGGGGATACCTGAGGCTTATCGTGCATTTTGGTAAGGTCGCTTACCCGTAAATATAATTTTTTTCCTAAAGCTCCGCCAGGATGATATTTGGCAAAATCTTTACTTGAGAAGCCTTTCAAGTCTAAAAGTGCAACAGCCACGGCATCACCTATTACGAGTTGGGCGGTTGTACTGGTTGTTGGCGCTAGGTTATTTGAGCAGGCCTCCGCTTTCGCGAAAGCGTGTAAAACAAAATCGGCTTCTGTGCCTAAAAAGGAATCTCGGTTGGATGTAATTGCTATTAAAGTGTTCTTTGTGTTTTTAATAAGAGGAACAAGCACCTTTATTTCTGGTGTATTCCCACTTTTTGAAATACAAATAACTATATCATTAATCTGTATAGTACCTAAATCTCCATGAATTGCATCTGCAGCATGCATAAAAATAGAGGGAGTTCCTGTACTATTTAAAGTAGCCACAATTTTTTGTGCGATAATGGCGCTTTTCCCTATTCCAGTGATGATAACACGGCCATCTGATTTGTAGATAGCAGCCACCGCTTGGGCAAATTCGAGATCGATTAGGGAATTCAGATGTGCTATTGCTTCTTGCTCAATAGTAATGGTTTTCTGAGCACTAGCGATAATCTGCTGATGAATATTCAAAACTTGGTTTTTTAAAGTTTGATTAACGTTGGGAATTATGTATATTTAGATATAACAAAGGTATGTAAAAATGCAGTAGAATACATGAATTCGGTAGAATTAGACTTACACGCATCACTCAAGAAATACTTTGGCTTTAGCCAGTTCAAAGGGCTTCAGGAAGAGGTCATTAAGAGCATTGTTGGAGGGCATCACAGTTTTGTGATTATGCCTACCGGTGGTGGGAAATCTTTATGTTATCAATTGCCAGCTCTTATACAAGAAGGGACAGCAATTGTCGTTTCTCCGCTTATTGCGCTCATGAAAAACCAAGTAGATGCCTTGAGAGGGATCTCAGATGATGATGGAATTGCCCATGTTTTAAACTCCTCCTTGACAAAAGGTGAAATAAAAAGGGTAAAAGAAGACATAACTAAAGGAGTCACCAAATTACTCTATGTAGCTCCAGAATCCTTAACCAAAGAAGAGAATGTTGAGTTTTTACGTTCTGTAAAAATCTCTTTTCTCGCTATTGATGAGGCTCACTGTATCTCAGAGTGGGGGCATGACTTTAGACCAGAATACAGAAACTTACGCAGTATACTGAAACGTATCGGGGATAATATTCCCATTATAGCAGTTACTGCAACGGCAACTCCAAAAGTTCAAGAGGATATTCTTAAGAATTTAGGAGTGACAAATGCCAATACTTTTCAAGCTTCCTTTAATAGACCTAATCTCTATTATGAGATCCGTCCTAAAACCAAGGATGTAGATGGGGATATCATTCGTTTTGTAAAGCAAAATGAAGGGAAGAGTGGCATTATTTATTGCCTTTCGCGAAAGCGAGTAGAGGAGCTTGCTCAAACTTTACAGGTAAATGGCCTCAAAGCAGTACCCTATCACGCCGGACTAGACGCCAAAACAAGAGTTCGCCATCAAGATATGTTCTTAATGGAAGATACCGATGTAGTAGTAGCGACTATTGCCTTTGGAATGGGGATCGATAAGCCCGATGTACGTTTTGTGATTCATCACGATATTCCAAAAAGTATCGAAAGTTATTATCAAGAAACTGGCCGTGCAGGAAGAGATGGAGGCGAAGGGCATTGTTTAGCCTTCTATGCCTATAAGGATATTGAGAAGCTAGAAAAATTTATGAGTGGGAAGCCCGTCGCCGAACAGGAGATAGGACATGCTCTTTTGCAAGAAGTAGTCGCCTATTGTGAGACAAGTATGTCAAGACGGAAATTTATTTTGCATTACTTCGGAGAAGAATTTGACAATGAAACGGGTGAAGGGGGTATGTTAGATGATAATATGCGCTTTCCAAAAAAGAAACATGAAGCTCAAAACGAACTCCAACAACTATTAACAGTTGTACGTGATACTAACCAGATTTATAAAAGCAAGGACGTTGTCTTTACTATAATAGGTAAAGAAAATGCCATAATTTCTTCCCACAAAACACATGAACAGCCGTTTTTTGGCTGTGGAAACCATCGAGATAAAGCTTACTGGCATGCTTTATTACGTCAGAGTTTAGTGGCAGGTTTTGTTAAAAAAGATATCGAAAGCTATGGGGTTGTAAAAATAACCAAAAAAGGACTTGATTTTATTGAGAATCCTAGTTCGTTTATGATGGCAGACGACCATGTATATGATGAAACAACAGATAATTCGATAGTTTCAGGAGCCAAAGCAGGTATGGCGACTGATAAGCAACTTGTTTCCTTGCTCAAAGATTTAAGAAAAAAAGTAGCTAAAAAGGCCGATGTACCTCCTTTTGTGGTATTTCAAGATCCTTCTATTTTGGATATGGCAATCAAATATCCAATGACTCTTGAAGAACTCGGAGCGGTGCATGGTGTAGGTGATGGAAAGGCGAAGAAGTTTGGAAAAGAGTTTGTAACCTTGATTGCACAATATGTTACCGATAATGATATAATGAGGCCAGATGATTTGGTGGTGAAAAGCACCGGAGCAAATAGTGCCTTAAAATTGTATATAATTACAAATGTAGATCGCAAATTGCCGTTGGATGATATCGCTTCCGCGAAAGGGAAAGATATGACAACCTTTATTAAAGAAATGGAAGCCATTGTCTTTAGTGGTACCAAATTAAATATCAACTACTGGATTGATGAGTTGCTAGATGAAGATCAGCAGGAGGAATTGCATGAATATTTTATGGAGGCCGAAACCGATAAGATTGAGGCTGCCTTAGAAGAATTTGACGGGGATTATGATGACGAAGAATTACGCCTCTACCGGATAAAATTCATGAGCGAAGTGGCAAATTAATACATCAAGCCCCGAAATCAAGGGGATAACAGTTGTTTTTGGATTCTTTGGTTACCTAGAATTGTCCTTTCTACTTATTCTCAATAGTCCTATTGCATTATAGGCACTGTCTTCATAAATTTAGTGTATATACCTTTTTGCGCTTGCAAAAATTTCAAATATTACATTGATAAATACCAGTCATAACTTTTTAATTACAGCTTTCTCAGCTCATTCTTCCTACGTATCTTTGCACTTCATTAAAAAAGAGTAGCATGCAAGACGGTATTTACGCAAAATTCAATACGCCAAAGGGCGCAATCGTAGTAAAATTAGAACATGAAAAGACACCAGGAACCGTAGGGAACTTTGTGGCTTTAGCAGAAGGAAAGTTAGAAAATTCGGTGAAGCCTCAAGGAACACCTTATTATAATGGTTTAACATGGCACCGTGTAATTCCAGATTTTATGATTCAAGGGGGTTGTCCACTTGGTTCAGGAACTGGAGATGCAGGATATAAGTTTGACGACGAGTTTCACCCAGAATTAAAGCATGACGGACCTGGAGTTTTGAGTATGGCAAATGCTGGACCTGGAACAAATGGAAGTCAGTTTTTTATCACACATATAGCAACCAATTGGTTGGATGGAAAACACACTGTTTTCGGGAAAGTTGTAGAAGGACAAGATGTTGTAGATGCTGTCGCTCAAGGAGACACTATCGATAGCTTAGAGATAATCCGTGTTGGTGCTGATGCAGAAGCGTGGAATGCAGTAGAAGCTTTCAGAACTTTTGAAGGTTCAAGAGCAAAAAGAATCGCTGAAGTAAAAGCTGCACAAGAAGCAGAAATTGAGGCATTAGCTTCAGGTTTTGATAAGACAGAAAGCGGATTGAGATATCAGTTTATCCAGCAAGGGAAAGGCCAAAAGGCAGAAAAAGGTCAAACTGTTTCTGTACATTATAAAGGACAATTACCTGACGGAACTGTTTTTGATAGTTCTTTTAAACGTAATCAGCCTATTGATTTTCAATTAGGAGTAGGACAGGTAATTCCAGGATGGGATGAAGGGATTCAGTTGTTAAGTGTTGGTGATAAAGCGCGCTTAGTAGTGCCTTCTGATCTAGCCTACGGAAGTGCAGGTGCTGGCGGAGTGATTCCTCCAGACGCTACCTTAATTTTCGATGTTGAACTAGTAGCTGTAAAATAAATAATTTCACTCGGTATGGATCTCAAAACTTTGAGGTCTTTGTGAATAAGTAGTTATAAAAAAGTGTTCGTCTTGGCGGACACTTTTTCTATTTTTGGGCATGGAAAATAAAGCACTACTACAATATCCCATCGGGAAATATTCAATGCCGCAAGAGATCTCTGACGAAAAACTCAAAGAGTGGATCATGATCTTGGAAATGATGCCAGCACAATTACGTGACATGGTGAGTGAGATGAACGATTCACAATTAGATACACCTTATCGTGAAGAGGGATGGACAATTCGCCAGGTGGTACACCATCTTGCCGATAGCCATCATCACAGTTATATCCGTTTTAAATGGGCACTAACAGAAGAGACTCCAGTCATCAAGCCTTATCTTCAAGATAAATGGACAGATTTGCCAGATTTAGATGGTATGCCAGTTGAATGGTCTTTGCGTCATCTTGAGGTGGTACATTATAAACTTGTACGCCTTCTTAGAATGTTGACTTCAGAACAATTAGATCGTAGCTTTATTCATCCCGATGGCAATATAAAAATATCATTACGCCAGAATGTAGGGCAGTACGCATGGCATAGTATGCACCATTATCTTCATATCAAAAATTTAGTAGATCGTAAAGGCTTGTAATTAGTCTGGGAAGAGTGTTTTATCAAGGCCAGGTACAAAGCGTAGTGCGTTTTTGTAGTAAACCTTTTTTAACACATCGTCTGGTAAGTCGAGACCGTACATAGGCCAAAAGGCATGATACTTTTTGTGATATGGGAAATACTCGTCATCACTTTCTAAGATTCGGAAATAGGTTGGGAATTCTTCTGGTTTCCAACTGTCTTTTCCAAAAAGTATTCGATCTTGATATTTGATAAAGAAGGCTTTTGCTTGTCGTGGTTGTCTCCCTAGTTCGGCTATGATAGCGCCTATTCCCACATTCATATTTGGCATTGCGTCTAATAGCCTGCCAAGTTTCCCTAAGTCGTTTGCAAACCAACCCATATGAGCGTTTATAAAGGTAGTTTTTGGATGTTTTGAAAACATACGATGCTGTTCAGCGATAAGGGTTTCAAAGGGAGCGGGGTTAGTGGCATCTCTTTTTCTACGAGGATGTGTTTTTAATTCGAGCCATCGCTCATTATCACCATCAAAAGGATCCCAAAATGATTTTGGGTCGGCAGTATGAATGAGTACTGGGATGTTGAGTTCGCCGCACTTTTTCCAGATAGGATCTAGCCGAGCGTCATCAACGGTCACTCTATTACCATTTGTGTCTAGGTATCGCAAGCCTAGGCTTTTATATACTTTTAAACCGCGCGCGCCATTTCTTACATCTTCTTCTAATTGTTTTACCGCTTTTTCTGCCCACCCAGAAGTGCCTACCCCTTCAAAATCGACATTGGCAAATACAACAAATCGTTTTGGATAATGATCGGCTATATTTTGTACGCTTTGAATCAATAAATCTCCCGAGCGACCACTCAAGTTAACCATGATTCCCATATTCAAAGTATCCATCGCGGCAATAACGGGAGCAAGATCTTGAGTAGGCATTCTGTATTGATGCCCATGGACGTCAATAAATGGGAATTTAGCTTTAAGAACTTCTTCCCCTGGAACTACTAAGGTAGATTTCGGGTTGTATTCTTCAAAACTGAGATCTTGTGCCTGCAGTGATATTGATGCCAAGAGGATAGTCCCAAATAGGAATAATAAGGTTTTCATAGGTCGTGGCTGTTGTTTGCGTTAGGGTTCATTGAAAACTAAAGATAGCAAACTTTTAAAAGTTAAAAGCTAAGAGTTAAAAGTAGAAAGTGAAAAGTGAAAAGTGAAAAGTGAAAAGTTAATTGTGTACGTCCCTGATATAGGTTGACCACTAAAAGAGTGGAAAACTATGAAAGCAA
>CAXBCS010000044.1:0-28391 GCA_963974305.1 uncultured bacterium
AGCTAAATTAAGAAATATTCCTATAATTAGGAATTTATACGGACATTCAATAAAATTTAAATGATTACGGGAAACCGTAAGATCGTATGATTAGTCAGCTTTATTTTTCGGTTTTTCTGGGATGGTGGGAGGTTAAATCTCATTTTCTTTAAGAACACCAGACAATATGACGCCAAAATGATAGTGGTGAAATGTTGTAGAATGGAGATTAATCTATCATTTATTAGTTACGAATTATTTAAAGAAATACAGTAAATGACATTAATAAGTAGATTGGTCTTTTTGACGAATAAGAAAACGGATATAAAATCATCTGACCGAATAACAATTAGCGAAATTTTGATAGTAATTCCGGTAAAAGACAATCAAACCGGGATAGATAATTATCTAACAAAGTTTTTTGAAACACACCCTGAGATTGACTATCCAAAAGAGATTATTATTGTAGACAACAATTCTAATCCATATAAAGTTAAAACTTGAATTTAAGAATTCAACCCTGCCAATTAAATTAATAAAGTGTAAAAAAATTGGTCCTGCTTCATCTCGAAATAAAGGAGTGAGCGTCGCAAAAGGTAAATGGCTTTTATTCAACGACAGTGATTGTATTCCGACTAAATCAACTTTAAAAGGCTACCTCAATGCTGATAACAATTCGTTTGCGTACGCGGGCAACATTCAGTCTTTAGATAGCAACAAACTTTCAAAATATTACTAGAGTCAAGAAATCTTAATTCCTTTAAAAACTTATGACCAAAATGGCGATTTTGTACCGCAATATTTAATTACAGCTAACACGCTTATTTGGAAAAAAGCATTTAATGAGGTAGGCGGGTTTAATGAGCAAATTTCAATTGCAGGAGGTGAAGATGTTGACTTAGGTTTGCGTCTTTCTGAGATAGGAAAATTATCTTATGCATTTGACAGTATTGCAGTTCATGATTTTTCGGACGGCTTGATAGGGTTTTACAAGCGATTTAAGAGGTATGGACAAGGTAATAGAATTGTAGAAGAACTATGGAAAACGGATTTAAAACCTACTTTGTTTCGACCTAATGATCGCAATTTGATAAATGAGATTTTAGCGAAATTTCAATATTTTGGATTGAAAATAGGATATAGAAGAGCCGACAGAGTCGTGAGAAAGTTCGGTTTGACAAAGCAAACATAAAACTTGATTCATACATTAACTGGATGAAAAGAACTGGACGAATTTTGTGATACATATTTTGAGAGTGATACTGAAATAGATAAATACTGTACAGACAAGAAAATCCCTATTGATGAATAAGCATACTTAAATCAAGCCGTATGTTTCAGAATGATGAATGAGTAATTACTCAAATATTACTATTTTTAAACTTTAAGATAACCGGAAATTGATTGACATTCAATCTTGCCAAATCATACACGATCATGATATCAATAAGTCCAATAGAATAATTTAACAATGAAAAAAATTGAAGTCGTCGCAGGCGTGATTTATTGGAAAGACTTGATCTTATGTGTTCAAAGACCAAAAAATAAACTCTCTTATATTTCAAAGAAGTTTGAGTTTCCAGGAGGTAAGATAGAAGAAGGAGAAACCAAAGAGCAAGCTTTGCATCGTGAGTTATTCGAGGAATTGAATATTTCAACAAAAATCAAATCCTTCTTTATAACCGTTGTTCATGATTACCCAGATTTTGAATTAACGATGCACACTTTTATTTGTGAGGTTAATTCGAAAGATCTAACACTTAATGAACACATAGATCAAAAATGGTTGACTTTAAAAGAGCTTGATGTACTAGATTGGGCAGCGGCTGATTTACCAATAGTTCAAAAATTAATTAATAATGATTGAATCATTTGAAAAAGATTTCAAGCGAAGTCTTGATACAGGATTTATTGATCAGCAAATAGAATCTCAAGTATTATACCGTCCAAGATTATTAATTAACAAACAAATACCTAAAGAAAAAGTATTATCAACTCTCCTTCAAGAGCTTACTCATTGTGAAGAATTTTCTATTTCTGTTGCATTTGTTACAACTAGTGGAATTGCAGTTTTATTTAACACTCTTTTGGAGTTAGAAAAAAAAGGTGTTCAAGGTAAAGTGCTAGTTTCTCAATATTTAAATTTCACACAACCTGAAGCGTTAAAGAAATTATTGAAATTTAAAAATATTGAGCTAAAAATAGCCACAAAACACAATTCACATTCAAAAGGTTATATTTTTAAAACGTCTAATTACTACAATGTCATTATAGGAAGTAGTAATTGGACTGCCTCTGCACTAACAATAAATAAAGAATGGAATTTAAAAATATCTGGATTACATTCAAGTGAAATAGTAAACAATGTGCTTTCGGAATTTGAATCTGATTTTAAAGAAGGAGAAACTGTTAACAATCACTTTATTTCTGAATATGAAATCACCTACAATAAGGCTAAAATTTCAAATACTTCTGTCACAGAGGTTAGTACGTCAGAATTTATTGAGCCGAATGTAATGCAGATTGAAGCTTTAAAAAATCTTGAAATCCTGCGAGCAGAACAAAAATCAAAAGCCCTAATCATTTCTGCAACAGGAACTGGAAAAACTTATTTGTCTGCTTTTGATGTAAAAACATTCAAACCCAAAAAATTATTGTTTGTAGTTCATCGATTAAATATTGCAAAAAAGGCTTTAGACACTTTTAGGAAAATATTTAAGGATACGACTTTAGGATTGTACTCGGGTAATGAAAAGGATTTAGAGGCTAATTTTATTTTTTCAACAATTCAAACCATTTCTAGGGAAGATAATTTGTCAAAATTTGAGAAAGATCATTTTGATTATATCATTATAGATGAATCTCATAGATCAGGTGCGAATTCATATTTACGCTTAATCGAATATTTTGAGCCCAAATTTTTGCTCGGAATGACAGCCACTCCAGAACGAACAGATGGGAATGATATTTTTAGTCTATTTGATCATAACATTGCTTATGAGATTCGATTAAACAGAGCAATGGAAGAAGGAATGCTTTGTCAGTTTCATTATTTCGGTATAACGGACTTAAAAGTTAACAATGAGCTATTGGAAAACACTAAAGATTTCAATCTTTTAGCGAATGATGAAAGGGTTTCAAAAATTATTGAAAAAGCTCAATTATATGGCACTTATAATGGAATAACCAGAGGTCTAGTTTTTTGCTCCCGTGTTGAAGAGGCCAAACTTTTATCTGAGAAGTTTAATGAAAATGGGCTAAAAAGTATTGCTCTTTCAGGTGAAAATTCCGAAAAAGAACGTGCCGATGCTATTCGGTATTTAGAGTCGGATGACATAAATGAAAAAATAGAGTACATTTTTACCGTTGATATATTTAATGAAGGAATTGATATTCCAAAAATTAACCAAATAATAATGATTAGACCCACCCAATCTGCAATAATATTTGTTCAACAACTAGGGCGCGGTCTAAGAAAATTAGAAGGAAAAGATTTTCTAACAATTGTGGATTTTATCGGAAATCACAATAACAATTATCTCATACCAATAGCCCTCTATGGAGATACTTCTTTTAATAAAGACACCTTGAGGAAATTAATTTCAGAAGGAAGTAGAATAATTCCAGGTTCTTCAACTATCAATTTTGATGAGATTTCAAAAGAAAAGATCTTTAAATCAATTGACTCGGCCAATATGAGACTTTTGAGTGATCTGAAAAAAGATTATAACCTTTTGAAATATCGATTGGGTCATGTGCCAATGATGACCGATTTTTTAGAAAATGAATCCCGAGATCCATTTTTATTTGTTGATTATTCTAAATCATATTACAACTTTGTTGTTAAGGCTGACAAAGATTTTGATCCAACATTGAAAAAAAACCTAGTTGACTTATTAGAATTATTTTCTAGAGAAATTAATAATGGTAAACGAATTGAAGAAAGTTATATTTTAAAAGAGTTAGTTCAGGATAACAAATTATCGATTGATAAACTGAAAAAAGAAATCAATTCAAAGTACGGTTATATTCCAACAGATAAAACCATTGAATCTTGTGTAATTAATTTGAACTTTGAATTTATTAGAAGAGATAAAAATATTATCATAAAAAGAAATGGGGAATTAAAGTTTCACAATGACTTTTTAGAAAATCTACAACAATTCAATTTTAAAAAGTTTCTTATTGATTCCATAAATTACTCTATAAAAACATTTAGTAAAACCTACAAAAATGAATTTTTCAAAAACGGATTAATTCTTAATAATAAATATAGCCGAAAAGATGTCTGTCGCTTACTTAATTGGGATAAAGATATCAGTGCTACTATTTATGGGTACCGAACAAAGGAAAATATTACGCCATGCTTTGTTACCTATCACAAATCACATGAAATTGAAGATTCCATAAACTATAATGACCATTTTGTAAACCCTTCTGTTTTTGCATGGGAATCCAGATCAAACAGAAAAATTGAAAGTACTGAAATTCAAAATGTAATTAGCTCTGATCGTATATTGCTTTTTGTGAAAAAGAAAGATGCAGAAGGTACTGACTTTTACTTTATAGGCGATTGTACAATTATTCCTAATTCAATACAACAAGCAGAAATGCCTGGTTCAAAAAAACCAATAGTGCATTTCAAGTTTAAACTTGATCAACCGGTTAATGAAGACCTCTATAATTATATTACATTAAATAATAATGTTGGAGAAGAAGTTAATGAAGATAAACTCATTGAAGGTGTTTTTAATATTCCATTATATGACTTTTATGCTGCTGCTGGTAGTTTTAGTGAAATGCAATCAGAAAAGTCTTTTTCTCAAATTAAAGTTCCCAAGAAATATTCTTTAGATCCAGACTACTTTGCCTGTAAGGTAATAGGAGAATCCATGAATAAAAGAATACCTAATGGATCTATTTCTATTTTCAAAAAGTATACAGGTGGTTCACGTTCAGGTAAAATATTATTAATAGAAAATTTTGACACCCAAGACCCTGATTTCAATTCAGCTTTTACGGTAAAAACTTATGCTAGTCAAAAAACTGTATCTGAAGAAGGGTGGGAACACCTTGAAATTTTGCTAAAACCCAATTCCTACGATCAATCCTATAAAGACATCGTTATCGATGCGGAAAATGCAAACGAAATGAATATTATTGGTGAATTTATAGAAGTTTTAGCTTGACAAAAAATTTGACTTTCTACGATTAAAATGTATTAATTAATCGGATTGTAGATCTCTTCAAAGTCGGAAAAAAAATTTACACAAACGTTAATCAAATACCCCCCCTCCACAACAAATCTGTGCAAAGAGGTGTTTTCTATTATAATAGTTACTCTCGCTTACTTCTTCAACCTCATTAAGCACCCCAACAATACTCCGTCTTAAATACAAGCAGCATATAAATCCTGCCCTTTTCCAAGTTGATAGTAGAAATATAAAAGCTAACACCTACCTTTAAGTTAAAGTGTTATCATCAACCCTTATGCTCAAAGAAACCTTTATAAACCTCATCAGTAAATACTCAGATGATGAAGCGTATAACACAAAATGTTGGCTTGAAATTGAGAAGGCCTATTCATCAAAATCACGCCATTATCACAATCTTGACCACTTGAAAAATATGTTGGTGGAATTAGAAAAGGTGAAGGCAGCTGTTGAAGATATTGACAGCTTGCTATTCTCCATCTTTTATCACGATATAGTCTACAAAGCCACCAAGAGTGACAACGAACACCAAAGTGCACTGCTGTTTGAAAAGAGAATATCCAAAACCTCTTTCTCGCAGATTGACAAATGCAAAACTCAAATTGAACTTACCAAAGAGCATAAACCCTCAATGGATGCCGACACCAATTTCCTGCTTGACATCGACCTTTCTATTCTTGGAAAAAGCTCTGAAGTTTATAAAAAGTATACGGAAGATATCCGTAAGGAATACAAAATCTATCCCGATTTTATGTATGGCAAAGGAAGAACCAAAGTCCTCGAAAGTATTTTAGAACTTGAAACCATTTTTAAAACAGACTTTTTCAAAAAAGCCTACGAAAAACAGGCCAGAGCAAACTTGACAGCCGAGTTAAACCATCTCAAAACCTAACACCCAAAGTTCAATATTTAAACACCCCCCACAACACAGACCCATACAAATGAGTGGTTTCAATTTCAATCTAGAAGTTACCCTCAATGATCTATTGAGAAATGTTTCTTTTAGATTTGGATCTTGAAACTTAGATTTTCATTCCCCACTTTCTACCCTCTACCCACTACCCACTACCCACTAATTCCACTTTTAACCCCCATCGCTCTTTCATTCTTCTCATCTATCCAAGCTTGGCCCTTGCGGCGGCGCATATAGTTGTCATAATGCCGCATGATAAAAACGTTGTACAATGCAAGGCCTAGATGTTTCCCCTTTCGCGGAAGCGAACGTAAACTCATACTAAAACCCGGAGTTTCATATTTCATATAATGCCAATAACCCTCAGGCATATACAGGGTTTCCCCATGATTGAGGTGGCAAATAAATCCTTTTGCCTTCTTTAAAGCAGGAAATTGATCGTAATCGGGATTGTCGAAGTCAATGTCTTCTCGGGTGATTAATGAGTGCGGGACCTTATATAGGTGTTCCGTCTCAGAAGGTGGAAAAAGGATGCATTGCTTGCGCCCTTCAAAGTGAAAGTGTAAAATATTAGCCCAGTCAATATCGTGGTGCATAAAGACCTTGCTGTTTTCGCCTCCAAAGAAGAGCATCGGAATTTGCTTGATCAGTCGCAGTCCGATCTTGGGAAATGAAAAATCCTTACGCAGCAACGGCACCTCCTTCATTAGGTTGTACAAAAAGATGCGGTAATTGGTAGGTTCCTTTTTGAGCAGGTCGACATAATCGCTCATTTGCATGGTCGCATGTGCCTGATTAAAGCCTTCATCATGAGATACAGGCCTGTTGTCATACAAGGGCACTGTAAGGTCTCCTGCTTGGCTTTTAATATAGTCTAAGGACCATTTTGTGTGCGCAGGCCAATCTTCAATGAGCTTTGTCATCACCACCGGTTGCTGTGGTTTGACATAACGCTCCATAAACTCCTTTTTAGAAAGTGTGGTGACGCGGTCTATCTGTTGTAACTCCATATAATTAGTAAGGGGAAAGCAACAAACAGCTTTGTTTGAGCTACCTAAAGATAAGAAAAGCCCATTTTGAATTCAAAATGGGCTTCTAATTTTATGGATATTTTATGAAGTTGGCATTTTACAGCCAAAACATTCAAACTTACTATCTATTTCGTCCGAGAGACACGTGCCTCTTCATTACGCTCAATCTTATGTCCTGGGCGTGACCATTTTGGTTTTTCTCCTAGGGCGTCCAATTGAGAATCTACAGCTTCAACCGTTTCTGGCTGTGCTTTCTTCACAAATGGCTTCATAGGTGTGAGTCCGAGCAATTCAAACATTTTCATGTCTTCGTTAACATCAGGATTAGGGGTAGTAAGTAATTTGTCACCCGCAAAGATCGAATTGGCGCCTGCAAAGAAACACATCGCCTGTCCTTCTCTACTCATCTCCGTACGTCCCGCCGAAAGACGCACCTGCGTCAATGGCATTACAATACGCGTAGTGGCCACCATACGAATCATCTCCCAGATAGAAATCGGCTCGATTTCTTCCATCGGTGTTCCTGTTACTGCTACTAAAGCATTGATAGGTGTTGATTCTGGCTGAGGGTCTAAAGTCGCCAAAGCTACCAGCATTCCTGCACGGTCTTCAACGGCTTCTCCCATGCCAATAATTCCACCACTACAAACCGTTACATTGGTTTTACGCACATTGGAAATCGTATCCAAACGATCTTCAAAGGCACGGGTAGAAATTACATCTTTATAGTAATCTTCAGAAGTATCTAAGTTGTGATTATAGGCATATAAACCAGCTTCGGCAAGGCGTTGGGCTTGGTTTTCGGTCACCATACCAAGGGTACAGCAGACTTCCATGTCTAATTTATTGATGGTACGCACCATTTCGAGTACGTTGTCAAATTCAGGACCGTCTTTTACATTTCTCCAAGCAGCGCCCATACACACGCGCGAACTCCCAGACGATTTTGCTCTCAAGGCTTGCGCTTTTACTTGCTGCACAGACATCAAATCGTTCCCTTCAATATCGGTATGATAACGAGCCGCCTGCGGACAATAGCCACAGTCTTCAGGACAACCTCCAGTTTTTATTGAAAGAAGTGTCGACACCTGTACCGTATTTGGGTCATGGTGTAACCTGTGAATGGTCGCTGCATCATACAGCAAGCCCATCAAAGGTCTGTTGTAAATTTCTAAAATCTCTTCTTTCGTCCAGTTATGTCTAATCTCGCTCATAGTTCAAAAATAATAAAAAGGGTGGTTCCGCTTTCGCGAAAGCGCAAAAAATCTCAATAGTTAAAGCCAATCAAATTCCAATGGTCCAACCAAAACAGGAAAGCAAAGAAAATGAGGAAGCTAAGTCCGTGAAAAATTCGCCCGCCAAAGGAATATTTGACATGATCCTCTCTCACATACACCCACATATTGTAAATCAAGGCCGCAATGATGAGAAAAGGAATGACAAGAATGGCTTGTAAGATAAAAGGCAGACCGTAGAAAAACTCCTGCGGATCTGTACTCATCAAGGAATATCCCAAAACACCCATAAACAGCAAGGCCATAAAAGCGATCCAAAACTGAATGTGATCCGAACGACAGAGGTTGACTTTTCTAGCCGTAAAACGTCGCCAGAGATATCTCAATATTATTACAAGACAGATTCCCAAAACTACCGCTATCCAAATCATCTGGAAGAAAATGGTTTCTGAGGGAGCCAATTTGTGATAGGTTTCAAGTCCGTCCAAATGGAAATAAGCGATTTCATTTTTATGATTCATGCCAAAAGACATCAAGCCCTTATCCCTATGGGCAAAAAATAGTTGGTCCTTTACAGGTCTGAAGTGGTAATTCCACTGTTTAATGCGCAAGGAATCGCCCACCTTTTCAATATCAATTTCTGGTGCAAAACCTATGAAGACAGCAAGTTTATCCAAGGTTGTCGTCGCATAGCGGGTAAAACGATAGGTCCCTGTATACTCTTCTAAAGGCAAGGCTGCATTGCCCATCGGTGGAATTTGGGGAGTTATTTGTTGAGCGTTTGGTATGAGCTTTTTCCAAAGTTTAGCCTCAAAATCCTGTAAAAACCCTTTGCTCACACTCCCTGGAATACTCGAAGAATTAAATGCTACATATAACCCAATCTTCTCTTCTGGAATGATGCGGAGATCGGTTGCAAAGCCTAAAATATCTCCCCCATGACCAACGATCTGTTTTCCGCGCCAGTCAAAAGTTTCAAAGCCTAAGCCCCACCCATTTTCGGCGCCTTCAAAATTGCGATAGATCTCATTCCACATCTTTTCAATCGAAGCTGCTGTTAAGATTTGATCGCCATTCGTACTTCCACCATTCACATATGCTTTTAAATAGGCCTCTATATCGCTAGCCGTCGTTTCAAAACCTCCGGCAGGGTATTTTAAAGAGTAATAATCATCATAGGCATTAAACTCCCCGTTTTTATGGGAATAGCTAGTCACCAATTGTGATTTTAAGGCATCACTTATTCTAAAGCCGCTGGAATTCATCTGGAGTGGCTTGGTAATATTAGTTTCTACATATTTGTAGAAAGGAACGCCAGAAACTTCGCCTACAACTACTCCTAACAAGGCATAACCATAATTAGAATAGTCAAAAGCTTCTCCAGCTGCTCTAATTTGAGGTGGCATCCTTTCTTGAAGGTGTTGCTTAAGGGGAATCATTTCGGAGGCTGTATGCACAGTCACTTTCAAATTGCGCTCGTCAAAACCTGCAGTATGAGTTAAAAGATGCCTTATCGTTATAGGTTGTCCAAAGGGATAGTCAATTTGGAAATCTTTGAGGTAAGTATTGACATCAGTATCGAGGTCAATTTTTCCTTCTTCCACCAGTTGCATAATGGCAGTGGCTATAAAGGTTTTGGAAATAGAAGCGATGGTAAATATGGACCGATCGACGGTAATGGGTGTTTTAGTTTCTCTGTTTTCGACTCCATAGGCTCCTTTAAAAAGTAAAGAGTCCCCTTGCACCAAAACGACAGTGGCTCCAACGATATGTAGGGAGTCCAAACCTTTGGTAAACCGCTGATCAATCCAAGATCCGAGATCTTGTGATGGAGGTTGTTGTGCGTGTAGATGTTGCGATAGTTGAAGTGAAAAAAGAAGGAATAGTGTTTTTAGAAATAGATTAGTTTTCATAAAAATTTGATTTGATTGATTGATGTACCTGTTCCTAAGCTTATAAACAAAACAAAAACCCCTCTCGTAAGAAAGGGTTTGTAGATTATACTTAAGTATGCTTCGTCTTTTTTAGCCATAAAGCTTTTAAAAAGACTAGCGTATATGTGTAGGGGTCTTTAAAATATTCAAATCATTCCATGCATGCATGGAGGCGCCGTGATACTATGGATTCATTGCCCATTTGGCAATCATGCCAATGGCTATTTTGAAATAAGGACGCTGACAGCGTTTCCGCCAAAACCAACGGCATTGACTAAGATCTTGTTTAGCTTCTTCTTGGCTGTTTTGTCTTTCAAATATGGAACACCAATAAAATGTTGTTGTTGTAACATTTGAACAGCAAGCTCAAGGCTTAGTAGTCCGCTAGCACCAAAGGTGTGCCCTATTTTCCACTTATTAGTAGTAAGTAATGGTAATTCGTTACCAAAAATCGTTTTTACAGCCTCCATTTCAGAAAGATCTCCTTTGATCGTTCCAGGGGCATGCATAACTATAGCATCTACATCTGAAGGGTCAGTATCTCCTAAAGCCATTTTAATTGATTTTTGAAAACAATCACCCGTCGCCGAAAGTGATACGGCATGTTCTAAGATTTCTGTTCCGTATCCTACACCTGTGATATAGGCTAAAGCATTATCTTTTTTTCCTCGCTCTAGGCAGGCAATTCCAGCACCTTCCCCAAGAATCATGGTGTTCTTTTTCTTAAAAAGATTGAGTGCCAAACACGGATATATCCCTGGTTCTTCTGTTGGTGTTAGCTTTAATCCTTTGATTTGCGCAATGGTGAAGGGCGTTAGAGCCGCTTCTGATCCGCCAACAAGAAATTTATCTGCCATCCCCGATTGTAACCAAGCCACCCCGTTCAATAATGAATGCAAGGCAGTACTACAGGTAATTGAATGCGAAATATCTGGACCTTCACTTTGTAAATCATTGGCAAGCCAAGAAGAGATATTACCCAAGGTCGTAGATGGAGAAGCCTGTGTAGGTACAATCCCTCGCTTAAGAAAGGCATCATAACTCGACTCCATAACCTGTGTTGCTCCTCGAGAAGAGCCCACATTGATTCCAAAAAGTCCATCTGTCCATCCCGCTTGCTTTACCGCTTGACGGGCAGCAAAAATTCCATAAAGCACCACCGGATCTAAACGTTTGTAATTAGGACTTTCAGCTCTTAATTCTTCGATTGCAGCATGACCTTCAGCAGTTAATGGTGCTGTATATGCGTTTAAGCTTTCGTCTTCTTGTATCGCTGTAGTCGTATTGAGATACGATTTCCACTGTTCTTCTTGAGTAAGTCCAAGGGGAGAAAGTACGGCAATTCCAGTAATAGCAATGGGTGTTTTCACGATGGTATGGGTTAACTATTACAAAAATACCAATTCAAGAGACCAACCTTCATAGAAAATTGCATTTTATTCTATCAATATGTAACAGAATTGTACTTTGAACAACCTATTGAGTAGGCATACCTTAAAAAAAAGACATGAATAACGAAATCATAGAACAACCGAGTTGGTGGAAACGAAATTGGAAATGGGCCTTGCCCACCGGAGGTTGCCTTACCATCATCATCATAATTTTATCCTTTATAGGTTACGGCGCTTATAAGATGACCACCCTTATTTCCAAAGATTCTTCTGTTTTTGCCTTTGGCAAAGTAATCAGAACTGTTCAAGAGCATCCCGTTATTATTGAAACCTTAGGAAAACCTATCGATATGAAGGTTGACGATTATGATCCATTATCTACTCCAGGCATTATGGAACTGGATTTTATCTTAGAAGGCTCCAAATCTGATGGAGTACTAAAGGTAAGCGCCCGTAAAGTCGAAGATATTTGGGTGTATGATGTATTTACAGTCACCTTTGACGATACTCAAGAAGTGTTGGATCTACGGGAGAAGTTGGTGGATAAACAATAACCAAATTCCAAATCCCAAATCTCAAAAACCAAATTCCAAATTCCAAACCCCAATTGCCTAATGCCTACTGCCTACTGCCTACTGCCTACTACTATCAAAACTCTTTAATTGCAGCTTCAATAGCCTCATATATAGTATCCATCTGCGCAGCTGTTGTGACATAAGGAGGTTGGATATAAATGGTGTTTCCTAGTGGTCTTAGGCAAACTCCACGCTGCATAAAGAAGTCATACAATTTTGTTCTTTTGGCGCCGTAGCGTTCCATGGTGGTTTCCAATTCAAAGGCGAGAATGACCCCAGCGACACGGATGTTTTTTACTTTAGAGTTGTTTTGGATCGCTTTCGCGAAAGCGTGATGCCCAACTTCAATACGCTTAATATGGGCTTGCATTTCATCACTCACTAAGAGATCAATTCCTGCAATGGCCGCCGCGCAACCTAAAGGATTTCCACTGTAGGTATGGGCGTGAAAAAAGCCTTTGGCAATAGCGTCATCTAAAAATGCATCGTAGATATCCTGCGAACAAGTTGTTAAACTCATAGGCACCAAACCAGCTGTCAAAGCCTTGCTAAAACACATCACATCAGGATAGGTTTCCAAATGCAGCGAAGCAAAATGCTTGCCTGTCTTTCCAAAACCAGTCATCACCTCATCGGCAATGGTGATGATCTCATGCCCCTTGCACATTTTTAAAATCGCCTCCAATCCAGCGGCTGAATACATATGCATCCCCGCAGCACCTTGCACCAATGGTTCGTATACAAAAGCGGCACAGTCGTTATGTGTAATAATATGTCCCAATTTCTCCAACACTTCTTGAAGATTAGTATCATTGGGTGTCGGAATGCGTTCCACATTTAAAAAGTAATCCTCAAAAGGGCCATTGTATACTGACAATCCGCTTACGGACATCGCCCCAAAAGTATCTCCGTGAAATCCACCTTCAAAGGCAATCAAAGTCGCTCGTTTTTGCCCCTTATTATGATGGTATTGTAACGCCATTTTGATCCCAGCTTCTACTGCTGTAGATCCATTATCATTAAAAAACATTTTAGCCTGATTGCTCGGTAATATGGCAAACAGCTTTTCGGCTAGGGTTGTAGCGGGCTTATGTGTAAATCCTGTGAATACTATTTGGTCTAATTCCTGCATTTGCTTACCTACCTGCTCAATGATGTAGGGATTACAATGTCCATACATGGCAGTATACCAGGAAGCAATCCCGTCTATATATTCTTTGCCATCTTCTCCAAACAAGACCGCACCTTTTGCCCGTACAATGGGTAAGGGTGCCACACTCGTTTTATGTTGGGTGAGCGGGTGCCAGATATATTGGCTGTCGGTTTTAGATATAGACATAGTTGCAATAAAATTAATTCTAAGGTATTATAGGCTTAGTAGCTTTTCTCTTAAGCGATCGGCATATTCAGAAACCACATTGGCATCTATATAAGGCTCTTCATCAATGCGTCCGAGAATGGGCACTTGGCTCATTTTTGAAATAATAGCCTCGGTTGTAGGATGTTCATCTCCAGAAAATAGGATGCCGGCGATGTTTAGCTTTCTAGCTTTTAGCACTTCCACGGTCATTAAGGTGTGGTTGATACTCCCCAAATAATGTCTCGAAACGATGATGACTTTGTCTGTAGGCGCAATTAATTGAGCCACAGTTTCAGTGTCGTTTATGGGAACAAGTACGCCTCCAGCTCCTTCAATAACAAGAGTATTCTTTGTTTTTGGACGCTTTATTTTATTTGCTGAGATAGTGATATTATCAATTTTCGCGGAAGCGTGCGGACTCATAGGAGTATTTAAAGCAAAAGAATTATCGTGATATTGCGATATATCATTTGATACTAAACGTTTTACTTTGTGGGTATCAGAGTTCTCGAGATCTCCTGCTTGTATAGGTTTCCAGTAATCGGCTTGCAATGCCTCGGTGATAATAGCGGCAGCAACAGTTTTGCCAACTTCAGTAGAAATGCCTGTGATAAAGAATGTGCTCATGCTGGCTTCATTTTATGACTACAAATATACATAGGGTCACAACGAACTCATAGCCCTAAAGTACTTCTTTTACGGTACTCAAGACCTTTTGAATTTGGGCCTTGGTATTATATGCATGAAGACAAAAACGAAGGCGCTCTTCGCCTTTAGCAACCGTGGGTGACATAATAGGTTTTACATCAAAACCGGCTTCTTTAAGTGATTTTGAGAGTGCTTTTACCCGCTCATTCCCCGAAATAACCGCACATTGAATCGCTGAGCGGCTTTTGATAAAATATTTTTGAAGGCCTACGACCATCATCTCTTCCCTAAAATGGCTGATATTTTCCTTCAGCTGCTGCATAGGTGTAGTATCATTGAGCTTTTCATAACCCGCCATTATTGTTGCCACAGAATGTGGTGGAAGGCCAGTTGTATAAATAAAAGATCTCGCAAAATTTATCAAGTAGTCTCTCAAATCTTGCGCCCCTAAAATAGCTGCTCCATGAGCTCCCAAGCCTTTCCCGAAGGTCACAATACGTGCGAAAACTTGGTTTTCTAGTCCAAGAGCCTGAACCAGTCCTTGTCCGCGATCGCCTACCACTCCTACAGCATGTGCTTCATCAACAACAAACAGCGCCTGCTGTTCCTGACAAACAGTCGCCATTTTCTGTAAATCAGGATGATCGCCATCCATAGAAAAAACAGACTCTGTAACTACATAAACGGTTTGATCTAACTCACCTTGATGCTTTTGGAGTTGCTGAACCAAATCGTCCACATCATTGTGTTTAAACTTAAAGGCTTTTGCATTGCTCATCAACATCCCATCTCTGATACTCGCATGGATAAAAGCATCATACAAAATGATGTCTCCTCGCTGTGGCACCGACTGAAAAAATCCAATATTGGCATCATAACCACTGTTAAAGATAAGAGCGGTTTCACTTTCGTGAAATTGCGCGATGCCCCTTTCACAAGCTTCATAAAGCTCGTGATTTCCGGACAAGAGTCGGCTTCCTGTGGCGCCGTTGGCGGAAATTCCAAAAGTTTTCAGAATTTCCCCAGCTCTACTTGCAATAGAAATATCCCTTGAAAAGCCCAAATAATCATTGGACGCAAAATCTACTAAAGAATCTCGCGAAGACAATTGGCGAAAAGCAGCGGCTGCTTTTCGGTCATCTAGTTTCTTTTGAAGTTTAGGAGCTAACATTAGGTAAATATACTTTTTGCTTTTGACAATCCCTACCATGGAATCTGCCCTTTCTTATGTATTTTTAACGAGCTTATACATTTAATTGAACATCTATGCGATTTCTTCTTATTACCCTCTTATTAAGTGCCGTCAGTTTTGGACAGACCAACACCTATACCATCTCATTTGAAAATGCCGCTCATCACGAAGCAGAAATCAAAGCGACCTTCCCCAACATAAAAACAAAGACGGTAACCGCGCGTATGAGTCGGACCTCCCCAGGGCGGTATGCCTTGCATGAGTTTGCAAAAAATGTTTACGCCTTTAAAGCTACCAATAGCAAAGGAGAACAGCTAACAGTGAAGCGCCCAGATCCTTATTCTTGGGAAATTTCAGATCATGATGGAACAGTGAATATTAGTTATACCCTCTTTGCAAATAGAGGCGATGGCACCTACTCTCAAGTTGATGATACGCATGCTCATCTCAATATGCCCGCTACTTTTATCTTTATGGACACCACCGAACAACGTCCTATTGAAATAACCTTTAATCCCCGAAAAGACCTAAACTGGAAAGTCGCTACTCAGCTCAAAAAACTCACTGAGACCAAATACTCTGCACCTAATCTTTATTACTTTTTAGACAGTCCGACCGAAGTGAGTAACTACCAACTAAGAGAATTCATGCTAGAGGGTCAGAACATCCGCTTTGTATTGCACAGCCCAGATACCGCTGAAGATTTTGATACCTATTGGAAAAAGGTAAAAGCGATTGTACACCAACAAAAAGCTGTTTTTGGCCAATTGCCAAGCTATGATTTTGGCGAGTATACATTTCTCGCCTGTTATATAGGGAATGCTTCTGGTGATGGTATGGAACATCGTAATAGTACTATATTAACATCTACTAGAACCCTAGCAGAAGGCGGCCTAGACAGGAATATTGGCACTGTATCTCATGAATTCTTCCACAGTTGGAATGTAGAACGCATTAGGCCTAATGATTTAGAGCCCTTTGATTTTACTGAAGCCAATATGAGTGAAAGCCTTTGGTTTGCAGAGGGTTTCACCAGTTATTATACCGGTCTTTTAATGGCACGTGCAGGCGTAATTACCGCAGAAGACTATATCAAAGGATTAAACGGTGGCTTTAATTATGTGTGGAACTCACCTGCTAGAGAATTTTTCAATCCTATAGAAATGAGCTACCAAGCTCCCTTTGTGGATGCCGCGAGATCTGTAGATCCTGTAAATCGTGGGAACACCTTTATTTCATACTATTCCTATGGTAGCGTTTTAGGACTTGCCTTAGATCTTTCCTTACGGGAGCAAGGTTTGAATTTAGACGATTACTTTAAAGAAGTATGGAAGGCACATGGCAAAAATGAAGTCGCCTATACTGTACAAGATCTTGAGAAGGTTCTTGGGAATTATGCTGGTGACGCTTTCGCGAAAGCGTTCTTTTCCAACTATATCCATGCCTCCAAAATGCCGGAGTACAAGCGCCTCTTTGAACAGGTAGGTGTAGCCTTGGAAAGAGATGATACCAAAGCCTTTTTTGGAGCGACTTTCGCAGATAATGAGAAGGGACTAATGATCACCCGCGCAACTCAAAAAGGATCTCCTGCTTATGAAGCTGGACTCGATTCAGGTGATCTAATCACTGCCATTGATGGGGTGATGGTGAGTAAAAAAGATGATTTTGACACCTTACTTAAAGGGATGAAACCAGGACAAGAACTAGCGATTAGCTTTGAGCGTTTTGGAAAGTCAAAAACGACTACAGTTAAGCTAACATCTGACCCGACCTATACAATTACATTAGAAGAAAAAGTGACTAAGAAAGTTGAAAAGGCTAGAGCTGCTTGGCTGGAAAAGAAATAGGAATCACAAATTAAAGTGAACGTCTCGGCTATGATTAGTGTGGGGAGGAGGGAAGCGATTCCCATTGCGCCACAGCTCCTAGCCAAATCTTTTTCTTTTGTATTAATTTTTCTTGTCTAAAGCAAAACCCTACATTAATTATAGGCATTGTTACGCTACGTATATTCCGTCTGAGTGGTTTTCTTAAGATTAGGAAAGCTAAAACAGGCAAGGAAGTCCATTCGCGTAACAGTTGCGTTTGAGTGAAGTCCATCTTTACGATTGAGTTGTAAATTGATTTTTCCACTATTACTTAAAGTAGGCTGAATTTAAGCGTTGGGGATAATTATAGACCGCTTTGAATGGCTAAGTATTATTGACAAAAATTGACTTAACTAATTAATTTTCAATTAGTTATTTCGGGTACCATTAATCAAATTAGATTTTTTTTAATAGGCTTAGAACCAGGCTGTCGATTCTGAAGAAAGAAATAATTCCAAATATTGAAGATATAAGTCCGATAAAACTCCAAAATTCCATAAACTAAATATACAAAATATGTGTTCTTACTTAAAACCTTTTTTGTTCGCACTTATCAACAAAAAATTTGGTTTTCTAAAATGTTGGGTAACTATGTTATAAAAAATGATTTTAATATATTTCGGACATGATTACCTACAAAAGAGCCTCCTCAGACGATGAATTACACCAGATTTTGGCAATTCAAAAACGTGCCTTAAAAGGCAATGTCTCTATGGAAGATCAGGAAAAAGAAGGTTACATCACAGTACCTCACACCTTTGACCTTCTTAAAACCATGAATGACGCTTCTCCTCATGTTTTAGCTATGGACGGAGAACAGGTGGCTGCCTACGCATTAGTCATGCCCAGAATTTTTCGAAAACTCATCCCAATTCTCATTCCAATGTTTGAAACCGGAGATCGGCTTTTGCCTGGTAGAAATTATCTGGCTATGGGACAAATATGTATTGATAAACCCTACAGAGGCCAAGGGCTCTTCCAAGGGCTTTATGATTTTTATAAAAGCGAACTGAGTCCAACCTACGATTGTCTTTTCACGGAAGTGGCCACCTCAAACATCAGATCTTTAAAAGCGCACCAGCGTGTTGGATTCAAGATTTTAGAGACTCAAACAACAGATGGTACTACTTGGGAAATGATCAACTGGGATTGGAGGGACTAATTCCTAATAGTAATACCGTCTGAAAGCTTCTATTGCCGCGTAATCGGCTAGACCAAGCTCATTGTATTTTTGTGCTGTAAGTCGGTTTCTATCTTCTACTCTCACCCAAAACTCTCTTGTATCATCGCCTTGAAACATCACTCCATCTTTTTGAGATTGATGATAGAAGATCGCATGCCTTTTTCTCAACACTTGATCAGGACTCAAAGGAACTGCCATGTCTATTTCGTGAATTTCCCATTCATGCCATGCGCCACGATATAACCACACCCAACAGTCATTCATATAGGCATTTGATTTCAAGGCCTCTAATGCTTGGAAAATAGCATCCAAGCATACCTTATGAGTGCCGTGTGGATCGGCTAGATCTCCAGCGGCATATATTTGGTGGGGTTTAATTGTATCTATGATATTTACAACAATATCAATATCCTGCTCACTCAATTTATTTTTTTTCACCGTTCCTGTCTCATAGAAAGGCAGGTCCAAAAAGTGGAGGTGATCTTCTGAAAGTCCTAAATACTGCGTAGCGAGCATACACTCATTACGACGAATTAGTCCTTTTAACTTTCGGACTTCCAAGGTATCAATGGCTGAGGGATCTTTAGAGCTAATAGCATCCACGACCTCTTGTATTTCTTTGGAATTTGGACTCAGAGCCAGAGCAATTTTGGCAAATTTAAGCGCCTCTTCATTTGAAACAGCAATATTCCCAGAGGTTTGATATACAACATGTACCTCATGTCCTTGTTCGATCAATCGATCCAAGGTTCCGCCCATCGAGATCACATCGTCATCTGGATGTGGGCTAAAAAGGAGCACCCGTTTTTTTGAAGGATGTGCACGTTCAGGACGATTAGCATCATCTGCATCTGGTTTTCCTCCTGGCCAGCCTGTAATAGTATGTTGCAGTTTATTAAACATTTTTATATTCAAATCATAGGCAGTTCCTTCTTCAAGAAGTAACTCAGACATCCCATGTTCGTTGTATTCCTTGTCTGTCAACTTTAGAATAGATTTGTTTAATTGTTCGCTTAACCACACCACCGCCTTACACTTCAAGCTTTCCGACCAAGTACAAGAAGAAACTAACCAAGGAGTATGTACTCTTGTTAACTGGGAAGCAGCTTCAACATCTAAAACAAAGGTTGTATTGGTGTGATCCTGCAAGTAGGTAGCAGGAACCGTTCCTGTAATTTCACCTTCAATGGTTTTTTTCAACACTAGGGCCTTGTGGATTCCCCAACCCAGTAGGACGATTCTTTTGGCGCTTCTCACTGTACCAATACCCATGGTAATTGCTTTGCGAGGCACATTACCAATTCCAAAAAAGGAGGGAGCGGCATCTACTCTAGTGATATGATCTAAGGAGACTATGCGTGTCGCCGAATTATGGTGAGACCCCGGCTCATTAAAACCAATATGTCCCGTTCTACCAATTCCTAATAGTTGAAAATCTAAGCCGCCAACCTCTTTTATTTTTGCTTCATAGGCAATGCCATAGGCTTCTATCCCATCCATAGGAATAGTCCCATCTGGGATATGCACATTCTCAGGCTTGATATCTACATGATTAAAAAGGTGTTCATGCATGAAATAATAATAAGACTGCATATTATCCTTCTCCATCCCATAATACTCATCGAGATTAAAAGTGATCACATTTGAAAAACTAAGCCCCTCTTCTAAATGCTGACGCACTAATTCTTCATAGACCTTGATGGGAGAAGAACCTGTTGCCAGCCCCAAAACACAATGTGCATTTTGTTGAGCCTTTGACCTTATGAGAGTAGCTATTTCCTGAGCGACAAGTATAGAAGCTTGCTCAGAGGAGTTAAAAATGACATTATGGATTTTTTCGAAGCGGGTATTCTCAAAGGTTCCTGCTTCGCGATACTTAATGTTTGAAGGATTCGAATGGCTCATCTTATGAAGTATAACAAGATTAAGCTCCCTAAGTTACGAATTGTTTAAATACAGTAGGGCACAAAAAAATCCCAAAGACCGTAATGGAATTTGGGATTTCTATATGAATTAGATGTAGAAGGCTTTAGTCGGCCAATACAATTACTTTATTATTACTCATTTCCACAGTACCGCTTGTAATTGCTAATGACCATTTTCCGTCACTTTCTTTTACAAACTTGCTTTCATAACCTTCGGCGATAGTGGGTGCACCATCAAATTTTACCTTTCCTTCAACAAGAAGGGAGACAACAGCCGCGTGATTATTTAACATCTGGAATTCTCCATCCATACCTGGAACGGTTACTGAACTTACTTCGCCGCTTACTAAGGAAGCTTCTGGAGTTACAATTTCTAAATGCATAATTATTGTTTTTGAGTACGCTCTACCTCTTTCGCGGAAGCGTAATTACAAATTTATTAAGCTTCAGCAAGCATTTTATCTCCAGCTTCAATTGCTTCTTCAATCGTTCCTTTAAGGTTGAAGGCAGCTTCTGGAAGGTGATCTAACTCTCCGTCCATAATCATGTTGAATCCTTTGATTGTTTCTTTAATATCTACAAGAACACCTTTCAATCCAGTAAACTGTTCAGCTACGTGGAAAGGTTGAGATAAGAAACGTTGTACACGACGTGCACGGTATACCGATTGCTTATCGTCTTCAGAAAGTTCTTCCATACCAAGGATGGCAATAATATCCTGAAGTTCTTTATAACGTTGTAACAACTCTTTTACGCGTTGTGCACAATCGTAATGCTCATCACCTAAGATATCAGCAGTAAGGATACGTGATGTAGAATCTAGAGGATCTACCGCTGGGTAGATACCTAATTCTGCAATCTTACGTGAAAGTACTGTTGTTGCATCAAGGTGAGCAAAGGTTGTTGCTGGTGCTGGATCAGTTAAATCATCTGCAGGTACGTAAACCGCCTGTACAGAAGTAATAGATCCTCTTTTTGTTGAAGTAATACGCTCTTGCATCGCTCCCATCTCTGTTGCAAGTGTAGGTTGGTACCCTACTGCAGATGGCATACGTCCAAGAAGTGCAGATACTTCAGATCCCGCTTGTGTAAAACGGAAGATGTTATCAACGAAGAAAAGTACATCTTTTCCTTGTCCTTCGCCTGCTCCATCACGGAAATACTCAGCTATAGTCAATCCTGAAAGTGCTACACGAGCACGAGCTCCAGGAGGCTCATTCATTTGTCCGAATACGAAAGTTGCTTTAGATCCTTTCATGGCTTCTTTGTCCACCTTAGAAAGATCCCATCCACCTTCTTCCATAGAATGCATAAAGTCATCTCCGTATTTAATAATACCAGACTCAAGCATTTCTCTTAAAAGGTCATTCCCTTCACGGGTACGTTCTCCAACTCCTGCAAAAACAGAAAGTCCACCGTGACCTTTTGCAATATTGTTAATCAACTCTTGGATCAATACGGTTTTTCCTACTCCAGCTCCTCCAAATAATCCAATCTTTCCTCCTTTTGCATAAGGCTCAATAAGATCGATTACTTTAATTCCCGTAAATAATACTTCAGTTGAAGTTGATAAATCTTCAAATTTTGGTGCATCTCTGTGAATAGGAAGACCCGCTTCACCTGCTTTCGGTAAGTTTCCGATTCCATCAATAGCATCTCCAATTACGTTGAACAGACGTCCGTAGACTTCATCTCCAACTGGCATTTGGATAGGAGCTCCTGTAGCTACTGCATCCACACCACGGCTTAACCCATCTGTAGAATCCATTGAGATCGTACGAACAGTATTTTCACCAATATGGGATTGAACTTCAAGAACTAATATTGTACCGTCGGCATTTGTGATTTCTAGTGAATCGTAAATTTTCGGTAATTCTGAACCACTTGTAAACGCAACGTCTACCACTGGGCCAATAATTTGAGCAACTTTACCTGTAACTTGTGACATTATCAACTATTTAATGTTTAGCAAAATAAAATGAGAAAAACACCTCGTTTTTCGTCGCGCAAAGATACTGTTTTAAATCAATCTGAAAAATGTAAACGGACTAATTATTTTGGGATATTTGTCTAGAATTCATTGTGGCAAGGCTCAGCCCTTGAGAAATAACATTACTACAGTATCCTTCATATTTTATTATTCTTTGTATTCGGAATGTTATTTTGCCATTTAGGGCGCAATAATTCCTCCCAAATAGCTCGTATTAATAGCCAAATGAGATGGCTAAACAAAAAGTTTTGCCGTTTTTTGCACTCATCATTTTACAGTAATTTTACATTTTTCTTACACACCTCTTACATGGATACTATTTTAGACCAATTAACTGCTTCTTTTGAGGATTCATTCTCCATCGCAAACTATATCTCGTATATCCTTATTTGTGCAATACTGCTGTATATTCTAGCAATCGCCTATAAGAAATTTGGACAATCCATTTCCAACAGAGCACAACTTGCTAAAGTATTGATGATAGTAGGGCTTACAACTTTCATCATTATATCTATTGTAAAGTCCTCCTTAGCCCTTTCATTAGGACTCGTAGGAGCTCTTTCTATTGTGCGTTTTAGAACCGCCATCAAAGAGCCGGAAGAACTTGGATACTTCTTTATAGCCATCGCAATTGGCTTAGGAATGGGTGCCAACCAACTTTTACCAACACTTCTTGGCTTTGCCGTACTAATGCTCATCATTGTCTTTATCAATAAACGTGGTGACAATTTTAACAGCATTACCCAAAATCTTTTGATTCATACCACAGCTGCCGGAGATGCCAAAACCGTAGATACCATAAACGGAATTGTTACTAAACACAGCAAACAGCTAGAAGTAAAAAGAATTCAACATACCGAAAACAAAGTTTCTATTAACTACCTTCTTAAAGTAGGTTCTATGGAAGAACTCAGCAGCCTAAATACTGCGCTACTCGCTTTAGATAACAAAATGGACATTACGTTTATTGACAATACGCTGTAAGCATTTTTGAACCACAGCAAACTTAATAGCTATGCAATTAAAGTCAGAAACATCTAAAAGACGTTCTCTAAACCTAATCCTTGCAGGAGTAGGCCTCGTGCTTTTGAGCTTTTTTGTATTGAAACAAGCTGCTACTTCTGATGGGGATCAGTCAGGGATAAAAAAAACCTATGACCTTAATGTTCCTACCGTCATTAAAAGTTCAAGTATCAACTATAACCAACTGTTCAAAAATCCTGACGCTCTTGTTCATCAAGACGAACTTGTTTCAATTTACCTCACCAAGCATTTAAGTCAGCCCTACCTCGTTTACGCCTACAAAAATCCTTTAGAAGGCAGACTGCGAACAGATCTTTTTTTCTTGCATATCTATGTAAAAGAAGGCATTGCTTTAAAGAACAATGTAGAGTTTCTCAATTTGGATTTTTTCAAAAACCCAGAAATCATTTCGTACAATGGAGATGAATACAGCGTATTTGAACGCCTTCTAGCTCATGACAACTATCCCAAATCTACTATTGATTTAGAAGACATTGATTACTTCAATACTGGTAGATACCGCAGTGGCCAAGGTCGATCACAAAGTATCAATAAAGTTCAAGTTGACCCTACAAAAATTGGCGGACAAACCTACCAAAATAGTCTTGAAACTCTTACGCTAACGGTTAAAGAAAAAGCCTTTCAGAAAATTAGAGACAAAAGAGAAGAGGCGCTCGCAAGAGGTGTTTTAGTTACTGGAGATGACGATTATATCAAAGGAAGCCTTAGCTATAAAGACAAGATAGACCTCAGCACAGAACTTCGCCTAAAAGGAGATTGGACAGACCACTTGCTGGATGAAAAAAAATGGTCCTATCGCTTTCTTATTCAAGACGGACATACCATTAATGGTATGCGCAAAGTATCTGTTCAACATCCTAAAGTTAGAAACTACCTCTGGGAATGGATGTTTAATAAGGTACTCAAAGAAGAACAGGTCATCGGACTGCGCTATGATTTTGTGAATTTCAACATCAAACTTACTGCTCCAAAATCTGAACACACTATGGCTGTTGGGGTTATGGCTTTAGAAGAATCTTTTGATAAAATACTCATAGAAAACAACAAAAAAAGAGCAGGAGTCATCATTGCCTTTGACGAATCCTATTTATGGAATGAACGCGCCAAGGAATATGATCTTGGTTTACCCCCAAGAGAAATCCCAAGCACCCTCCAAAGTGCTAATATCGCTCCTATCAAAGTGTACAACGAAAACAAAGTGCTTTCAGATCCTGTGCTCGCAAAGCAATTTGCTACGGCAAAGGATTTGTTAGACGGTCTACGCAATGGCACCTATCGCGTCTCAGAGGTTTTTGATATTGACAAACTCTCAACCTATGTGGCAATGACCAATCTTTTTGGAGGTGCTCACGGCTTGATTTGGCATAACATCAGAGTCTATTACAACCCTATCACTAATAAACTGGAGCCTATCTCCTATGATTCTAATAGTGGAACACGTCTAGAAGAAATCTTACACTATCCCTTCTCTGAAAAAGATCCAGTGTATAAGGCAGCCCTTATTCAAAAACTAAAGGAATTTAGTAACAATTATTATATCAATAGCTTCCTAGCTACATATGATACTGAAATTCGACGATTGAATGAAGATTTGTCTTATGAACTTGGAAACAGTATTGACCTTTCTATTTTAGAACACAATAGCAATTTTATCAAGAAGGCTATCAACCCTTCTGATGCAATAAGTGCAGGTCTTTTAGATTTTGATGAACAACAGATGCGCATTCAAATAGAAAACCTCTCCGATTTTCCCATTGACATCACAGGTATTGCACATATGGATGGTAGACCTCTAGGGACTCCAGCTCAAGAAGTCATTACCTTAAGCAAAAGACAAGACACGGTGATCACTTTTGATCTCAATCGGTATTTTGTAAATGCCTTTGTGTCTAAAAAGAATAAAAAAGGAAGTTTTGTCTATCCCAAGGATATTGCAAAGCTGAGAATCGCACATGAAGTACAAGAAGTAGGGGTTCCTCGAACCAGTATAATATTGCCCTACACCTCAAATCCAAAACTAAGTAAAGTCGCTCAACAATATAGAGCGTGGGGAAACTCTAATATCAAGGATTTTCCGTTTCTTGAGGTTAAAGGGATAACCGTACGTATTCCTGAAGGAACACATATTATTGATAAGACACTGACTATTGAAAAAGGCATGCGCTTAGTAGTCGATCCAGGCGCCCATATCGACCTTATTAATGAGGCATCTATCATTTCTAATTCGGCTATTACGGCATTAGGTACTGCCAAGAAGGAAATCGAATTCTACTCTTCCGATGATAGCGGAGGTGGAATTTTTATTACAAATACTTCAAAGATGTCTACCCTCCAATACTGTAGCTTTGAAAGCCTTTCCTTTCCCAATTCACCCTTATGGAATTTATCTGGCGGCGTCAATTTTCACGAAAGTGAAGTCAACCTCAGTCATGTTAGCTTTAAAAATAATCGCTCAGAAGATGCTTTGAATATCATTCGTTCAGAATTTACCATGACCGATTCTACCTTTGAAAATACTAAATCAGATGCCTTTGACGGGGATTTTGTTACTGGCAACATCCTTAGATGCACTTTTATTAACTCAGGAAATGATGGCATAGACATCTCTGGATCTGAACTTTATTTAGAAGATATCGTCATTAATAATCCTTCAGATAAGGCGATTAGTGCAGGAGAAAATAGCCAGATTACAGGCAAGAATATTCAGGTAATTGGCGGAGAAATTGGAGTGGTTAGTAAAGACCTTTCAAGTGTTACACTCACTGATCTCAGTATAATTGATACTCGGCTAGGACTCTCTGCTTTTCAAAAGAAATCAGAATATGGCACCGCTACAATTTCAATAATTGAACTTTCACTCTCTCAAGTAGAACAACCTCATCTTATTGAAATAGAATCACAACTTCTCATCGATGGACAAGCGGTAACCACAGTTTCCAACAGTGTTATTGACCAAATGTACGGCAAGGAATATGGCAAAAGCAGTAGATAAGCAACCCAACCTCAGATATGAGCGCAAGTTTATATACACCCATCTTTCGGCTGAAGACTTGATTGATACAGAGGTGTTGAGTAATGGTTTTTGCTTTCGCGAAATATTTCACCGTCGCACAGTTAACAACCTTTATCTCGACGATCAAAACATGTCTTTCTACAGACAGAATGTAGCTGGAGATGAGGAACGAGAAAAATTTCGCATTCGTTGGTACGGCGATGATTTTCAGAATGTCACAAAGCCTACAGTAGAGATTAAGAAAAAGTTTGGTGCTGTGGGAGATAAGGTCTCCTTCAAATACAAAAGCTTTACGACCCAATTAAACAGTTCCGCAGCAGATGATTTCAAATCATCTATTGAAAAAACAGCAGAAAATAATGAAGATCTAAAATTATCTTCATCTCTTGCTTGTTTGCAACCAGCGCTATATAACTCATACGAGCGCCGCTACTTCCTTTCGGCCTGTGAGTTGTACCGAATTACCATAGACTATAATATGGTCTTTTACAATCCTGCTTTTTCAGATTTTTCTGTATCAAAAGCTTCCTTAACTGATGTAGTACTAGAACTCAAATACGCCGTTAAAGACGACAAAGCCGCTCGTGCTTTAAGTCAGCAACTCAGCGCTCGCCTTTCAAAAAATTCAAAGTATGTAAGAGGTGTCGATCTCATACATCACAAACCACATTATTAATATTCCGCTTATGCGAAATTGCTTTCTACCTACTCCAGTTATTATTGGACTTTTGGGTCTCCTATGCATCCAATGCCAGAGCTTGCAAAAATCTAAGGTCTATGAACTTTCGGCTTTCTCAAGCAACAATCATATCCAAGCAGTCATAGAAATTCCAGCTGGCACGAATAAGAAAATCGAATTCAATCCCATTTCAAAACAATTTGAAGTTGACCAAAGAGATGGAGAGGACCGAGTGATTAAATACCTTCCCTATCCAGCTAATTATGGTTTTATTCCAGGCACATTTTCCGATCCTAACAAAGGTGGCGACGGGGATGCCTTAGATGTTCTAGTGCTATGTGAAACTGTGCCTACAGCAACAGTGATGGAAATTATTCCTATTGGAATGTTGAAACTAGTAGATGAAGGAGAATTGGATTATAAAATCATAGCAATTCCCACAGACAAAAGGATGCGTACTATTGATGCGACAAGCCTTAACATCTTGCAGGAAAAATATCCATATATCCAAGAGATACTATCACAATGGTTTTTAAACTATGACGCTGGAAACAGTCAAGAAATTAAAGGAATCGGAAACGAAACAGAGGCCTTGAACGAAATTAAAAGTCAGCTAAAATCCTAACTTACTCTACAGTAACAGATTTAGGTTTTCCAACCCCAACCCCATTTCTTACATTCAATCTTAGGGTTCTTACTAACCAATTTGTTTACAGAAGAAAGTTAGATAATTCTCATCAAAAAACTCATGACAAAATATTGAAACTTAAAAACGATGGTTTAGGATATCGAAGAATATCAAAAGAACTTAATAGGTTAGGATATAAAAGTTCGATGGAAAAAGAGTTTTATCCTTCGTTAATCTCAGTGATTTGGAAGAAAATAGAGAAAAAACAAAGGATTTTGAACCAACCTGAAGTTATGGAATACTCAGATTTCGATATTCAGTTGATTCAACTTCAAAACTAATATTCATAAATAACAAACTCACCTCAACTTTCTCCCTACTCCCATAGTTAGGGTTATTCCTAACATCCTATACTCATTACCCTACTGTTTGAATATCTCTCACAATAAACTTTGAGAAATTCTGTGATTTTTTAGTGTTTAATGTTTTACTACCATATTTATTGATAACTCAGATGTTCCAACAGAGGGAATTACTGGAAAGGGCGGACATAGTGAGCCACCTCGAGCGGATGAAAGTGAGCATAGTAA
>CAXBCS010000045.1:0-27899 GCA_963974305.1 uncultured bacterium
AACTGTTCGTTTTTTGATTGATGAATGAATCCCCGGCTGATTACCGGGGATTTTTCATTTTATATCAACAATGTTTTCCTACTCCCTCCAATCCGTCTATTTTTGCACAAACAACACAACAGATGTCTGAAAAATTGATTGCCCCTTCCGTTCTCGCTGCCGATTTTGCAAATCTTCAACGCGATGTAGAAATGATTAACGCCAGTGAAGCCGATTGGTTTCACATCGATATCATGGACGGCGTTTTTGTTCCAAATATTTCTTTTGGAATGCCAGTACTCCGAGATATCGCAAAACATGCGACAAAAACAATAGACGTTCACCTTATGATTGTTGATCCAGATAGATACATTCAAACATTCGCCGATTTAGGAAGTGATATTCTTACCGTTCATTATGAAGCTTGTACCCATTTACACCGTACGCTTCAGGCAATCAAGGCCGCTGGTATGAAAGCGGGCGTTGCACTGAATCCTCACACCAATATAAGTCTATTAGAAGATGTAATTCAAGATATCGATATGGTTTGCCTAATGAGTGTCAATCCGGGCTTTGGTGGTCAAAGCTTTATCGAGAATACTTATGACAAAGTACAGGCCTTAAAAGACCTAATAAATAGTAAAGGAGCGTCAACCTTGATTGAAATTGATGGAGGTGTTACCAATAAAAATGCAAAACAACTCTGCGATGCCGGAGCCGACGTCCTCGTAGCCGGAAGTTATGTTTTCAAATCTGAAGACCCTACCCTAACGGTTAAAAACTTAAGAGCCCTAGTCAACTAGACTTCTCTTTAAAGTAAAAAAAGCCACTTCATTAGAAGTGGCTTTTTTTTATATCTACTGTTTTGATTGTCTTAATCTCTTGACATGAATATTCTAAGAATATACCAGAACAGGAGCATTAAAGAAGCAAATAACCCTAAGGCAGCTGCTACATATTGTTCTTCATGGTATTTGTTAACCATATTAGATGTCGTATATAAGATAGAACCAGCAGCAAGTGCAACCATAGCCCCACTAAACCAGAGTCCGAGATCAAATCCAAAAATCGTTCCGGCTACTATTAATCCCATGGCTATTACAAAACCTATTGTAAGGATAGAACGTAAAAAAGAAAAATCCTTTTTAGTAAAAAATACGATGGCTGAGAGTCCAACAAATAAAGCAAGTGTCATGACACCAGCTTTCTCTAGGATTTGCACCCCATCGATCATTGAAAATGCCATAAACAACAAGGGTACAAAAATAAATGCCTCTGCAACCACATAAATTAAAAGTGCCGCATAATGTACATTCTTATCATCCGACTTCAACGCTAAGCCTTCGGCATAGCTCGTTATAAACATAAAAGCTCCAAGTAAAAGCAGCCAACTCCATCCTCCTATCAACGATAGTGCAAAATTGACGATCATTTCAGATTGAAAAAAGAAGTACTCCACCACAACAAAAAGCAAAACTGCTAGTGCCACGTGGGTATAGGTTTTTCGATAAAAAGCAGCACGACGTTCTTCTGTTAATGCGCTAAGTGGAATTATTTGAGGTTGTTCTAATTGATTCATATGAACTTTTGTAATTTAATTTTAAAACTGTTTTGATTAAGATTAAATGTACTGCTTTTAGTGGATTGAAGCCTTTATTTTTATGACATAATTAACCTTTGATTTCTACTTCAAAAATCCTTCCCAAAATCATAATTCAGGAGGATTTTAGTATGATTATATACTTGCGGAAAATGAGTTTCAAAATCCTCTGGCGATTCAAAGAAATACTCAGCGAGCACAGCCATAAATTCATACTGATTGGTAAATGCATAGGCTCTAAAGTACTTCACCTTATCTAAGCGATCTCTCAATTCGGTATCTTTTAATCGTTCAAATATTAATTTGAATCTTTTCTCAAATCTCAAAGCATCAAGATCTCTACTTGTTAGAGCATCCAATTGTAAAGCATGCATAAACTCATGAATTCCTAAGTTTAAATTATCATCAGTTATCCTATAGCCTTCTTCAAAATCGGGCCACGAAAGCACAACTGCTTTTTGTCTTGGGTTAAATTCTCCTTTGTGGTAGGCGTCATTGACCGCACTATAAAAAGGCTCTGGGTAAATAAGTATGTGATCAATCAATTGATAAGTATACTGCCTGCGTCCAAAAGTCAACATACAGCCCACTGCAGCAATTATTAATTTCATTGATTCGGTTACTACCAAGCCGTCTCGCCCTATGAATTCTTTTTGTTTGATAAAGGTGGCCACTCGATGTTCAAATCGAGCTTGTTGTTTTGGAGCGAGTGTATTATAAAATGAAAAGTCTTTGGAAAGGTGATCTTTTTGCTTTCGCGAAAGCGAACGAAAAACCAATAGATCCCTATAAAACAATCTATCTGTTCGCTGCGCATAGCTGGTTTCTAATATGCGGAAGAGCATAAATAGCATCCAACAAACAGCCACTCCTATCCCTATGGTTGGGAGCCACATATATTCCTGGGCTTGTTCTAGTAGAAGCATCAAGGATAGAACGTTTTAAATACCGTTCTATTTTTTACCACCATCTCCTTTAAATTGTTGAGACGCATTTTTAAAGAGCACATTAAAGGTTGTCAAACTCCCATAGATCCTAGTAATATATTGTTGGAGGTCAATCTTATCTTGATCTTCTAAGGTTTTGCTTGCATTAATTTTTTGCTCCATCACTCGTATACGATCCCTCACCATCACTATTTTGTGAAAGAATGTATCTATAGGAATATCCTTAGATGATAAGGCACTGTCTTTAGGTGAAAGTGTCATTGTCCCTCCTTTCCACTTTTCAGCGATTGGGACAATTTCAGAGATATCGCTATATTGTTTGAGGAGATTTCTTAAGGTTTTCTCCACCTCATAGAAGCTAATGGTATCTACCTCATCTTCCACAGCTTCAATCACCTCAAAGTGATCATCAAAGGTGATGGTTTCTAAACCTTTATCAATAAATGTAACCCAATACAACTCTGAAGTCACATTAGTAACCACACCAGCCCCATGGGTCTCGTGTTTTATTCTTGAACCTATTCCTAAGAGTGTCTTCATTATTTTAATTTGCTTTCGGGTAATTTTTGAGCGAGGGGGTATCCTAAGGATTTACTTCGGCGATAATCTACTTTTGACTTATCATCTTGTCCTAAACGTTCATATGCTAGTCCGCGATTATACTCTGGACGGCCATCTGCAAATGCTTTCGCTTCGATGACTTTAGTGAGATGAGCAACCGCATCTTCATATTGTTTAAGTTTGATTTCAATGATCCCTAGGTTTAACAATGTAGGATTATTTGTAGGGGTCACTTCTAATATTTTCATAAACTCCACTTTTGCCTCTGCGTGCTTATTTTCTTTTATCAACTCAAATGCCTTACTATACCAGGCTCTAATATCTGTTTCCCTTTCTCTACTTGTAAATCGATCTTTAAAACGGATCAAAGAACTATCTGTAGGATTTGCTTTTATCGCCTCATCTACAACCGCAGCTGCACGCACTGGATCCTTATAAAATTCCATTATCCGTGTACTTTTTGCTTTCCATTGAGAAACATCTTGTGGATCAAAGGCAAGGCGTTCATCATAGGTTTTGAAATAGTTTACTGTATCTCCCATCGCTCTATAAGCATTTAACAAGAGAACATAGTTATTTTTAATCGCAGGGTATTTCTCAAATCCCTTTTTAGCATAGAATACTGCACTATCATTATTGACCATCTTCTGTCCATAAATAATGGCTTTAAGCATCGTAGACTCATAGTGGTTAAGTCCAATTTTCATGGACTTATCCAGATGATTCAGAGCTAAATCCAGACGACCTTCACTCATGGCGTACATTCCTTTTACGTGTTCATTAGGACGACCTACACCTCCAATAGTAAAATATCCATCAAGACGTTGCAATGCTTGCTCATAAGAGTAGGCATATTTATCGACCATTAGGTTCTTTCCTGAGGTATCAGCCAGAATGTAGTTTTGATTTACATAGGATTGATATTTTAAAAAGGAAATTATAGTAGCTCCTAAAAGAACTATTCCTATTCCTGCAAGCATTGGTTTCCCAACCTTCCAAGAACCAACGGTTTTTGTCTCTTTATTATTAGACGTAACAAAAGTGATTATCAATGCAGCAATAACTGCGTACAAGCCTTGAATAGGCGTTCGCTCTAGGGGAAAGTTTAAGTTGGCATCAACACCATAGGCCATTAAGGCGAGCATCAATATAAGATACATCCATCGTTCTTCTTGGGATGGATTTTTAAGTACTAGTCGGATTACACCTATAGTCAGCAAAGCCAACATCCCAAAATATCCAAGTCCGCCCAAAATACCAACCTCAGCGAGCACTTGTAAAAAATCACTGTGAACACGCAGGGGATAGATGAATTTATTATTTACTGAAGCTGCAAAATACTTGTCTTTGTTTGACAATTTCCAATTACCAATCCCTACTCCTGTTAATGGGTTTGCTTTAAAATCATCGACTGCCATTTCAAAATAAATGAGTCGACCACTGTCAAATCCACTTGAACGGGATTTTTTAACCAAGGTTTCAACCACTTTCCCAGAGGCATCTACAGAGACGGTGGTCAATATCTGCTTATACGAATTGGCTTTCCCTTTATCAACGCGGTTGGTATTTGTGACCAATAAAAATCCTACAACCAGGATTCCCAGTATTGGGAGAATAGGATATTTCAGCTTTCGCGAAAGCGAACCCACACGTATCCCATCAACTACAAGATAGATTATAAATACTGCAAAATATAGCACGAAACTAAGTAATGCTGAACGCGCTCCTACATAGAATAAAGCGGTAAAGCCAATAAAAAAACTAATTAGAGAAACAATTTTCCAGCTTCCTGTATGTCTGAGTACTCCCCAAATAACAAACGGTAATTGTATTGCAAGAGCAGCTGCTGTTACATTTCTATTTCCAAATAACAGCTCTGTCCCTTTTAACAACTTCGTACTCCTTAAGGTATCTATGTTTTCTAAAAAGTAAAAGACAATCTGTATTCCTATAATTAAAACGACAATATGTACCGCTTTAACCACAAACTCAAATAGTTGTTTGGGAGCCATTTTAAATAGAAAATACATATTAAGTGTGGCACCTAGCGTAATTGCGATGCGCGCGATATCCTTTACACCTTCTGGGACATTAATGGTTCCCCAAAGTGAAATAATTGATATCAGAAGGAAAAGACTATAGGCTCCAAAGAACAGAATTCCCCATCGATGTTTAGGAAAAATAGTTAGTTCTTTAGGAGCTTTCAACAAAAAGCCAAACCCTAGAAGTGTTACTATTCCAAAATAGAACCATTGAGATCCACCGCTTCAAATCTTGGGATCAATCCTATAATACTATAGAGAACAATTAAAATTTTAGGCCCTAATAGATTAGGAAGCGTTTGGGTTTTTTCCAAAATACATATGTTTAAATGGCAGGGCTAAAATATGATTTTTATCACAAAACTTCTAAAAGCGCTGAGCTCACTTATTCAAGTATTATCTACAAATTTTATAATTTTTCGCTTTTATGAAAACCGCCTTAGTAAAAGTTGCGTATGTCTCGGTGTAACTAAAAATAGTACATACACCATGAAAAAAACAAAATTAGTAGCCTTAGGCGGACTCCTTGCAATTGGAGCAGCACTTATCGCAGCAGACCACTTGGATGCAATGGCCGTAGCCGGTACCACAGCAGACATCACAGATTTTTATGCCTTTGAAGGGGAAAATCCTGACAACACCGTTTTTGTAGCAAATGTTCAAAGTTCGCTAGCTCCCGCTGGTAACGATGCAACATTTGACGAAAACGTACTTATTGAAATCAATATCGACAATGATGGCGATCTCATAGAAGACCTTATTATTCAAGCTATTCCTAGAGATGGTAAAATGTATTTCTTTGGCCCTTATGCGCCAGGAAGCACAGGACTCAATAGTACTATTGATGCCGAAACAATGCTACAAGGACAGGTAGACATTACTGTTGACGATATTGCGATTACTTCAAATGCAAACGGCATCTCCTATTTTGCTGGACCTCGTGAAGACGCATTTTTCTTTGACTTCAGCCAATTCAATGCAGTTATTGGAGGAATGGCACCAGGAGGATTCAATAATCCAGGAAATGATGACTTTGATGGTACTAATGTGCTTTCAATTGTAGTAGAAGTTCCTAACGGCTTATTAGGAGGAACTTTTTCGCACCCTGCAGGAACCGGAGTACAAGTATTTAATGCTTGGGTTGAAGCAAAACGTAAACAATAATAAAAATTGAAAAGACATATTATGAAAACACACACAATAAAAAATATATTCGCTGCAATGATTTTAGTAGCAACAGTTGCTAGTTGTAGTAATGATGATGACAATGTCATTGTAGTTGGCGACGACGACGGCGGAATGGTAACAGCAGATTTTTCTGGCACTTTTGTACAACAAGATCAAATGGGTCGTCCAGGAATCAATACTGTTTTAAGTGGCTCTACTGCCATTAAAAATGATTTTAACGTGACGATTCCTTCAGAGCAAGGAGCAATTTTCCAACCCTTATTCTTGGATCAAGCCGTTGCATTACACGCTGCTTTTGGCGCATCTTATGAAACCAATATTCTTGGTTTAGACGCCACTACACTTACGACCATTTTGGCGAGTGATGTCTTACAAGTAGCTCCTAATGAACCAACTTCTTATTTTGACGGAACAAACGTTTTAACAGGAAGAAATCTTAATGATGATGTAATTGACATCTCATTAATCCTACTTTTTGGAGGAACTACTGGAGACCGTTTTAACGGTCAAGATTTAGACGGAGATGGTGTTGCCGATTTACCTATACTGGTAACAGATAACGTAAGCGGTGACGGAGAAACTCCATCATCTAGTTTCCCATACTTGGAAACACCTCACTAAACTTTGGTTAAAAGGATGCGTGCACACCAAGCGCGCATCCTTTTATTTTTTTACTCACCACTCAAAACAAAAAACATGAAATTTTCACTAATACTCTTATTGAGCCTGTGTATACTTTCTTGCTCAACTACCATTACCAACCCACAGGATTATGAGCAATCATTAAACGCTCAAACTAATGAAGCTGTAAAAAACGCAGCCTTGCGTTTGAATTTTTGGAACACTAAGATTAAGACAGATAGTATGCAATTAGCATCTCTTCCTTATGCGGCAGAAGCCTACGGTTCCTTATTTCAAAACACAGCAGACATTCAATATCTTAAAGCAGCTGAAAAAACGCTCAAAAGAGCGGCAGATATCGCAGCCATAGGTAAGTCAGGACATTTAGAAGCTCTTGCAGCAAACTATATAAAGCAACATAGATTTCAAGAGGCGCTCTCAGCCTTAGAACAAGCCTATATAATAGGCGGCAAAACAAAGTCAACAACCTTTATGCTCTTTGATGTGCATATGGAATTAGGTCACTATAGAGAGGCACAAACTTATCTAGACCTTACGAGCGATTTTACAGATTTTAATTACTTAACTCGCCTTGCAAAATGGAAGGATTATGTTGGAGATCTTGACGCTACCATTCATTATATGGAAGAGGCAAGAAATATCGCAGAAGGTTCAAACAAAAAAGACATCCGTATGTGGGTGTATACTAATTTAGCCGATTATTATGGTCATGCTGGAAGACTCCAGGATTCTTATAATCACTATTTAAAAGCATTGCAATTAGATCCTACTAATGCTTACGCGAAAAAAGGGATCGCTTGGATCGCCTATTCTCATGAAGCAAATGCAACAGAGGCTTTACGTATTCTCAATAGCATTCCAGCAGAATACTACAGTCCAGATTATTACTTACTCAAGGCAGAAATCGCCGAGTTTATGAATGATGAAGGAACAAAAAAAGAACAGTTAGCATTATATGCTTCGGCTGTTTCCAATCCCGATTATGGTAGTATGTACAATATTCCGACAGCATTAATTCTCGCTGAGGAAAATGGCAATTATGATACAGCCCTTCGATTGGCAGAACAAGAAGTAGCCGCAAGAGCTACTCCAGAAACTTATAGTTTACTAGCTCATATTTTACATCTTAAAGGAGATGTACATAAAGCATTGGAAATTTCTGAAAAGTACGTGGCCGGCCAAACCTTTGAACCAGAAGCCAACTATAGACTTGCTGCGATTTATAAGGCTAATAATAAAAAGGATGTAATGGCAACGCTTGAAGCTGATTTAAGAGGTAGTCACTTTGAATTAGGTCCTTTGACTGCCAAAAGAATTGAGCAATTATACCAATAAAAAATACCGCTCTTATGGTATTTAAAAACCCCATTTGAGCGGAGCCACTTTGAGTTTTGTTTTGGTGAGACCCATTTGAATGAAAGTTCAGGTGGGTTTTTTTGTATGTTGATTCCTCGTGATCATTTCGACCTTCTTGAGGTTTTTCTGACGCTACTACAAAAGAAGTGATGTAGGTTAATATATGTCTAAAAATGAACCGGATAGTAATCCCTAATTAGCTGCATGGCTTTATTGATTCATAATTATTACCAATTGTATGCAGCTACTCACACTAAAATCATAGCGGCTACTAAATAAAAAGGTGTGCGTTAGGCTTAAAAAAGGCATGTTAAATAGCCCAAGAAGACAAAGCTTGAAGGTGGTTGAATTATCTAAGCTCGCAATACACTATGGCTGCGAATGATCTACTAAGATTGCTGTAAATTATGGAGCGACTACTCCTAGGGTGTAGAGTTGTTCCATGGTAGGTGATTCACTTCCTCCTTCAGGCTCTAAGGTAATTCCAAATGCTTGAGAAGCGTTAGGATTATCTAATTCGAAAATCTGAGCCCCGTCTGAGTTGTAACCATCAATAACTCCCAAACTTGTAGGCGTCAATGGCTCCAATGTCAGTGACCATACCTGATATACTTTACCTTCTGGTGGTTGCGGTAATCCGCTCACATCTACATAGGCTTTATCATTGATATCATCCCAAAAAACAGAGGCATAAGCATCTGGATCGACAGCTTGTGCTCCCAATGGTACTCTAATAATATTTTTATCACTGATACGATCCAGCAAGCGATTAGTTTCTGCTAGACGTTCTTCTGCAATCCCAGCTTGAGTTTCGAGTAGGATTTGCTTTTCTTGAATATCAACCAACTGATTCTTCAGTTTCTGATTGCTTCCTATCTGGAAACCAATGGTTCCAATAAGCAATGCAGCTGCGGCTATTTGCAAGTATGTTTTCCAAGGAGTATGCTTGCGCGAAATTGCGGTATCATCCTTTCGCGAAAGCGGAATAACAGGGCTATCTCCTTGTATATCTTTAAATGTGCTTTCGAAAGACTTTGGCAACGAAGGTGCAGCGGCTCTACTTAATCGAATCATTGCTTCCTCGATATGCTCTACTTCTTCTCGTATTTCAGGATGCTCGGCTACCAATGATGACACTTCACGACTTTCTGCTTCGGATAAGTTTCCGAAGACGTAGAGTTCTAAAACTCCAGTGTCGATATATTTTTTAATGTCAATCATTTAATATCTAATACTTCCCTTAATTTTTTAATACAAATTCTATTGCGGGTTTTAATCGTTCCCAATGGCATCTCCAATGTTTCTGAAGCTTCCTTTTGTGTATAGCCCTTGAAGAAAAGCAAATCAATCACCTTTTTACAAACAGGTTCCAACATGGCGATGTACTTCTTAATACCAATGGCATCCATCTTAGATGTGAAATCACTTTTATCTTCCAAGACATCTACGAAATAAGCAGCACTTTGGTTTTGCTTACTGTTCTTAAAAGCCTTAGATCTTGTTTTATCAATGGCTCCGTTCCGTGCTATATTCAATATCCACGTAAAAAAGCGGCCTTTTGAAGGATTATAAGAATTCGAATTGTTCCAAATCTTCACAAAAGTATCTTGTAAAACTTCTTCTGATAACTCGACATCATGAAGCACAGAATGAATTACCCCGAAGAGACTCTCACTATAACGCGCGTGAATTTCGGCAAAGGCTTTTTCGTCCTTTTGCTGAAAACGTTCGATAAGTAGATCTGGTTGTGTCATGAATAATTAAGGGTAGAAAGATACGTTTATAACAGAATAGCTACAATGATGTTTTCAAATAAACTAAAAACATTTTTTATCCATTAAGAAAAATCAATCTAAATCGAAAACAGGCTGCTTGAATGACAACAAGAAATAACGATTTAGAGCTTTTTTTGCCCATATTACTTCTTCCGGCGCAATCGGGTTTCCATCTAATAGCAATGCCAACAGTGTATATTTCTTACTTCCATAATTTCTCGGGATGACAGTAATCTGATTATTATTAATATGAACCATCAACAATCCAGGCATTTCCATGAAACGCTCTGGGAGTTGGCTAAAACTATTATAACCTAGATGTAATACAGATAGTGACTTCATAGCACTCATAGTTGGCGGCACATCAATCAGTCTATTCCCATCCAAATAGAGGTAGGTGATTTGAGATAACAGCCCAATATTATCAGGGACTACAGTTAATTCATTAAAGTCTAACCAAACTGCATACAGATTAGGCAATTGTGAGAGGTATACATAAGACGGCTCATCTTTGAGCTCATTATAACTGAGCTTTAAGTCTTTGAGCTTTGATAGTTTTGTGATCGTAGTTGGCAGTGATTTTATATTATTGCGTTGTAAGTTTAAAAACACCAGAGGTAAATTCTCCAACTTCTGAAAAGCCTTTTCCCATTCCATGTCGGGATTATGAACTAATGATAGTTGTGTGAGATTTTTAAAACGACTCAAATTCTTAGGTAATTGAGTCAGCTGCAGACTATCTAATATAAGGACTGCCAGTTTTTCTGGCTTAGGTACTTCACTAAGAACTAACTCAATATCCAATTGTGTATTTCCGCTAAGATTTAACAGCCGTAGCTGTGTCAGCTGGTTAAATTGCTTAGGAACTTTCTTCAAATTCTGATTACTTAAATCTAAACGACGAATGTTTCCTTCTTCTGATACTGATTTAGCTGTGTCTCCATAAAAGGTGGCATAGGTAGAGCAACTTGTCAAAAGACCTAGACTTATAAAGATGACGAGGATGTGGGTATATCTATTCATCTGTATGAATGTTTAAGAATGTAGCACCAGAGACTTCAAAAAACAATCGATCCTTGGCGGTGATATCCCATGGAAAACGAGGATTCAATCCAAAACCATCATGGAGGGTATTTTGAATAAACGCCCCCAAGCGCTGACTATTAATACCCAGCTTCACGGTCGCAGAATAGTCTCTATCATGATAACTGCCAAAGGCGTATAGATTGCTGTAGAACAAGTCTTCAAAAGGCCCTAATACAAACCATACGGGCTTACGACCATCATCAGAGTTGATCGTGTTTCTGGGTAGTTCTGTATAATTAGGGCGAGCGGTAAACAACTCTAGGGCAATTCCCAATTCGTATGCTGTAAAAGGATCTTTAATTTGTGCAAAACCAAAACTTAAGGACCCAGTGGTGCCATAATCAGTCCCTTCACCTCGGAATACATTTCCAAGTTTAACGTCGTTTTGAAAAACGACTTGCACAGAATGGTCTGCATTGCCAAAACGCATCAGAATTTGTCCGCGTTTGAGGCTATAGGGTTTAAGTTTTTTAGGTAAGTAGTCCTTTCCAAAACCCAGTCCAATTCCGTTAAACCCTCCTTTCCCGGAAGGGTTAAAAAGAAGTTGCGTATTCATATCTGATATTGCAGAGCCCAATAGATTACTATTTTTCCCTATTCCTGCTAATGCAAATACTTCATAAGAATATGCTAGACCCTGTTGCTTAACAGTATGCCTTTTGACGAAGGTATAGGTTGCAAAAGAAACGCCACTTTCTAAAGATACATCCCCATAATTGAGAGCGCCAAAACCTAAGGCCCCAATTTTGAGCCATTGATTTTGATTCCCTAGCGTAATTTCAGCCTTCAACAAAGCTCCACCATTAAACTGCAAGCTTTGAGCCATCGCAGTAGGAAGCATGAGACAAAGAAATACAAGGTAGACAAATGTAGTTTTCAATATAAAAGCTGATTGAGTTTTTTCTTTAAAGATAGCTAGCGCATGCTACTGTTACAACATATTTCTACCTACTCTCCTGAAACAAGAAGTATGAACTTTTAATTTATCGGTCCTTAATGTTTGTTGAATGAAGTATTTTAGTAGCAACATTGGATTTGATTAAAGAAGATTTTTACCATTTTCGATGCAATAAACAATGCGAGTATTTTTAAAAAACTTCGGACTTTTCGCACTATCACTGATAGCAATTTCCTACGTCTTTGTTTGGATTTTTGAAATACCGAAACGTGAAGCGATTCAAAATGGAACCCACGACACAGCACAAAAATGGGAGGATATTCGCAACCCAAATAACAACTTCGATTTAATTATTCTTGGTTCAAGTCGTGGAGATAGCGCTTATAATCCAGCTATTATAGACAGTGTGGCAAACACTCATTCTTATAATCTTTGTAGTGGCTCCCAAAATCTAATAGAAAGCTATTACATTCTTAAGGAAGTCCTGAAATATCAACAACCAGACTTTATTGTATTTGACAGTTACCTGCCTTCATTTTCTGAAGACCCCGATTACTTTCACGTTTTGAACAATGGCGAATTTATGTCGCGAAGTGGGCGTTGGGATATGATAATTAATGGTTTTGGAATTCAGGGAGTAGCTTATTATGCCTTGCCAATTTTAAAATATAGAACCTATATACAAAAAGACTTTAAACAGCTCTTTGGGAATAAAAAAGTAGTGATTAAAAAGGCAAAAAGGATAGAGGGGTTTTATTATGGAGAAGAAATAGTAGATGCTACGACAGTGCGTTCTTTTGGGCCATTGGAAAGTTTGGAGGAAACGACTATTGCCAATGACCAAGTCCAAAAGTATCTAGGACTGATAAAGGAGCTTTGTAAATCTTATAATGTTGAGATCCTGCCCGTAAGAGCCCCATACCCTCCTAGCCGACAAGCAAATTTTCCCGATCCTGCACATGTTTATTTTAAGAATGTCCTTTCTGAACAGGAGCTCTCCTTACACGACTTCAATTATATTCAATTGGCAGGATTAAAAGATGAAGATTTTTCAGACGACCGTCATCTTAATTTTAGAGGTGCAAATAAAGTTTCGAAGGCATTGGGTGGGCTTATATTACAATCAAAAACGCGCCAATAAGTTAGTTCTATCTTTAATGCAATTAATAAATTCTTCCCTATGAAAAGAGCGCCAAAAAAGCCTTTTTATTTGGAATGGCAGCACAGCCAACTACCACAAGAATAATCCCATTACAAATGAAGTTTTATTAGTTAAAGTACAATAGATTGTTGTGAACAATAAGAAAATCTACTTTAGCGCATTGATATAAGGACTATATTCTCATCAATTAATACATGGAGATTTAAAAACCGTATAAGAATTAAGCTCTACTACTTGAGGGTATCAATGACACTTCCACAAGTTAACATGGCATCACCGTAATATGGATTGCGAATCTCCTCATCCGTGCTTAACCAAATAGCGCCTTTGTTATTATTGGCCATTGGACATTTTTGAATATAGATGGTAGATGGCAAACCTTGAATTTGCATTGCTAAGGCGACCATATTTTCATTGAGTATAATAAAATGCTCCCTTTGATTTTCAATACTTGCATTCTCGGCTATTGCCTCCACCATTTTCAAACTTTGTTTAAAGTGGGCCTGCTCCATACTTCCTAGCTTGCTAGCATTCATAGATTTTAATTCTTTGAGGAGCGCTTTCGCGAAAGCAGAGACCTCAGCAGCATCTGTGGCAACAAAGGCATCTTTCATCTTGAGATAGTTAATGAGTGCCGCCTGCAATTCCTTTTGAAAGGCTACAGGAAGTGTCATTTTCATATCAGACATTTGAGGCATTACCACTTCTTCCTTCCCTTTGTTCATCATAGACTTTTTGCCTTGCAATTGGGCAGTTGCATCTACAGTAAATGTGCCGTTAGTAACGATTTCATCTCCATTTTCAATACCAGAACTAACTTGATAATTATCTCCAACTCTTGATCCCAAAGTCACCTCTCTCATTTCAAAAACTGGGGCATTGGGATTCGTCTTTATATACACCAATGAACGTTCTCCTGTCCATAAAACTGCGGTTGCTGGGATTCTGATCGTCTCAGTGGCAGTATCCCTACTCACTCCCTTTATTTTTCCTGTTACAAACATCCCTGGCTTAAAGAGATCATCACGATTAGGAAGAGTTGCTCGTACACCAACAGTTCTTGTTGCCGTATTCAATACAGGGTCTATAAAAGATATGGTAGCGTCAAATTCCTTATTGGCATAGGCGTTTGTAGTAATTTTTATTTTTTGGCCTTTCTTAAATTGTGAAATCTGATGTTCATAGGCATCAAAAGAGGCCCAAACGGTATTGAGGTTACTTAGCTTTACAAGAGGTTGCCCTTGTTTGACGTAGTCGCCTTCAGCGGCTAATACTTGAGAGACAGTACCGGAAACAGTAGCGAAAATAGGGGTGTTCGCGCGTACTGTTCCGGACTGCTCAATAGCATTTATTTGGCTTTCTGAAAGCTTCCAATTTTTTAATTTATTTCGTACCGCCTGATATAAGGCTGGTTGGGATTCTTTTAGAGACGCTGCAGTAATAAGTTCTTGTTGTGCAGCAACAAGCTTGGGCGAATAAATGGTCGCTAGTAATTGACCACGATTAACTTCTTGCCCTTCAAAATTAATATTTAGGCGCTCAATACGCCCTTCAAAATAGCTTGCTTGAACGGAATTGTTTTCTTCATTCTGAACAATTTTACCCGATAATGAAATCATTCCATCAGTATCTGTCGACATAGAATTCCCAACGACTGTGGTTTGAATATTTGCCAAGGCCATGGCATTTTCTGTCATTTTAATCTCATTTGCAGCTAGCCCTTCTGCAGAGGTTTCTGCAGGGATTAAATCCATACCACAGATTGGACAGTCACCAGGTTCTGATTGCATAATTTGTGGATGCATAGAGCAGGTCCACATAATGGCGCTGTCTGAGTCTTCAGAATGGTCGTGATTGTCTGTCATTTCGGAAGCATCAGAATTGCCCATAGCGGTCTCCGTTGAGCCGCCAAAAACAAGCCAACCAATAATGAGTCCAATCACGATTGCTACAATACCTATTACTAAACTATTTTTATTCATAATTCCAATTTCTTAAACCTTAGCACAAACCCGCGCTAGGGATAGTAGTGAAAATCCTTTTTTGTGCCTGATCCCAATGTCTCTCTGAAAGAGTCTTACATTAAAGAATCGCACAAAAAAGATTGTAGCGGATAGCCCGCTCGAGCGCCCAAATACTTCTACTTACTCGCTTCTAATCGAGCAATCATTGCCTTCATATCTTCAATCTCTTTCTTTTGTGCCTTGATAATATCCTCGGCCAATTGTTTTACTTGAGGGTCTTTAATATCAGCACGTTCACTGGTTAAGATAGCGATTGAATGGTGAGGAATCATCGCTTTCATCCATAAAACATCTCCTAAAATGGGGGCTTGCGCTCTTACTAAGCTTAGAGCACTTACAAAAAGACCTACACTCACCACCACTATTGCAATATTCTTCTTTTTATTTTTATACATCGAACGCATAGCAACAAACATTATAATCGCCATAGTTGCAATTCCTAAACAACTCATGTAAAATCGAGTTAAGCTAAAATAAACGTGATCGATTTCATAGGTATTCAAGTACATTGTGATGTACATAGCTATAAAAGATGCCACTAACATCCCTACAAACTTGGTATAACTTCCTTTGGTCATTTGATTACTGTTGTGATCGTTAGCATTCATAATATTTGGTTTTAAGGGTTACTCAATTTGAAATGGAAACTGTATAGCTACCTTTTCCCAAGCCAATTTGATAGTTCCTGAATTATCTGTGTCCTTAGATACTGTATACGTTAAATGTTCTGTGCTTTCATCAGAGATTTGCGGAATCACTGTAAAGCGTAAGATATCGTCTTTCTCGTTGTAATCATCTTTTCCGTGCTGATCCCAATTGCTATTGAAAATCACCGTCCATTCCTCCTGATTAGGAATTACAAAGAAGCCATATTTACCAGCTTTCAATGTCTTCCCAGCTATACTTAAATCTTTGTTGGTTTCCATCCAAGTGGCTCTGTGTGCGCCAGCCTGCCACACAGCATCATAAGGGAGCAAGCCACCAAAAATTACTCGCTCACGTACCCCTGGCGAAGAATAGTCAAAGTGTATGTGTGCATCGCCTATCATAGCCATTGCAGCCGTATGCGGACTCAAAGGCTTCTTTTTACTTGGTTCTGCTGTGGTTGGTTCTTCTACAGCCTCAATAGATTCAGTTTCTGGAGCGTCCTTTTGCTTGTCTTTGCAGGAAGATAAAAGTAGAAGTGCGAAGAAACATATTGTTATAATTTTCATAGGGTATAGATTTTAGTTTATAGATTTTGATTTGAGTCTTAATGCGTTTGCAATGACAGAAACCGAGCTAAAACTCATGGCTAAAGCCGCTATCATAGGTGATAATAATATTCCAAAAATTGGAAATAATACTCCGGCCGCGATTGGGACTCCGAGGGTGTTATAGATTAAAGCAAAAAACAAGTTTTGCTTGATATTTTTCATGACTGCATGACTAAGGTTCCTCGCTTTTACAATGCCATGTAGATCGCCTTTTACAAGAGTTAGCATGGCACTTTCAATAGCGACAGCCGTTCCTGTGCCCATGGCAATTCCCACATCACTTTTGGCCAATGCAGGAGCGTCGTTAATTCCATCTCCTGCCATAGCCACTACATGACCTTGTTCCTGTAATTTAATCACCTCATTGAGCTTATCTTCAGGTAACATGCTCGCTTTGAAACTAGCGAGATTTAACTCGTTTGCAACGGCTTGAGCAGTATCGTGATTATCTCCAGTGAGCATAATTACCGAGATTCCCTTCTCTTGAAGTTCTTTGATTGCCTGAGCACTGCTCGCCTTAATTTTGTCAGAAATAACAACGTAACCTGCAACTTGGCTATCTACCGCCAAATAGGATACTGTTTTCCCTTGCTTCTGATAGCCTTGGACGATTTCTTCCATTTTAGACGAAATAGTAGCTTTGGCATACGCCATCATTTTATCATTCCCCAAGTCAAGTCTTTTACCATTTACGGTTCCTTCGACTCCCATTCCAGTTACCGCACTAAAACCTTCGACGGCTTGTAGTTCTACCTTTTGCTCTTTTCCGTACTTCACAGTAGCTTCGGCAAGTGGATGTTCGCTGGAACTATTAAGAGAAGCGATGAGTTGTAGTATTTCGCTTTCGCGAAATTGCTCTCCAAAAGAACCCATCTTCTCAACGGTTGGCTTTCCTTCTGTAATCGTACCCGTCTTGTCAACAATTAACGTATCTACCTTGTCCATTTTCTCTAAGGCCTCAGCATTCTTAATAAGGACCCCATTTTGAGCCCCTTTTCCCACGCCCACCATCACAGACATAGGTGTTGCTAAACCAAGCGCGCATGGACATGCAATAATTAATACTGCAATGGCATTTACAAGTGCATATACATAGGCTGGTTCTGGTCCCCAATAGGCCCAGACTCCAAAAGTGATCAATGCGATTATGACCACTACTGGTACGAAATATCCAGATACAGTATCTGCTAATTTTTGAATTGGAGCACGACTACGGCTTGCGTCGTTGACCATCTGAATGATTTGAGAAAGTAAGGTGTCGCTACCTACCTTTTCGGCTTGCATTAAGAAGGATTGATTCCCGTTTATGGTACCGCTGCTAACTTTGTCGTCTATTGCTTTGTTCACTGGAATAGGCTCCCCAGAAATCATTGATTCATCTACGGTGGTATGCCCTTCTGTAATGCGCCCATCTACCGGTATTTTATCTCCAGGTTTTACACGTAAGATGTCTCCTTTTTTAATCTGGTCAATGGAAACTTCTTCTTCAATCCCATCAGTCACCCTTATCGCTTTATTTGGCGCTAATTTTAAGAGCTCCTTTACGGCGGAGTTGGTTTTACTATGTGCTCTAGCTTCCAAAACCTGACCCATTAAAACGAGAGTCAATATCACGGTTGCTGCCTCAAAATAGACGTGCACCGCCCCAGATTCTGTTTTAAATTGTGCTGGGAAAAAGTCAGGAAATAACATTCCGAACACACTAAATAACCAAGCTACGCCTGCTCCAATACCAATTAAGGTAAACATATTAAGGTTCCAAGTTTTTATACTTCTGTAGGCACGCTCAAAAAACATCCAAGTCGCATAAAATACTACAGGAATGGAAAGGCCAAACTGCAACCAATTCCACCATTTTTGTTCCATGACGTTATAAAGCGGATTGTCAGGAATCATCTCGCTCATCGCAATCAGGAAAATAGGCACTGTAAAGATGACAGCGATCCAGAATTTCTTAAGTAATTTTTGATAGGTTTTCTCTTCAGCAGAAAGATCTGGCTCCATTGGGACCAAATCCATACCACAAATCGGACAAGATCCAGCTTCATCCTTTATCACTTCAAGATGCATAGGGCAGGTCCATTGCTCTGAAACTGTTGTTGATATATTTTGTTCTTCTACGAGATCCATACCACATATTGGACAATCTCCCGGACTGTCATAGGTCTTGTCACCTTCGCAATGCATTGGGCAATAGAATCCCCCCAGCCCCCTGAGGGGGAGTTGCGGCTCACGTTCATGAGTCTTACTCCTTCTCTTTGGGGAGGCTGGGAGGGGATCTGTATGTATACTATACGTATCACCATCCTTGGTCAAAGCGTCTTGAAACTTCTCAAGAGGGATATGCGTATCCATTTCAATAGTAGCTTCAGCTTTTTCTAAATCTACAGTAACAGCAGTCACACCTTCCACCTTAGTCAGTGTTTGCTCAACGTGATTACGACAACCGTTACAGGTCATTCCGTGTATGTGATAGCTGTGTTTCATAACTGTTTACTTTAATTCTTATAGGGGACCATTTTAAAATTATTTATTTTTTATTAAGTTGACCTTACAATTTATTTAGGAATCCTTATCAGATTCTAATTTGCCTGAGACGGGAAGGGCGATTAACTAACCACCAAAATGATGCCCTCCCCATTCAGGACTTAAATTATTTTTCCATTAATCAAAAGACTCTTTTGTGTTTATGATGCACAAAAATATCGTTACTAAATATCTAGTTGTGTCACAATTATGGTTTATATCTATCTAATTTGGTCCAATGAGTGTCTTTCAATTGACAGGTTCTTTTTATGTACGGTCAAACTCATTCCTGTCTCCGTTTTAAATTGTCTACTTAAGTGATTCACACTACTGTAATCAAGTAGCTGACTTATCTCTGTAAAATTGTTTTCTTGCAATTGGATCAACTCTTTCACCTTCTCCATTTTGAGTTTAATAAAATATTTTTCAACGGTGATGTGTTCTGTGGCTGAGAACAACTTGCTAATCTTAGAATATTCCAAATTCAATTTCTTTTCAAGATATTTTGAAAGTGCACCTGTCAATTGTAATGGTAATATTTGCAAGAGAATAATTAGTTCCAACTTTACTTGTTCTGCCAACTGCTGATCTTGTGATAGTATAATATCAAAGTCATTTTGTCTGAGGACTTTTTTTAGTCGATGAAAATCATCATCAGATTTTTCATGATAAATAATACTACCTAATTCTATATGTTTGAGCTCTATACCTAAACTATTTACTTCCGCCTGTATCACCTTGGCACAGCGACTACACACCATATTTTTTATAAAAATTTTCTTCTCCATCGTTTAGTTCATTAGGTAGTTGATAATGGCCGATTGTATGTAGTACATCTCTGTGGCCTCTACCTGATTCATTTGAAATTTTAATTGTAATTCTTGAATATCCAATACGTCATTAAAGTCTATTGTTCCTGTTTCATAATTTTTGATAAGGATTTCCTCGGCATCGTTGGCCTGTTTTAAATTCATGACTTGGGTATTATATTTGATTCTTGCTTGATTGCGTGTAGAGACCGCTTTCGCGAAAGCGGAATTCAATACATTTAATCGATTATCTTTTTGAGAATTGATTTCTAATTGTCTCAACTCATTTTGTTTACTTTTTGATTCATTTTTTGTATTGAAAATGGGAATGGACACCGCTACCATCGGCATAAAAATATCCTTGCCGTTGTCATTAAAATTCATTTCTGGGCGCTCTGAAACTGGCACATAATCCAAACCAAAACCAATCATAGGTTTTCGTTCTGCTTGATTCAGCGCTTCAGATTGCGCGACTGATTCATATAGCTTATCATATTTCAATAATTCCGGATTAAGTTGAAGATCGTCCTGTGTATACATCAGATCGTCTATTGGTAATACCAAAGGATCCAAAATCAACAGTTCAGTTGTTTCATCGCGATTGAGTAAACTATTAAAAGTGGCCTGTTCTCCTACAAATCCCTCGCCAAGCACATCACTTTGCTGTTGCAATTCATTTTGTCTAATCTGTAATCGCAATACGTCTACCGCAGATGCATTGCCCACTTCTATAGATGTCAAGGCCAATTGCTCATAGGTTTTCAATAATTGAATATTATCATCGAGCACTTTTTGTTTGGCTTTAATAGTATATAAGCGGTAATATGATTGAGATACCGCAAGTGCTAGCTTGCGTTTGGCTATAACAATTTCAACATAGGTAGCATCAGCTAAAGAATTTGCATAATTTTCTCTAGCGGTAATAGTTCCAAACCAAGGCAGCATTTGCTTGGCCGAAAACCGTGCCCGTTGAGCTCCCGTTCTAGTTTCTGGTTCACTTACAAAATACCCAGCGCTAAACTCAGTGTTTGGAATCCAATCGGCTTCATTTACTTTTTCTTCATCAATGTTGTGTCTCAATTCAAAAGCCTGAATGTCTGGATTATTGGACTGTGCCTCTTGAATATAGGATTGTAATTGCTGTGCGGAAGCAAAGTGAAAAGTGAAAAGTGAAAAACTAAAAACTAAAGCACTTTTGAAGGGGACAAAGGAAATAGCTTCCATTAGCCTTCTGAAAAAGATGTCATTGTCACTTATAAAATTACTCTTAACCATAATTATATTTTTACAAAAAATTGCTTTTGGTTTTTAACCTTTAAACCCTAACAGTTAACCTTTAACTTTTCACTTTTCACCTCTAACAGTTAACCATTAACTTTTAACCTTTATCCTTTTCAATTTGAATTCTTCCCTCCAACTGTATAGCACAGGTACTATAAAATATGAAGTAACATCTATCACCATTCCTCCAAAAATTGGAATCGCCATTGGTATCATTATATCGGCTCCTTTTCCTGTGGAGGTTAATACAGGTAATAAGGCAAGTATGGTTGTTACCGTTGTCATGAGACAAGGACGAATTCGTTTTTTTGCAGCTTCCAGTGCTGAATGTCGTATGCTCTTTTTATCTGTTGGCTTTTCTCGTTCAAAGCTTTGAGTGAGATAAGTTGCCATGACAACTCCATCATCGGTAGCAATACCAAATAATGCAATGAAACCTACCCAAACCGCCACACTTAAATTGATGGTTTTCATATTGAATAGCTCTCGCATATTCTCTCCAAACAGATTAAAATTGAAGAACCAATCTTGTCCATACAACCAAATCATTATGAATCCACCTGCAAAGGCAACTGTGATTCCAGTAAATACCATCAAGGAAGTAGAAAGTGATTTGAACTGGAAATACAAAATCAAGAAAATGATTGCAAGTGCTAAAGGAACAACTACTGAGAGTGTTTTCTCTGCTCTTAGCTGGTTTTCATAGGTTCCAGTAAATTGGTAACTAATTCCTTTTGGTACCGTTAATTCTTTGGCATCAATTTTCTGTTGGATCAAGGCCTGTGCACTTTCTACCACATCAACTTCTGCATAACCATCGAGCTTATCAAATAATACATAACCTACAAGGAAGGTGTCTTCACTTTTTATTACCTGTGGTCCTTGTTCGTAACGTATATCTACCAATTCGCCTAAGGGGATTGGACTTCCTTTTTCTAAGGGTACATAGATTTTTTTCAGATCTTCTGGATTGCTTCGAAGTTCTCTTGGATACCTAACACGAACACCATAACGTTCACGACCTTCTACAGTTTGAGTGAGAGGCATGCCACCTACTGCTACTTGCAAAACTTGTTGAACATCCATAATGGATACGCCATATCGTGCCAGTTGTTCCCGTTTGATATCTATTAATAAATACGGTTTCCCTACAATACGGTCTGCAAAAACCGCTTGTTCTTTTACCCCTTCCGATTCTTTAAGAATAGCTTCTAATTTTAAACCAAAGGCTTCAATTTGTGCCAAATCCTGACCCTTTACTTTAATCCCCATGGGTGCCCGCATTCCAGTTTGCAGCATGACCAATCGGGTTTCAATAGGTTGTAATTTTGGAGCCGAAGTCACTCCTGGAAGCTTCGAAACTTTTACAATTTCATTCCAAATATCATCAGGACTTTTAATCTCTGGCCGCCAATTTCGGTAGTATTCGCCGTCATCATCTTTGATTAATTGTTTTTTGCTAACAGGGAACCCATCTAATAAACGCGGATTGACATCTTCATCTGTATCCATATTTGGATTGGCAATGAACGCCCCGTCTTTCAATTCAAAAAGTCCGTCTTTATTAACTTTATAACGTTGTTTTTTACCCTTTGCATTGTGCATATATTCAGATTTGTACTGAATCATATTTTCATACATCGAAAGCGGCGCTGGGTCTAGTGCAGATTCAGTTCTACCTGCTTTTCCAACAACAGTTTCAATTTCTGGAATACTGGCAACTGCCATATCCAACTGTTGAACAACACGTTTATTTTCTTCTACCCCTGCATGTGGTAAGGAGGTTGGCATTAATAGGAAGGAACCTTCATTAAGCGCTGGCATAAACTCTTTCCCTGTATTGCGCATGATAATAACTCCTAGCGTTAAAACCGTTGCTGGTATAATTAGGAATAATAGTTTATTTGCTAGTGCCCAGCGAAGGATGCGATCATAGTAAATTCTGAGTACAGAAAATACTGCCAAGACTCCAAAACAGATTATTGAAACAAAAATCAAATTCATTATAATACTGCGATCAAAGCCAAGTGGACGCCAATATTCCGCTAAAAGAAATACAATGGCCGCCGCTGAAATTGATATATTAATTAGATTGGCACGCTTTCGAGTAAGCGCACCTCTCATTGTCAAAACAGCTGTAACCCCAAATGCGATAAGCACAACTCCTAGCCAATACCCATAAATTATCGCAGCTACTCCCAACAAAACAAGAATGCCATTCAGTACATATTTTGATCGCTCCCTCATACTTGTTTTCTTAAATAAATAAGCAGCGAATGGCGGAATTAGAAACAATGCCACAACTAAAGAAGCAGTGAGGGCCATCGTTTTTGTAAAAGCAAGGGGACGGAATAATTTCCCCTCTGCCCCTATCATGGTAAATACTGGGACAAAACTTATTATCGTTGTAAGCACTGCCGTTAAAATGGCTCCCGATACTTCGGCAGTTGCATTGTAAATAATTTCATTAGTGGTGAATGCAACTCCAGTTTCGGAATGGCGCAACTTTTCATCATCCATATGCCGAATCATATTTTCGGCAAGTATGACGCCTACATCGACCATGGTGCCAATGGCTATGGCAATACCAGATAATGCTACAATATTTGCATCGACGTCAAAAAGTTTCATTGCCACAAAAACCATGAGTACCGCGACAGGTAAAAGCCCAGAAATTAAGATAGACGCTCTTACATTGAAGACCATCACAATAATTACCAACATGGTAATTAAAATTTCCAGAGTCAATGCCTCATTGAGTGTATCCAGGGTTTCAACAATAAGTTCTGTTCGGTCATAAAAAGGAACGACTGTTAGTTGAGAGGTACGGCCATCGGCCAATACCTTTGTAGGTAATCCCCCTTTTAATTCTTCAATTATTGATTTTACGTTCGTAATGACTTCCATTGGGTTTGCCCCATAACGAGCCACCACGACCCCTCCAACGACTTCTGCTCCCTCTTTATCAAGGATACCTCGTCTTGGAGCTGGTCCAAGAGATACATTGGCAATATCCTTAATGCGGATCGATGTAAAATTTTCTGAAGCTACTACTGCATTTTCAATATCTTCAATGGACTTTATGTAGCCCAAACCACGTACTAGATACTCGGCTTTATTAATTTCTAAAGTTTGAGCCCCTATATCTTGATTGCTTTCTTTTACTGCTTTTACGATTTGGTCGAGACCAATCTTATATTGTCGCATTTTTTCTGGTTGCACATCCACTTGATATTCCTGTACATAACCCCCAATAGAAGCCACTTCAGAAACACCGCTCGCACCAGAAAGCGCATATTTTACGTAGTAATCTTGGATACTCCGTAGTTCCTGTAAATCCCATCCCCCTGTTACATTTCCATTTTCATCACGTCCTTCTAAAGTATACCAATAGATTTGTCCTAATCCTGTAGCATCTGGTCCTAAGGCAGGTTTTACGCCATCAGGTAATAGGTTTGCTGGTAGGGAATTTAATTTTTCTAAAATCCGACTCCGAGACCAATAGAATTCGATGTCTTCTTCAAATATGATATAGATACTTGAAAAACCAAACATCGAAGAGCTACGAATCGTTTTTACTCCTGGAATCCCTAAGAGCGAAGTAGTAAGTGGATAGGTAATTTGATCCTCAATATCTTGAGGCGAACTACCTTGCCATTTTGTGAAAACGATTTGCTGATTTTCCCCAATATCAGGAATAGCATCTACAGCTACAGGATCAGATGGTAGAAAACCAGTGTCCCAACTAAAGGGCGCATTAACTATACCCCAACCTACAAATAAGGTGAGCATTAATACCGCAACGAGCTTGTTTTCGATAAGGAATTTAATAGCTTTATTAAGCATATACTTTGATAATTAAACAGTGATGAACGGATTGACAACCTGAGAATCAGAAAATCAAACACAACAAAGAGAACCCTAGACGATAGTTATCGCAGGGTACATTCCATACTATTTAAAATCAAATAAGAAAGGTTTGGTGCAACACTTGCACATCCCGTTTGACAAAGGGAGGAGGATAATCAACAAAAGAAATAGCCGTAGAAGCAGTTTCTGTGAATAGGCTGATATATGAATACGTAAATGCAGCAACAAAAGTATGTTGCTCGAAGGTGAAACTATTTAAAGTGTCCTTTAAATCATCTTGCCCTTCAATAACTAATTGTTTATCGGTGCAACAAGATTTTTTTGAAACGGTTGGATTCTCGCAATTCGTCGCAACGGCTGCTTTTTCCATACCACAAGAATCTGCACTTTTAAAGAAGGCAAAATCAACCATGGTATCCCCACAAAAATGCATATCAACTGTAAATGACATTGTAGTCATAAGGACTGCAAAGGCCATACAGATAGCAATTGATTTATGGATGAATTGTTTCATTAGTGCAAAATTAGAAAATAATTTAACAAAAAAGCCATTTTTGGCTTATTGTTAAGACCTCTAATGTAGCCAAAAGATAAGGCAAAGCCTAATATTAACGGCTAAAGTATTGATTATTCAACCTATAGATGATTACATATCTTAATATTTATGGATTCTTAGTCCCACTTCATCTTCTGTAACCTAATTGCATTCAAAATAGCAAGCAAGGCAACACCCACATCGGCAAATACAGCCTCCCACATAATTGCTATTCCACCAGCTCCCAAAATAAGCACTATAATTTTTACACCAAAAGCGAGCGCAATATTCTGCCATACAATACGTCGGGTTGAACGGCCTATCTGAATAGCACGGGCAATTTTAGAAGGTTGGTCATTTTGAATGATAACATCTGCCGTTTCAATGGCCACATCACTTCCAAGACCTCCCATGGCAATGCCCACATCACTAGCTGCCAAAACGGGTGCATCATTAATACCATCTCCTATAAAAACGACCTTGTTACCAGGTATCGCCTTGAGCTTCTCTACCTCATTGAGCTTATCTTCTGGCAATAATCCGCCTCTTGCCCAATCGATTCCCAATTCTCTGGCAACCTTTTGGGTAATGGAATCTTTGTCGCCTGATAACAGAATAATTTTAGAAATTCCAGAATCACGAATTGCCTTGATTGCCTGATGCGCATCTTCCTTTAGTTCATCGGCTATCGTCACATAGCCGGCAAAATGCCCGTCTATTCCCACCATCACAATAGATTCAACAATTGTGTCTGTTTCTGTAGGGACATCAATTGCATTTGAGGTCATCAGCGCTTTATTCCCCACTAGCACTGTTTTTCCATTAACGGTTCCTTTCAGACCTTTTCCAGCGATTTCAGTAACAGCGGTCGCTTTATAATCGGCGCCATCGGCTTTGTATTCCATGATGGCTTTAGCGATAGGATGCGTAGATTGCTCTTCTATCGCCATCAAATATTTCATAAAGTCCGCTTTCGCGAAAGCGGAATCATTTACAACCTCCTTTATTTTAAAGACCCCTTTAGTCACCGTCCCCGTTTTGTCCATTACAACGGTATTCACCTTAGTCATCCCATCGAGAAAGGAAGCTCCCTTGAAAAGAATCCCGTTGCGAGAGGCAGCCCCTAGTCCGCCAAAATAACCAAGCGGAATAGAAATAACCAAAGCACAAGGGCATGAGATGACAAGAAAGATCAAAGCACGATACAACCAATCTCTAAAGACATAGTCATCTACAAATAAGTAAGGCAACAATGTAAGTCCGATAGCAAGAAACACCACAATTGGGGTGTACACACGGGCAAATTTTCTAATAAATAGTTCTGTTTTGGATTTTATAGCGGTGGCATTCTGAACCATATCAAGGATACGAGCAATCGAACTATCCTTGAATTCTTTGGTCGTTTCAATCTCTATAACACCGTCTAAGTTGATACTTCCAGCAAAAACCTTCTCGCCTTTTGAAATAGTATCGGGTTTACTCTCCCCCGTTAAAGCTGCCGTATTAAAAGAACCTTTCCCGGATAGCAATACCCCATCTAAGGGAACTTTTTCACCTACGCGGACTTGTATTTTTTCGCCTATAGTTACTGATTCAGGACTCACCGAAACATAGTCGGCGTTGCGATAAACCAAGGCTTCGTTTGGCCGCACATCCAGTAATGCTTTAATGTTTCCCCTTGCTCGTAGTACTGCAGCTTGCTGAAAGAGCTCTCCAACAGCATAAAAAAGCATGACAGCTACTCCTTCAGGAAACTCACCAATGGCAAAGGCTCCTAGAGTCGCAATAGACATAAGAAAAAACTCGGTAAAGAAATCTCCCTTTTTGATACTATTCCAACCTTCTTTAACCACTGGAAGGCCAACAGGAATGTAGGCAACCGTATACCAAACGACCCTGATTTTGCCCTGAAAAAATGGTAGCGCATCAAAATAATCAACGGTAACCCCTATAATCAGAAGCACAAAACTAAAAATGGCAGGAATATAAGTTTTGAATTTTGATACACTTTCCGGACTACTATGATTATGACCATCATCATGGCTGTGTTTGCCAGTATGTTTGTCAATCCTAATATCCCTTAAGTTTACCTTCCTCTTTTTCATCTAATAAAGTTCACTAATTAATCCTTGAAATAAAAATGAGTATAGAGAATATTACACAGCATACAGATAATTATATGAACCCATTAGGGCACATAAGAAAAGATATAAGCCATCCAAAATGAATATCGAATCACTAAGGTGATCCCTCAAAGCTCCTCCCGATACTTCGGGATGAAAATGAAAAGTTTTATCCCGCGAAAAAACCCAGGATTACCTCCGCTACGCTGCGGTGATCCCAATTGCGCTCCCCTTGGCAA
>CAXBCS010000046.1:0-27693 GCA_963974305.1 uncultured bacterium
TAGACTAGTGATAGCAATCATTACAGCTACGGGACGATAAGCGGACAATCAAAAATTTTATTACTTAATACTATAAAAGCGCTCCAAGATGGGAGCGCTTTTGTTGGTTGTGTGGTGTATCTGCAAATGTCTGAGGTACTGTCGAACACCAGGTTTTGTTAGAAGTGATAAAAGAATTTTTAGAAAGTGTTATTCTGCAAGAACAATCACGGTTTCAATAATCTTGTTCTCTTCGTCTATATTGATTTTTGTGATGTTTCCTTTTTTCATATAATCCATAAAAACAACTTTTTCAGAGGCTTCTAAGGTTACTTTTACATATTTAGTATCCACTCTTTTTAGAGAACCTGTTAAGGCATCAACACCCCATCCAATAATACTAAAGCCGTTTAATATGCTCACTAAATTGAAGTTGCTATCCATAACTACAACTCTTTCCTTATAGTTGTCTAATCTAAAGTCAACGCGGTCATCTGCTTCAACTTTAATTTGTACTGGAGTAATTCCTTTTTCAAATCCATTGACGAAAACTTTGGCGCCTGATGGGTCTGATTCAAACAATACATTTCTTTTTGATCCTGTAAAAATTGATGCACAACTTGTAGTTAGTAAAAGAAGCGCGGTCATTGTTAAAAGTGTAAATTTTTTAATCATGTTTTTATTGTATACTATTAGTTACCTACTCCTGTTTAAAGTCTATTTTCGGCTTATTCCGACTTTTTTAAGAGTGGAATTTCTTTCTTCCTCCCTTAAAAAGCGAAAAATAAAGCTGACTAATTCTATATCCTTACGGTTTCCCGTAATCACCAAAAATTTATTCCTATAAACGAATAAAAGCGCTCGAGTAGGGGAGCGCTTTTAGTTGGAGGTTTGGAGTCGTGCTGTTGCAAATGGCTGAGGCACTGTCGGGCACCTAATATTTTGATATTGGTAATGGGTTCTTTTTTATGTTATAATGAATTGTAATAATAATTAGGTCTTTGGTAAAATCCTTACGGCTTTCCGTAAATGAGGAAGATTTTTTGGATTAAGTGGCATCTATTTTTAAGCCATAGATTAATTGTCCGCACTTTTTGCCTGGGAGGTTTATGATATCAGGAAAATGGCCCCACTTTTTAAATTTTAATTTTTCTAGGAGTCTGATGCTGGGCGTATTAATGTCCAAGAGAATGGCGAGCAGATTTTCATTTCCTATGCGTTTACAATCGGCTATGGCATGTTTTATCAGAGCGGTACCAATGCCTTGCTCGTGATAGGCATAATCCAAATAATAACTAATCTCTGCCACTGAAGACATGGCCGCTCTTCCTTGTCTGTAGGGAGAGATGCTGCAGTAGCCTACAATGACATTGCCTATCTCTGCAACATAGAGTGGGTAGCTGTTGTTGTCATAGGTATGAAACCAGTCAATTCTTTCTTCAACGGTAAACTCCACTATGTCTCCTGTTGCACACTTTGATCGAATTGCTTGATTATAGATGTTTACTATGGACGCTAGATCGGTGATGTTGGATACCCGTATGCTTAGTTTGTTTTCCATTGCCTATTTCTCTTGATCTTGGACAATTATGAGTAGATTCTAATAACCTCTCCGTTCACTCTTCCGTCAACACTTCTTCGGTAGCCCATCAACATTTTGTCCATAGGAATAGGAGGGTGGCCTGGGAAATAACTTTCATATTTGGCGTAGGCGTCCATCACAACTCCAGAGGAAACTACATTGACTCTAATTTGTTTTCTCATTTCTAAGGCTGCGGCTTGCACAAAACTATGAATGCCGCCATTTACCATGGCTGCACTGGTAGTTGTGTAAACAGGGTCGTCTGCAAGGATACCGGTTGTAAGTGTTACAGAGCCTTTGCGTTTAAGACATTTGTGGGCATAGCGTACAATATTGACCTGCCCCATTAATTTGCTGCGCAAACCAATGTGATAATCGGCTTCTGACATATCTTTCATTCTGGCCCATTTAGCTTCTCCAGCAGCACAAATGATAGCATCTATTTTTCCCTGTTCTTTGATTTTTTTGAATAGGTCTTTGATAGAACGAGTATCGGCAATATCAATGGGATAGTCTTTAGAAGATCTACCTGCTACAATGACTTGGTGTTCTTTTGAGAAGTGTTCTACGATGGTTTTACCAATAGTTCCTGCTCCGCCGATGACTAGTATTTTCATAATTTTGAGTTTTTAAATGGATGGTTTTTTTAAAGAATAAAGCGGGTATACTGCTTAATAACTTCCTCGTTCCTTTTTAAATAAGACCACTTTCCGTGTCTTGTAGAAATTAATAGGCCGCACTTTTCCATATTGGTTAAGTAGGTAGATATCGTCGACTGTGATAAGCCTGCTTTTTCTTGGATATAGGTGACGCACACTCCATCATTAAAATGTTTTAATGTTTCATGTGGCGGGAAATGTTTTTCAGGTTCTTTTAACCAATCCATGATTTGAACCCTGGTTTGATTTGAAAAACACTTTCCTATTTCTGTAGCTTCTTTTAAATTCATGGTATCAATATATAGATAAATCTAGATATATAGAAATGTAGATGTGAATAGTTTTAGCTAACACAGTTATTGCGTAAAAAGTCTTATAATAAAAAGTGCTCTGAGATAGAGCACTTTTGCTGGTTTGACACGATGGTAAAAATCATTCACCCCTAGCTAACTTAATTTCAGAATACAATGCATGCTCCTCCTTTTGAATCTGTGCCAAGAAATGGTTGGCTATTTTATACATCTCCTTAGAAAAGGTTCCGAAATCTTCGACATTGGTATTGATAGAACCGTCAATCACCAAATCATAGTCGGGAAAAATCACCAAGAAGTTTTGGGATCCTTTACTCACTCCCCCGTGATGTACCATCCACACAGGAGTTTTGCCATCGAGGAGTAGGTCATTCTCATAGGATAAATACGATCGCCAACCTAAGGCGTATTCTTGTACGTTGACTTCTCCAGTATTGAGTTTTTGAGGCGTCCATAAGTTGCGCTTAATATCATGGCTTAGAAAGCTGTCATCCTTAAGATAGGCATTTCCCATTTTTACTAAATCTGTTGGAGTTGAAATAATGCCGCCGCCGGCCCATTTATAACTTAGATTGATATCATAGCGTTGCTCAAAAGAGCGAAATTCTCGATAGTAACCATCTATTGTTTCGTAAAAGGTAGCAAAGTGCTCGGTTTTTGGTTTGTCATGATCCCCATAGGTGTCTTGCATATTCAAAGGCGTAAATAATTCATTGTCTAGATACTCCAAAAAAGGCGTGCTTACCGCCTGCTCCAAAACCACAGATGCAAGATTAATATCAAAGGTTGAATAGGCAAAAGAAGTGCCCGGTTCAAAGATGAGGTCGTATTGATCAAAAACTTTAAGGCCCTCAGCAGCGGATTTAAATTCGTAGCAGTTGCAAAGGGTGTATTTCGCAGAAGCGAAACCAAAATCTGTATAATTCCCCACTCCCGCCGTGTGAGATAGGAGTTGGCGCATGCTAAAATCCCACTCTTTTTTGGACCAATTTGTAATAGTATCGCCAATAATCGCGTCTAGCTCAATGAATCCTTGATCTACTGCTCTTGCAACCCCCGTTGCGGTGACGGCTTTTGACGAACTCCCAATACGATATTGGGTTTTTGGAGTTGCTGGAATCCGCTGGTCGAGATCTTGATATCCCACAGCGGCAGACCAGATGAGTTTCCCTTGATGTCCCACGGCCACAGATAAGGATGGAAAGTTTGATGTTGAACCTATTCTGGCCAACTCTTGGCTCGCATTACCAATAGCGTTTTGATATGCTGGAGTAGTTACCCCTGTAGTAACTGGGAAGGGTTGGTTTTCTCTAAAACTAAAAGATGAAAGAGTAGAGATGTAGTAGACATTCCATACAACCAACAGTCCTAACAGGACGCCAAGGGTACGAAGGAATCGGCGGCCTAAACGATTTGTTTTCATTTTTTTCATAATTCAAAGATGGAAAGAAGATGCCTTCGTTTATGAAATTGTCGACCTAGGCAACAAATGTGAATACAGAAAGGGATTTGCCAACGACCAAAAATTTTGTCGACTGGAGTGGCATCTTGGTCGTCGGTGATGGTCAATCGGTCGAATAACTGTAATTTTAGACATCACAAGCTTTAATTTTGTCCTATGATTGTTCAGCTCGCCGAAGGCACTATAAAAACAAAGTACGGAACCTATAGAGAAATCCTGTTTTACGATGGTATGAAAGAAAGTCATGCCCTAGTAATGGGAGACGTAAAAGATGGAGAAGATATTCTCTGTCGTGTACATTCTTCTTGCATATTTGCGCATCATTTTAATAGTATCGAATGTGATTGTCGAGAGCAGATGGAAATTTCCCAACAGCTTATTGAACGTCAAGGAAAAGGGATAGTGATTTGGCTGGATCAAGAAGGTAAAGGCAATGGGCATTATGCCTTGCTCAACACCTTGCCGCTAAAAAAAGACGGCATGCCCCAAGCAGAAGCCTATGAAACGGTTGGTTTTCACAAAGACAATCGTGATTTTTCGGCTGCCGCCAAAATATTAAAAAAGCTGGAAGTAGAAAGTATCACCATGATTACAAGCAATAAAACAAAGACGAAAACACTGACCGATCTTGGGATACGTGTAACTGGCACTCAACCTACTATTCTTGAAAACTAAATCCTTAAAATCACATATCATTTTTTGGGCGATACTTATGGGTAGCTTTGCTTTAATTCCCTTTTTTCAAGATGGGAATACGGCATCGTTGTTATCGCTAGCCCTTCAAAACTTGAAACGCTTGCCTGCGATGTTAATTGCTGCCTACACCTTTAATGACTATTTGTTGCCTCATTTTTACGCAAAGCGGAAATATCTCGTTTTTGGCGTATTGACGCTTTTACTTTTTTATGTGTGTAGCGCTTTGGATCGGATGATTAATGTATACGTCTATGAGCCTTTATTTAGGGACCCACCCTTTGGGCAGGAGTCTATTCAACAGATTTTATCTGAGGTTTCCTTTTTAATAGGGGGCTATTTGCCATCTCTTTTGATCGCTTCACTCATCATGACCTTAGATAATATCATTCGCGAAAAACGTGCCACCGAAAATAGAAATCTAGAACTCGAACGCGATAAGAATATGGCAGAGCTCAATGCTTTGAAATCCCAATTACATCCACATTTTTTGTTCAATACCCTTAACAATCTGTATGCCCTCACGGTACAAAAATCAGATAAGGCGCCAGAAACTGTGGCAACACTTTCGGCTATGTTGGATTACATTTTATATCAATGCAATGACAAGCTTGTGCCATTAAAAAAAGAAGTTGAGTTGCTTGAAAATTACATTGCCTTAGAGAAATTACGCTACGGAGGGGAGATTAAGATTCGTACGGAGTACGCTTTCGCGAAAGCTGTCCAAAGCTCCATCGAAGGGGATGTACAAAGTGTAACAACGAGCCCTTCAAAATGTCCTCCCGAATGGACGGAAACAAAAATTGCGCCCTTACTTTTATTATCCATCGTAGAAAATTCCTTTAAACACGGAGCGAGTGGAAGTGTGGGAACACCTGAAATTCATATCAACATTCGAGAGGAAGGAAAGCAGCTGTTTATTGAAGTGAATAACACCAAAAACGCGGCGCAACAGTTGGACGTGACAGGATACTCCAAAGGCATTGGTGTTCCTAATGTCAAGCGGCAATTGGCTTTACTCTATAGTGACTTCTCCTATGAAGAAACCGATGAAAACGGCTGGTTTACGGTTGCTTTACGCATAAATACCTCGGCGATCAATGATTAGATCTATCATCATAGACGACGAACCTTTAGCGCGTTCTTTAATAGAAGGGCATATTGCTGCGGTTCCTTTTCTCGAGCATTGTGGCTCCTTTAAAAATGCCATTCTCGCAGCAGAGTTTCTCTCAAAAAATCAAGTGGACCTTATTTTCTTAGACATTCAAATGCCAGTGTTAAACGGGATTCAGTTTCTAAAAACCCTCTCACGACCACCCAAGGTTATTTTTACAACAGCCTATAGAGAGTATGCCCTTGAAAGCTATGAACTCGAAGTAGTAGATTACCTACTTAAACCTATCACCTTTGAACGCTTTTTTAAGGCAGTGAGCAAGTTGAACCTGCCTTTACAACAAGCGACAACTTCTATATCCAAAACGAGTGAGGAGGCAATTTTCGTTCAGAGTAATAAGAAGCACATCAAGGTAGTTTTGGATGATATTCTTTACGTGGAGAGTCTCAAGGATTATCTTAAAATCCATCAAAAGGAGGGAGTACTAGTTATCAAGGAACGCATTAGTCATTTTGCGACACTACTACTACAAGATCGATTTCTACAGGTCCATAGATCTTATATTGTACAAAAAGCTGCAGTGACAGCTTTTACACAACTCGATATTGAAATAGGGGCTGTAGAAATTCCAATTGGCGGCAAGTACAAAGAAGTTGTTTTACAGGTTTTGAAAGGATAGCTATTTACAAAACTCTTTAAAATCGACGCAACGATTGTGCTCGTATCGCGTCTAAATAAAAAAAGGCTTATGAAATATGTTTACAGTTTGCTAGTAATGGTTTTATTTTTGGTAACGTCTTGTAGTACGGATGATGGTGGGGAGGTTCAATGCAGAGAGATACCTGTTCCTAACAAAATCATTTTTATAGAATTAGTAAATGCAGATGGTATAAATTTAATAGAAAATGAAACGTATATCGCAGATGATATTTTGATTTTCATTGGAGATAGCACAACAACTTCCGTTTTTTTCAATGACAATCCTGATCTAGATAATTTAATAGCAGTGTCTGTTTCTGGTGAGGATGGTGATAATATTTTTAGGATTCAATTATCCGACATAGAGGAAGACATTCTGAAGTTAAATCTTTCTGTGACGAGATCAGAGGGTCCGTGTCCTACACGTATTACTACGCTAAATTCAATTACCTATAATGATGTGCTTCAGGTTCCTGAAGACTTTTTTGAGAATTGTAAAATTACGATTGTCAAAGACTAAGTCCTGTTTAAAACAAAAGTGGTACTACCCAATAGGCCAAAGCAAATAATAAGCCCACCGAAATTAAATTCAGCACAATCCCAATACGCGCCATTTGATCTACTCGAACATGTCCGCTTGCAAAAACAATGGCATTTGGTGGTGTCGCCATGGGCAGCATAAAGGCACAACTTGAAGCAAGAGTAACAGGGATTACCATCTGTAAAATAGGCACATCCATTCCAATGGCTATTCCTACTACTAATGGCACTAAAATCGTAACTAGAGCTACATTACTCATGAGCTCTGTCATAAAGAGCATTAAGAAAATAAGGACAGCCGTTACTACCCACATACTCCAAGAGGTTTGGCTAGAGATATAGTCTCCTATCATATCGATAAAGCCTGTATCTGCAAGCCCCGATGCAAGTGCGAGTCCGCCACCAAAAAGAATTAAAATTCCCCAAGGCAAGCGGGAAGTATCCTTCCAATCAATTGGGAAGTGTCCTTTTTTAAAATCTATTGGTACAATAAACATCAACAATGCTGCAATTACAGAAATGGTGGTATCGGTAAGAGAAATATTGGGGAGCAGTGAATTCAAATAAGAGCGAATCATCCAGGAAACGGCGGTGAGCAAGAAAATAATGAGGACAATGATTTCACCTCTACTCATTTTGCCTAGTTTATCCAGTTCTTGCTGTATGATATCACCAGAGCCGCCAATGCGTCCTAAACCGTTAGGATAGAAGAGTCGGGTGATGCAGAAATAGGTAATGGCTAGCATAATAACGGCAAAGGGAACTCCCATTTTCATCCATTGAAAAAAGCCAATATCTATCTGATAGGTCTCATTGAGAAAGGCAAGCATCACCGAGTTGGGCGGTGTTCCAATTAAGGTAGAAACTCCACCAATATTAGCCGAAAAGGCAATTCCTAACATGATGGATAGGGCAAAATTACGATCGTTTTTTGTAAAGCCATCCGCGTCGTCTATTAATAGTTGGATGACAGAAACAGCAATGGGAAGCATTACTACTGTACTAGCTGTATTTGAAATCCACATGCTCATAAGCGCTGTGGCGATCATAAATCCAAGGACGATTCCATTGGCTTTGGTGCCCGTAATTTTTAAAATAGAAAGGGCGATGCGTTTATGGAGTTGAACTTTTTCTAATGCTAGGGCAATAACAAAACCTCCAAAAAATAAGTATACAATTGGATTTGCATAGTTCTGAGCCACACTTTTAATATCGCCAACCCCCAATAAAGGAAACAGTGCGAGCGGAATCAATGCCGTCACAGAAATCGAAACCGCCTCAGTAATCCACCAAATGATCATCCAAGCAGCGATTGCAAGAACGTTATCAATGGCAGGGTCAATAATATCAAAAGGAAGTAATAGGATGAGGATACACAACAAAGGCCCAGCAACAAATCCTATTTTTCTGGAAAGAGAGAATGATTTCATGAGTTTAAAACTACGGAAAATTCTTTGTGAGCTTTCATTTAATTTGCTCCTAAGTAAAGTCCAAGCTTAATTTTCCAATAGGGAATTTCTTCCTTAAAGTATTCAAAGTAGGATTTGAGCTTGTCTGGATCTTCGATTTTTGTGGTGGCGGCTTTTATTTGTTCCACTTCCACGGCTTGTATGAATTGATAAAAATCAATCTCCATCCCGTCTTCATGTAGTTTCATCACATGAGTGTGAATAGACCCAATCGTCAGATTCCGAGCTTCGGCAATTTCTTCAATAGAAAGGCCTTTTTCTATAAGTTGGCGCGTTTCCTCAAGAGTTTTTCCTTTGCTTTTTGGTTTTTTAGTCTGTTTATGCTCTTGGATCGCCTTCAGGAAATTGGCTGCGTATTTATCTAGTTTGGCTTGGCCTACACCTGATATTTCGAGGAATTCTGCTGGGCTCGTTGGCATTTTTTGCTCCATGTCTTTAAGACTTGCATCGCTAAAAATAATATAGGCAGCAACATTTTCTTCGCGTGCTAGTTCGTTGCGAACTTCCCTCAATTTTTCAAACAAGACACCTTTTGATTTTTTGGACTTAGTGACCTTTTCAATGCTGACCACAGGCTGGATGAGTTTAGCGAGTTGGACGGTGGTCCCTTCAAAAAGAATGTTTTTGGAAAGTGGGGTGAGTAGGAGTCTTCCGCTTTCGCGAAAGCGTATTTCTAATAATCCCTGGTTGATCATTTGAATGATGTATTGCTGGAGATCTTTCCACGCTACATCTTTTGCTGCGCCATAGGTTTTGACGTTTTGATAGCCTTTGTCATAAACGGCTGCATTTTGAGCACCACGGAGCACATCGATAAGAGTTCCCAATGCTACTTGCTCTTTTAAACGATACACCGCTGAAAGTACTTTTTGAGCGAGAAGGGTTCCATCAAAATATTCTGGTTTGTTTTTACAGATATCACAGTTGCCACAATCTTTCACAAGAAATTCTCCAAAGTAATTTAATAACACTTTACGTCGACAACTGAGGGCCTCAGCAAATTGTTGCATGCGTTCTAGTTTGGCAACTTGGTATTCTTCATTGGTGCTGCCTGTGATGAATTGACGCAGTTGAATGGTATCGGCATAGCTATAAAATAACAGGGTGTGTGCCGGCAGACCGTCACGTCCTCCTCGACCAATTTCCTGATAATAACCTTCTAGATTTTTGGGCATATTATAGTGAATCACCCAGCGAACATTGCTTTTGTCAATCCCCATTCCAAAAGCGATAGTGGCACATATAATAGGTGTTTTATCGCTTACAAATTCCTCTTGTACCTGAGAGCGATCTTCAGCAGTCATGCCTGCGTGATAGGCTTTGGCTTTATGGCCGGCCGCGAGCAGTTTAGTAGCTAGCATTTCGGTGCTTTTACGACTTAGGCAATAGATGATTCCACTTTCAAAGGGGTGGCCATCTAGGAATTTTAGAATTTGTTGGATTCTGTTTTGGCCTGGACGAACATCCAGAAAAAGGTTGGGTCTGTCAAAAGAAGCTACATGTCTTTTTGCGTGTGGTATGCTAAGTTGTTCTGCAATATCATCTTGAGTAGAATGATCTGCAGTTGCTGTTAGTGCAAGTAAAGGCACCTTAGGGAATTGCTTCTTTAGAAATCCTAATCGGGTATATGCTGGACGGAAATCATGGCCCCAAGAAGAAATACAATGTGCCTCATCAATCGCGATGAGGTTGATTGTTGCTTGCTCTAAGGTTTGGGATAAAAGGGATAAGCTTTCTGGAGCGACATAGATGAGGTCAAGAGCGTTATTTTGTAGTGCGTCTAGAACACGAGCCGTTTCTTCAGGTTGTTGGGTACTGTTATAATAGGCAGCTTTGATTCCGTTTGCTTTTAGGGCATCGACTTGATCTTTCATCAAGGCAATGAGGGGAGATATCACGAGTGCCGTTCCAGGAAGGGCGAGCGCCGGTAATTGGAAACACATTGATTTTCCACCACCAGTTGGCATTATGACCATAGCGTCTTCTTGATTGAGAACCCCTTGAATGATTTCGAGCTGATTTTCGCGAAAGCGATCATAGCCAAAATGAGATTTTAAAAGCTGTTGAAGATCTTGGGTTGTAGTCATGGTGTAAAGGTATTAATCTGATGGATAAAATGAGGTATATGATTAAGCGTAAGAATTTTCCTTGTAAAATTTTAACATTTGGGTGAACTTTTTTTGTTTGAGAGTGAGGTGTTGGTTTATAGGCTATTGAGTTGGAGGTGATATACATTCATCGAAAACTGTTAAAATTTGAATTACAACAAGATGGAATTACCTAATTTAAAAGAGATAAGGGCCAGTTTTGACTCTTAATTATTAACCATTCTATAGTATTAATTTAAACTTTTAAAAAATGAAAAAAATCTTATGCTGCGCGGCTGCACTCCTTTTTGGAGCTGTATCATTTGCGCAATCGAACAACTCGGATGTATTACAACTGGGGGCATCTAATGTCGCTGATGTAAATCAAACGGGAACCATCAACAATTCAGACGTGGATCAAATTGGAAGTTTCAACGATGCCGATGTTGACCAAATTGGCAGTAATAACTTGAGTAATTTACGTCAAGGATTTGATAATGTTAACACCTATTACAACTCGAATAACAGTGATGCCACTGTATATCAAGAAGGAGCAGATAACGTATCAAATGCACAACAGTATGGATTTGGTACAAACAGTGCTGATATCCGCCAAGAAGGAGCCACGAATAATAGCTTTTTGGATATGAATGCCAATGGAGGTGCTAGTGTTGCGGATATTGACCAATTGGGAGATCGTAATATTAGTCATGCTCAGCAATGGGGATATGATCATGATATAACAGTATCACAAGTGGGAGATGAAAACTACTCTAATGCTTTTCAATATTGGGGATCAACTGGAAACGTTGGCGTTATTACTCAAACGGGTAATAATAACTCTTCTACACAATTGCAGGACAGTAACAACGGTTTAGGAACTGTAAACCAAGAAGGAGACCGCAATACTTCTTTTGTATGGCAAAATCTTCTAGGTGGCGAAATGAATACATCTAGTGTAAATCAGGTTGGAGACGACAATAATAATACGACCAATCAAACTGGATCTTTAAACGAATCAACGGTATCTCAAACGGGAGATTGGAATATGTCAAATACTGATCAAACAGGAACAAGTCATATGAGTACAGTAACACAATTAGGTAATTCTAATATGTCTACGGTGACTCAGTCAAACTAGAAATTTTACCCAACTTGATAATTTAAAAGCACCTCAATTAAGAGGTGCTTTTTTAATTGCCATAAGGCTGCCAACTACTGTTTATTGCCCAACATCAACAACTCATTGACAAGAATCTCTGTAATGTATCTTTTGTTGCCTTCTTTATCTTCCCAAGAACGGTTGGTCAGTTTGCCTTCAACGGCGATTTCTTGTCCTTTCTTGACATAACTCTCAACGACTTTTACGAGTCCGCCTTTCACGATAATGTTGTGCCAGTAAGACCGTTCCACTTTATTCCCATCCTTATCTTTATAACTGTCATCTGTTGCCATCGGGAATTTTGCAATTTTGTTACCATCTGAGAAGGTTGTGAATTCTGGCTCTTGTCCTAATCTTCCAATTAACTGTACTTTGTTTCTTAATGTGTTCATAATAATGTGTTTTTCTTGAACAGGATATACCTGCCAAATTGTTTTACTTTCTTTCTCGAGTCGTTCCCGAGAAAATCGTTGTTCGTTCTGAACAGTGCAAATATGAAACAGTGACCAAAAAAGAGTCGGTTATTAAGCATTTACTTTCGTTTATAGTCGTTTGTAAACGTTTGTAAGCATTTGTGCACGAATAAATTGATGCCTTAATCCCCCCTGAATGCCGATATTCATTGTCGTATGCTCATGAGAGTAGGACTTTATTAAGTTAAAGTTGAATTAACTTAGGAAACTACTCTAAGCCTAATTGGAATTCCCTTTTGTTATATTTAGGTTTGTGAAACCGATGTCACCCAAGAAACCTATGAAAAACATTCTTTATTGTCTGCTGTTTTTTTTCGCAGGCCCTATCATAGCACAAAGTATTTCTGGAACAGTGATCGATCAAAAAACCCTTGAGCCTCTCGAAGGTGCTTCTGTTTATTTTGAAGGAACAACTCGTGGTGGAATTACTGATGCCAAGGGGCAGTTCACTTTAAATATAGGGCAACAAATATCGTCTCCTCTGGTGGTGACATATTTGGGATATACAGATGCGGTACTTACCGCTTCCTGGAATAACCCTATGGACATAACACTAATGGTTGCCCCCGAATCATTAGGGGAAGTCTTGATTACAGGTGTAAAGCCTTTTACACGAAAAGAACTAATGAAAGCTTTTAAAGAACAGTTCTTAGGTACTTCTAGAACTGGCAAGAGCTGTAAAATCATCAATGAGGATGTTATTGACCTTTGGTATGATGTGCCAACTAATCAACTCATGGCCTCCTGTGACGAATCAATAGTGATTAACAATGATTTTCTAGGCTATGAAGTTCGCTTTAGAATTGTTGATTTTGCAATTAAGTATCACGAGCTATCTATAAAAGCCTATGATCGAAAACAAACCACCTATGCGGGGACTTCCTTTTTTATAGACAAACAACCAGAAGTAAAAAGCTTCACAAAACGCCGTAAGAAAGTATATAAAACTTCGGCGCTCAGATTGATGCGAACCATAGCCTTGGAGGATTGGGCAAATGATGACTTTAGCTATTATTTCAGAGGTTATCGAACCAATCCAACAGAATTATTCACAATTTCAGACAGCCAAGCTGGAAAAAAAGTAAAGCTAGAGCAGCGCATTGTTATTGTAGATGCGGGAAAAAAGCAGTCTGAACTTATTCCCGTAGATCCATTCTTCACCATCGATGGTTATGGTAATTTTCACCCTCCAGCTTCTCTATTCTTTTCAGGGCAAATGGGAGATCAACGTATTGGAGATTTGTTGCCATTAGATTACAATCTCTCAAACGGCAATTAGTTGAGTGATGGTATTATTAAAGAATAGAAAACGTGCGACCAATCCTATACATGAAATGCCTAACTTTCCTAGGAACTAAAAGCAACCTATCCTCCATTTTATGAGTAGTACTGAATCTCAAACGTCTTACGCTCAAATACGCCTGCCAAGTGCCAACTTAGCCGCAGATATGGATTTCTTGATTGCTCTAGGATTTCGATTAGATAAAATTTTCCCTGCAGATGATCCTGCCGTTGCGATGATGTCTGGATATGAGATGCAACTGGTATTAGATATGCGCGTTGATAGTCCGCGACCAATTATCAATATTATTACTGATCACCCTGAAGAAATAGGAGATGGCACCTCAGAGCAAATAGCTCCTAATGGCACCATTTTTTACATCCTTCCCAAAACACAAACCCTTGTCGCACCGTCAACATTACATCATTTTGAAGTTCGCAATTTGGATGAAAGCGAACCTTGGGTAATTGGACGCGCGGGGATGCTGTATCGAGATTTGATTCCAGATCGTTTGGGTGGAAGTATAGTCGCTTCGCATATTCATGTGCCAGACGGAGGCCCAGTGCCAGATATGGTCCATTATCATACTATAGGATTCCAATTAATATACTGTTATCGCGGCTGGGTGAAACTCGTTTATGAAGATCAAGGCCCTCCCTTTATTTTAAAAGCGGGAGACTGTGTTACCCAACCCCCAGAGATTAGACATCGCGTTTTGGAAGCTTCAGATGATTTACATGTGATAGAAATTGGTGTTCCCGCAGAACATATGACCACGATCGATCATGAGATGGAGTTACCCACCGATAATTTTAATCCTGAACGCCTTTTTCAAGGGCAGCGTTTTTGCCATCATCAATTAAAAGATGCTGTTTGGAAACCTTGGCGTATTCCAGGCTATGAGTATCGAGAAACTGGAATTCTGGAGGCCACACAAGGAGATGCCAATGTGGATGTCATACGACCACTGACTGCAGACAACCCGATACTTGATCAGAACGACAACAAACTCCAATGGGTAACTCATGATACCGATATCTTATTTTCATTTATACTGGAAGGAAATGTAGTATTAGATTTGGAAGGACAGACCCCTCAGACCTTACAAAGAGGAGAAGCTTTTGTGATGCCTCCCTTTATGAAATATGCATTGAGTGCTCCCTCTTCAGACCTCGAGTTCTTAGAAGTTGCTTTACCAGGCTCCTTTATGACGCTCTTGGAATAATTAAAGTCCATAGAAACGAGTATATTTAAGCAATGACTAAGTCTATTTTGATATGAAAAACCAAGAACATGCATCTGCCTATTGGCGTAAAAACATTCAGTATTTAGGCATCCTTTTATTGATTTGGTTTGCCGTTTCTTTTGGGGCAGGAATTCTTTTTAAAGAAAGCTTAGACAGCATCAAGATGGGTGGATTTCCTCTCGGGTTTTGGTTTGCCCAACAAGGATCAATCTATGTATTTGTAATACTCATTTTCGTGTATATCTATCTCATGAACAAGCTTGACAAAAAGTATGGCTTTGATGAAAAAGATTAACAATTTTTCATATTCAACCATTCAACCATTCAACCATTCAACCATTCAACCACTAATCCATTGATCCCATGACTGTACAAACCTGGACTTACCTTCTCGTGGGTATCACCTTCGCATTATATATAGGAATCGCTATTTGGTCAAGAGCGGGATCCACCAAAGAATTTTATGTGGCGGGAGGCGGAGTATCACCATGGGCCAATGGGATGGCCACTGCTGCCGACTGGATGAGTGCAGCCTCTTTTATCTCCATGGCAGGTATCATTTCTTTTGGAGGCTATGATGGTTCTGTGTATCTCATGGGGTGGACAGGAGGGTATGTGTTGCTCGCCCTATTGCTGGCTCCTTATCTGCGAAAATTTGGCAAGTTTACGGTTCCTGATTTTATTGGGGATCGATATTATTCTAAAACAGCCCGTATAGTGGCTGTCATATGTGCCCTACTGGTTTCCTTTACTTATGTTGCCGGACAAATGCGCGGAGTAGGAGTTGTCTTCTCTCGTTTCTTAGAAGTAGATATCAATTTAGGTGTCGTTATTGGTATGGTAATCGTTTTATTTTATGCTGTTCTAGGTGGCATGAAAGGAATAACATATACTCAAGTTGCTCAGTATTGTGTGCTCATTTTTGCCTTTATGGTACCAGCGATTTTTATTGCGATTCAGATGACGGGAAGTTCTGTTCCCCAAATAGGAATGGGTAGTACCGTAAATGATGGGTCGGGAATGTACCTTCTAGATAAGCTCAACGGCCTCAGTCAAGAGCTGGGTTTTGCCGAGTATACCGAAGGCACTAAATCAACGATAGATGTATTTGCAATTACCCTGGCTTTAATGGTGGGAACGGCTGGGTTACCTCATGTAATTGTGCGATTTTTTACAGTAAAACGTGTGAAGGATGCACGAAAGTCTGCAGGAATTGCCCTACTTCTCATCGCTATTTTATATACCACGGCTCCTGCTGTGGCTGTGTTTGCCAGAGTCAACCTTATAGAAACGGTAAGTAATAAACCTTATGCCGATATGCCCGAATGGTTTACAAATTGGGAAGAGACAGGTTTGCTGGCCCATGATGACAAAAACGGCGATGGTTTGATTCAGTATAACGCTTCCGCGAAAACTAACGAACTCACTGTAGATAGGGATATAATGGTGCTGGCCAATCCAGAAATTGCCGATCTCCCTGCTTGGGTAATTGCTTTAGTAGCAGCCGGTGGATTAGCCGCGGCCTTATCTACGGCAGCGGGTTTATTGCTAGTAATCTCGTCTTCAATTTCTCATGACTTAATTAAAAAAACCTTCAAGCCGGATATTTCAGATAAAGGCGAATTATGGGCAGCTCGTATCGCAGCAACAGTTGCTGTAGTAATTGCGGGCTATTTTGGTATCGATCCACCAGGTTTTGTAGCTGCAGTAGTCGCCTTGGCATTTGGCTTGGCAGCAGCTTCTTTTTTTCCAGCCATCGTGCTTGGGATTTTCTACAAGCGCATGAACAAGGAAGGGGCGATAGCTGGAATGATCGTGGGTATAACACTCATGTTATTTTATATGCTCAAATTTAAGTTTGGAGTCTTTGATGGCGGAAAAGAAATGGTCGCTGGTTTAGAAAAAGATTGGTGGTTTGGTGTCTCCCCAGAAGGTTTTGGAAGTATTGCAATGATCGTTAATTTTGTAGTTGCCATAGTTGTCAATCGCTTTACGCCTCCACCCCCACAATATGTTCAAGATATCGTAGAAAATATTAGAATTCCGAGTGGAGCTGGTGAAGCATCTGATCATTAATCTGAGCTCAGGTTTGTGTCTAAACAACTTATTATTTCTTAACTTTTACCTTCCAAAAAAGAGGCATGAGCAATTACCATATAAAAGGACTTGAAGAGTACTTCCAGGTCTACCGAAAATCTGTAAATGAACCCGAACAATTTTGGGAAGAAATCGCCGAAGAGAATTTTGTGTGGCGCAAACGCTGGGACAAAGTGTTGGAATGGGATTTTGAAAAACCAGAGGTAAAATGGTTCCAAGGGGCTCAACTTAATATTACAGAAAATTGCCTTGATAGACACCTATATACTCGTGGTGATAAAACAGCCATGATTTTTGAGCCTAACGATATCAACGAACCAGCATTACACATCACCTACAAAGAAATGCATGAAAGGGTGTGCAAGTTTGCAAATGTTTTAAAAGATAAAGGGATCAAAAAAGGAGATCGCGTATGTATTTACGTGCCTATGATTCCAGAATTGGCTGTGGCTATGATGGCTTGTGCTCGTATTGGAGCGGTACATTCGGTGGTGTTTGCAGGTTTTTCGAGTACTGCTTTATCAACACGTATTAATGATGCTACGTGCAAAATGGTAATTACCAGCGATGGCTCTTTTCGCGGAAGCAAAACGATTAATCTCAAAGGGATAGTAGATGAAGCCTTGAAGGATACTCCGAGTATTGAAAATGTGCTAGTTGTCAAACGTACAAAGGAACAGGTACATATGGAGGAAGGTAGAGACATTTGGGTACAGCCTTTATTAGACGCTGCCTCTTCTGATTGCCCTATAACAGTTATGGAAGCTGAAGATCCACTATTTATATTATACACCTCTGGATCGACTGGCCAACCTAAAGGAATGTTACATACCACAGCTGGATATATGGTGTACACTGCCTATACCTTTAAGAATGTTTTTCAGTATCGAGAAGAAGATGTTTTCTGGTGTTCGGCCGATATTGGTTGGATTACTGGACATAGTTATATCGTCTATGGCCCACTTGCAAATGGTGCGACTACAGTGATGTATGAAGGCGTGCCAAGTTACCCGCATTGGGGTCGATTTTGGGAAGTAATTGATAAGCATAAAGTAAATCAATTTTATACTGCACCTACTGCTATTCGTGCGCTAGCAAAGCAAAATTTAAGCCATGTAGAAAAATATGACCTTTCATCATTGAAGGTGCTTGGAACTGTAGGCGAACCTATAAATGAAGAGGCCTGGCATTGGTATAATGATAATATCGGGAAGAAAAAATGTCCTATTGTCGACAGTTGGTTTCAAACAGAAAATGGCGGCATGATGATTAGCCCTATTCCCTTTGCAACCCCTACAATTCCAACCTTTGCCACCTTACCACTTCCTGGAGTGCAGTTGGCATTAATGGATGAAAATGGGGAAGAGCTCAAAGGCAATCAAGTTGAAGGAAGATTGTGCATAAAGTTTCCATGGCCCAGTATTGCTCGAACGATTTGGGGGGATCATGAACGGTATCGAAATACTTATTTTTCCGCTTTCGCGAAAATGTACTTCACCGGAGATGGTGCCTTAAGAGATGCCACAGGTTATTATCGAATAACAGGACGTGTTGACGATGTGATTATTGTTGCAGGGCATAATTTGGGAACAGCTCCCATTGAAGATGCGATTAATGAACATCCAGCCGTTGCTGAAAGCGCGATTGTTGGATTTCCTCATGATATTAAAGGGAATGCCTTATATGGCTATGTAACTTTAAAAGAAGCAGGTGAGGGCCGCGATCATGATAATCTGCGTAAAGAAATCAATCAATTGATCACCGAACGCATTGGGCCAATCGCCAAACTTGAAAAAATTCAATTCACCAACGGACTCCCAAAAACCAGATCAGGCAAGATCATGCGCCGAATCTTGCGCAAAATCGCTACTGGGGACTCTAAAAACTTAGGAGACATCAGCACTCTATTGAATCCAGAAGTGGTGGCAGAGATTATGGAGAATGTGGTATAGGGAGAAGAGATGCACGTGGAATGGGCTTTTTGAATTACCTTTGCACCAAATTCATTTTATTTTACCATGGCAAAAGCAGGCACTCCCAAAAACACCAAAAGTAAGGCAAAGCATACCAAACTGATGGATCGCAAAAAGAAGAAGGCCAAAGAAAAAGAGGCCGTTCATGATGCTAAGATGAAAGCGCTTAAAACCAAGATTGCCGCGATAAATAAAGCGCAAAATCCACAGTAAATATTCTTCTGATTCTCCAGTAGCGAACTTGCCCGCATTAAAAGTAACCTTTGATTTGGAATAAAAAAAACGCCACTTTTACAAGTAGCGTCTTCTCTTCTCAGCAATTTTTGTAGCCTATCAATGTTAAATAGATGTATGTACCCAACAGTATTTGATACTTGCTACTATCCTATAGACTATTCATTTTCAAAGGGTTGCGTTTAGATTTTTAAAACTTCTTTTTATATCACGGTAACAACCACTCATGAGAATCGTCTTTAATTTTATAGAGCAGGCAACCTTCCTATAATTTGCTACGTCTCTATAATTATAAGAGATCATTATTTATGAAGACACCATATACATTTAGAAGAACTAGTTTGATGCTAGTAGGAATTTTTTTACTTTTAGGAGGGTTGACTAATTTGAGTGCCCAATCGTACTCGGCTACTGTTATAGATCAAAAGACAGGTACTCCTATTCCTTTTGCTACGATTCAACTGGGGGAATACACAGGAATCATAACAAACGAAGATGGTGTTTTTAATATCACAGAAGCCGCTGCTGCAAAAGTTGAGGATTCTGTATCTATCTCGTCTATGGGATATGATAAAATGAGCTTTTGGCTACCATCGCAACGTCAGGCCGTGATCCAATTAAAACCAGCAACCTTTGCTTTAAAAACGGTTTTCTTAACAAATAATCCGCTGAGTCCTGAAGAGATAATTGAAAGGGTAAAAGAGAATTTAACTAAAAACTACGCAGATGTAGGCCTAACCAACAAACGCATTTTCTTTCGGCAGTCGGATCAAAGTAAAATGAGCCAAACCGATATTAACTTCAAGAAATCGACCATTGAGGAATTAAACAAGGAGTTGATCGATAGTATTTCGGGATTGATTCCGAAATCCTCTGATTATTATCGAGAGACGGTAGGTCAGTTTTATGGTAACTATGCAAAACATAAACTATTCGTTGAAAAAGCAGCTGAACTATACGACAAAAGCAAAGATATCTCTGTAGATGGCTTGTCAGAAAAAATGGAGCGCATTTTCAAAGAAAATGTAAAGCCTAACTCCTATCTCAAAATCAAATCGGGCATTTTTGGAACTAAGGTTCAATTGGACTCCGTTCTCGCCGAAAATGATGAAGCCAAAGAGAAAGTTGTAGAAATTGAAAATACCGATAATCAGAAGTTCGGGGCTGAGGTCAAAGACCGTATTTCAGAACTATATGAGCAGTTATTCTTTAATGAAGATTCTGAAATTGATGTTTTAGAAAAATCCAATCGTTATGAGTTTTCTTTGAATGACTATACAGTAATAGACGATACACCCGTCTACATCATAAATTTCATTCCCAAAGGAAAAAAGGATTTTAAAGGGGTTATGTATGTCAATACCGAAGACTTTGCCGTAGTGCGTTTAGAGTTTGAAAATGTACGAAGACTCAGTTCTTTCGGACTTTTAGGGATATCCTATGCGCATACCGTTTATCGTGGAAAATCTATCTTTGCCAAAGACGCAAACGGCACTTATAGTCCGCGATACTTAGAACTTACAGATGGTAATAGTTTTGGAATTGATCGTCCCTTGAAAGTGATTGAAAAGAACAAATTTGTCAAAGGCAGACGCAAACAAAACGAGTTGTCTCTTGAAATTGATATGAAGGGAAGCCAATTGATGAAATACGAACTCGTGGTGTTTGAGTCAAAAGAAATCAATCAGGGGGATTATGATACAATCGTAGAGAATGAAACGATTAAACCTACCTATTTGTCCAAATATGATCCTAGCTTTTGGAAAGGCTATGCCATCATGGAACCCAATGCGGCGATTCAAGCTTTTGAGGTGCAGGAGTAAATTTTTGAGCTAATAAAGTCTAGTAAAGTGAGGGTGGTTTTGAAAAAGTAGAGGGCCAATTATAGGGTAGTCGGGCAAATACTTATATTTAACCAACTAAAACCCCCGCTCTTGTGAAGTTTATCTATACTTTTTTGTTTGTTTTTGCTTTCGCAAAAGCTGTTCCTGCCCAATCCTATGTAGATCTTGTTAAAATAAATTACGCCACTGTCATCAATGCTGGCTATGAAGGTTCAGATGCCGAAACGAATGTTCGTCTCTTCGATATAAGCCTTACCTATCCCATTAAACTCAATGAGCAAACTGCTATTGTAACGGGTTTAGATTATAGCAACCAAATGGTCGATCTTTTTCCAACAGGGATGGAGGAGACAACACTTTCGTCACTAACATTTAAGGCCGGGGTATCCATAAAACATTCTGATCGCTGGTCAGGAACTTATCTCCTCCTGCCTAAAATAGCAAGTGAGGACTTAGAGACGGGAAGTGAAGCTTTGTTTCTTGGCGGTCTCGTATTAATGAAATATCAAAAGACGGCTGGCATGCAATACCGTTTTGGAGCCTATGCCACCTCCGAGGGCTTTGGAACCTTGTTGACGCCAATACTTGGGATGTATTACCAAAGCGAAAATAGACATTGGGAGGCGACTTTAAACCTTCCCATCAATGGCGATATTAATTATACCGTAAATGAAGCCTCTCGATTGGGCTTCAATTTCCAAGCTCCAGTACGTTCTTATACCTTAGACGCTGGTGGAAATGCAGCCAATTATGTGCAAGCAAATCTTATTGAAGTAGGGCCATATCTAGAACATAGTTTTGCCAAAGAATCTATTAGACTACGTTTTCAAGTTGGCTATAGTAGCGTTTCTTATGAGGTATTTGACGCCAATGACACCTTGCCTTTTCGTCTTGCAGCCTTCGAATTTGGAGATGACAGAAATCGTCTGAATCCAGATATGAATGGCAACTTATTTTTAAGGGTTGGCGCGATCTATCGTTTCCAATTAGAAACCAATCCTGAAGAGTAAATCTTATTGGCTTACAATTACAAATTCAGAACGTCGGTTCAATTGATGCTCTTCTTCTGTACATTCTAGTCCGCAATTGACAGCTGGATCAGATTCTCCCTTGCCAATTCCTGAAATACGTTCGGCAGAGATGCCTTGACTGATAACGTAGTCGCGCATAGATTTTGCGCGTTTATCAGAAAGAATCCTATTGTATTCTTCTGGACCACGAGCATCTGTATGACTTTCGGCAGAAATGATCATGGTTGGGTAGCGTTGCATTACAGATACTAGTCGGTTGAGTTCTAATGCAGCTTTAGGTGTAACATCCCATTTATTAAAATCAAAATAGATCGGACTTAAAACGACACGGTCTTCAGTGATTTCAACATCCAAGCTGGTCTCAAGACTGAAATTTTCTGTTATATCTTTTGTCCGTATTTCAACGGTCTGAGTGGTAGCGTCGTGGCCTTCAGCTTCAATAACAATGGTATATTTTATATCACAATCTGAGGTGAAGGCATAACGCCCTAAAACATCAGTTTGCTGTGTTTGCTCACTATTGTCTGATAGATTTGTGATCTTTATAGTTGCATTGGACAAAGCTTTTCGTTGCATATCCTTTGCCATGATAGTTATTACACCCTTGCAAGGCGGAATTTTCGCGAAGGCGTAAATATCATCATCACCCTTACGTTTTCTATTGGAAGCCATATATCCAGAACTGCCATCGCTATTAAATTTTATAGAAAAATCATCGGCTCCAGTATTGATAGGATCACCAAGGTTGATCACTATTTCAGAATCATATCTATAAATATCAAAACCACCCAAACCTACATGGCCGTCACTCGTAAAGTATAGTTGATCATCAATATTAATAAAAGGGAAGGCATCTCTTCCGGAGGTATTAACAACCGTTCCTAGGTTTTCTGGAGTTCCAAAATTGCCATCATCAAGGATGGCTACTTTCCAAATATCGGCCTGCCCCTGTCCTCCAGGACGATCAGAGGCAAAGAATAAGGTCTTGCCATCTGGACTCAGCGCTGGATGTCCAGTGGAGTAATTTTTGTCATTGAATGGGACGGGTACCGCTTTCGCGAAAGCGCCATTCACCCTATCTGAATAGTACAATTGTAGTTGGTTAACGCCTACACTATCTTTTTGATACTTGCCGTTGGTATAGTTATTCCGGTCAAAGAAAATGCGTTTGCCATCTGGAGTTTTTGCACTAATCCCTTCATGATATTTGGTGTTAATCATTTCAGAAATAGGGATGCCGTGACCAATTTTGCCATCTTTTGAAACAGGGGCTTTATAAATATCTAAAAAGGATTGATCTGTCCAGCCGTGATTTTTTTTCATAGGAGCTCTGGCTGAGGCAAAATATAAGGTGTCCCCATCTCTAAAAGCCCCAAAATCTGATTTTTTGGAATTAAAAGTAACATTATCTACCGTGTACCAAGGTTCTTGGGCCTGAATGCTCTTTAAAGTTTCCAAGTCATTTTTATAAGCATCTGCTCGAGGATCTGAAGGATAAGCATCTATAAATCGGAGCATTTGTGCACTGTATTCATCAAACTTGCCATTGGCTTTGAGCATTTGAGCCCAGGCATAAATATACTTAGAATCCCCGTTCCTTCCTTTTGCTAGTCGGCGGTAATAGCGTTCTGCATCTCGATAATTTCCTAGTTTTTCATAAGATATGGCCAAGCGTTCATAAACAAATGCATTGCCATTACCCTCTTTGATTTGCTGTAAATAATCTTGGATAGCATAGGTATACTCTAACCGATCAAAATGTTGATCGGCTGTGATTTTGTTGAAATTTTGTGCCCAGATAGAAGCGCCTAAAACACAAAAGAGGAAAGTAAGTCTTGTCTTCATAGTTAAAAGAATCTAGGTGAACGCAGCGCTTTTGGTTGCGGAAAAATGTCAAAAATGATAAAGGCTTCATAGGAAGTAGGCGCTACAGTATTGATTTCTGAAACTACACTATCATAAGCAAAACCGACTTGCATCCAAGGTGTGACATCGACGTTAATCAAGCCGGAAAAAGAATCATCCAAGCGATAGGAGGCTCCTAATTCAAAACGGTTATAGAATTTTGCGTTGAGGTTGACGTCATAAGATATCGGTGCGTCGAAGGCTGTTTTTACAAAAAAGGAAGGTTTGATTTTTACATTATTATTGAGATCATAAACATATCCTCCAGCGATAAAAAAGTGGCTCTTTTCATTACCGTACATAACACCATTTGCATCAAGATGTTCTCCTTTAAGGATGTTAGGAATAGAGAGGGAGAGGTAATAGTTGTCTGTATAATAAAAAACGCCAGTTCCAAAATTTAGAAAGGTCTCGCTGCTATTGCTAGAAAATGCCTGATCTCCAGAGGTAATTAAATCGAGATCGATGAGCCCCACTTGGTGTAGTGTAGCTCCTGCTTTCAGCCCAAAGGCAAGTTTATGGCCATCGGCGATAGAGATGGTATATGAATAATCTGCAAAGATATTGGTCTCTTCTACAGGGCCAATTTCATCAATGATAGCAGAAACACCTATCCCTGTTTTCTCTCCCCAAGGGGTATGAAAAAAGAGACTTGATGTCTTAGGAGCCCCGTCAAAGCCTGTCCATTGGTTTCTGTGTAAAAGACCCACGTTCATAGTTTCTTTAGACCCTGCATAGGCAGGATTAAGCACCGATAAATTATACATGTATTGGGTGTATTGTGGATCTTGCTGAGCGTGTAAGCCAGATTGATCTTGGGCTAAGAAAACAAACCCTAAAAGCATCCCGATAAAAAATAGTAGTTGTTTATTCACCCCCAATTTGTTTATGTCTAAGTTATTGATTTATATCGAATACTGTATATACTGGGAAGTGGTCGCTATATCCTCCTAGATATCGTTTCCCTGCATAGGTTCTAAATGGATTTCCTTTAAACTTTCCTTTAAACTCCGTAAGAGAAATGTCATTATATATTTTAGACTCATCATAGCGCAAAGGGTTGCGGTGTAAACGCATAAAATTGGTCGATAAGATGATTTGATCAAACAAATACCACTCAAACATATGGTTTAAGCTGCCCTCATAGCGGGTGCCTAAAAAAATCATAGGATTGTAAAAATCATGTTGTACCAGATGATTTTTTACAGATTCTGAGTTTGGTCCATCATTAAAATCTCCCATGATAATGATTCGAGCATCGGGATCGCGCTTTTCTATTTGTCCCATAATCTCTCTACACCGCTGGGCAACTGCAATACGTTTGTATTCAGATTCTTCGGCGCCTTGTCGTCTGGAGGGCCAGTGATTGACAAGAATATGTATGTGATGGCCTAATAATATACCTTCTACATAAAGAATATCTCGAGTATAATCACGCACTCCAGGTTCATTTTCGACATATACATTGATGGTTTTGCTATTGGAAACGGTAAAGTGTTCTTTGCGGTACAACAAGCCCACGTCAATGCCACGTTCGTCTGGAGAGTCATAATGTACAACTCCATACTTAAAAGGAGCTAGGGTTTTAGTCTCTGTAAGCGCCTGAATTACAAAAAGATTTTCTACTTCAGCTACTCCTAAAAGGCTGGGAGGGCCTTGGGTTTCGGAGGCTCCTATTTTAGAAATAACAGAACTGAGTTTGCGCAGCTTGTTTTTATAGCGTTTAGGATTCCAATTTTTATAACCCTCAGGGGTAAAATCATCATCTAGGGTATCTGGATCATCTTCTGTGTCAAAGAGATTTTCTAAATTATAAAAAGCAACGCTTGCTTTACTAGGACTAAGGGCATTGCTGTTTATATGACTATTTGCTTCACTTTCCTTTTTATTGGGATCAGTTTCATTCATGCTACTAATTTAAGGAAAGCATAACACTTGAATTGCTACCTTTGTGACTATGTTAGAGAAAGAACAAATAGAATATGAAAAGTGCATCCTTGTAGGATTGACTACGCGACATCAAAACGCGGAGAAAATGGAGGAGTACTTGGATGAGTTAGAATTTCTGGCCTATACTGCCGGAGGTGAGGTTGTCAAAAGATTTACGCAGAAAATGGATATGCCTAACCCTAAAACCTTTTTAGGAACTGGGAAGCTAGAAGATGTGCGTGCTTTTGTAGAACAACACGAAATAGGAACTGTCATCTTTGATGATGAATTAACTCCTGGACAACAGCGTAATATAGAAGCGATCTTAGAATGTAAGATTGTAGATCGTACGTATTTGATCTTGGATATTTTTGCACAGAGAGCACAGACTAGTTATGCGACTACTCAGGTAGAGCTAGCTCAATATCAGTATCTACTGCCGAGATTAACAGGTTTGTGGACTCACTTGGAGCGTCAACGTGGGGGTATTGGAATGCGTGGTCCTGGAGAAACGGAAATTGAAACAGATAGACGTATTGTAAGAGATCGTATAACCCTATTAAAAGAAAAGATGAAGACCATCGATAAACAGATGGCGGTACAACGTGGTAATCGTGGTTCTCTTATCAGAGTGGCCTTAGTAGGTTATACCAATGTAGGGAAGAGTACCTTGATGAATGTCATAAGTAAAAGTGATGTCTTCGCCGAAAATAAGCTCTTTGCAACCTTAGATACAACGGTACGTAAGGTGGTGATTAGAAATCTTCCTTTCTTACTTTCAGACACCGTAGGATTCATACGTAAATTGCCTACCCAATTGGTTGACTCCTTTAAAAGTACCTTGGATGAGGTGCGTGAGGCCGATTTGCTATTACATGTAGTTGATATTTCGCATCCGCAGTTTGAAGATCATATAGCCTCTGTAAATCAGATTCTAGATGAAATAAAAAGTGCTGATAAACCAGTATTAATGGTATTCAATAAAATTGATGCCTATTCACCTGAAGCTTATGATGCTGAAGATTTGATGGTCGAACGCACTGGGGCGCATTATACTTTAGAAGAATGGAAGAAAACATGGATATCTCGCACCAATGGAGATTCTATATTTATCTCGGCCTTGAATAAGGATAATATAGAAGCCTTTAGAAACAAAGTGTATGAACGCGTTCGTGAAATTCATGTGACACGTTTTCCTTATAATAAATTCTTGTATCCAGAAATTGAAGACTATACAGCAGAGTAAATCTTTGCCTTTTAGACATAAAAAAAGCTGCCTAATGAGGCAGCTTTTTTATTCTTAGAGAAATAAGTTAGAAGGCGTAATTCAATCCTAATAACCAGTATGTTTGAAGTTCGTTGTCTACGTCGTCAAAAGTAAGTGGCGTTGCATCTGCAGCAAGGTTTGCTGTTTCGAAGTTGAGGGTTTCTTGTTTGTTGCCTCTCATACCAAACTCAAAGCCAACACCAATTTTCTTCCATAGGGTATATCCAAAAGAGTTGACCCAAGTCCAATTGGATAGATTACTACTCTTATAGCTTTGGAAGGTAGAAAGGTTTGATTTAAAATTGATTGCTCCAATTTGGCGTGTATAGTCAACTAAGATTTTTGCGCCCAAAGAGGATTCGAAGATGGCATCATTTTTTGCAAACACAAAGTTGTAGTTTAAAGGATGTACTACTACTACGAGATTTGGAAGAGGAGTCCAAGTTGCTCCAACTCCTAGATCTAAATAACCAGGGTCGTTAAGATTGTTTAAAATGGTGGTTCTATACTCTCCCAAGGCAGATACAGCAAGGTTCTTAGCGACGTTTTTTCCATATAAAGAGGAGATATTAAAAACATCTGTCCCTTCTCTAAAATCTGGATTATCTGTACTATCATCTTGGTCGTCAAATTTGACCCAGCCTAAATTTAAATT
>CAXBCS010000047.1:0-26972 GCA_963974305.1 uncultured bacterium
TATTGCTGTGCTCACCACCCCTTAGATTTGGGGCATAAAAAAAGGCGGAAAGATCCACCTTTTTTTGCCCCAAATCTACCATGAACTTAACCTACTTATGCTATGGCTCTGCTAATATATGTGGTTATTTCAATCACACACTAACTTTTAGACCAACAGCACAATTTTTAGACGAAATACACAATAATATGTCGTTTTGTGTTTTTTTTAAGACCAGAAATGGCTCTTAATAGGCTCTTTCTTTATTTCCTTCCATATAATTTATGAAGGCTCGATTAACAACACGGTGGCCTCCATCAGTTGGATAATTTCCTGTGAAATACCAGTCTCCAAGGTTTTTCGGACAGGCTTTGTGAAGGTTTTCAACGGTCTGATAAATGATATCAACTTCTACAGTTACTGTATCGTCAATGAGCAATTCTGCAATCTTTGCAGAGACCTCTTTATCAGTAAAAGGAGCATAGATTTCTTTTACGAAATTCTGTACATCTTTATCGTCCAGTTCTGTTTGTTTTTTACACTTCTCATATACATCTTGAATGATGGCCTCTTTTCCATTCTCTTTCAATAAAGCAATGGCCGCTCTAAAGGCTATAAAGTCTTCTAGACGAGCCATATCAATTCCGTAGCAATCAGGGTATCGAATCTGAGGAGCAGAAGAAACCACAATGATTTTTGCAGGATTAAGACGTGCTAGCATTTTAATGATACTCATTTTTAAAGTGGTACCACGTACAATACTATCGTCTATAATAACGAGCTTGTCTTCTGGTTTTACAACGCCATAAGTAACATCATATACGTGAGCAACTAAGTCGTCACGACTACTGTCTTCTGTTATAAAGGTGCGTAGTTTGGCGTCTTTAATGGCAATCTTTTCAGTACGTAATCTTCTAGAAAGAATGCGTTCAACACCCGCTTCATCTAAGCTATCTTTTGCAGCAAGGATTTCTTGTCCCTTTTGTCTGTTGAGTTCATCTTGGGCAGCTTCAACCATTCCATAGAATGAAGTTTCGGCGGTATTTGGGATGAAACTAAAGACAGAATTTTTGGTGTCATGATCTATACTCTTCAATACTTCAGGCATTAATAGCCTTCCCAGCATTTTACGTTCCTTATATATTTCGGCATCTGATCCTCTTGAAAAATAGATGCGCTCAAAAGAACAGGCTTTACGTTCTAGGGGTTTAATGATTTGCTTTATGCTAAGTACTCCGCTCTTTTTTATGATAACAGCTGCACCGGGATCTAATTCCTTGACATCCTCAAAAGGTACATTAAAAGCTGTTTGGATAACAGGCCGCTCACTAGCGACAACGGCTATTTCATCATTCTCATAATAATAAGCAGGACGAATACCAGCCGGATCTCTCAATACAAATGCATCTCCATGACCTAAAAGACCTGCCATAGCATATCCTCCATCCCAATCTTTAGATGCTCGCTTAAGAATTTTAGCCACCTTAAGACGTTCGGCGATTTGAGGAGAAGCCAATTGTTTATTGAATCCTTCCTTTCTTAGTTTTTTATATAGTTTGGAAACTTCATCGTCTAAAAAGTGACCAATTTTTTCCATAACCGTAATGGTATCGGCATGGTCTTTTGGGTGCTGACCTAGGGAAACTAATTTGTCAAATAACCGACTTACATTGGTCATGTTAAAGTTACCTGCTACGATGAGGTTACGGTGCATCCAATTGTTTTGACGTAAAAATGGATGTACGCTCTCCACGCTGTTTTTTCCAAAGGTTCCATAACGCACATGACCTAATAAGAGTTCACCTATATAAGGAACATTCTTTTTTTGCCAAGCGACATCATCCTTTTTATCAGGATTTGCTGTCATTTCCTCATTGATGCGACCGTTAATCTGCGCAAAAATATCCTGTATAGGTTGTTGAGCTATGGATCGTTGCCTTGAAATATAGCGTTCACCTGGAGCCATGTCCAACTTGATGCTTGCAAATCCAGCCCCGTCTTGTCCACGGTTGTGCTGTTTTTCCATCATTAGGTACATCTTATTTACTCCGTAAAAAGCAGTACCATATTTTTTCTTATAAAACGCTAATGGTTTTTTAAGTCTAATTAATGCGATGCCACATTCGTGCTTTATTGCGTCACTCATAGGTATAAAAAAAGCGCCTCAATTATGGGGCGCGTTAGTATTAAGTAAGTTCTATATCAAATTGCGTTAGTTGCTTAAATTGATGAAGACGTTCTTTTACTTCATCACCCGTAAGCTCGGCTAATCGCTCGGTGCCAAATTTTTCTACAGTAAATGAGGCCAAGCAGGATCCATATATCAGAGCCTTTTTCATATTCTCAAAAGTGAAATTTCCTGTTTTGGCAAGAAATCCAGCAAATCCACCAGCAAAGGTGTCTCCAGCTCCAGTAGGATCAAATACTTCGGCCAACGGAAGTGCAGGCGCAAAGAACATTTGTTCGTTATGAAAAATTAAAGCTCCGTGCTCTCCTTTCTTTATTACCACAAATTGTGGTCCCATTTCCTGTATCTTTTTGGCAGCGGTTACAAGCGAGTACTCTCCACTCAACTGTCTTGCCTCTTCATCATTAATAGTAATGACATCTACTTTCTTTAGAGTTTCCTTGAGCTCATCTAATGCGATGTCCATCCAAAAGTTCATCGTATCGAGAATCACTAGTTTTGGATTATCCATTTGCTCAATTACGCTCAACTGAACCGATGGCTGAAGGTTTCCAAGCATAACAACTGCTGCGTCTTTGTAATTCTTAGGAACCTTAGGAGAAAAATCTCCAAGTACATTAAGTTCTGTTACTAAGGTATCTCTTGAGTTCATATCGTTATGATATTTGCCACTCCAGAAAAAAGTTTTCCCACCTTTTACGATTTCAATACCGTCAGTATTAATACCTCTTTCAGATAGGAAGTCTAAATATTCTTGTGGAAAATCTTCTCCAACGATTGCAACAATCGCAGGATCTACATTCTTAAATTGAGAAGCAGCAAGGCCTATATAAGGAGAAGCACCCCCAATAATCTTATCGGTTTTTCCAAACGGAGTTTCAATAGCATCAAAAGCACAAGAGCCTACAATAACAAGTTTACTCATTTCCTATTTTTTTTTGCAAATATACGCTTTTGCTTAGATGAAATCAGTGAGAACTTTGGCGAGAAGAATTAAAAATTGTAGCCATTTTTAATTCTACTTTTTCTAACATACTTAAAAAACATCGATAAAGTGCACATATCAATCGCCAAAAAACGCAAAGTGCAGATTGTTAGGGTTTTATAGGGATTAATTCAATCAAGCTATTATATTTGTGCCACCCAAATCTATTATTATTTCGTCATGAAAAACAATCTTACAGCATTTATGCTATTCCTTTCTTGTGGACTTTTGCCCAAGTTGGTATAGGAACTATAACTCCTAATGCGGAGTTAGAAATTAAATCCAATTCAACCCTTCCTGCTCTTGAACTCAATCCTCAAACCGCTCCTGTAGGTACAGCGACTGGACAGATTGCTGTTATTGGTGACAAGCTCTATATGTTTGACGTAACAAGAGCCAAATGGTTAAGCGTTGAAGCAACCATGCTCAATTTTGGATTGGAAAATGGTACTGACAATCAATTTCTCGAATATGTTGGTGATATCATTAGCAGTGGCCCTAAAATGCCTCATGCTGGAACTATAGTATATGTCACTATGAACGCTTCAGGAGGTCAATCAAATAAGCAAGTGCAACTTTATCGTAATAATGTAGCAGTCCCAGATGATTTAGATGTTACTTTGGACGGTCTTTTACAACTAAGTGGGTATTCGTTTTCTAACACTGTTTACAATTTGGATTTCGAAAAGGGAGATCATTTAAAGGTAAAAGTGGGGTCTGCGGGAAGTAACGTAAATGACCTTTCAGTACTTCTATGGGTTAAATGGCGCAAGTAATTTCACCTATTATCTCGAATTAATCCCTACATCTGATATGAAATACAAGATCTTTATACTCATATTGTTTGTTGCCTCAGTAGCACAAGCACAAGTTGGCATAGGACAAGAAAATCCTTCAGCTGCTTTAGAAATAAAAGGAGACCCAACAGGTCAACCTACACTATATTTAAACCCTGAGTCAGTTCCAGTTGGAGTTGAAACGGGCCAGTTGGCCGTTATTGGTGACAAATTATATAATTATGATGCTAGTCGTGGCAAATGGTTGAGCATTGAGGTTTCTTTACTCAATTTTGGACTCGCAGGACCTTCTGACGGACAAGATTTGGAGTTTGTTGGTGATGTGGAGTTAAGCGGACCTAGAATGCCATTTAAGGGCACTATTGTCTATGTTACTATGAATGCAACAGGGGGACAGTCTAATAAAAAAATAAATCTTTACAAAAATGGCGTTCTTATGCCTAATGATGTAGACCCGGCTGTTGATGGTGTTATAGAAATGGTTGGGTATAATTTTTTAAATAATACCTACAATCTTGATTTTGATGCAGGAGATTACTTTCAAGTAAAGGTAGATGGTGACGGTAGTAGTGTAAATAACGTCGCTGTACTTTTAAAAGTAAAATGGCGTCAGGACAATCCATAAAAGTGTTACTTCCTGCCGAAATCAGCAGGAATTTCTCCCCATGCTTTGGTTTCCCATTTGACAATGGTTGTAGTATAGGTATTAGATTGTAGCCATTGTTCGGCGCGACGCACTAAGTCATATACATCTTTATTTCGGGCACTTTCCTGCAGCTTAGTATTACAGGCTTTCTTTTTAACCCAACCAATTGCAATTTTGGAATCAGAATAGATTAGGCGATCACTTCCAATCTTTTTTAGGTATGCCAGTCCGTGTACTAAAGCCAAAAACTCTCCTATATTATTGGTGCCTTGTTCAAAAGGACCTTGGTGAAAAAGCTGCTTTGTGGTTTGGGTATCTACCCCACGATACTCCATAATTCCAGGATTTCCTGAACTAGCAGCATCTACTGATATAGAATATAGATTAGGTTCTCCGTATTTGGCTTTTTCCTCGGCGCTGAGCACTTTTTTCTTTTTAGAAGACCCTTTTACATCTGCAAAGTCTTTATTGAAGGCGTTTTTTGCTTCCGCGAAAGTGGGGAATGATTTATACTGCGCACCGGCAAAACCATCAATCATGGCCTTACAATCCTTCCAACTAAGGTAGATGCCAGGTTTTTTACCTTGCCAAACCACATAAAATTTTTCTTTCTTTTTGCTCATATTATAGTCATCCCCTCAAAGGAGGGAACCTATTTATTGTTCTTTTAAAAAATCAGCAATCACTTTTGGGAAATGTTCATACTCTAGCTCATGCACCTTTTTCGCAATGCTCTCCGGATTGTCATTTTCAGTCACTTCTACCTTAGCTTGAAACAGAAAATCTCCTTTATCATACTCTGGTGTTACTTTGTGAATTGTGATGCCGGTGAACGTTTTTTTATTAGGTTGCGCTTTCGCGAAAGCGGAAACAGCATTATGCACATTCATGCCATACATTCCTTTTCCTCCAAAGTTTGGGAGCAGTGCGGGATGAATATTTATAACTTTATTAGGGAAGGCTTGAATTATTTTTTCCGGAAAGAGCCAAAGAAAACCTGCTAAAATGATAAGGTCTGGTTTGGTAGATTGCACCAAATTTAAGACATCATCACTTTTATAAAAGGCTGGACGATTAAAACTAAAGGCAGGTACAGCCAGCGATTTGGCGCGGTCTAACACTTTGGCATCCTTGTTGTTACTGAGCACTTGCACGACTCTGGCATCCGTACGACCCAAGAAATATTCAATAATACGTTGGGCATTTGTACCGTTACCCGAAGCAAAAATCACAATACGTTTCATAGAGAATAGCTGTTGTGCTGTGCAAAACAATGAATTATTATTAACATTTTGAAGGTTTTTTACCCTTTACTTCTTAGAGAATTACGTAAATTACCTTCACATTTTTGAGTCGTAGGCTTGTCAAACCGTAAAGTTTGTTATTTTTGCGTCTTAATAAAAAAATTAAATTTAAAAATTATGTCAGACATTGCATCAAGAGTAAAAGCGATAATCGTAGACAAATTAGGAGTTGACGAAAACGAAGTTGTAACAGAAGCTAGCTTCACTAACGACCTAGGCGCTGATTCACTAGACACTGTGGAGCTCATCATGGAGTTTGAAAAGGAATTTGATATTCAAATCCCAGACGATCAAGCAGAGAACATTGCGACAGTAGGTCAAGCAGTTTCCTATATAGAAGACGCTAAATAAGTCTTTACTTATGGAGTTAAAGCGAGTTGTAGTTACCGGACTTGGTGCACTTACACCTATAGGAAACAATATCCAGGAATACTGGGAAGGTTTGTCTACGGGGAAGAGCGGGTGTGGACCCATCACATATTTTGATGCCGAAAAGTTTAAAACAAAATTTGCTTGCGAACTAAAAAACTTCAATGCTTTAGACTTTTTTGATAGAAAAGAAGCTCGAAAGCTTGATAGATTTGCCCAGTATGCATTGGTGGCTTCTGATGAAGCCATCAATGATGCGGGTATTGACCTTGATTCTGTAGATAAATTCAGGGTTGGCGTTATTTGGGGAGCCGGTATTGGAGGTTTAGAGACCTTTCAAAACGAGGTCATCAACTTTGCAGAAGGTGATGGTACCCCGAGATTTAATCCATTCTTTATTCCAAAAATGATTGCAGATATTGCCCCAGGTAATATTTCGATCAAGCATGGCTTTATGGGACCGAACTATACTACGGTTTCTGCCTGTGCTTCTTCTGCCAATGCAATGATAGATGCTCTGAATTATATTCGACTAGGGCATTGTGATATTATTGTTACTGGAGGAAGTGAAGCTGCGGTAACGCAAGCTGGAATGGGAGGATTTAATGCTATGCATGCACTTTCTACTAGAAACGACGATCCAATGGGAGCATCAAGACCTTTTGATGCCACAAGAGATGGTTTTGTTTTAGGAGAAGGAGCTGGCGCATTGATACTCGAAGAGTATGAACATGCCAAAGCTAGAGGTGCAAAAATCTATGCAGAAGTTGTAGGAGGAGGAATGTCTAGCGATGCATATCACATGACAGCCCCACATCCCGACGGTATCGGTGTAGAACGTGTAATGCATAACTGCCTCAATGATGCAGGATTAAAAGCCGAAGACGTTGATCACATCAACACACATGGTACCTCAACTCCCTTGGGAGATGTTGCCGAGTTGAAAGCGATTACAAAGGTTTTTGGAGCACATGCAAAGCATATTAATATTAATTCTACAAAATCTATGACTGGGCATTTGTTAGGTGCTGCAGGAGCTATTGAGTCTATTGCATCCATCTTAGCAATGAAGCACAGCTTAGTTCCGCCTACGATTAACCATAAGGTAGTAGATGAAAATATAGATCCGTCATTTAATTTGACGTTGAATAAAGCACAACCGAAAGAAATCAATGTTGCTATGAGTAATACATTTGGTTTTGGAGGGCATAATGCCTGTGTACTATTTAAAAAATTAGACGCTTAAAAGAATGAGCGCTTTTAAAAAAATATTTAACTCCCGTTCCGAGAAGAACGGGAGTTTTTTTATGCGTATGCAATCTATTCTTGGGTTTAAGCCTAAGGATATCATACACTATGAGAAGGCATTTACACACCGCTCCTTGAATCTTAAAAAAGAAGATGGCAATCCATTAAACTACGAACGCTTGGAGTTTTTAGGAGATGCCATGCTAGGATCTGTAATCGCAGCCCATCTTTTTGATGTTGTTCAAGGGGGCAATGAAGGCTATCTTACTAAAATGCGATCCAAAGTAGTGAGTAGGAAGCACCTTAATGAATTAGGAAAAGATCTCAACCTAGTGAGATACGTTCGTGCGAATATTCCTATTGAGAATTTTGGCGCAAATATTCATGGCAACCTCTTTGAAGCTCTTATAGGAGCTATATATTTAGATAAAGGATATCGATATTGTGAAAAATTTATCAATAAAAGGGTCATAGAACCCTATGTAGATATCGAAAAGCTTGAAGGGCGTGTAATTAGCTATAAAAGCGTGCTCATAGAGTGGTGTCAAAAGGAAAAGAAAACTTTTAGGTTCGATACTTATGAAGATAGTGGACAAGATTTGGTCAAACACTTTGGCGTAAAGTTATATGTCGATAATAAGGTTGCTGCAAAAGCGAGGGCTACCTCAAAAAAGAAGGCGGAGGAAATTGCTGCTAAACGTGCCTTTTTTGCATTTCAACGAGAAATAGAAACTAATTAATGCTTGTATAAGAGCGTAATTGTTTATTTTTACCCCACTTCCATTTTGCTGAGTATGATATAGATACCATTATTTATGTGCACTCTTCAACCACCTATTGATGGCTGTTAAATTTCCAAAAAAATATTATTTAATTTTTCTTGCGCTGGCTATTTCTAGTGCATTTCTTGTGTATTGGGCAACCAGTAGAATTGTGATCGAAGAGAAAGAAGCCCGAAATTTGCGTTTGGAAAACACAAATAGAAAAGCTGCATCAGAACTGCAGGATGCCCTTAATAATTATGTTACTCTCATCTCTGGAATTCGCGCAGAAACTAAATTTTCTGACGATTTTCCTTCTCAAAAAGACCTTTTTGAGTTCATCAAATACCAAATATCCGACCTACATATAGACGATAGTTTTGTAGTCTCTTTTGTAGACACCAATCATGTTTTTAGATATTCCTTTACAAAGGATAAAATAAATCCAGATGGAATGATAGGTGTTCATATGAGTGATATTGTGGGTCAAAAAGGAATAAGAAACTTAAAGAGTATGATGGTTAAGGATGCCTTCTATGCTTTTGACCCCTTTAACTTAGTAGAGGGGAGGGTTGGCTTGCCTCTTGGGTTTGGAGTGCTAGATAGCACTCGAAAATGTCAAGGATATTTTTCAATTGTTACCGACTTTAAACCTATTATTAATAGAGTTTATAATAATACTAATTTAGAAGAGTATGTTTTTAAATTTAGCACTTCAGACGGACTAATCTTTGACAGGGACCGTGTGTATGACGGCAATAAAATTAATAATAAGGAAGTTGATCCTGAGTATTATGCAAATTTTGATGTAGCAGATGAGGTATTTAAAACAACTGTGGTGCCATTTTATAATAAAAGTTTCCACATAGGAACTGCCTATAAAAAGCCTTACACCTATAGCGCGAGCCTGTTTATTACATCAAGTTTGTGGTATTTTGTAATACTTGGTTTTATGCTCTTTATAATAAGCCAACTCTACCTTTACAAGCGTAAAAATAAATTGATTGCCGCTCAAAAGCAACAACTCTCAGAGCTCGTAGCCACAAAAAATAAGTTTTTCTCAATCATCGCCCATGATCTTAGGAGTCCTTTGTCTTCTGTAATTAATTTTTTGGACGTATTAAAACAAGAAGATTTTCCGAATAAACAAACTAATAAAGTATTTAGTCAGCTGGAGGATTCTAGTAAAAATAGCATCTCTCTTTTAGATAATTTACTTAAATGGTCTAAGGTGCAAACAGGACAAATAACTTTCAACCCTGAAGACCTAGACATACTTGCAATCACCAAGGATCAGGTAAAAGTACAGCAACATCTATTAGACGAAAAAGGGCTCAAAGTGCGATTAGAGTCTAGTTTTAATGGTAGTATTTATGGAGATCGCAATATGATTGGAACTATTATAAGAAACGTTTTGTCTAATGCGATTAAATTTTCATACAAACAAGGTATCATTATAATCGAGCTCAGTAAAGTGGGTGAAAGTTTCTCATTTACTATAGAAGACAATGGGATTGGTATTCCCAAAAAATACATAGAAAAGATCATGGACGTAACTACGGTTACGAGTCAGCTAGGAACTAGTAATGAAAAAGGATCAGGATTAGGCCTTATACTATGTGATCAATTTGTCAAAGCTCACAATGGAAAACTCGATATTGAAAGTGAGGTAGAAAAGGGCACCATAGTTTCGATATTATTGCCTATGTCGACATAAAAGAGACTTGATTAGCCGCAAACGTTTTCGTGCATTTGCTCTAATAAGCCGCAAGGGATTTCTGTACATTCCGTATCTTTATTTTAATTAAAAGATATGGGAACCTATAAACTTGTATTGGATGATGATATAGGGTATGACTTTACCCTCATCGCTATCCATTGTTCATTAGAGCCTTATTATCTTGCCTTTCTTCTCAATAAACATTTGAAAACTAAACTTGCTCGAAGTAGGCAAGATGTTCAAATGTCATATCAGGAGGATATCGTGCACTTTGCTTTTTTTGAATTTGAAGATGTTTCAAATTATAGAACCTATCAACTTATAGAGAATCGTACACGTATGTCTAAGGTGGCTTCAAATCAAGGGCTGTTTGGAAATCAAGATACTGCGATTGTTAGTTTTCAATTTATGCAAGAATTGCCCAAAGTAGATTATTTAATACGAATTACAGACGATGGTTCCGCTTTCGCGAAAGCGCAAACCATAACAACCTTAAATCAAATACCGCAGATTGTGACTGCCTATCCCATAGATGTGCAATCACTAAAAGCCAAAGAAAATTTAATATTTGAATAATGCCAACTAGAAAAAAGACAAAAATTGTAGCGACCCTAGGGCCAGCTACAAGTAAGAGGGAAACGATCAAAAAGATGATGGAAGCGGGAGTGGATGTCTTTAGAATCAATTTTTCTCACGCCGACTATAAAGACGTACAAGAGCGGGTTAAGATGATTCGTGATTTAAGCGAAAAGCACGGGTATAACACTTCAATTTTAGGAGACCTTCAAGGGCCAAAACTACGTGTTGGCCGTATGAAGGAAGAAGTAGTTGTGCATCCTGGTGATATTATCACCTTTTCTACCGAAGAGGAGTTTGAGGGCACAAAAGAACGTGTTTATATGAACTACCAGCAGTTTCCTAGAGATGTAAAGAAAGGGGAACGCATTTTATTGGATGACGGAAAACTCATGTTTGAAGTGCTGAAAACCGATGGAAAAAATGAAGTTGAGGCAAAAGTGATTCAAGGCGGACCTTTGCGTTCAAGAAAAGGAGTCAACCTTCCTAATACAAATATCTCTTTACCAGCATTGACCGAGAAGGACGTTAAAGATGCCATCTTCGCTATAGGCCTAAAAGTAGACTGGATAGCTTTATCATTTGTTCGCCATGCTGATGACCTGAAAGAATTAAGAGCTATTATTGATGAACATTCAGCGCATAAAATTCCTATTATAGCCAAAATTGAAAAACCTGAAGCGGTTGTAAATATTGACCAAATAGTCGCCTATTGTGATGGCTTGATGGTTGCGCGTGGAGATTTAGGAGTTGAAATTCCTGCAGAAGAAGTGCCTTTGATTCAAAAACAATTGGTGTTACGGGCAAAAAAAGCTCGAATTCCTGTAATCATTGCTACTCAAATGATGGAGACTATGATCTCTAGTTTAACACCTACCAGGGCAGAAGTAAATGATGTTGCAAACTCTGTGATGGATGGTGCAGATGCAGTAATGCTCTCAGGGGAAACATCGGTAGGACAATACCCTGTTCAAGTAATCGAAAAAATGGCCTCTATTTGTAAAAATGTAGAGGATTCAGATTTGATTCAAGTGCCTCACGACCCTCCACATATACGTACTAAAAGATATATTACTAAATCCATATGCTATCATGCTGCCCTTATGGCAAATGAAATAAGTGCAAAAGCTATTTCAACTTTAACAAATAGCGGATATACGGCATTTCAGATTTCGGCTTGGAGGCCTCAGGCACATATTCTAGTATTCACATCTAATAGAGACATTCTTACCCAACTCAATTTGTTATGGGGAGTTAGAGCGGTTTACTATGATAAGTATGTAAGTACCGATGAGACAGTAGAAGATGTAAATCAAATAGCCTTGGATAAAGGCTTTGTAGAAAAAGGCGATATGCTTATCAATCTTGCGGCCATGCCTATTATTTCTAAGGGAATGGTAAACACCTTGCGTGTTTCAGAAGTTTAAAAACTTAGTAAAATTATAAAAAAAGCCCACAATTATGTGGGCTTTTTTATTTGCTATCCGCTGGGGTTTATTTGGAAATTTCCACTTCTGTAACCTTAAATCCTTGTGCTTCTTTGATAATTGTAATGGTACGACCGTATGATTTAAGCGAATAGCTATATACTATTTTATCAATTTCATTGGCTTTATTATGAACTACTGCTATTTCGTCGACCAGTGTTTTTGCTCGTTTATTTGCATTTTGAATTACAGCAGTAGTTGATGGTTTACTCAAATTGAGATGTAAGCTTTTTGGAAGGTCAAAAAGGCGCTTTGAAATAGCGTATGCCTCATTCCATCCCTTTGCTGGTAAAACAATTGTAGTAGACTGACCATAGGCAGCTCCCTTGTCATTTGCTTCTTTAGTAACTGTTACCGGAGTATTAGCTGTTGAAATACGCTTGGCGTAAGCCTCAATGGCCTCATCTTGCAATGGAGGAGCCAAATCTGAAAGATATCCATTAAAAACAAAACCAATTGCTCCTTGATATTCTACCTCTACCATATTTCCTGAAATCCCTTCAATCGTCATCGAGGTATGGGCTGGAGCACTGAGATGTTTTACCTGAGATCCATAAGGTAGAGTTAGTATTTTCTTTGATTTTAAATTTGTACTTTCTCTAAGAGATAATCCACTTGCTGCGTTGACGTAAAAATATGTAGGAGCAAAATTTTCCGATGTAGCTTCTACTTGTGCGAGCAAGGGTTTTTCAGTAATGTTGGAGTTTTCAACGGTTGGAGTGATTTCTTTTTTCTCTGATGTGCAGCTTGCAAAAACGATGCAAGCAATAGCGGCTGTTTTGATGATGATTTTCATTTTTATGGGTTTTAGATAAATAATACTCTATCAAAACTCACATTTCTTAACATTATTCTTATTGAAATTGTTAATTAAATGATAAAAATGAAATTTGTTAAAACCAAAACCCCAGACTGATGAACCATTCGCTCTCATTCACCTCTGGACTATAGGTGTATTTGAGTTCTAAGGGTCCAAGAAAAGATTCATATCCATAACCAATAGCATAGCCTGAATATGCCGGTGGAGGCAACCAGTTATCATCACTAAACACTTCGTCTCCCGCATTTGCAAAATTTGCAGAAAGGTTAAGGTGATTATTATTGAGAAATTTAAAATCTGCTGTAAGACCTGCTTTTAAGTATCCATCACCACCAAAACTAATTTGATCGTATCCATAAAAAGGGATTATGTTATTAGTAAGTCGGTTGCCATATCCTCCAAGAAGAAAATCAAGAGAACGAGTCTCGGCGCCTCCAATTTTAAAACCTCCAGATGCTTCAACAATAAAAGTGAGAAAATCTGCTGGACTATGTGCATATTTGATTTGTGCTTTTGCGATGGAGAACTCGGTAAAATTCTTATTGAAATCAGAAGAATAGAGGTAGAGATTAAAATCTCCGTCAAAGTAAACTCCTGAAGACGGAAAATACCGATTGTCTAAGCTGTCATATCGCAGCTGACCATAGGCGCCTGCGAGATGGCTTTTCTCAAAAATAAAGGCATTTTCTGTAGCCGATGAGCTCGCGATAGTTTGAGTTTCAATATCCAAAAATTTATGTTGAACCCCCAAATCCAAGGAGAATTGCTTTGAGAATAAGGTTTGTAGAAAGAGTTGATTGGTCACATCTTGGTATTCAAGTGTAACTCGGTTTACACCTCCAAAATCTGCACCACCTAATTGTTCAACCAAACGAGCACTTACTCCTTTTGTAAAACCATTTAAGGACGACTTAAAGCCCACACTCCAATAATATCCTTTGTCGATATAGTAATTGAAATCATATCGAATGTTATCTCCTAAGATAAAATCAATAGCCATAATATCGTTTTTAAATAGGAGTCGTTTCTTGGTGAAATTTACAAGAGCGGCACTGCGATATAAATCATCATAATGAAGCCCTAGCCTTACCGATTGAGAACTTCTAGATTCTTGCAAATCCAATTGCAATACTTTTCCACTGGGAATAGAAATAAAGCGGTGTCCAATACGATCAAAATTGTTGGTAGCCGATAGATTATTGATGCTCTCGTTAAATTCTTCGTAACTCAAAGTTTGAGGTGGCTTTGATTTTAACTTCCCCATTATATATGAGCGAGTATAGTTAGTATTCCCAGTCACGGAAACCGCTGCAATGCGAATACTATCTTTTGGTTGTGGTCTAGCTAATGATGTCTCCTTCGAAGCGGGAAGATTTTTGTGCTGTCTCATGGCTATATTTCTTAAAGCTTCGTATTGTTCAAAGGCCTTGGTCTTGCCTTCTTCGATTATACGAACCCCATCATTGAAGGAAACCACTGAAAAGTTTGATATATCAGGACGTATATAAATATCAGTCAAGGCCTTTTTTTCTGCCATGACCTTTATAGTCCGATAATTGTTGATTTGCAATAAAATATCGGGTGCCGATCTTAGGTTTTCCCTATTTTTCAAACCTTCTTGTACATCTACACCAATAATGATATCTACCCCTTTTGCTCGTAATTCTTCAACAGGATAGTTGTTTACAACGCCACCGTCAATGAGCAATTGGTCATTAATAATCACAGGGCTAAATAATGAAGGCAGTGCACCACTTGCGCTTAAAGCTTCGGGTAAATACCCTGAATCCAAAATCACTTGCTGTCCTTGTTCGGCATCGGTTGCAATACAGAAAAAAGGAATGGGTAACTCTTTGAAATCATCAATATGGCTCACATGATCCAATGCTCTACTGAGCATGTTATAAGTATTTTGCCCTTTAGACAAGGCATTCGGAAATGACAATTTGAAGCCGTCAAAGGGCAATGTTAATGCATACCGCTCTGCATCTTCTTTTTCGTAAAAGGTTTTTGCACTTCGCGGTAAATCATCTTGGATAATTCTATCAAAATCTACACCTGCAAAAAGAGCACTCAGCTCATCAGCATTATATCCAGAAGCATAGAGTCCGCCTACAATTGCACCCATGCTCGTTCCAGCGATATAATCAATTCGGACGCCAGCTTCTTCTAAAATTTTCAGAACTCCTACATGGGCCAAGCCTTTTGCGCCACCCCCACTTAATACGACCCCCACTTTGAGATCCTTTTGAGGTTCTGGCCTTTGAGCGTGTATAGTCAAAGAGAATAGGAACAATAAGAGTATTAATTTTTTCAAGATTTCGAATGATAATGGTTATACAAGATAGTGGCTTTGGCTTGACCCACCACTTCTGTTAGACTCTTTTTATCTGCTTCTTTTACTTTAGAAACTGAACGGAAATGTTTTAATAAATCGACGATGGTTTTTTCGCCTATTCCTGCAATAGTTTCCAACTCTGTTCCTAACGCAGCCTTTGATCTTTTATTTCTGTGAAAAGTAATTCCAAAACGGTGTGCTTCATTACGAAGTTGCTGGATGATTTTTAAGGTTTCACTTTTTTTGTCCAAATAGAGCGGAATACTATCATCGGGATAATAGATTTCCTCTAGTCTTTTGGCAATTCCCACAATCGCAATTGTACCTCTAAGTCCAAGGGCCTCTAAAGCTTTTACACCGCTCGAAAGCTGCCCTTTTCCGCCATCTACAATTATGAGTTGCGGCAATGGTTCGTTTTCATTCTGCAAGCGCTTATAACGTCTAAAAACCACCTCTTCCATACTCGCAAAATCATCAGGACCATCTACTGTTTTTATATTGAATTTGCGATAGTCTTTTTTACTGGGCTTACCGTCTTTAAAAACCACGCAGGCAGCTACCGGATTTGTTCCTTGAATATTAGAATTGTCAAAGCATTCAATGTGACGAGGTTCTACCTGAAGGCGAAGATCTGCCTTCATTTGTGCCATAATACGATTGGTATGTCGATCGGGATCAACGATTTTAGTTTGCTTAAAGCGCTCCATTCTGAAGTACTTTGCGTTGCGCTCAGAGAGTTCCAAAATCCTCTTTTTGTCTCCTAGCTTAGGAACAGTAACTTTTAAATGATCACCAACTTCCACAGGAAAGGGAACATATATTTCTTTAGAGAGAGAATTAAATCGCTGCTGAATTTCAACAATACCAAGCTCTAAGAGCTCCTTATCGGTTTCGTCCAGCTTCTTCTTTAGTTCTAAAGTATGAGATCGGATAATGGCTCCATGTGCAAGTTGGAGGAAGTTTACATACCCATAACCCTCATCAGAGATGATGGTAAATACATCTACATTGGTAATTTTAGGATGAACTACTGTGCTTTTTGACTGATAATTTTCAAGGGTTTCTAGTTTCTCTTTAATGCGCTGAGCATCCTCAAATTCCATGGCGTCAGCATGCTTTTGCATTTGCACCCTAAATTTAGAGAGCGATGTCTTAAAATCACCTTTAACAATTTGTCTTATGTGTTCTATATGTTCTTGGTATTCTTTTTCTTTTTGTTTTCCTTCACAAGGGCCTTCACAATTACCTAAATGGTATTCTAGGCATACTTTAAATTTTCCTGCGTCGACTTTTGCCTTTGAAAGATCATAGTTGCAAGTGCGTAGTTTATACAAACTTTTTATCAGGTCTAATAAAGTTTTTACAGTCTTCATACTTGTGTATGGCCCGTAATATTCACTACCGTCTTTGACAACTCGACGCGTAGAAAACACACGTGGAAAGCGTTCATTTTTTATACAAATCCAAGGATAGGTTTTATCATCCTTTAAAAGAACATTATAGCGGGGTTGATATTCTTTGATCAGTGTATTTTCAAGAAGAAGGGCATCCGTTTCCGTTTCTACGACTATATGTTTAAGCTCGTAGATTTTTTTAACCATGGTTCTCGTACGACCATTCTCCTGCGTCTTATTAAAGTAAGAAAGAACTCTTTTTTTAAGATTTTTGGCCTTGCCCACATAAAGTAATTTCCCCTCTTTATCATAGTACTGATAAATACCAGGACTTGTGGGTAATGTTTTTAGTTGAAGATCAAGAGGTGTCGTCGGCATACTCAAAGATATTAATTGTGTATGACTACGCTTTCGCGAAAGCGTAAAAATCCAGTTAAAAAAAGTAAATTGAATATTTCAAAAACGTACCTTGTACACCTTTAAAATAGGAGATGGCGAAAAAAGTAATTGGAAGAACAGATAAGGCAGATTTTCCCGAATTAGGGCTTAAAGACATCGATATCAAAATCGATACTGGCGCTTATACGAGTTCTATTCACTGTGCAAATATTCGTGAAGAAAACAATGTGCTCATTTGTACATTTTTAGACCCGTCTCATCCTAATTACGATGGTCGTGAATTAACATTTACTTCTTATGATATTGCTGCGGTTAAAAGTAGCAACGGAGAAATCCAATATCGCTATGCAGTGAAGACTAAAATCATCATTTTTAAGAAAAAGTATAGCATTTCCCTAACTTTGAGTTCAAGAGAGGATATGCGTTTTCCAGTTCTTATTGGGCGAAAATTCCTGACTAAGAAATATATTGTGGATACAGAGCTTACAGACGTATCCTTTAAAAACAAAACCAATGAATCTAAAAATACTATCACGTAACCCAGGTCTTTATTCAACAGATAGGCTGGTAGAGGCGGGGCTGAAAAGAGGACATAGCGTAGAAGTTATTGATCCTTTGAAATGTGATTTGATAATAGAAAAAAAGAATCCAATAGTTTATTATAAGGGACGTCATCTTGAAACCACAGATGCTATTATTCCTCGTATTGGTGCCTCAATTACCTTTTATGGTACGGCTGTAGTGAGACAATTTGAAATGATGAATACCTTTACTACCACAACCTCACAGGCATTGGTAGTAAGTAGGGATAAATTGAGGAGTCTTCAGATTTTATCGAAGTCGAAGTTGGGCTTACCAAAAACGATTTTTACAAATTATTCCCGTGATGTTTCAGAGGTTATTGATCATGTTGGAGGAGCTCCTCTAATCATTAAGCTACTAGAAGGAACTCAAGGTCTAGGTGTCGTACTTGCTGAAACAAGAAATGCCGCCGAATCTGTGATTGAAGCGTTTAATGGTCTTGAGGCTCGTGTGATTATTCAGGAATATATCAAGGAAGCAAAAGGCGCCGACATTAGAGCTTTTGTCGTAGATGGACAGATTGTTGGAGCGATGAAACGTCAAGGAAAAGAAGGTGAATTCAGGTCTAATTTACATCGTGGAGGTTCAGCAAGTATCATTAAATTAAGCGATGAAGAGGAAAATGCAGCCATTAAAGCAGCAAAGGCCATGGGGCTGGGTGTTGCTGGGGTGGATATGTTACAGAGTGAACGCGGTCCTTTAATACTAGAAGTAAATTCTTCTCCTGGTTTGGAAGGAATAGAAAAAGCAACCGGAACGGATATTGCAAAAACTATCATTCGTTATATTGAAAGAAGTATCTAAAAATTTGTGCATTGGCATCTATAGACGAAAATAACATTCTGACGCTCTTGGGCGAGCAAATTGATCCAGGAGTGAGCAAGACGATTAATTTTAATCTTGCAAAATTATACACGACATCCCCTGTGGAGGTGCCTATTATTGTGGAGCGCTCCTCAATTCCTGGACCTATAGTTTTAATTACTTCAGGAATCCACGGAGATGAAATTAATGGGGTAGAGATAGTGCGCCAACTCATTTCTAAGAAGATCAATAAACCTCGTATTGGTACTATTATTTGTATTCCCGTGGTTAATATTTTTGGGTTCTTAGACATGAAAAGAGCCTTTCCCGATGGAAGAGATTTAAATCGAGTATTTCCAGGAAACCCAAGAGGATCTCTGGCGAGCCGATTTGCATATCAGTTTGTAAAAAAGATCCTACCGGTCGCCGATTTCTGTATGGACTTTCATACTGGGGGAGCGATGCGTTTTAATGTTGCGCAAGTGCGTATTGACCCCTTTGATATTGTATCTGCAGAATATGCTGCAGTTTTTAACGCCCCATTTACTCTCAACTCAAAGGTAATACCAAAGTCGTATAGAGCTACTTGTTCGAGATTAGGAAAACCTTTTCTTTTATATGAAGGAGGCAAGTCAAAAGTCAGTGATAAGGAAATTGCGAGAATTGGTGTAGTAGGCGTTAAAAGGGTTTTGGCTCACTTAGAAATGTTAGACTCAAGTTTGGAAATTCCTATAGCAACAGAGCCATCGATACTCGTAAAAAACACCCAGTGGTTGCGCGCCAAATTTTCTGGTCTATTACATGTAAAAGTACCCTGTGGTAAGTACGTTGAAAAGGGTGAATATATCGCTACGATTACAGATCCATACGGACAGTTTAGGCATCTAGTAAAAGCAGTACATGCGGGCTACTTGATTAACATAAACGAAGCATCCCTTGTTTATCAGGGAGATGCGATTTTTAATATTTCCAAAGACAAAACGGATGGAGGAAGCCAAAAAGAATCTGAGGAAAAAGTATAAAGAATTACGCGCCTCATTGACAGATGACGCCCGTGATCAATACAGCTTAGAAATTGCCAACAAGTTATTGTCATTAGATATTTGGGATCATAATTATTACCATATTTTTCTTCCAATTAACCGTTTGAAGGAGATTAATACCGATTACATACTAAGTATATTAAGTGGGAAGGACAAGCATATATTAGTGCCTAAAACAGATTTTGATTCGGGTACAATGAAAAATATACTGCTTTTGGACAATACGCGTATTACGCTCAGTGCATTTGGTATTCCAGAACCTGACGAAGATGCTATTGAAATCGCTTTCGCGAAAGTTGATGTGGTATTTGTGCCCTTAATGGCCTATGATACTTTAGGGAATCGCGTGGGCTATGGAAAGGGGTTTTATGATAAAATGCTTTCAGAATGTCGTTCAGATGTGATAACGATTGGGCTCTCCTTTTTTCCTCCTGAAGAGACGAAAATACCGACAAACAGCACAGATATGCCGTTAAAGTACTGTGTTTCACCTAAAAAGATCTTCAAATTCTAACAGAGGTATCAATTATTTACTATCTTCCAATCCCAAATCATTAGAACGTGGAGATAAAACCGTTTAGAAAACGAACGACACCTACTCATACTAAGACCAAAACTGTGGAGCATAGATCCCTTTTTGCAATGGACGATTTTTACTATGAGGAAATTTCAAACCTCACAGGTGCCGGAGGCTGGATGATAGATTTTATTGAAAAGAAAAGTTACTTTGACAAGCAAGCGAAGCGCATATTAAAAGTTCCTACAGATTTTACTCCTACCCTTAAAAATGGATATAAGTTTTATGCTGAAGAGCATTCTGAAGTAGCAGCCGAACTCTTTTTAGGATGTGCTCAAGGCATACCATTTCATTCTGAAATTAAAATGGTCACCTTTGACGGTGATGTCTTTTGGGCAAGAGCTCATGGAACCCCTTTAAAAGACGAAAATGACGAAATTGTAGGGATACGTGGGGTCTTTCAAAATATCGACTTCGAGAAAAAAAGGGAATTAAGACTTCAAAAATCTATAGACCTTATAGAAAAACATAATGAGCGATTGTACAATTTTGCTCATATAGTTTCTCATAATTTGCGATCACATGTGAGTAATTTACAATTGACGGCAGATTTATTTGAAACAGATTCCTTAAATAAAGGACAGAAAGAATTATTTGCTAATTTTCCAAGTATAGCGGCTAATTTAGATACTACCATTCAACATCTTCATGAGGTAGTTACCATTCAAACAGAATCAGATATAAAGCGTGAAGAAATTGATGTTCAAGATATGTTTAATCGAGTAATATCTTCTATCAAGCAACTCGTTCAACAAAATGATGTGGCCTTTGACACTGAGTTCTCTGAGGTTGAAAAAGTGCATTATATTCCTGCATATTTAGAAAGTATGCTGTTGAACTTCATAACAAACGCGATAAAATACAGAAAACCAGACGTTCGGCCGGAAATTCGTGTTTTTACTTATGAAGAGGACAAAAAGAAATACCTTGTAGTGCAAGACAATGGCATTGGCATCGATATGGATTTACATGGGGAGAAGGTTTTTCAATTATATAAAACCTTTCATAACAATCCAGATGCTGTTGGTTTGGGGTTGTTTTTAACTCGTAACCAAGTGGAAGCCGTAGGAGGCAAAGTTTTTGTTGAAAGTAAAGTGGGCAAAGGCTGTAAATTTACTGTACAGCTTTAATCATAAATATCTATGAGAATGAAATATCCTATAGAATTAGCATGTATTATTGATGACGATGATATGTATGTCAATCTCATTACCAAAGTAATTGACCTTCGTAAATTATCCAAGAATTTAATTATTTTCAGAAATGGAAAAGAGGCATTAGACTACTTTGTGAGTGCCTTAAAAAAAATGGAGCGTCGTGATATTCCTGAGGTTATTTTATTAGATCTCAACATGCCTATTATGGACGGGTGGCAGTTTCTTAATGAGTTGAGTAAGTATGATTTTAAAGAGCTCAAAAAAACAACCTTATATATTGTTAGTTCGTCAATAAATCCAGCCGATATCGAGCGATCAAAAGCCATTTCTATGGTTAAGGACTTTTTGGTAAAACCAATTAGGCCAAATGAAATTGCTGAGGTATTTATGACAGATAAGGCGTCTTAAGCGACTTCTGTTGGAGCCTGATCCTTTTCCGTTTTTGGGAATACACGCTTATTAAAAACCAATAATATTCCTACTCCAGTACTTATAGCCATGTCGGCAATATTAAAGATAGCATTGAAAAAAGTGAAGCTCTTTCCACCCCAAACAGGTATCCAATTGGGTAAAATTGCATTTTCAATAATAGGGAAATAAAACATATCTACTACTTTGCCATATAACGGTTTTGCATAACCACCTGCTTCCGGAAGAAATGTAGCAATAGGGCCTCCATTTTCACTCGCACTAAAAATAACACCATAAAAAAGAGAATCAATAATATTGCCTAAGGCACCGGCAAAAATTAATGAAATTGAAATAATAAGAAGTTTAGGTGCATGTTCGCGTACAGACTTTACTAGCCAATATCCAATAACTGGAGCAATGAGCAGTCGAAAAAGGGATAAGACAACCTTCCCGTGTTCCCAAGGTATTTGGGCCCCCCAGGCGGCACCTTCATTTTCTACAAAGTATATACGGAACCAATCAAAGCCGAAGACTTGAATAGATTCATTTAATGCAAAATTTAATTTAATATATACCTTGAGAATTTGATCGGCAAGAAGGATCAAAAAGATAATAAGACCGGCTTTTTTGAGCGTCATAATAATTCTTTAAAGGCGCAAAAATACACTTTTTACAGGGATTTTGTAAGGATGATATCGCCATGGATGCTTTTTAACACCAGAGGATATCCTTCGCTGAAACCTGCAGGTATAACGACATTTCCTTTTCTAGATTGTGCATAAACCTCTGCACTGTCTACTTCTACATGTATTGCACCACTAAGGGTGTTTATAGTTGCGCTTTCGCGAAAGCGAAAATCGACCAAACGACATCCACCTCTTCCTAGATTTATCTGTACCCGTCCAAAACGACCTTGGGCATCTACGGAGGCTAAGGTTGAAAAAATATCGAGGTCTAAGCCTTCAGGGAGGCTTATAAAAAGCACAATAGAGAGTACTTTATGTGCAGATAATTTATCATTAAAAGGTTCAAAATCTGGAGTTCGACCGGTTTCTATTTTTAGAGTGTTATTGTCAATTCGGGTTTTGAGAATGGAGCTTTCAAAGGTTTCTCCATCTATGCGAGTGCCAACAGTAATGTGATCATTTTGAGAGGTACTCAAGTGTATTTCAAAAACCTCATCACTATTAATATACAAAGCTTTGATACTTTCATCATGGAAGGATTGCTCAAGCATCTTTTGGCCAAGAATTTCTGAACAAGCTCCCAGCATAAAAATGAACAATGAAAGAGAAGATAATAGCTTCAAAAAACAGTATTTAATGGTGAATAGTTTGTGGGTAAAGATACAATAAACGATAACCACTACTTGAAAGAGCAAATCAACACTCTCAAAATAAAAAAATCCCTTTCAAAATTTTGAAAGGGATTTTTAAAGCTTGTAATCTGCTTTTTAGCTTTGCATATTTTTAGCTTCAATGCTGAGTGTAGCATGTGGAACTAGCTTTAATCGCTCAGGATTAATTAGTTTTCCTGTTACACGGCAAAGGCCATAGGTTTTATTTTGGATACGCACCAATGCATTTTTCAAATCACGAATAAACTTTTCTTGACGAATAGCTAATGCACTATTTGCTTCTTTACTCATAGTTGCACTTCCTTCATCAAAAGATTTGAAAGTTGGAGAAGTATCGTCGGTACCATTTGTACCGTCATTTAAATATGCACTTTTTATCAGTTCAAGATCGTGCTGTGCCTTTTCAATTTTAGATTGAATCAAGGCGCGAAATTCTTCAAGTTCTGCGTCACTATATCGTGCTCTAGTTTCTGATGCCATAATTAATGTTTTTTAATAGCCAGCTTTGTTTCAATAGTATCAAAAACTATGTCAACGCCGTTGGCGATGTTATCTATTAGGTTAAGGTGTTCTGTCAGCGTTTCGTTTTTAATATAAGTCATATTATCTATGACTGCCTGATTTAATTGTGAATCTTTTTGAATCGTTACGTCAATGCGATCAGTAACTTCAAAACCAGCATCCTTACGCAGATTCTGAATACGATTGACTAATTCTCGTGCTACTCCCTCTTTTTTTAACTCTTCAGAGATCACAACATCAAGTGCTACAGTCATGCCAGAATTACTTGCAACTAACCAACCCTCAATGTCTTGCGATGTGATTTCCACATCACCTGATTCTAAAATAGTCATTTTTCCATTAATCTCAACGTCTATTTTGCCGTCTCGTTCAATTTTTGAAATATCTTCGGCTACCAAAGAATTAATCTTGTTGGCAACCAACTTCATGTCTTTGCCAAATCGAGGGCCAAGAACCTTGAAATTAGGTTTAATCTGTTTTACAAGGATCCCAGAATCATCACTAATCAATTCTATTTCCTTCACATTTACCTCCGACTTTATCAAGTCGGCGACAGATAAAATGGATGTTTTGTCTTCTTCTGATAGTACAGGAATCATGATACGTTGTAATGGCTGACGTACTTTGATTTTTTCTTTCGCTCTAAGCGAAAGTACAAGCGAACTCACAATCTGCGCTTTTTGCATCTTGTGTTCTAACGCTTTGTCTATGAATTTCGTATCACTTACAGGGAAATCGGCCAAATGAATACTTTCATAGTTCTCTTTCCCAGTTACCTTATTGAGGTCTCGATAGAGACGTTCCATAAAGAAAGGTGCTACAGGAGCACTTAATTTGGCAACCGTTTCTAAACAAGTATACAAGGTTTGGTATGCCGAAATTTTATCAGATTCATAGCTTCCTTTCCAGTAGCGTCTTCTGCTCAATCGCACGAACCAGTTAGAAAGATTTTCCTGTACAAAAGTATCGATAGCACGGGTAGCCTTGGTAGGTTCATAGTCTGCGTAAAATGCATCTACATTGGCAATAAGCGTATGAAGTTCAGATAATATCCAGCGATCTATTTCTGGTCGATCTGCCAAGGCGATATCCGCTTCCGCGAAAGCGAAACTGTCCAAATTGGCATAAAGCGCAAAAAAGTTATAGGTATTATAAAGTGTTCCAAAGAACTTACGCTTCACTTCTTCAATTCCTTCTAAGTCAAACTTGAGGTTATCCCAAGGATTTGCATTGGAAATCATATACCAACGTGTAGCATCTGCTCCGTAGGTCTCTAAAGTTTCAAATGGATCTGCTGCATTTCCAAGACGCTTGGACATTTTTTGTCCGTTCTTGTCTAATACCAAGCCATTAGAAACGACATTCTTATAAGCTACGTCGTCAAATATCATGGTAGAGATAGCTAATAAGGTGTAAAACCATCCTCGCGTTTGGTCAACACCTTCAGCGATAAAATCGGCTTTGCGCCAAGTATTCTCTACAAGTTCTTTGTTTTCAAAAGGATAATGCCATTGAGCATAAGGCATTGAGCCAGAGTCAAACCACACATCAATAAGATCGCTCTCACGTTGCATAGGTTGCCCGGATTCTGAAACTAAAGTAATACGATCTACTACATTTTTGTGCAGATCTACGAGCTCGTAATTTGCTTCGCTCATGTCGCCCACTTTGAAAGTTTCGAAAATATCTTTTTCAAGCACTCCAGCAGTTACGGCTTTTGCCATTTCTTCTTTCAGCTCGGCAATAGAGCCAATAATAATTTCTTCTTTTCCGTCTTCGGTACGCCAGATAGGTAATGGTACACCCCAAAAACGGCTACGCGATAAGTTCCAGTCATTTGCATTGGCTAGCCAATTCCCAAAACGGCCTTCCCCCGTTGCTTTAGGTTTCCAGTTGATACCTAGATTTAATTCATGCATACGGTCTTTAAAGTCGGTGACTTTAATAAACCAGGAGTCTAATGGGTAATAGAGTACAGGTTTATCTGTACGCCAACAGTGTGGATAACTGTGCACATATTTTTCAACCTTAAAGGCTTTGTTTTCTTCTTTCAAACGTATTGCAAGCTCAACGTCCATAGAACGTTCAGGAGCTTCTCCGTCATTATAGTATTCGTTTTTGATGTACTTATTGCCAAATTCCTTCATTTCAGGACGGAAACGACCTTGAAGATCGACAAGCGGAACAAGGTTGTCATTTTCATCTTTGATTAACAAAGGCGGTACTTCTGGAGACACCTGTTTAGCAACCATTGCATCATCTGCACCAAAAGTAGGTGCTGTGTGTACGATTCCTGTGCCATCTTCAGTAGTTACAAAATCTCCTGCAATTACACGGAAGGCATTTTCAGGATGATCGTGAGGTTGTACATGGTCAAACAGCTGCTCATAACGCAATTCTAAAAGATCGGCGCCTTTGAATTCTCGGCCTAATAAGTAGGGTATTTTTTTGTCACCAGCCTTGTAGGCTTCTAGTTCTTCTTTCGCGGAAGCGGCAACAAATTTCTTATCAAACTGCTTACTAATAAGATTTTGAGCAAGAATTACTTTGATAGGTTCGAAGGTGTATTGATTGAAAGTTTCAACCAGTACATAGTCTATTTTCTTTCCTACGGTCAGTGCTGTATTAGACGGTAAGGTCCATGGAGTGGTCGTCCAAGCCAAGAAATAGGTTTGATTATCTGCCAATTCTTTAGCTAAAGTATTAGATCCTTCAGCGGTTATTTTAAATTGAGCGACTACCGTGGTATCTGTCACATCGCGATAGCAACCAGGTTGATTCAGTTCGTTCTGGCTTAATCCAGTACCTGCTTTAGGCGAATAAGGCTGTATAGAATAGCCTTTGTAAATTAGGTCTTTCTTGTAAATCTGCTTAAGTAACCACCAAACAGTCTCCATATACTTGGATTTGTAGGTGATATATGGGTCGGACATATCGACCCAGTATCCCATCTTTTCTGTGAGATCATTCCAGACATCTGTATATCGCATGACGGCTTTTTTACAAGCCTCATTATATTCTTCTATGGTAATTTTTGTACCAATATCTTCTTTGGTTATACCCAATTCTTTCTCGACACCAAGCTCTACTGGAAGTCCGTGAGTATCCCATCCCGCCTTACGTTTAACTTGATACCCTTTCATCGTTTTATAACGAGGAAAGATATCTTTAATCGCACGAGCTAGCACGTGGTGAACACCTGGCATTCCGTTTGCTGAAGGAGGTCCTTCAAAAAATATATAAGGTTCAGCACCTTCACGAGAGCTTATGCTTTTTTCAAAGACATCGTTCTCCTTCCAATAGGAGAGGATCTCTTCGGCAACTTTGGGTAGGTTTAAACCTTTGTATTCAGTGAACTTAGCGCTCATTAGTATGTCTTTGTATTAGGTGCGCGAATTTACGCAAAATTTGAACGAAAAATAAATGGTTTTTTGAGCTTGTTTGCGGGAACATCTCCTCCAACCCCTCCCTTCGATAAACTAAGGACAGCGCTTCAAAGAGGGGGCTT
>CAXBCS010000048.1:0-26937 GCA_963974305.1 uncultured bacterium
CCCTTTGGGGGAGATGTCCGAAGGACAGAGGGGGAATCCCTTTGGGGGAGATGTCCGAAGGACAGAGGGGGATTTTCGATTTCGTCTCACCCTCCCAACGGCAACTTTCCAAAATACTCCACCACCGCCTTAGTGGCTCCTGTATTTGAATTGATATAATGTCCCGAAATCATTCCTGTTTGAGTGCGAAACTTCGGATCGGCAAATAGCTTAGTAAAAATGGCTTCGACTTCCTTTGCATTTGAAGCTGTGTACAGTCCCGCTAATTGTCGCAATTTTCGTGCTTCAGGGAATTTATCTAGGTGAGGACCTGTAATTATTGGCACTCCAAAAGTAGCAGGTTCTAAAATATTATGCAGGCCAGTTGTGCCCATCGCACCACCCACATAGGCAATATGAGCGTAGCTATATACTTTCGTCAACAATCCAATAGTATCGAGAATCAGCACATCGTACTGAGAAAGATCTTTCCCTTCTAAATCTGAATAGCGCACGGTCTTTAGCTTGAGACCATTTTCTATGGTTTTAATTTTCTCAGCCTTGATCTCATGAGGCGCAATGATCCACTTGGCGACTCCTTGATGTGCATTGATATAAGGAATCAAAACAGAATCATCTTCAGGCCATGTGCTTCCGCAAACGACACTAAGACTATCATTCGTAAATGCATCCATAAAGGCTAAGGAATTGTCCATTTCAATTTGATGGGACACTCTATCAAAACGCGTATCACCATTGACAGTAGCATTATCAAAATGCAGCAATCTTAAAGCCTCCAAAGAGGCAGCATCTTGCAAGAAGAAATGCTCAAAAGTTTCAAGGGATTTTCGCATCCATGCTCCGTACCATTTAAAGAAGGGTTGTTGTTCTCTAAAAACTCCAGAGATTAAAAAGGTTCGAATCTTTCTTTGACTTAAAGCCCGTAAATAATTAGGCCAAAATTCATATTTGATAAAAAAGGCAGCCTCAGGTTTAACAATGTCCAAGAATTTATTTGCATTGATAACAGTATCTAGAGGTAAATAGGTAACTGCTTTCCCAATAGCAGAGTCCTTCTTTACTTCATAGCCCGAAGGAGAAAAGAAAGTAATGAGTATTTGATGTTTTGGATATTGTTTCTGAATCGCTTCTATCACTGGCAAGCCTTGTTCGTATTCACCTAAGGAAGCAGCGTGAAACCACAGTGCAGGTTGGCCCTCCTTCAAAGAAGAACGCAGCTCTTCATACACACGCTTTCTCCCATCTACAGACAACTTCATCTTTCCATTAAAGAGCCCAACAAGTGGCAGTGCAAGTTGCACCAGGTGAAGCAGAAAGGTATAGAGAAGACGCATAGCTAGCGAAAATAGCGCTTTCTATGAAATATGATTGCTGAAAGATGCTAGTTTTTGTATTTTTGTCGCAAGTTTTAGGACCCTAAAAAACTCCTCAAATTGCCTTACTAAATATTCATACTGGAGGATTCCAGACGCAACATACCTATGAAAAAAATACAAATGGTTGACCTTAAAGGTCAGTATCAAGGAATCAAAGAACGCGTAGATCGTACCATTATGGAAGTGATCGAATCTGCAGCTTTCATCAACGGTCCTGAAGTTCATGGCTTCCAGAAAGAACTGGAAGAATATTTAGATGTACGCAATGTAATTCCTTGTGCCAATGGTACTGATGCCTTACAAATCGCAATGATGGGTCTTGGTTTACAGCCCGGAGATGAAGTTATCACTGCCGATTTTACCTTTGCAGCTACAGTTGAAGTGATTGCACTTTTACATCTTACTCCAGTTTTAGTAGATGTAGACCCTGTTAATTTCAATATCGATATTGAAGCAGTTAAAAAGGCCATCACACCTAAAACTAAAGCCATTGTACCGGTACATTTATTTGGTCAAGTAGCCAATATGGATGCCATCATGGAACTCGCCGAAGAACACAATCTTTTTGTGATCGAAGATAATGCTCAGGCTATTGGAGCTACATATACAGGTAAAGATGGTAAAAAACGTAAAGCAGGAACCATAGGTCACGTTGCGTCAACCTCCTTCTTCCCTTCTAAAAATTTAGGTTGTTATGGAGATGGCGGCGCCATTTTTACTAATGATGATGCACTAGCACATACCATTCGTGGGATTGTAAATCACGGGATGTATACTAGATATCATCACGATGTGGTAGGTGTAAACAGCCGACTAGATTCTATCCAAGCTGCGGTACTTAGAGCCAAATTGCCAAATTTAGATCAATATGGAAAAGCGCGTCAAGATGCTGCTCGGAAATACTCTGCCGCTTTTATGAATGAGGCTAAAATTATCACTCCTATGATTTGTGATGGTTGTGACTGTCACGTTTTCCACCAATACACTTTACGTGTTGTGGATACCGATCGTGATGCCTTGGTGCAGCACCTACAGGATCATAGTATCCCTTGTGGTGTGTACTATCCAATTCCTTTGCACAGCCAGAAAGCCTATGCAGATGAACGCTATAATGAAGCCGATTTCCCGGTGACAAATGCACTTATAAAAGATGTTATATCTTTACCTATGCACACCGAACTGGATGATGAGCAAATCGCTTTCATTACAAAAACGGTGATTGATTTTGTAAACAAATAACCATTCAGACCCATGAAAAATTTCTTACTCCTCGCTCTTGCCTCTTGCCTGAGCCTTTCGGCATTTGCACAAACCCAACTTTTACATTGCGGAAAAATCGTCGATACTAAAAACGGAAAAGTACTTACAGAAAAGACCATTTATGTAGATAATGCCACTATTACTAAGGTTGTAAATGGCTACGCTTCCGCGAAAGGAGATGAAGTTGTAATTGATCTTAAAGACAAAACGGTTCTCCCCGGCTTTATTGACATGCATATTCACATCGAAGGGGAAACAAGTCCGAAACGATACATCGAACCTTTTACCAAAAATGAAGCAGATGTAGCTTATAAAGCACAAGAAATTGGACAACGCACCCTGATGGCAGGCTTTACTACCGTGAGAGATCTTGGTGGTAGTGGTGTAAACGTATCCTTACGTAATGCAGTTAATGCAGGAACCGTAATTGGCCCACGAATCTTCACTGCTGAAAAAGCAATAGGAACAACTGGAGGTCACGCCGATCCAACAAACGGATATAAGGCAACCCTTATGGGTGATCCGGGACCAGCTGAAGGTGTAATTAATAGTCCAGCAGATGCTCGTAAGGCAGTAAGACAACGCTATAAAAATGGCGCCGATTGTATCAAAATTACGGCTACTGGCGGAGTATTAAGTGTAAGTAAGAATGGTGTCAATCCACAATTTACACAGGAAGAGGCCAATGAGATTGTAAAAACTGCAAAAGAATACGGGATGCATGTCGCGGCACATGCGCATGGTATCGAAGGGATGCAACGTGCGATTAAAGCAGGTGTCACTACTATCGAACATGGCTCTTTAATGGACAAAGAAACGGCAAGCCTCATGAAGCAATATGGAACCTATTTAGTCCCTACGCTCTCGGCTGGGCGTTATGTGCGCCAGCAGGCAGATATCCCGGGATATTACCCAGATATCATTATTCCTAAAATCATGAAAGTAGATGCAGGTATCAGACAAACCATGTCAATGGTTCAAAAAGAAGGTGTAGCTATCGCTTTTGGTACAGATGCAGGAGTTTTCCCTCATGGAGAAAACGCAAAGGAGTTTAAGTATATGGTTGAAACTGGTTGGTCACCAATGTTTGCGATACAATCGGCAACGGTTACCAATGCAAAACTTCTTGATATGGAAGGTAAATTAGGCGTACTTGAAGCTGGTCATTTAGCCGATATTATTGCAGTGAATGAAGACCCTACCAAAGATATCACCACCACAGAAAATGTGGTCTTTGTAATGAAAAATGGAGTGATTTATAAAAAGTAATAAGGGAGTCGAGTATTGACCCTAGATTGATAAAATCTCATTTTAGACAGCAAGAATCAATCTTTTCTAATTCGTCTTGAAATACGAAAAAGAATAGCATGCGAATAAGTCGCAGTTTGGTACATTTAGTAAGTCAATTGAATATTTTTGAAATCATAACTATAGTGGTACTTATTGCTCGTGTGCAATACTCGGAAGATTTTACGCAAACAAAATAAGTCCATCGAGCACATGAATAAAAAGTGTGTAAGTGCAATGAGCACCACATATAGTCAAGATTATTCACTGTACTTCAAATCCCAAATCATCTGTACAGTGTATTCTTTGAGGGTCATTTTTATATATAGCTTGACGGCCTCTATAAGAGGCCACCAAACTATTGGGGGAAAAATGATAACCAACAGAATTTCAAACACTCACTTTCCTATGAATAGAAAAGTCATCTGGCAGTTCAATGTATTCATGGATTGAACCATAAATTACAATTAGGATGGAAGTATGACTTATATTCAATGTACCCCTACGTAAATGAATTAATCACAAACTCAAATGAGTTTCCTATAAAATTCAACTGCCAGAATGAATGCTTTTCAGTTGTATTCAAAGGTAAATCGAATTAAAGAAAGAGCGCAATGGGATTACCTCATACTTTTTGCGGTAAAACCGTAATTATGCTACGGTTGCTTAATTTACAGTAATATCTAAAAAAATGCGGTATGGGAGTAAAAATGCTTTCGCGCAAGCGGAAAGAGTCCATTAGAAAAATGGAGGTTAATAGATTTTAAATAAAGCCACGCTTACGAGCCTCTCCAATTAATTGCTCATCATCGGCTGATTTCATATCAAATAACTCCTTTAAATAGGTTTTGCGTTTTTCAATAGCACTCAAGGAAAGATTAACATGTTCCCCTAAATTCTTTGTTCGCATTCCGCGAGATAGATGATATAATATTTGAAGATTCTTTTTATCTAATCGAATATCATTGAGCACCATTTTGCGCAAATGCACATTAACAGCACTACTATAATACGTCTTGCCATGAATAACTTGATCAAATGCCAGGACCAATTCGGCTGAAGACAAATCACTTTTTATCAAAAAGCCTTCTGGGTTTACATGCTCCAAAATATGATGTAACCTACTTGTTTCATCATGCATAGTCAGGATAATAACCTTCGAATCTTCATGATGCTTTTTCATGAATTGCGCTACATCTTCACCAGAATTCAATTTTCCATCAGAAGAAGGAGGGAGATTGATATCTATTAATCCAATATCGTATGGAGTCTCAACACTTCTCTTAATAAAAGAGGCGGCATCTTCACAATTATGAGCTACATCCGTGTGGAGTTCGTACTCCTTTCGATAATGAGCCACCAACGCATTCTTATAACCCTCAATAATTATTGGATGGTCATCGACTAATAGTATACGAAGTTCTTTTTTCATTGTTTACCTAGAGACATCTTTTTAAAAGGAGGTTATCCTTACTTTTTATACAAAGCCTAAAAATAGTCAAAAAGAAACTAACACCCTATCTAAATTGAACGCTAACAGTTGTCCCTTTTCCAACTTCACTATCAAGAGAAAGCTCTCCATTTATTTTTAGTACTCTTGCTGCCATGTTCTTTAGTCCAATTCCCTTTTTAGTGGTTGAAGTCTCCATTCCTTTGCCATTATCGGAAAGCTGTAATTCAATGCCCTTGTCAATTTTCTTAAAGTTAACATTCACTTTTGTTGCCTCTGCGTGTTTATGAACATTTTGAATTCCCTCCTGAATCACACGATATAGATGTGCCTTGGTTGCATTGGCTACCCCACTCCAATCTATGGCAGAGTCACTTTCAAAGGAATAGTCAAGTGTCCCTCTTTGCTCCTCAATCATCTTTTCTACTACATCAACATACAACATTTTAGAGTCAAAGGTTTGTGCATTTAACTCATGTGAAATGGTTCGGATCTCACGGCCTAAGTCTTTAAGATCTTCGAGGTACTTTGCCCTTGATTGCACATCATCTTCGTGATCACTCAAATTGAGACTGTCTAAATTGAGTCGAATCCCAAAAAGCCGCGCCAGTACTCCATCGTGCAGCTCTTCTGATATACGGTGTTTCTCTAATTGCTTGCCTTCTTCCAATTTGACATGTTGCTCCATCATTAGATTGGTAATCTCATCACTGGCATTTTGTTGCTCTTATTGAAAACGCAATCGTGTACGCCCTATTTTTTGCTGTATAAAGATGTAACCAATTAATATGGCAATAAGCGCTGCTAGCAAAACCAAGGTTAACAATCGAATGCGCTGAGTTGCCGCTTCTTTTTCTATAGTTAGGGTGTCTGTTTCGTAGCGTGTTCGAGCAAATTGGTCCTGAGTATTACGTTCTACACGTTGTAAACTGTCAGAAATAAACATCCGTTTTTGTGCATACTCTCTCGCCGGCTCTGCTGGAGCGACGTCTGTTAACATGACTAAGGATTCAAGAATCCCTCTGTTATATTTTAATTCAGAGGCAACCTCATAAGCAGATTCTGCATAGGTCCTTGCACTATCTATTTCGTGTTTTGCCTTGAAATATTCTGAAAGGTGAATATAATTGGTAACCATCCCTAAGCGGTCCTTGATATCTTCACGAATACGCAAGGGAGACAAAAAAAGCTCTGGCAAATCATTTGTATCTCCCAATTTAAATTTGGCGTAAGCTAAATTATCTAGGAGTCTAGCATAGGTTCGTCTACTTTTTAAAGCTAGACTATCATAAGCAAGCCCTTCCTCATAAAAGCGAATAGCACTAGGATAATCCCCTTTATTCATATATACCACTCCGAGATTACTTAAAGAACTAACTTCAAGTAAGCGAGCATCATTGAGCTGTCTTCTATATCCTAACGCTTTTTGATGGTAATCAATAGCCCGATCGTATTGCTCAGTGTCCTTAGCAACTATACCTAAATTCGTATAGGCCGACGCAACAAAGCGCTTATCTGTTTCTGTATCAAAAAGAGCGATAGCTTTAATTGAACTTTCTTCTGCACCTTGATAATCTTTTACATTTTTTTGAACTATTCCCATTGAAAGTAATGACTTCCCCGCATCTAATCGAGCACCATATCCTGAGTACAATTTTTCGGCTTTGTAATAATTTTTATAAGCGCTATCCAACTGTAAGCCTGCGTGATAGTAAAATCTACCTAAGTTGTAATAAGATTTTGCAAGTCCTATGGTATCGTTAATACTAAGGGCATGCTTTTGCAATTCTTGGGCTGTTATTTTTAAATTTTCATAATCTCTCAAGGCATAATATCGCTCCCCAAGAACAATGAGATAATCTGAACGATCCTTTTGTGCGATGGATGTAGTCACTTTTACCAATGCTTGATTCAAAGCCTTTATTTCCTCTTCTTTTGGAATTTCCTTGCTTTTAGGTAACTCAAGAAGTAAGGCGATACTGTCCAAACGCGCTTTTGATATTTCACTGTTTTGCCGTATATCTTTTGAGCATGCTACACAAAGAAGGAGAATGCAAACAGCACCAAAGAAGTATAATTTAAAATAGCTATTAGCTGTTTTTATAAGGATCATAATACCCATAGTTCGATACGCATAAAGATATGTAATGAAAAATAGATATTCTAAAAGAGCACTGTGACTATTTTAGAATATCTATATGGTGTTATTTTTAATAATTAATGAACTCTAAATCCACTACCATGTATTAACCTTTCTTAGTTAGTTCTTCCTGGCATATCATCTTCATCATCAGAGTCTTTTCCTGGCATATCATCCTCATCATCAGAGTCTTTTCCTGGCATATCATCCTCATCATCAGAATACTTTCCTGGCATGTCATCCTCATCATCAGAATACTTTCCTGGCATGTCATCCTCATCATCTGAGTCTTTTCCTGGCATATCATCTTCATCATCTGAGCGTTGTGCATCATCTCTTTCTACTGGCGCATCAATGTTTTCATCTTTGGCATCTTTTCCGGGCATATCATCTTCATCGTCAGAATTTTTTCCTGGCATATCATCTTCATCATCAGAATCTTTTCCTGGCATATCATCTTCATCATCTGAACGCTGCTGGGCATCGTCTTTTTCATCTACTGCATCAATTTCTTCTTCGGCTTCCAATTCGCTTAATTCGATAAGAAAGCTAGTGCTTTCCATTGTTTCTTCAACAGATTCGGTCTCACAAGACATGATAAAAAGTGAGATTAAAAGAAGAGCGAGGGTGTTTTTGAGTGTTTTCATAGTTGTTAAATTTTTGAATTGAGGGGTTTACTTACACACTTTCGTAGAGTGTAATTTTTTAAAATATTTATGTTCTGGGAATTCGACATCACACATATACAAACATTCCCGTGTTATATATAATGTCTTTGTTTAAGCCTTCGAACAGCTATCTCCCGTTTTTTAAAACAGTGCAAAGTTAAAAAGAAGAGGCTGCGTAGTACTTTGTATATAGGGTAATTTGGTGGGTATACCCCTAAGAATTGTAGTTCAGTGTCGAATACGTGTACTTGAACACTTTAAACAAAACTAGGCAATTACCATACTTTGGGTGGTAAGTGTATTTTTCAGTTTTTCAACCTGATCACGATAGGATTTTGAGAAAGGAACTGAAAAGTCACCCTGTGTCATCATACATAAAGACTTTCCAAAATGGATGCGAGCAATATATCTGCTGTTCACAATATAGCTGTTATGAACCCTTATAAAATGACTAGGAAGTGAATCTTGAAAGTATTTTAAATTTTTAAAAGCACTAATTGTTGCGCCTTTGACACTTACAAAATCTGTAGTATTATTATCGGCCTTTAAGAATAGGATCTCGTTGGTATCAACAAACTTATAATCACCATACGACTTCAGACAAAGAGTAGATTGGTCTGGAGTAATATGTCTTTTTCTAAAATTCAAAATAGACCTCTGAATAGAATATTTATTAATATCATCTTCCAAGATATAATCTAAAACCTGATGTCTTATTGCTTCAAGAGCATATGCTTTTGATTTTGCAAGCAAAATATACTCAGGAGCTTGAGCTAAATATTTATTGGCTTCATTAATAGATGAGAAGGCAGCTAATGGAGAAACTGAACAAGATAGTTCCATGTTCCAAAAGACTAAAGAGGGTGAAAATTCTAAAATGACGTTTAGGGCACTTTCTTCGCTTGTTGCAATCCCAACACACTGAAAATCTTCATGTCGTTCCATAGCGAGATGTATGGCATTTGCAGAGTTAGGGTTGTTGTCAATGATTACATAAGAATATCGCATTATATTGAGTTTTACAAAACCTCCAATCTCTTAAAGATTAGCGGTCTAGGGGAAATATGAAAGTATTGATTCCTTTTGTATTAGAGTTACGGGTTTCCCGCACAATTGCTGCGGTTTAAATAACCGGCATTTTTACCCTTAGATGAAGGAATTGTAGGAGGAAAATCAATACAAAAACCTTTGATTTATTAAACTTTCAATAAGTAGTGAAACTTTAAACATATTTATGTACATTTGTTTTATGGAATTTAAAGAGGCAAAAAATAGGTTTATTCAAACATGGGGATCTTTAGGTTCCCAATGGGGCATCAATAAAACTATGGCGCAAATTCACGCCCTTTTGATGATTTCTGCTGAGCCACTTAGCATGGAAGATGTCATGGAAGAATTACACATCTCAAGAGGAAATGCTAGCATGAACTTACGAGCTCTCATCGAATGGGGAATCGCTTACAAAGAATACAAGCCTGGAGAGCGAAGAGAATTCTTTTCGGCTGAAGGCAACATCGATGAACTTGCACGAAAAATCGCAAAAGAACGAAGCAAGAGAGAAATAAAACCTACGCTACGGGTATTAAAAGATGTTAGCGCCATAGAAGTAAAAGAAGATGCAAAAGCTGCTCATTTTAAGGCAAAAACTGAAGAGCTTTATGATTTTGTATCCCGTGCAGATAATATGCTTGAAAAAATTACAGCACAAAAGGATAACTGGATTACAAAGACGATTTACAAACTCATGAGCTGATTTTTTTTATTAATAAGTTTCATTTATTTCTGAAAGTTTAATACAAAGTTATGAAGAATATATACCTCACTAATAAAATTGTTATAGTCGCCAACTTCCTTTTGTACATAACTATCTAAGGAGGATTACTTTTTCAAATGGTCACAGGAACGATTCAGCTGTTATCATTTTTTATCTACCTCCTCCTTTGGAAAAAACTCGATAAGAGACTTCTTAAACACTTTTTAGCTTATGGAATTTGCACTTTTATCATCTTAATATTCTTTTTTACCTCCATATCCTTTAACCATCCAATGACCTTAGTAGCCATAATCACATCTGAACTATTGGCCGCCTATTTTCTATTTATTTCAAAATGGCAAACAGCTTATATTTTACAAACTGAAAAAATTGAGAACCTATGAAAACACTTCAAAAAATAAATGTCTTTTTTCTTAGTATGACAATCCTTCTTAGTCTATTGAGTATCATCAACACCTCATTTTTGATAGGAACCATGATTAGTCTCTTTCTTCTTGGTGTGTATCAAGGATTCACTGGCGTAATACTATTTTTAAGTCATCCGGCTAGAATACAATACGTATTGTATCTAAGCGGACTACTATTTGTCTTCCTTTTAATTTGGCTAGATACAGAATGGCTTTGGATGATTCCCCCTATTCCATTGGCTATGTATTTCACCTTCTTACTTCATACTAAAAAACCACAAATCATCCTATGAACAATTCAATTCCACATTGGCTAATAATCTTAGGGGGAATTGGTCAGATCTTTACAGCACTCATTTACCCCTACATTCGTCACCAAGTCTTCGATTGGTACAATGACGTCAAACAACTAAAACCCTTAAATCAAGAAATCGCTAAAACTTATGGTAGATATATTCAAGGTCTCAATTTTTCCTTTGGCCTTATCGCTATACTTCTGCCTAGCGAACTCCAAAATCAAACCAAATTAGCTCTTGCCATTACAGGGCTTATTGCTGCATATTGGGTAGGGAAAGTGGCCACACAAATAGCCTATTACCCAATGTACGAGATTCCTAAAAAATGGCATTTCAGGATAGGCGGATACCTTATGAATGCCCTGTTTGTCCTATTTGCCGTTGTCTTTACTTTATTATTTGTTCATAATGCTCAAGAAATACTATTCTCATGAAAACAACTTCACTCACCCAAATAGAACATTGTAAACAGAACCCGAATGCAACTCCAGAAAGCATCCAACAGTTTTATGACGAAGCAACCGAGGACTATACCTTCTGGAGTAAGGACTTCAATATGCATTTTGGCTATTACAGTTATGGAAGAACCAATCCATTAAGACGTGATACCATGTTGAACGAAATGAACCGCCAAATTATGCTTCGCCTCAAACTCCCTGATTCTCCAGCCATGGTGGCTGACTTAGGTTGTGGAATGGGCGGAACCATGCGTTATATGATGGAACGAAATCCATCACTCTCGATGATGGGCGTCACCCTTTCCGAATTTCAAGTAAGTGAAGGAAACCTCAGACTTCAAGAACTCCCTGGAGTTATCATTAAAGAAAATTTTTGTCATACTTCCCTGTCAAACGACAGTCAAGACGGTGCTATCGCGATAGAGAGTTTTTGCCATACGGGTCACAATTATGAAACTTTAAAAGAAGCTCATCGCATCCTAAAAAAAGGTTCTTCGCTAGTGATTGCTGATGCATTTTTAAAAAAGACACCTGATACCCTCTATCTCGGGAGTAAATACAGTTACCAAGGTCTCTGCAAAGGCTGGAGTTTGGACGGTCTTGGAGTTATTTCAGAGGTCGAACAACATTTAAAAAGTATGGGATTTTCTAACGTAACTATTGAAGATATTTCTATGAAAGTAGCACCCTCAGTACTTCATGTCCCCTTTGCTATTCCAGGTTTTTTATTGAAACAATTATGTAGAGGAAAGGGCGTTAAAAAACAGAGCTGGAATAATTTAAAAGCATCCTTCTATTCGCTCACAGCCGGACTTCATAGAAGTGCTTTTGGATACTATATAATCACTGCAACTAAGTAGTTATGAAAAAATTAATAATAGCAGGAGGCACAGGCTTTTTAGGTGGCGTACTAATTAAACACCTAAGCACTTCATTTGATGAAATTGTTTTGCTTTCGCGAAAGCGAAAACCCACAGATGGCAAGGTACGAACAGTCGTTTGGAACGCTAAGACCCTCGACACCTGGGCTCTCGAACTAGAGGATGCTATAGCTATCATCAATATGACGGGTCGTTCTGTAGATTGCCGATACACTTCAAAAAATAAGGCCTCAATCTTGAATTCACGTATCGACGCTACTAAGGTTCTTGGTTTGGCAATCGCTCAATGCAAACAACCGCCTGCAGTTTGGTTAAATTCGTCCACAGCCACTATTTACAGGCACAGTATAGATGTACCCATGAACGAAGATGATGGGGTCATTGGGAGTGGTTTTTCTGTTGAAGTTGCCAAGGCATGGGAAACAGCTTTTTTTAATAGTGCCACCCCAAAAACACGTAAAGTAGCCTTAAGAACTTCAATCGTATTAGGTAAAAATGGCGGCGCTCTACATCCGATAAAACGATTGACCCAATTAGGACTCGGCGGTAAACAAGGAAGTGGAAATCAGAAATTCAGTTGGATTCATGAAGCCGACTTTGCTCAAAGCATTGCCTTTATTCTTAACCACCCAACATTAAAAGGAGCCATAAATATTGTTGCTCCTAATCCAACAACAAACATTGAACTCATGAAATTAATGAGAAAATACCTGAACGTACCTATAGGATTAGCAGCTGGAAAAAGACTGTTGGAGATGGGAGCAATCCTTATACGTACAGAAACAGAACTCATACTCAAAAGTCGCAATGTTATACCTTCACGACTTTTAGAAGCGGGATACACATTTAAATATTGCACCTTAGAAGCATCTCTTAAAGACCTACTCAAATGACAACTATCACATTAGAAACTTCCATTAAAAATACCATTGAAGCAGTTTTTAACCGCTCCTTAGACATTGATTTTCACAAAAAATCTGCATCTAAAACTCAAGAAACAGCAATCGCGGGTGTAACTACAGGACAGATAGGTTTTAATGAAACTGTAACCTGGCGAGGAAAACATTTTGGTGTATTTCTCACACACACTAGTCTTATTTCTGCCTATAAAAAACCAGATTCATTTACAGATGAAATGATTGAAGGTAATTTTAAATCTTTTAAACATCTTCATACATTCACCACTTCTCATGGTAATACAATAGCTAGAGATGAACTCACCTATGAAGTTCCTTACGGCATCTTTGGATGGCTTTTTAACGTCTTGTTTTTAAAACGACATCTAACAAACTTTCTCCTAAACCGAAACCTTGCGATAAAGAATTCATTGGAACACTAAACTACTTTTAAATTTGTTATTTTTGAAGAAACCACGATCAAGGCCGTATGCCCTCAAACAATATAGACCCGACAAAATGGGTTGACTCATATTCTGACTATCTTTTTAATTACACCATCACAAGGGTCAATGATCGTGATATGGCGCAGGATCTTATTTCTGAAACTTTTCTCGCAGGTTTAAAGTCGATGAAAAATTTTAAGGGAGAAGCTAGTGAACGCACATGGCTTATTGCCATTCTCAAACGTAAAATTATTGATCATTACCGCAAAACCAATTCTAAAAAAGGCAAGGCAGAAGTTCACATCAATTATAAAGATGACGAGAGCGAAGGCGATTGGTTAGAAGAACGTGTTGCCGATCCCTTTGATAAAACTGCAGAAGATCAAATTGAAAATGAAGAATTAGGAGAGGCCATATATAATTGCTTAGGAAAGTTACCCGAAAAACAAGCTCGCATTTTTAAGATGAAAACCATCGATAATTTTGATACAGAAGCAATCTGTAATGAATTTGGTATAACAGCGTCTAATTTCTGGGTAATCATCCATCGAGCACGAACCGCAATGGCGAGTTGCATGGAAAAACAATGGTTTTAGCACCCCAAAATATTAAATTGAAGAAATAATAAACGCATGAAACTTAAATTAAAATGTCACGAAGCAGAGCATGTCTGTGACAAAAACCAGTACAAGGAAGCTGGTTTTTGGGAAAAAGTGATACTCACGCTTCATATGGCTTATTGTCGCGCATGTCGTAAGTACACTGTGAAGAATTCTAAATTGACAAAGGCGATGCAAAACCCAAAAGTACAGTCAGTATCTCAAGAGGAAAAAGAGGCAATGAAAGAAAAACTGGCGCAACAATTAAGTCAGCAATAATTGCAGTCCCCAAAATAAGCAAAACCATATTATTGGAAGTGATTCTACCCAAAAAGAAGCATAAAAAGGAGATTGTTTTTCTTTAGCACGCAACAACAGACCGCCTGTGAAGCAAATAATCCCAAAGGTTGAAAGCAGCTCGATTGTTCCCATTTCATCTTTTACATATTCCAATACAAACACGATTAGCAAAAATATTATTCCAAGATACTTTGCAGCTCTAATTCCTATTAGTTGCGGCAATGTTCCCAAAGTGAGGGCGTCGTATTTTAAGTCTCTTATTTCAAAAGGAATCATAAGGACAACTACAAAAAGGAATCTTTGTACAATCATAACACCTACATCCCAAGTGATAGTCTCTCCATGATTGATTACAGGAAGTACAACTGATACTCCGGTCCACACAGCGGCAATAATAACAATTTTTACACCTTTTAAACTTCTCAAATTTCGCTTTCGCGAAATAAAGGGCAGCGCATACAACAGTGTTAGCAGACCAAAAACACCTCCCCACACCAACACTCGCATTGGGAGGAAAAAGAGAGAAACAGCCAAGATAATGGTACTAAAAAAGGAGAATACTTGTATTACTTTAAGCCCTGGCGTTAAACTGAGATGATGCAGTCCTGCAACACCTGCATATTTTACAAAATTATAGCCAGAAATCGTTCCAAAAAACAGCACAGACAATAAGTATTTGTTTAACGGAATTTCCATAGTCATCGACGTTAATACCCCCAAAGAAACCACAGCAACAGCGACATGCACACTACTATTAATATAAAATCGAAACAACTTTTGTAGGATCGTCATTACACAAAAATACCACAACTGTTAATAACCCTACATTTTTGTGAAAAACACCTCCTACTCACACCTAAAAATATGTAATATTTTAGGCTTTTTAATCGTAATTTTGCGTATCCAAAATCCTAAAGAAGATTATGAATACAGATTCTTTTGCACTACGCCATATCGGCCCCCGTCGTAGCGACCTACCTTCAATGCTTCAAACCGTTGGTGTAGCCTCTATGGAACAGTTAATTGTTGAGACTATTCCTGATAACATTAGACTTCAGGAACCGCTTCAACTCGATCCCGCAATGAGTGAGCAAGAATTTGCCGCTCATATTTACGATCTCGCAAATCAAAATGAAGTTTTCAGGTCCTACATAGGATTGGGCTATCACCAGCCAGTTATACCTGCGGTGATTCAACGTAATATATTAGAAAATCCGGGTTGGTATACAGCATACACTCCATATCAAGCAGAAATTGCCCAAGGGAGATTAGAGGCTTTGCTCAATTATCAAACAATGATTACCGATTTAACGGGAATGGAACTTGCTAATGCTTCACTTTTGGATGAAGCGACAGCTGCTGCAGAAGCCATGGCCCTTCTCTTTGCCGTCCGTTCACGGGATCAGAAAAAAGCCAACACTTCTAAGTTTTTTGTCTCTGAAGATATTTTACCTCAAACTCTTTCTTTGCTAAAAACCCGTTCTACTCCTATTGGTGTAGAACTCGTAATAGGCAATCACGAAGATTTTGATTTTTCAACAGATTTTTTTGGAGCCATTTTACAATACCCTGGAACTTCTGGAAAAGTATATGACTATGCTCAATTTGTTGCAAAAGCTAACGAGGCGGAAATTAAAGTGGCAGTCGCTGCCGATATTTTAAGCCTTGTAAAATTAAGAGCTCCTGGTGAATTTGGTGTTGACGTTGTAGTTGGAACTACCCAACGTTTTGGAATTCCTTTAGGATATGGAGGGCCACACGCAGCTTATTTTGCTACTAAAGAAGCGTATAAAAGGAATATTCCAGGACGTATTATTGGAGTAACCAAAGACACCAACGGAAACCGTGCTCTTCGTATGGCGCTTCAAACTAGAGAGCAACATATAAAAAGAGATAAAGCAACCTCAAATATTTGTACAGCCCAAGTACTTCTTGCTGTAATGGCAGGTATGTATGGTGTGTATCACGGACCAAGAGGTCTGAATTACATTGCCAATAAAGTACACAATTCTGCAGCTACAGTCGCAGATGCCTTAGAGAAGTTAGGATTAACACAAATAAATGCGACTTACTTTGATACCATTCAAGTAAAGGCAGATGCTGATAAAGTAAACGCTTTCGCGAAAGCGGAAGGAATAAATTTCTATTACCCAGATGCCGAAACAGTATCTATTGCTATCAATGAAGCAATTACTATCGCCGATATAAATGACATCATTGGCATATTTGCTAAAGTCCTTGACAAAGACACTATTGTAGTTTCTAGTCTGATAGAAGGAGAATGCCTGGGTGCTAATGTGGCGCGAGATACTCCTTTCATGACCAATGAGGTATTCAATTCTTATCATTCGGAAACAGAATTGATGCGTTATATCAAGAAATTGGAGCGAAAAGATTTATCATTGAATCACTCTATGATTTCTCTAGGATCCTGTACCATGAAGCTCAATGCAGCTTCTGAAATGCTACCATTGAGTGACCCACAATGGGGAAATATTCACCCTTTCGCACCAATAGAACAAGCACAGGGGTACCAAAAAATGCTAAAGAAGCTCGAAGATCAGCTGACAGAAATTACTGGTTTTGCAGGTACTTCCCTACAACCTAATTCTGGGGCTCAAGGAGAATATGCTGGCCTTATGGTGATTCGTGCTTATCACGAATCCCGCGGAGATAATCATAGAAATATTTGTTTGATACCTTCCTCTGCTCATGGAACAAATCCTGCAAGTGCTGTGATGGCTGGTATGACAGTGGTTGTTACGAAAGCTCTCGAGAACGGAAATATTGATATCGATGATCTTCAAGAAAAAGCAGAACTGCACAAGGACAACTTAGCTGCATTGATGGTTACCTATCCATCAACACATGGTGTATATGAAAGCGGGATTAAGAAAATCACAAACTTGATCCATGAAAATGGAGGGCAAGTGTATATGGATGGTGCCAATATGAACGCACAAGTTGCCTTGACAAATCCGGGTGCTATTGGCGCCGATGTTTGTCATTTGAACTTACATAAAACCTTTGCCATACCTCACGGAGGTGGTGGCCCTGGAGTAGGTCCGATTTGTGTTGCTAAACAATTAGTTCCCTTTCTTCCTTCAAATCCTATTATAAAAACAGGAGGCGAAAAAGCAATTACAGCAATTTCAGCAGCTCCCTGGGGTTCTGCATTGGCTTGTTTGATTTCCTATGCATATATTACAATGCTTGGAGAAAATGGCCTCCGAAAATCAACAGAATACGCTATTCTCAATGCCAACTATATCAAAGAGCGTCTGAAAGGAAAATATGAGTGCCTATACACTGGAGAGAGAGGTCGTGCCGCACATGAGATGATCATTGATTGTCGTCCATTTAAAGTACATGGTATCGAGGTAACTGATATTGCAAAACGTCTTATGGATTATGGATTTCATGCTCCTACAGTGTCATTTCCAGTTGCGGGAACTATCATGATTGAGCCTACAGAGAGTGAAAGCAAAGCTGAGCTAGATCGTTTTTGTGATGCAATTTTGAGCATCCGAGAAGAGATTGCTGTGGCGACTTTAGAGAATCCAAATAACGTCATGAAAAATGCTCCTCATACACTGGCGATGCTAACGAGTGATAGTTGGGACTTTCCATACAGCAGAGAACAAGCCGCCTACCCATTACCATATGTCGCAGATAATAAGTTTTGGCCTACCGTGAGACGCGTAGATGACGCTTATGGGGATCGTAATTTGATCTGTACTTGTGCCCCAATCGAGGCATATATGGAAGCATAAATATCAACTTAAAAAGCCTGATTTATAAAGGATTAGACAAAAATAGATTTAATTGGCCTGAGGTAAGCACTTCAGGCCATTTTAATTAGAGGGTGTACTTTGGGCGTTGTAGTATGTCTAATTATTATTATTAATCTATAAAAAAATCGCCTAAATTGATCCAAAATTGACGGTTCTTAGATTAAAGTCGTTATAATATAAAGGATTTAACAAATAGCAATAGACAGCTGTGAAATAATGACAATCCCAAATCGATTCATTAACTTTACAGTTATTAAAACATCCATTTCTTATGGCAATTAAGATTACAGGTTTAGGTAGTTACATTCCGAATACCGTTGAGAAAAATGCAGATTTTAATCAGCATGAATTTTTAAATATGGATGGCTCTGCTATCAATTCTGAAAATACAGTGATTATTGAAAAATTCAAAGCTATTACTGGCATTGAAGAACGTCGCTATGCGTCTGATGAGATTACGTCATCTGATATGGGATTTTACGCCGCTGAGAAAGCAATAGCTGATGCAGGAATAGATCCGGAAACTTTAGACTACATTATTTGCGCACACAATTATGGAGATGTCAAAAAGGGATCTAATTTTAGCGATATAGTTCCTAGTCTTGCCTCCCGCATCAAACATCATTTACGTATTCGAAATCCGCGATGTGTTGCCTATGATATCCTTTTTGGGTGTCCTGGATGGATTGAAGGAGTGATTCAAGCGCAGGCCTTTATCAAGGCAGGTATGGCAAAAAAATGCCTTGTAATAGGTACAGAGATGTTATCCCGTGTTATAGATGATCACGATAGAGATAGTATGATTTACAGTGATGGTGCTGGAGCAACTGTTATTGAACAAGACGATAGTGATACCGGAATCCTCACCTTTGAAACGGCCACCTTTACCTATGACGAAGCCTATTTCCTATTTAATGGAAAATCATACAATACAGATAAGGATGAAGACACTATGTACATAAAAATGTACGGCCGCAAAATCTATAATTTTGCACTTACCCATGTTCCTCAGGCAATGAAAAACTGTCTGGATAAAAGTGGAATCAAAATTCAAGATGTTAAAAAAATATTCATTCACCAGGCCAATGAAAAAATGGACGAAGCAATTACCGTGCGTTTCTATAAGTTGTATGACTACCCAATGCCGGAAAATGTGATGCCTATGAGTATTCAGAAGCTAGGCAATAGTTCTGTTGCAACGGTTCCAACAGTTTTCGACTTGGTACGTCAAGGTAAAATGGAAAACCAAGAAATAAATAAAGGAGATATCATCATTTTTGCGAGTGTAGGAGCTGGTATGAATATCAATGCCATGGTGTATCGCTATTAAGAGCGACACTTCAGGCTTACTTGAGGCTACCTAAACACCTTAATCGTGTACGAAAACACCTTTCCAAACAAACGCTATAAACATACTATAGAATTCCTCAAAGAGGTTATTCCAGATACCAATTCCTCGATTTTGGATCTCGGAGTACGCAACCCCTTTGTTGATTTTATGGAAAGAGAAGGTTATACCGTCACCAATACTAAAGGAGAAGATTTAGATGTAAATACTCGAGCAGTTCAAGAGGGCAATGAAGATGTTGTTACAGCCTTTGAAATCTTTGAACACCTCCTCGCCCCTTTCAATGTTTTGAAGGACATAAAAGCAAATAAGATTGTGGCTAGTGTACCTTTAAAATTATGGTTTTCTGCTGCCTATCGCTCAAAGACAGATCCATGGGATCGACATTATCACGAGTTTGAAGATTGGCAATTTGACTGGCTATTTGAAAAAGCGGGTTGGGAAATCAAGAAACGTGAAAAGTTTACAAACCCGGTAAAAAAAATAGGTTTTCGCCCTTTACTTCGGATGTTCACGCCAAGATACTATCTTGTCTACGCCGAAAGAAAAAACTAAATGCGCATTTATATTGTCATACCGTGTCATAATGAAGCTAAATTCATTGGACAAACCTTGACTTCCCTCGTGGAGCAAACTAAGGCTGCTACAAAAATTGTCGTTGTAAATGATCAAAGTACAGACGACTCAGCAAAGATTGTTTCCGCTTACGCGAAATTGCACCCTTATATAACACTGGTCAACACAACGAGTAGTACGGCTCATCTTCCTGGAAGCAAAGTGATTCAGGCATTTCAAAAAGGTGTTGAATCGCTTGACGAAAACTATGATATTCTATGCAAATTTGATGCGGACTTAATTTTTCCTAAAAATTACTTAGCCACCATCACTCATCATTTTGAAAGAGATTCAAAAATTGGAATGGTAGGTGGCTTTTGTTATGTAGAAAAAGATGGGCATTGGTCGCTTGAAAATCTCACCAACAAAGACCATATCAGAGGAGCACTTAAGGCATATCGCAAAGCTTGCTATATGGCTATTGGAGGTTTAAAACCTGCTATGGGATGGGACACTATAGACGAACTTCTAGCTCAATATCATGGGTGGTATTTAAAAACTGACGAACAGCTTCATGTAAAGCATCTTAAACCCACAGGAATAACGTATAACAAGGCTGCCAAATGGAAACAAGGGGAGGCCTTTTACGGAATGCGATACGGGTTTACACTTACAGTAATTGCAGCCCTGAAACTCTCACTAAAAAAGAAGAGCATTGGATTTTTCTTCGATTATATAAGCGGGTATATTCGTGCTAAACGAAATCAAAAGCCCTATCTCATATCGCCTGATGAAGGTGCATTTGTAAGAGCCCACAGATGGAAAGGTATTCGATCTAAAATAGGTTTGTAATTCCTTAACAATTTAGGTGTGCACTAAGGAGGGGATTATCCGTATTTTTGTGAAGCAAATTTTACACTATGAATTTTATTAATATTCGAACATATATTAGCCTAATCCTATTAGTATTGCTCACTGCATGTGGAGCAACTCAAGAGCCACAGCTTACTACAAAGAGAATAGAGCCTAAACCAATTATCACTCAGGAAACAGCAGCTCCCAAACTAAATAAAAGGCCAAAAAACATCATAATGATGATCGCCGATGGAACCGGAATAAGTCAAATTTCGGCACTACAGTTTTATAAACAAGGCCCAATCAATTATGATCGTTTTCAACATATTGGCCTAATAAAAACCTCCTCGGCCATAGAACTCATCACTGATTCAGCCGCAGGAGCTACAGCATTTGCATCTGGTATAAAAACCTACAACGGAGCTATAGGCGTTGATACCGACTCTATCCCTGTTATTACTATTCTCGAACAATTAGAAGAACGCAAATACGACACTGGAGTAATTGCTACTTCTACTATCACACATGCAACTCCTGCAAGCTTTTATGCACATGTTGATTACAGAAAGAAAGAGGCCTTGATTGCAACAGATCTTCTCAACTCAAAAGTAGATTTCTTTGCAGGTGGTGGTCGTAAATTTTTTAATGCCCGTGAGGATGGAAAGGATTATATCACCTTACTCCGCAACAAAGGATTTGAGATGGAAACAGAGAGTCTGGATCCAACATCTATTATGGATGGGGAGCAAAAATATGGGTATTTACTCGCAGATGATGGTATGCCAAAAATGATAGAAGGTCGAGGTGATTTCTTAGTGGATGCCACTAAATTGGGTATTCAAAGGTTGTCTAAAAATAAAAAGGGGTTTTTCCTAATGGTTGAAGGATCACAGGTTGATTGGGGAGGACACAATAATGAAGCTGCATATTTGACTGGAGAGATTATTGATTTTGACAATGCTATTGGTGCGGTATTAGACTATGCAGAAAAAGATGGAAATACACTGGTAATTGTTACTGCCGACCATGAAACTGGAGGATTTACACTAGCGGCCGACAATGGAAATTACAATAGGATTTTGCCTGTCTTTTCAACAGGGGGACATAGTGCAACAATGGTTCCTGTATTTGCATACGGCCCAGGGGCGGAAAACTTTACTGGCATTTATGAAAATACTGAAATTTACAAGAAACTAAAAAAGCTATTGAAGCTTTAGGATGTCTAAGCCTCTGATGCATTATTTAAATTTGTAATTTAGCGACTAACACTACCTGAATGACCTACCTCCATAATATAGGCAAGTACTTCTTAATGATAAAAGAGACCTTCGCAAAACCAACGAAGGGAAGCGTTTTACGCAATCTTATTTTTAAAGAAATAGATGACCTTATCATTGGGTCTTTAGGAATTGTGGCCTTTATCTCCTTCTTTGTAGGAGGGGTAGTTGCCATACAAACGGCTTTAAATTTAAATAACCCCCTTATTCCAAAATCTTTGATCGCCTTTGCTGCGCGACAATCGGTGATTTTGGAATTTGCCCCTACTTTTATTTCTATTATTATGGCTGGAAAAGTAGGCTCTTTTATTACATCAAGTATTGGAACAATGAGGGTTACGGAGCAAATAGACGCTTTAGAAATCATGGGAATCAACGCCCTGAACTACCTCGTATTTCCTAAAATTATAGCGATGCTTATTTATCCCTTTGTGATTGCAATTGCGATGTTTTTAGGAGTGATAGGAGCATATGTTGCAGGGGTGTATGGTGGCTTTGTGTCAAGTCCTGATTTTTTAAATGGTCTACAAGAAGATTTTGAGCCATTTCACATCGTTTACGCATTTATCAAAACCTATATCTTTTCTTTTCTTTTAGCGACCATCCCTGCATATCATGGATTTTATATGCGAGGAGGAGCCTTAGAAGTTGGTAAAGCAAGTACAACAGCATTTGTTTGGACAAGTGTTGCGATCATTATTTCCAACTATATACTCACCCAACTCCTTTTAAGCGCATGATCGAGGTAAAAAATATTCGTAAAGGTTTTGGTGATGTTGAAGTTCTAAAGGGCTTCTCTACCGTTTTTGAAAAAGGACAAACCAATTTAATCATTGGACAAAGTGGATCAGGTAAAACTGTTTTTCTGAAAACGATGTTGGGTTTATTTCAACCAGATAGTGGTCAAATTTTATATGATGGAATTGCGTATTCTGATTTAGATTTTGAAGAACAAAGAGATCTCCGTGAGAAAATAGGAATGGTATTCCAAGGCAGTGCTTTATTTGATTCAATGACGGTGGAAGAAAATATTATGTTTCCTTTGACCATGTTTACAAAAATGAGAAAAGCAGAACGACGAGAGAGAGCAAATGAGGTGATAGATCGTGTCAACTTAGAAAATGCCAATAACAAATTACCATCTGAAATATCTGGAGGAATGCAGAAAAGGGTAGCTATTGCACGAGCAATCGTTAACAAACCTAAATATCTGTTTTGTGATGAACCCAACTCCGGACTTGATCCTAATACGGCTACCGTAATTGATAACCTTATTAGAGAGATTACCATCGAATATGACATCACCACGATTATCAATACGCATGATATGAACTCGGTGATGGAGATTGGTGACAAAATCATTTATCTTCAGAAAGGGCACCTCGCTTGGGAAGGTGATAAGTCCCAAATCTTCAATACTGACAATAAAGATGTTACTGATTTTGTATACTCTTCTAACCTTTTCAAAATGGTAAGAGAGGCACAATTGAGGCGAGGCTAATATGAGTCGCAATTTCGCGACAGCTTGAACGATGTCAGACAGGAAAGCGTGTCACCGAAGTTATAGCCAAGATTCTTACTGCCTATTCCCCTCAATCACCAGAGTATCCAGCTTAAAACGTTCCATTAACCAGGCTTGCATTTTTTGCTCCTGCCTTTGTCTTAGATCCGACTGAATTGTATCTGACCACCGCACCCGAATTACAGTAAGAGTGTCTGCATCACTCTTAAAATCGGTCGTAATCATGGTCGAATACCCAAACTGTTGTAGTCCGTCGTAATTAATTTTTGCCTCCTTACGGATAGATTCAAATGGAATGGCATTTCCTTTTAACTGTGTAAGCTGTTGTTCTAATAACTGAATTTGAGCATCCTTAGACGTAAGTGCCTCACTATTCTTAACGTAAAGATCTTCCAGTATACCCGATTTTACTTCGGTGCTCAACCGTTCTGCCATAAGAGTACTTTGATCTGTCCCTTGATGCACTACAATTTTACTCAGAGCCAAACCTTCTGTTTTCAACAATTCACGTTCCCAGGTATTAATTAAATTTTGAGGTACTAAATCCCCAATAAGGTACACATCAATTTGCCGATTCTTTGGATCTTCAGTATGCTTTATTACCTCTGTTCCTTCGTGTTTGACATAGGTAGAAATGAAATCATTTGCTTTGGAATAAAAAAGTTGCTTTTGCAATAAGGTATAAAACATGAATACACTTGGCGCCAATACTAATAACGCCACCAAGGTTGCAATGGTCGACACACGTTTGCGCTTTTTTTGATTGGCATATTTGACCATTGGAAAGCGAAGGAGCTTAGAAACGATAAAGGTCGCCAAAGCGATAAAGACCGCATTGATAAAGAATAGATATAAGGCACCTGCCGCATACCCTAACCCATCAGGATTTGCAGTCACTGCTTGCGCAAGTCCGTAACCCACCGTACATAAAGGCGGCATTAATGCCGTTGCAATTGCAACTCCCATGATAACACTGGCAATGGTTCCAGATTTAGTCTTTGCAACTATCAATGCAAAACCAGAGGCAAAGGCCACCAATACATCTAAAATGGTAGGATAAGTACGCGCATCTAGTTGTGGTGTAAGTTCTTTTAATGGTGAAATAGAGAAGTATAAGAAGGCGGTTAAAACACTTAAAAAAAGCATCACCAAAAGGTTGACAAAACTACGTTTCATCATTTGACCATCATTAATTCCCACTGATAATCCAATTCCTACAATAGGCCCCATGAGGGGTGAAATAAGCATCGCTCCAATAACTACAGCAACACTATCAACATTGAGTCCAATACTCGCAACAAGTATAGAAAAAATCAAAATCCAAGCATTATGTCCCTTGAATGGGATATCCTTACGAACTGCCTCTATGGTAGAATCTCTATCAGTATCTTGACGGATATCTAAAAGATCATTGAGAAATACCTTGAAATTTTGCCATACCGTTCGTGCCTCATCCTGCAAATCATCTTTCGGATTAAACTCTGTCGACTGACTAGCCTCTTCTTCTGCCTTAGATTTTTGTTCTTCCATTAGCCCAGATGATTACCATATTGCGATTGAACCGCATTACGAAGTTCTTTTATATCTTGCTCTTTAGATTTTGGAACGATTATGAGAACATCGTCTTTCTCAACAATGATATAATCTGTTAATCCATCTACAACGACCACTTTTTTACCTGAAGTCCTGATAATATTTCCTTTTGAATCACTCGCGAGCACTTGTGCGTTCACCACTGCATTTTGAGCTTGGTCCTTCTCCAACTTTTCATACAATGAACCCCAAGTTCCTAAATCATTCCAATCAAAGCTCGCTGGCACCACCTTAACTTTTTGGTGTTTTTCCATGATACCGTAATCGATACTGATATTCTCTGCTTTGGGATAATTGACTTCTATAAAACTTTGTTCTTTGGTTGTATTATATACGTCCATGCCTTTTTCTAATAGGGCATACATTTGCGGTAAATGCTTTTGAAATCCATTGATTACCGTTGCAACACTCCAGATAAACATTCCAGCATTCCAGAGGTACTCTCCGCTTTTATAAAAAGATTTTGCAGTTTCGTAATCAGGTTTTTCTGTAAAACGCTTTACAGCTTTTGCATTGGCAGTATCGGTTTTATCATAGTTAATATATCCATAACCCGTATTTGGAAATGTAGGCTGAATACCTATTGTAGTAATTACATCAGGTTCTAATGCACTGTCAAAGGCTTGTTTTAAATTAGCTACAAAGGCATCTTCATCTTCTATCCATGCATCACTAGGCGCAACGATCATAACCGCGTCTGGATTTTCCTTTTGCACCTTTAGGGTTGAGAGAAGAATACATGGTGCAGTATTTCGCATGGCCGGTTCTAGAACGATATTCTTTTGCTCAATTCCTGGCAATTGTTCATGCACAAGATCATTATATGCTTCGTTAGTAAGTACCAAAATCTGATCTTCAGGCACTAGTTTTGCCAATCTATGAAAGGTTTTTTGAAGTAAGGTTTGTCCAGTCCCAAGCATATCGTGAAATTGCTTTGGAAAGGCCGCTGTACTTACAGGCCAAAAACGGGAACCCACTCCACCTGCCATAAGCAAGGCGTAGTAATTTTTATTTGATTGCTGATCTGCCATGAATTTTATTTAATCCAGTTGCTCTACTTCTGCATTGGGCTGAAAAAGGTATATTTTTCCTGTGCTTAATTCAGCACACTCATAGCGTTTTACACGCTTCTTCCCTTTTTTAAAAATCTTCCCATTATAGATGCGAAATGTAGCTCCGGTAGGAAGCTCAAAGATATAATTTTTATCGGTGGGCGCATCAAACTTTTTAAGCGCCACAGAGAGGTGGGCGTCGGTATCGCTACTTGCCTTTGGATTTTTAAAATGCCGCGCCAAATAAGGCAATAATTCCTGTGGAAATATTTCCGGACGAATAAAAGGAATCATCAAATGCTGAAAGGTCTGTTTCCACTCGGCTCCATGAGGTTTAATACGCCGGCCGTACTTTTCAAAAGCCACCAAATGCGCAATTTCATGAACCAAAGTAATGAGAAAACGATATTTATTTAAACTTACATTAACCGTAATCTGATGTTGACCATCGGGTAGAATACGGTAGTCTCCATGCCGAGTGACTCGCTCGTTAACGATTTTGAGATAGACTCCGTTGTCTTTTATCAAGGCAAATACAGGTGGCGCTGCACGTTCCGGGATGTATTTTTTAAGAGTATCTATCATGCATTGCAAAATAAGAGAATCCCGCTTGGCAAACAAACAGGATTCTCAACTATTGTAGTTCGTTTTTCTGAGAGCTTAATAACATTCTCGAAGGAAAGAGTTTAGTATTCTAAAACAC
>CAXBCS010000049.1:0-26776 GCA_963974305.1 uncultured bacterium
CCAACATACCAACATACCAACATACCAACATACCAACATACCAACATACCAACATGAATCATTATCAAAACATGCTTGTCAGTATCCAAAAAGAAGAAAAGCTTCTGGCAATCTTATTAGATCCTGATAAATTTCCATTTTCCACACGAAGCACTACTATTGAGATTGATCTCGCTTTCGCGAAAGCGTACCTAAAAAAAATTCCGCAACAAACAACACATCTTCTTATAGGTGGCAGCACAGATGCATATGGAAAAACGAATGACGTGGTTTGTACTTTAAAATCATTAACAAACCTCCCTATTATCCTATTTCCAGGAGATCATACCCAAGTGACTCCTGCCGCCGATGGCATCCTTTTTCTCTCCCTTCTCTCAGGCCGAAATCCTGATTATTTAATTGGCCAACAAGTACAAGTCGCATTAACATTAAAGGAAATGGAGCTTGAAATCATCCCTACAGGCTATCTCTTAATTGACGGACAAACAGAGACCGCTGTTCAACGTATTAGCGGCACAACTCCCATGCCTCAAGAAGATGTTCAAAACATCGTGGCCACTGCGCTTGCAGGACAATTTTTAGGCAAAAAAATGATCTATCTCGAAGCAGGTAGTGGCGCCAAAGTCCCTGTAAATCCAGCTATCATAAAAGCCGTTAAAGCAGTATTAGACATCCCCTTAATCGTGGGAGGCGGCATTAAATCTGCAGTACAGCAACAAACAGCTTACCAAGCTGGCGCCGACATGGTTGTCATTGGCACGGCCTTTGAAGAAGACTGCTGGAGCCATTAATCCTAACAAAAGATGTATTTTCACCTCATGAAGCAACTTCAATTCCTACTAATTCTTTTATTTAGTAGTTTGGCATTTAGTCAGACCTACTTTATCCTCGATGCTAAGGAAAAAACTCCAGTTTCTTTTGCCACAATTTCCTTTGGAGATGGACGTGGCACCTTTGCAGGTGCAAAAGGAGAATTTAATTTTCCAAAAGATAAATACGCCGATATCGATTCTATTTTTATCTCATCAATTGGGTATAAGGAACTAGGATTATCTACCTCTGCTATTCCAAATAAGATAATGATCACCCCAGAAACTAACCAACTGTCTGAAGTTATCGTTACCGCCCCAAAGCGTGGGAAGTTTAAGAAAAGAACACTCGACCCCACTACACATACCGATTATTTTAGCTGTTGGCTCCCTACAGTCGAAAGTGAAGTCGCAGTATTATTCAATAGATATGAAGGCCAATCATCAAAAATCGCTAAGCTTCTCCTTCCTATCAATTCCGAAAAAAAGTATCGTAAAAAAGGTAATTTAAAATTCTCAACCTTGTTTCGTATTCAATTCTATGCAAATGATAATGGGAAGCCTGGTGCACCTATTAAATATGGAGATATTGTGTTTAATGTAAATCAAGATAATGACGAGATCTATGAATTGGATCTTAATCGCTTTAATGTGTTTATTCCTGAAACGGGCATCTTTGCCTCGCTACAAGTATTAGGATACGCAGACCCAAAAGGCAAACTCCTGCAAAACAAAAAATACAATGAGGTAAAGACGAGACGAGGAATTGAAAAAATTTCGACAACTTTCAGGCCCCTTTTACCTTTTACAGCGGCCTTGCCTAGCCAACAAACTTTTGTACGAAGAGTATTTTTCAATAATAAAAAATGGCAGATATTTGACAAAAGTTATAACGAAAACTCCAAACTCATCCAAACAGGTCAAAATAACTACGGTATGGGTTCCATACTTCACGTTTACAAAGACTAATACATCTCCTTATGAACATTTCGGTTGACCTTACTTTTAGTCCGCTCCAAGACGATTACGAAAAGCATATTATTGCCTTTATCAAACGTCTAAGGGAGACAGAGTGTACCGTCATCGAAAACCCATTAGCTACTCAAGTGTATGGCGAATACGACCAAGTAATGTCTCTTCTCACCCGAGAGATAAAACACAGTTTTTCGGAAATTGGCATTGGCCTTTTTACTCTCAAAATTGTTAAAACCGATCGTAGCGATTATGAGCCCAATTTTTGATTTTTTCCTACAGCCATATCAAAATGCATCTCTTCTTGATATTAGCTTAGAGGTCATTGCAGTAATTTTTGGAGTAGTGGGTGTTTGGTATGGAAAAAAAGAAAGCATTCTTGTCTATCCTTTAGGCATCATTAGCACGGTGATTTTTATCTACATTTGCTTTAATTACCAACTCTACGGGGATTTTATTATTAATATATACTATACTCTAATGAGTATTTATGGCTGGTATATGTGGTCGAAACTCGTAAAAGGAGAACATATTAAGATCACTCAAACAAACTTTAGCGACAAGATGAAGACCTTTGGTATATTTGTCGTTTCAGCAGCCTTTATTGTAGGGGTCTATATGTATTTTGATCGCTTTGACCGCATGACAGATTACTTTGACACTTTAACTACTGGACTTTGCTTTGCTGCCATGTGGTTAATGGCAAATAAAAAAATAGAACACTGGCTACTTTGGATAGTAGCCAATATTATTTCCATTCCTTTGTACTTTTACAAAGGGCTTGGGTTTACAGGCCTTCAATTTATATTATTATTAATCATTGCCATTAGCGGCTATTATTCGTGGAAGAAACACTTAAACAACAACCAAGTTCCTGCATAAAAGTATGCATGTTTGGACCAGAGAGTTCTGGAAAGAGCACGCTATCACAAAAGCTATCTGAGCACTATTCAGTGCCCAATATTCCTGAGTTTGCTCGTGAGTATTTACAAGCGCTTTGGAATGCCGAAAAGCTTGTATGTAGGCCTAAAGATTTGCTGCCCATTGCGGCGGGTCAGATGAAACTCGAAAACGAAGCTGCAAAAAACGAAACCAAATTACTAATTTGTGATACCGATTTACTAACTACCAAAGTGTATAGCGAAGCTTATTACGACGGTTGGTGCCCGCCATTACTCGACAAATACGCATTAAAAAATCACTATGATTTATATTTATTAACCTATATAGACACTCCTTGGCAAGCCGATGATTTAAGAGATCGCCCAGAACGTCGTGAAGAAATGTTTCAACACTTTAAAAAAGCCTTAGAAGACAATAATCGACCTTATATCGTGTTAAAAGGAAGCATCGAAGAACGTATGGCACAAGCCACCAAGGCTATTAACCAACTACTAGATTGAAATTTACGCCTCAAGATATAATCCAACTCCAAGGTTTAGGCATTCCTCCTGAAACGGTAACCCAGCAATTGGCAATTTTTAAAGCTGGGATTCCCTATGTTAATTTGGTCGAACCCGCTACAATTGGACATGGTATTTTTAAGTATTCAGAAGAGGAAGAAGACCTATTTATTGCCCACTACGAAGACAAAAAAAAGGAGTTAGATGTCTTAAAATTCACTCCAGCCTCAGGTGCCGCAACAAGGATGTTTAAGTTTCTTTATGAATTTTTAGACGATTATAATCCTCAAAAAGAAAGTATCAACTCCTTTATTAATAAGAAAAAAGCCACCGACCTCCGTCTATTCTTTGTAGGCTTAGATGATTTTCCGTTTTATTCAGAGATTAGAAAAGCCGTAAAAAAAAAGGTGACAGAAGAAAACGAAGGCGACATCAATCAAAACCGATTGTTATTCATAAAAACCATGCTTGAAAATGGCGCATTCAATTATGGCAGTCAACCCAAAGGGCTATTCCCTTTTCACAAATACAAAGGACACAATGCCTCCGCTTTTGAAGAACACCTTTTTGAAGCCTCTTTATATGCTAAAACAAACACTGAAGCACGTCTCCATTTTACAATTTCAGAGACTCATTACAATAATTTCAAAAGCGAATTTGAACGCATCCAACAAATCGTAGAGGCTAAGACTCAAACGGTTTTTGACATATCATATTCCTTCCAGTCACGTGCAACAGATACCATCGCCGTGCATATGGACAATACCCCTTTTCGCGAAAGCGAAAAAAATCAACTCGTTTTTAGACCAGGAGGACATGGAGCTCTTATAGAAAATCTAAATGCCCAAGATGCCGACATCATCTTCATTAAAAACATAGATAATGTTGTCACCGTAAAATACGAGGCCGCCGTTGCCCGCTACAAAATGATTCTTGCTGGCAAACTACTCAAATTACAAGAAAAGGTGTTTAATTTCCTAAACATGATGGATGAACAGCAGCTCTCAGAGCCGCAAATTCATGAAATTGTATATTTCTTGCAAGACGCTTTTAATTTAAAGCTAGCTCCCGATTTTGAAAAATTCTCAGAAAGGTATCAAGTAGAATATCTGAGGGAACAGCTCGACAGACCTATTCGCGTTTGTGGAATGGTTGAAAACGAAGGAGAACCTGGAGGAGGACCTTTTTGGGTCAAACACGAGAGTGGTAGAATCCAACTTGAAATTATTGAAAGTGTACAAATTGACCCTCAAAGTAAATCTCAAAAATCCATTGTCAAAGCTTCTACCCACTTTAATCCAGTAGATATAGTCTGTGCTGTAAAAAACTACAAAGGTGAGAAATACGACCTCCTCAAATTTGTAGATAACAAAGCCGGATTTATCTCAAACAAAACGATTGACGGACAACCCATAAAGGCATTAGAACATCCAGGACTATGGAATGGCGCGATGGCTTTTTGGAATACCATTTTTGTTGAAGTCCCTCTCATCACCTTTAATCCGGTTAAAACGGTCAATGATTTATTAAAACCTGCCCATAAAGTCAAGAAATAGGCATTTTTTTAAGTTCTTTACGTCCAAAATGGACAAACGCCAACTCCTTAGCGAACTCACATACAAGGCCACTCGTAGCAGCGGGCCTGGGGGACAGCATGTCAATAAGACAAGTACGCGGGTAGAATTGCAGTGGTCGCTAGATACTACCAAAGCATTCTCCGAAGAAGAAGTATTACGCTTGCGCGAAAGTCTTAGTCATCGCTTAACCAAGGAAGGCGTCATTACCCTTGCTTCTGAGAAAACTCGGAGTCAGCTTCGCAACAAAGAAGATGTCACCAAACGATTTTTCAGCCTGCTAGAGGTTGGAGTCACACCTCCCAAAATTCGCAAGAAAACAAGACCCTCCAAAATGTCCAGAATGAAACGCCTACAAGCCAAAAAAAGACATGGTGAAAAAAAGCTAAACCGGAAGAAACCAAATTTAGAATAAAGCTCAAAAACCCTAACTCCAAAATCCAAGCTCCAAATCCCAAGTTCCCAGTTCTTACCCACATCCCCAATTCCTAATGCCTATTGCCTATTGCCTATTGCAACTTTATGATTAAACTCTTCAAAATAAATTCCACCCACATAGTATATTGTTTCCTTTTCATACGTACTTTTGTCCCATCTCAAAGGGGTGCTTTTAAATAAGCTGAGATTATACCCACTGAACCTGGGCAGGTAATGCTGCTAAGGAATGAGAGCACAACGACAAGAGACCTTTCTGGGACCCTCAATATGCGTTGTCTTTCTTTGAGTCCTCATAGAGGAATCTTCAATACGTGCCTTGGCACAGGGTTTACCAAAACTAATAATCAGGAATAATTACCCCTTTTATTCGTAACCAAAGAATTTACAGATGAAAAAAATCCTTTTCAGTGTTTTTGCAATCTGCTTCCTTAAGGCAGTAGCTCAAGAACCTACAACAATTATTGACACGACTAAAACAGAAAAACTAGACGAGGTTCTCGTTCGATCTGTAAGGGTCCAAGCAGACTCCCCAATCACCCACTCCAATCTTTCCAAAGAACAACTAGCACAGCGCAACTTAGGACAAGACATTGCCACTCAATTGAACTTTCTTCCGGGTGTTGTAACCACCTCAGATGCTGGTGCAGGAATAGGATATACAGGTTTTCGCGTACGCGGAACAGGAAACCAAGGGATAAATGTTACAATCAACGGTATTCCATATAACGATTCTGAGAGTTTAACGACTTTCTTTGTCAATCTTCAAGACTTTACTTCTTCGGTAGAAAGCTTACAATTGCAAAGAGGTGTTGGTTCTTCTACCAATGGTTCTGGTGCCTTTGGAGCTAGTTTAAATATCCTTACAGATGCCATCACCAACGAAGCTTATGGAGAGATTTCAAATGCTTTTGGTTCCTTTAATACTAGACGTCATACGGTCAAATTTAGTAGTGGCTTATTAAATGACCACATTGAAATTTCTGGACGTCTTTCTCAGATTAAATCAGATGGATATATCGATCGCGCCTCGTCCAACTTAAAATCTTACTTCCTACAAGCGGCCTATAAAGATGATAATACCTTAATCAAAGCAATTAATTTTGCTGGATCTGAAGTGACCTACCAATCTTGGTATGGTGTTGATGCAGACACCGTTGAAAACGATCCTACCTTTAATCCAGCAGGGATTTATACAGATAAAGATGGCAATATTAGATTTCACGACAATCAAGTAGATGATTATCAACAAGATCATTATCAATTGCATTGGAATCAGAAATTTGACAATAGCTGGAGCTCAAACCTCAGTTTAAATTATACCTACGGGCGTGGTTTCTTTGAAGAATATAAAGAGGATGAGGATTTTGCCAACTATGATTTTACCCCAATTGAATTGGGAGGGGAAACGATCAATACCACAGATTTGATTCGCCGTCGTTGGCTCGACAATGATTTTTATGTGGCAAGTGCGAGCGTAAATTACAAAGACAACAACATAGATGTGATTTCTGGAGCCTTATTCAGTACATATCGAGGAGATCACTTTGGAGAGGTAATTTGGGCACAAAATGCCGGAGGAAGTAATATTAATGATCGCTACTATGATGGGGATGCAGAGAAGAATGAGGTTTCCGCTTTCGCGAAAGCTACCTACCGCTTCAACAAGCAGTGGAGTGTCTATGGAGACCTTCAAGGACGTTTTATTGACTATACGACTGGAGGAATTAATTCAGATCGTCAAGCCTTCGAAATTGACGAAAATTACAGTTTCTTTAATCCGAAAGCTGGGGTAACCTACTCGTTTAATTCAGCAAATCAATTCTATGCCTCTTTTGCTCGAGCAAATCGTGAACCTAACCGCACAGATTTTGAAAATGGTAGTCCGAAACCAGAAAGGCTTAATGACTACGAATTGGGTTGGCGATATTCAAACCCTACCGTTAACCTCAACATCAATGGTTACTATATGGGCTATAGAGATCAGTTAGTTTTGACTGGAGCTATAGATGATGTGGGCGCACCTATTCGTGCCAATAGCGGAAAAAGTTATAGAGCAGGTATCGAAATAGATGCGGCAGTGAAAATTTCAAAACACCTCAGCATTCAACCCAATATCGCCTTGAGTAGCAACAAAAATCAAGACTTCTTTTTCCAACGAGATGGTGTCTTGACAAATCTAGGGAGTACAAATATTTCATTTTCTCCAGATATCGTGATAGGAAATACAATTCGATATGCCCCAATTGATGGTTTTCAAGTCAGTTTCCTCTCTAAATATGTAGGGGAACAATACATGGGGAACATAGATAGTAAGGCTTCCCTTCTTGAAGCTTTCTTTATCAATGACTTAAGTATTTCCTACGAACTTAAAGAGCTTCCTATTTTTAAATCTATAGTTTTCAATGGGTTAGTGAATAATATTTTCAATAAAAACTATGTATCTAACGGTTACTTTTTTACCTTTGATGATGATTATTCATCTCCGGGAGATATCACAACTATCGAAGGAGCAGGATATTATCCTCAATCAGGAATTAATTTCTTGGTGGGAGCTACCCTTAAATTCTAGCCAAAGCGATATTTGTGCGGATTACGCGCACTAGCTTTGTTACCCAATTAGCATTGCTAGACAGTCTGTAACAAGTTGGGGGACATTTCACAGACTGCTCTTGAAGCCACTTTTCGAAGTGGCTTCTTTTTTTAAAAAAAGAGAGCCGACTTAGTTAGAAATAGTCACTATATCGCCATCACGGCGCACACGGTATTGAAGCAATGTAAACTCTAAGACAGTTCCCGACGATTGCCCAGTAAATAGATTATAGGTATTTGCGTCGTCACATTGACAACTTACCTCAACGCCTGTGCGAACGGTACGCGAACAATCATTCGGAGTGTGGTTTGGATCTGATGCTTCCCAAGCAATCAAACCACTTCCAGTATTAATTACGTGCACTCCACGGATACCAGCATTGGCAACATAAACCGAATTGCTCGGAAATTCTAGGTCCTGAGATTGGATAGGTGTTAACTGTTGATTGAAGTTTACATCTAGTAAATATGGATTTCTATTTCGCACATCATCATCATTCCCACATGAAAACAAAATGAGACAAGTAAAAATGAGGTAGTAACTGTTTTTCATAGCAGGCATTTTATTACAAAGAATCCCTTTGATCTAGGGAGCTTGCAATTTACTATAAAACGCTATAGCGATGGAAATATTTTGTATATTTGATAGAGAAATCCCTTGTGAATGGGATTTTTTTATTCCCGCTCTGTCGGGATTCGTTGTATTTAATAATGATCGCCATTCGTGGCGTAAATGATATAGATTATGAGCAAGGTAAATTACTACACTGCCGAAGGACTAAAAAAACTCAAAGATGAACTCAATCAACTTAGAGATGTTGAACGTCCAAAAGCATCACAAGATATTGCAGACGCAAGAGACAAAGGAGATTTAAGTGAAAACGCAGAATACGATGCCGCAAAAGAAGCGCAAGGTATGCTGGAAATGCGTATTTCTAAACTTGAAGAATTAGCTTCAAACGCACGTATTATTGATGAATCTCAACTAGATACAAGTAAAGTATTGGTGCACTCAACCGTGAAAATAAAAAACCAAGTCAACGGCATGGAAATGTCCTATAAACTGGTTGCACAAAATGAAGCCGATATTAAAGCTGGCCTCATTTCTGTAGACTCCCCTATTGGTAGAGGATTGCTTGGAAAGGAAGTTGGAGAAACCGCAGAAATTCAAGTTCCGAATGGCACGATGAAGTTCGACATACTAGAAATTACAAGAGACTAGGTATTATGGCAAGTATCTTCACTAAAATAATCGATAGAGAAATTCCAGGTCATATTGTACATGAGGATGATCAGCATATTGCGATTTTAGATATCAATCCCAATACCACAGGCCACACCCTTTGTATTCCCAAAAAAGAGGTCAATAAAATTTTTGACCTTTCAGAAAGTGAATACCTTGATTTAATGTCCTTTTCCCGCAAAGTAGCCATCGCTTTAGAAAAGGCTGTTCCATGCAAGCGCATTGGTATTTCTGTTATTGGTTTAGAAGTACCACACGTGCATGTGCATTTAATTCCGCTACACAATATGGACGATATTCGCTTTGAGAAAAAGGTGTCATTAAACTCGGAAGATTTCAAAATTCTGATTGAGAAAATACAATCTTATCTGTAATACATATAGGCAAATATCAATGCCCCAATAATAAGAACACCCAAAATTATCAAGCCCCAAGAAGTATTCTTCAACTTAAATTGCTTCGGTTTTTCGGCTAATTTCAAGTGGTATTGATAAACGCGCTCAATGTCTTCGGTCCAATTCACTGGAAATATATCTGCCTTACAATGATCACAATGCAAGACCTCTTTTACATGATGCGTCGTTTGCTTAATCCATCGATTTTCATTCCATTCCTGATGGAATTCTAAAGACAAACCATCGGTACTATAACATTCTGGACAGTTATTGCGTAATTGTGCTTGGTAGAAGCGTTGAAGCGTTTTTGGCATGCACATAGAACGCTTAAATCACCTCCAAAATTGCATGCATACAAATTCAATTTTATTTCACAAAACAACAGAGGTTCGGACTGTTACGGTATTAACTTTAAAGAGATCTGCATAGTTGTTCCTTGACCAATTTCACTTTTAAGCACTTTTATATGTCCTCCATGATACTCGTCTATGATGCGTTTGGCCAAAGAAAGTCCAAGTCCCCATCCTCTTCGCTTTGTTGTAAATCCAGGTTCAAAAATGGCACTAAATTTCTTTTTAGGAATTCCTTTCCCCGTATCTGAAATCAACACCTTAGCAAAACGAGAATCACGGGTAATAGTAAGCTTCAAATCTCCTTTCCCCTTCATCGCATCAATCGCATTTTTTACCAAGTTTTCAATGGTCCAACCAAAAAGTTGCTCATTGAGCATCACAGGGAGTTCTCCTTGTGGAATATCAATACTGAAATTAATATGCTTAGAGCTTCTTTTAGACAAGTAATCGTAGGCAATCTTAGTCTCTGCAATCAAATCACTCTCTTTTAATACTGGAACAGATCCAATCTTACTAAAACGCTCCGTAATCATTTCTAAGCGATCAATATCCTTAGTCATTTCCTCTATATAACTCGGGTCTACATTTTCTGTTTTTAGAATTTCTGTCCACCCTACTAAAGACGACAAGGGCGTTCCAATTTGATGTGCAGTTTCTTTAGCCATTCCTGCCCATAATAGGTTTTGGGAAGAAGCTTTAGATGTCAAATAATAGAAATAAATCACTGCGACAAACAAAATCACAATCACCATTAATGCAATTGGAAAATACTTGAGCTGACTAATAACCGGCGAGTTGCCGTAATAAAGGATATCATCAACCTTTCCGCCTGGAGCAATAGGAATCGGATCATTTATAAGCTCAAAATCCTTAGCCATAGCTGCAAGTTGCGCTTGACTCAGCTTATCTGATTTTTTTATATTATTAGGAGCGTAAGTCTCCGTTTCTAGATTGTATTTAATTGTTGGAATCGTTGTATTTGCGAGAATTACTTTGAGGTATAATCCAGACAAGGACCTTTCCAAGGCTTTCGCATCACGATTGGACTTTCGAGGAACGATATCAACGGTTTCCTCCACCGCGCGGACTGCTGCTCCATAGACTTCCATTTTAGAGCGTTCTGCCTCTTTGAGTTGATCAAAAAACAAAGAAACGTTCCACAATATCAAGGTTGTGATGATGAGGGAAGAAATAATAATAAACCATCTCGCAAATTGTGGAGAAGCGTTGAAATTCATAAATGTCAATATTTAAAATAAATATACTCCTTTTCAATAAGAGAACATACAACGAGCAAAAGAGATCCATATTGCTAACCAACCATTCAAGCTATCGTTACATCTTTCTAACAGTAATTCTTTACTACCTTTGTGTAAAATATACGTCCAGTGCAAACTATAGACCCCAAAAAACTTCCTATTCCTAAATTGTTTGGCCTCCTCACGGGTGCCGTTGGCCCGAGACCTATTGCTTTTGCAAGTACGGTCGATGCCGATGGACGTGTGAACCTAGCGCCTTTTAGTTTCTTTAATGTGTTTGGAGCCAATCCACCAATTTTAGTGTTTTCACCTTCTCGCTCTGGTCGTGACAATAGCACCAAACACACTTTGGACAATGTACTAGAGGTGCCAGAAACGGTAATCAATATGGTGGATTATAAGATGGTACAACAAATGTCATTGGCGAGTACCGCTTACGCGAAAGGGATTAATGAGTTTACAAAGTCAGGCTTAACAGAACTCCCTTCTGATACAGTAAAACCACCACGTGTAGCAGAATCACCTGTACAATTTGAATGTAAGGTTATTGAAGTAAAAGCTTTGGGAGATCAAGGAGGCGCGGGTAATCTAGTGATCTGTGAAATACTTCGTATCCATATAGACCCTGCAATCTTGGACGACAAAGGAGGTATTGACCCAATGAAAATGGACCAAGTTGCCCGAATGGGTGGAAATTGGTACAGCCGTGCCAACCAAGGGCTTTTTGAGGTGCCCAAACCTGTTGCACAAACAGGGATTGGTATAGATCAAATTCCAGATGCCATAAAACTGAGTTCGGTACTCACAGGAAATGATCTTGGAATGCTTGGAAATGTCGAACAGCTGCCCACAAAAAGCGAAGTTCAAGATTTTGTTAACGAAAACATTGCCATTAGAAGTCTCTTAAGCACCGCCGACACCCTACAAATACACAAAAAAGCGCAAGAATTTTTAGGTGCAAAAAATGTGGATAACGCGTGGAAAGTACTGCTTGCCCAACAAGAATAATTCAATACATTTATACTCTTCAAAAATTTAGATGATGGAAGTACAAGGAAAAGTAAAAATGATAGGCGAAACACAAAGTTTCGGCAGCAACGGTTTTAGAAAACGTGAAATTGTAGTCACTACAGAAGAGCAATATCCACAACATATTATGGTGGAGTTTGTACAAGATAAAGTAGACTTATTAAACAATTTTCAGGTAGGTCAGCCTGTAAAAATCAGTATCAACCTTAGAGGGCGTGAGTGGGTAGATCCTCAAGGCGTTACTAAATACTTTAACAGTATTCAAGGGTGGAGAATTGAAACTTTACAAGCAGCGGCACCACAAGGAGCACCAATGCCTCCTATGCCACCAGCAGATGCTTTTGAGCCTGCTACAAACCTCAACACAGACGATCACGACGATTTACCATTCTAAATCGATTCGTATTGCATATCAAAACCCGTAATTCTCTGAATTACGGGTTTTTTATTTTAAACAAGCTTGAGTCAGAGTCCTTTGCCCTACCTTTATATTAGAATAACTAATAGCCTTCTATCATCGCAAACTCAAAAACATATGTAGCCTTTTTAAGAGGTATTAATGTGGGAGGACACCACAAAGTGCCCATGGCAGATCTTAAAAAGACTTTTGCTAGCCTTTCGGGAAATACAGGTGCAAAATTTGAGAATATTACCACCCTTCTCAATTCTGGAAATGTTATATTTCAAACAGAAGCGACAGACCAAGATCTTCTAGAAACCACAATATCAAAAGCCTTAGAAAAGAACTTTGGCTTTCCAATTCCTACCAGAATACGCTCTACCGAAATGCTTATGCAACTCCTTGCTAGCGATCCCTTCAAGAATATCAACATAACAAAGGATATTCGTTGTTATATCTCTTTTTTAAAAGATGACACTGCCTCGGAAGTGGAAATTCCATGGACCAGCGAAGATAAATCGTTTACAATACTCCAAGTACATCAAAAAACTATTGTCAGCGTTTTGGATCTGGCCGTAACCAATACCCCAAAAGCGATGGGGGCTCTAGAAAAAACCTACGGCAAGGATATCACCACCCGCAATTGGAATACCCTAAAACGCATAGAAGCCAAACTTTAAATCCTCTAGCATGTTTGACCTCCCAAAAGACCACCCCTGGAATCATGGCCCTTGGTTTCCCAAGCATGAGTTGGCAAACGCAGAAGGCCTTTTACTCATAGGTGGTACACTTAATCCCGATTGGTTATTACTGGCATACAACTCTGGAATTTTCCCGTGGTTTAGCGAAGGTGAACCTGTATTATGGTGGACACCAGACCCACGTATGGTGGTGAAACCAGAAGAAGTACATGTCTCTAAATCCATGCGTAAAATCCTTAGGGATGACAAATTTCAGGTCACTTTTAATCAAAATTTTAAAGAAGTAATTATGAAGTGTCAACAAATAAAACGCGATGGCCAACCAGATACTTGGATTACTAATGACATGATAGAAGCCTACGTACAGTTACATTCATTAGGCCATGCCGTTTCTGTAGAAGTTTGGCAAGATCAAAAGCTGGTGGGCGGACTGTATGGTGTAGATCTTAAAAAGAAAGGTGTTTTCTGTGGTGAGAGTATGTTCTCCGAAGTGTCAAATGCGAGTAAAGTGGGATTTATAGCAATTTCGCGTAAGCTACAAGAAGAAAAATATCACCTCATCGACTGCCAAATGCATACCGATCACTTGGAAAGTTTAGGTGCCTATGAAATTCCTAGAAAAGAGTTTTTAAAGTACCTCGAATAATCCTTCCCTACTATTGCACTTCCTTGTACCGAAAACAACCCACTTCATGATCGTTTACCATCCCTGTGGCTTGCATCGTAGCATAAATAACCGTTGATCCTACAAACTTAAAGCCTTTCTTTTTCAGAGCCTTAGAGATCGTATCACTTAGAGGAGTATTGGCTGGGGCATCTTTATAATTTGCCAAGCTATTTTGGATTGGCGTATCATCTACAAAACTCCATAAATATTTAGAAAAGCTCCCGTGTTCCTTTTGGATATCCATGAATAACTGAGCGTTGGTAACTGTCCCACGCACCTTTAATTTATTACGAATAATCCCTGCATCTTGAAGCAATGCCTGAATTTTATCTTCCTTATACTTTGCGATTTTTTTATAATCAAAGTTGTCAAAAGCCTTTCGAAAATTTTCTCGCTTACGCAAAATAGTGATCCAACTCAAACCCGCCTGAAAGGTTTCAAGGACTAGAAATTCAAAGAGCGCATCTTCATCTCTCAGTGGCATCCCCCACTCTTCATCATGATAGGCTTCGTATAAAGAATCTCCCACACACCAACCGCATTTATGTTTCGTCATTGTCATTTTTTTAAATCAAACATCAAGGTTTTTAAAGATACAGAAACCCACTCATTTCATTTAAAAAATTAAGAATTCATCCGATTTGTAGAGTTGATTTATATTCTTTTACGGCGTTTTACTTTTCTGTAAGTTTGCTAAAAGTGCATCGACAGATGCGACATGCAAACTATGGAACAACAAACAACAGACCAACTCGTAAGTGCAGCTTTACAACAAGCAATGACCTACGAATCTTATAGAAATTATATTGACACTCACGCTACAAATGAAAGTAGTTCAGGCCCTGAGCAATCAGAAGCTTTGACTAACTATACCATGCTCAATCAACGCCGCATGAAGCGGTTAGACAAAACACTTAAATTAAGCGAAACAGCTGCCGCAACTATTAAAAACTTTGATGGCGATGTCACCTGGCTCGTCCTTACAGAGACCTGGTGCGGTGACGCTGCCCAAAGCATGCCAATGATGCAGAAAATAGCCGGGCTCAATGAAGGTATTACGGTAAAGGTGATACTACGCGATGAACATCCCGAAGTGATGGATCAATTCTTATACAATGGAAGTCGGTCGATTCCAAAATTAATCGCTGTCGACAATAAAACGCATACAGTGATTGGTGATTGGGGACCTCGACCAACTGAGGCTACAAAAATGGTCAACGATTACAAAGAAAAACATGGAGGTCTAACAGCCGAATTTAAACAAGATTTACAGCTCTGGTACACCAAAGACAAGGGGCAAAATATCGCAGAAGACCTTCTAGAATTATTATAACAAGACTATTTATTCTTGAAAATTAAAGGTGATGGTACCTTGCTGTTCAGGAATTTGTGCATCATCAAAATACGCGCTTCCCACATATTCTAGCGCTTGATCAATAAGGCATCCATTTGAAGAAGTGGATGCTTTTTTATTATACTCCATGTCGGTGATACTTCCGTTTTCGTTTACGGTGATATCAATAATAATGACGCCACGAGCATCACAGGTATAAACCGGATTAGGAATTCGTACAGCAGTTCGGCCCTCCAAATCATAGGAGACGGTACTCAGGCGGTTTCCTTTTTTCTGATTTCTAGCTTGCTCCCGAGCTTCAATTATGGCTTTAAGTTCTTCTCGCTTCTTGGCTAATGCCAATTCCCGCTCTTTTTGATGTTCTTTCAACAAAGCCTCGTTTTCTGCATTCAAAGATTCGACACTTGTTAGTTGCTGTTCTTCGATAGCTTTACGAATATCATCTTCGTCTTCAAAAAATTGCTTTGTTTCTGTTCGTAAGGCTCGACTATTATACGCTTGATGTGTCACCGACTGAGGCTGGGACGAAGCTTCTTTATTGTTTTCAGGGATCTCAGGTTCTGGCTCTAAAGCTTCGGCGAGTACCGGGATCTCAAAAAACTCTTCAGGAATTTTATCCTGATAGGGTTTTACACCTAAAAAGAAGAATACCAGTATTAAAAAACTGGCACCTCCAAAGGTGATGAATAAGGCTTTATCTTGGGGACTCAACTTCATAATTGGCCTAAAATAACCAAAATTTCTAGTTTATATTGTACGATTAACAGTCTTTCGCATCTTCAAAGGCCTTTACAAAGGCCTCAACTGTGGTTGCACTATCTACGCTATATTCCCCTATTTTGGTTCTCCGAAGGGCTGTCAAATGTGCTCCACTCTCCAATCCTTTTCCAAAATCATAAGCTAAAGAACGAATATAAGTTCCCTTACTACAGGATACTTTAAAATCTACCTCAGGCAAGGCGATACGTGTAATTTCAAAACTGTGAATGACAGTTTCTCGTAATGGAATGTCTACTTCTTCGCCAGCTCTAGCATATTCATACAGTCTTTTTCCGTCCTTCTTCAAAGCTGAAAAAACAGGGGGCCGTTGTTGAATGGTTCTCGTGTTTGCTTTCGCGAAAGCGTAAATAGCCTCCTCTGTAATGTGCTCAATCGAAAAAGTTTCGTCTATTTCGGTTTCTAAATCGTAGGAAGGAGTCGTTCCACCAAGAGTAAATGTACCCGTATACTCCTTTTCCTGCCCCATAAATTCATTGATCCTCTTCGTAAATTTTCCAGTACAAATGATCATCAATCCAGTCGCTAAAGGATCTAAAGTGCCGGCATGACCGACCTTAATCTTTTTGATGTTTAGATTCGAACGAATTAACCAACGCACCTTGTTTACCAATTGAAAAGAGCTCCATTCTAATGGCTTGTCAAAAAGTAATACTTGTCCGTCCTTATAATCTTGATCTGTCAACATGCTAGCGGGTGTATAAAGTAAATCCTATGGCGATCATTCCTACAATTAAGCAGTAAATCGCAAACCAAGACAGCTTGCTTTGTTTGACAAGTTTAATCATCCAAGTACAGGCAATCAATCCTGCGACAAAAGCAGCAAGAAACCCAATAACTAGGACGGAAACATTTCCTGTCTCTGAACTTAGCGCTCCATCCATTAGGTCTTTAGCAATCTTCCCGAGAATAAGCGGAATCACCATTAAGAATGAAAAACGAGCGGCTTTACTCTTATCATTTCCTAGCAAAACTGAGGTTGATATGGTCGCGCCACTTCGTGAAATTCCAGGTATCATCGCTACGGCTTGAGAAATTCCAATAATAAAGGCATTGAAAAAAGTTACTTTCTTTTGAGTGTCCTTGGCTTTATCAGCCATCCACAATAAGGCAGCGGTTACGATAAGCATACAGCCTACCAATAGAAGATTTCCGCCAAATAAGGCTTCTAGTTCTTCTTCAAAAAACAAGCCGATAATCACTGCTGGAATCATAGACAGCACAATCTTCGCCGAAAATTGTGTTTCTTCATTCCATTTGATGGAAAATAAGCCTTTTATTATTTCAATAATGTCTTTTCTAAAAACAACAATAGTACTCAGGGCAGTCGCAAAATGAACCACTACAGTAAACATCAGACTCTCCTCAGGAACAGAGGTATCTCCTAATATAGCCTTCCCTATTTCAAGGTGACCACTGGAGGAAACAGGTAAAAATTCGGTGAGGCCTTGGATAATTCCAAGTATAAGGGCGTCAAAGTTGTTCATAGTCGCAAAGATAGTTGGCTATAAGAAGGTAACAAGAGGCTACTTGCCTTTATTCGGATTCAAGAGAATGGCATAGACCTCGATACCGAATCCAATCAGGATCACAGCAGGTGCCAGTCTAATGCGGCGCCAAGAATAAATTTCAGGATTAAAAACCTCTGGGTCATCACTACCTCCACCAGACATCAAAATAAAACCAAGAGCAATTACTCCGAGACCTATCATCATCCACATATAGTTCTTCTTCCCAAAAATGAATTCGGTGACTTGCTTTGTTTCTTCTTTCCGTTTTTGTTCTCCCATTTCAAATAGTCTATAATCAGGCTGCTAAATAGCAACTGTAAATTTACCCTTTTGTTTTATTCTTTTTTAATCCCCAACCTGTATCAATAATACAGCTCGTCTGTTCTTAAGTTTAAGAACCGTTGTGTAGCTAGGAACGTACTAAACCAAGAAATTAATATTCCTAGCACAAATATTAAAGCAAACAATCCGCCCAGCACCAGTTTATCTTCTAACAAACTTAGCTGCGGAAAAGTTTTATTAATATAATATAAGACTGCAGCCATTCCCGCCATAGCAATTAATGCCCCAATCATTCCTAGTTTGATACTTTTCCAAATAAACGGGCGACGAATAAATCGCTTAGTCGCTCCCACCATTTGCATGGTTTTGATAATAAATCGCTTGGAATAAACCGACAATCGGATCGAGCTATTAATTAATAACACCGCAATAAATGTGAAAACCGAACTAATAATCAAGACCCACAAACTTATCTTTTTGATATTATCATTCAATAAATTTATTAAGGGTTTGCTATAGGTAACTTCCTCTACAAAGTTCTTAGCCGAAATCTCAGCGGCAATCTCCTCCACCTTTTCGGCAGAGACAAAATCGGCTTTGAGGTTCAGGTCAATGCTGTTCATCAAGGGGTTTTCGCCTACAGTTTCAACAAAATTCTCACCTAATTCGGCACTGTGTTGTTCGGCGGCTTCTTCTTTAGAAACAAATTGGATAGTTTTGGTATAATCGGCTAAAGCGAGGCTTTTTTCCAGCTGCTTCATCTCAACATCTTTGGCCGTATCCTTAAAATAAATCCCCACAGGCACATTTTCTTTAAAGTAATCGGCGACTTTTTTGGTATTTAAAACCAACATCCCTAGTAATCCCAACAAGAAAAGAACGAGTCCAATACTCACAACCACAGAGAAGTAGGAAGATATTAGCTTGCGTTTTTGGTACTTTTCAAAAGAACTACTCATCGAAATTTATTTTTAGTAAAAATAGCACAAATATTGACTTTGAAGTTAAACGCAAAATACCATTGCGTATTTTTATAGGTATATAAAAAAGTATGAAGATTTTAATCTATGGTATCGGGGGCGTAGGAGGCTATTTTGGAGGTAAGCTCGCCCAAACAGAACATCAAGTAACCATGATAGCTAGAGGTGCCCACCTCAAAGCCGTTCAAGAAAACGGACTTACAATACAAAGTGTGACTGGAGATTTCACCACCAATCCGCATTTAGCGACCGATGATCTTTCACAAATCGAAATCCCAGATCTTGTCATTTTTGGCGTCAAATCATGGCAATTACAGGACGCAGCTACCGCTTTACTTCCTTATACCGATGCAGATACAATCTTTCTTCCCTTACAAAATGGTGCCAATAATGCCGAAAAACTTTGTGAGGTTATTCCTGCTAAGCAGGTCCTAAGCGGACTCTGCCGTATGATTAGTTTTGTTGCTGGCCCTGGTGTGATCTCAAATCCAGATGTCGCACCTTCCCTCCTTTTTGGGGAAAGCGACAATAAATCTTCTAAGCGAACGCAAGATATCTTACACATCTTTCAGCAGGCTGGTATTAATGCTGGGATTCCTGATAATATTCAAGTTGCCATTTGGCAAAAATTTCTATTCATTAGCATGATCAGCGGCATTGGAGGTTTGACTCGAGCCACCATCGGAGAAATGCGAGAGCGTCCATACATCTTGGATCTCATTCTCAAAACCGCTCAGGAAGTGCAAGCTATTGCTAAAGCCAAAGGAATTTTACTCCCCTCAGAAACTATCGAAAATGCCTTTGCAGCACTTCATAGACAAGCCTATGGCACTACCGCATCTACGCAACGAGATATCATGGATGGAAAGCCATCTGAGCTCGATAATTTTAATGGATATATCGTTCAGGAAGGAAAAAATTTAGGAATTCCTACGCCTGTAAACGAACTCATTTACGAACTCCTGCTTCCTCAAGAGCGTCGAGCACGCAGCAAGGAATAAACACCGCTAAATCGCGGTCAACTCTCTAATTAATTGTAAATTTGGCGGCTTAAAATGAGCTGTGTTTTTGCTTTTCGCAAAGATGCATTTCTACACATTCATTGCATACAAAGCTGACTATGAAATATCATTTCAACGAGATTGAAGCCAAATGGCAAAAGTATTGGGCAACAAACGGCACTTTTCACGCAAGTGAAAATAGTGACAAACCTAAATATTACGTCCTTGACATGTTCCCTTACCCTTCGGGAGCTGGGTTACACGTTGGGCACCCATTAGGATACATCGCGAGTGATATTTATGCGCGTTATAAGCGGCATCAAGGTTTTAATGTCTTGCATCCACAAGGTTATGATTCTTTTGGTTTGCCAGCAGAGCAATACGCAATTCAAACGGGCCAACATCCAGCTGTGACTACAAAGGTCAATATAGAAGGAGGGATCGATAATCAGGGAACAGTGATTGCGGGTTACCGTAACCAACTTGATAAAATTGGATTTTCTTTTGACTGGAGCCGAGAGGTTCGTACGTCAAGTCCTGAGTATTACAAATGGACACAGTGGATTTTTATTGAACTATTCAACTCATGGTTTAATAATGATACCCAGAAGGCCGAGCATATTGATTCTCTAGTTTCCGCTTTCGCGAAAGCGGGAAATGCTAACATCAACGCAGTATGTGATGAAGATATAGACCTGTTTACATCAGAGCAATGGAATGCATTTTCTAGTAAAGACCAGCAAGCAATTTTGTTGCAATACCGATTGACCTATTTGGCCGAAACCGAAGTTAACTGGTGTCCAGCTTTAGGAACAGTATTAGCCAATGATGAAATCGTCAATGGCGTTTCTGAACGTGGTGGTCATCCAGTGGTACGTAAAAAAATGACCCAATGGTCAATGCGTATTTCTGCCTATGCCGAACGCCTATTACAAGGTTTGGAAGGGATAGATTGGAGTGAATCTATCAAAGAAACGCAGCGTAATTGGATTGGAAAATCCATAGGAGCCCAAGTAAAATTCAAAATAATAGGTCACGATAAAAATATAGAAGTTTTTACGACAAGACCTGACACTATTTTTGGTGTGTCCTTTATGACGCTTGCACCAGAGTTAGATCTAATAAATGAGATCACTACAGCAGAACAAAAAGAAGCTGTAGAAAACTATATCGCAGTCACTGCAAAACGCAGCGAGCGCGACCGTATGGCAGATGTAAAGACCATCTCTGGAGCTTTTACAGGCGCCTATGCCGAACACCCTTTTAGCAAGGAGCCTATTCCTATTTGGATTGGTGATTATGTATTAGCTGGCTATGGGACTGGTGCTGTAATGTCTGTTCCATGTGGAGATCAACGTGATTATGACTTTGCTAAGCATTTTAATATTGACATTCCTAATGTCTTTGAAGGCGTAGATATTTCTGAAGAAGCTCATGCCGATAAAGAAGGAACTGTGATTGCAAATTCTGATTTCTTAAACGGTTTAAAGTATAAGAAAGCAGTAAAACTTGCGATCTATGAATTGGAAAAAATCAATGCAGGTACGGGTAAAACAAATTACCGCTTGCGGGATGCTGTTTTTAGCCGCCAGCGCTATTGGGGAGAGCCATTCCCTGTATATTATGTAGACGGAATGCCACAGATGATCCCTACAGAACATTTACCTATTGAATTACCCGAAGTAGAAAAATATTTACCTACCGAAGAAGGCGAACCACCATTAGGCCGCGCCGATAAATGGCATTGGGATACCAATATAAATGAAGTTGTCTCCGTTGAAGATCCGAATAATCCCCCTCCGGGGGTTTGGGGGATCGAACTCAACACCATGCCAGGTTGGGCAGGAAGTAGTTGGTACTTCTTTAGATATATGGAGAAGTCGAAGCGTGATGAAGTCTTTGCTTCTAAAGAAGCTTTAGATTATTGGGGCAATGTCGATTTATACATTGGAGGATCAGAACACGGAACAGGACACCTATTATACTCTCGTTTCTGGGTAAAATTCATGAAAGATCGTGGCTTTGTAAGCATCGAAGAACCTTTCCAAAAGATGATCAATCAAGGGATGATTCTGGGAACGAGTGCGTTTGTATATCGTGAAGATGGCACAAATACCTTTCTCTCTCATGGTTTGATAGAAGGTAAGAATGTTCAGCCTATTCACGCAGATGTATCTCTAGTGAACGCATCTGAAGAATTAGATGTAGCCGCTTTTAAAAACTGGCGTGAAGAATTTAAAGATGCCGAGTTTGTATTAGAAAACGGAGTTTATAAGGTAGGACGCGAAGTAGAAAAAATGTCCAAATCCAAGTATAACGTAGTAAATCCAGATGAGATTTGTGCGCAATATGGAGCAGATACTTTACGTATGTACGAAATGTTCTTAGGGCCATTGGAGCAAGCCAAACCTTGGAATACTGCAGGAATTACTGGGGTACATAACTTCTTGAAGAAATTTTGGAAACTGTATCACACTGGGGCCGAGGAAGCTTTTACAGTTACAGATACTGAGCCTACTAAAGACAACTTAAAGACCTTGCACAAGACTATCAAGAAGGTGGAGGAAGACATTGAGAATTTTAGTTTTAACACCTCTGTTTCGACCTTTATGATCGCTGGGAATGAGCTAGCGGCACAGAAATGTACTTCTAAGGAGATCTTGGAGCCTTTGGCTATATTAATATCTCCTTATGCGCCGCATATCGCAGAAGAGCTTTGGTCAAAACTCGGACATAACACCTCAATCGCCACGGCGGCATTCCCAGTGTTTGAGCCAAAACACTTGGTAGAAAGCGCTAAGAATTATCCGATATCCTTTAACGGGAAAATGAAATTTACTTTGGAATTGCCTTTGGACATGACCAAAGATCAAATTGAAGAAACGGTAATGGCACACGAAAAAACAATTATGTACTTAGATGGACGCACCCCTAAAAAGGTAATCATAGTACCTGGAAAGATTGTAAATATTGTGGGGTAATTTTTGTCACACTGAGCCTGTCGAAGTGCTTCCTGTAAGCTTAAAATGAAGTAATACTAACCAAATGACCGAAATAAACAACATAGAAATCCTTGGTCTCATAGCTGCCACACTTACAACGGCAGCATTTTTACCACAGGTGTATAAGACGTGGAAAACAAAGGATGTATCAAGCCTATCCTTACCTATGTTCTTGTTGTTTTTTGTGGGTATTGTTTTGTGGTTTATTTACGGCTTGTATATCAATAGCCTTTCCCTACTACTAGGCAATGGAATTACGATCGTCTCTTGTTTCTTGCTTATCTATTTTAAGCTGAAATACGGTAAAAAGTAGGTGCGCTTTCTGATCTCCTACTATTCTCAATTTCAAAATACTTTGTAACTTTAAACAAATCAAAAACAGACGCTATGTTAGGAGGATATTTGGGATATACCATCATAGGAGTGCTTATAGCCGCTATAAGTGGCTTAGTGAGCAATAAACTCAAAATTAAGTTCGACTTTTACTCTAAGGTGCGTTTGCAAAACGGGATGTCTGGAAAAGAAATCGCCGAAAAGATGCTAGCAGATAATGGCATTAGAGATGTAAAGGTAATATCTGTACAAGGCAAACTCACAGACCATTATAATCCACGAGATAAAACGGTTAATTTGAGTGAAGTCGTTTATAATGAACGTAACGCTGCTTCGGCGGCGGTGGCTGCACATGAATGCGGACATGCAGTGCAACATGCTACGGCTTATAATTGGCTCACCATGCGTTCTAAATTGGTTCCTGTTGTCACTATCTCTTCCAAAATGTCCCAGTGGGTTATTATGGGTGGTTTGATGTTGATGGCAACCACCTCTATTGGAGGAACTGTCGCTCTTATAGGGTTAGGACTATATGCAATGCAAACCCTCTTTAGTTTTATCACTTTACCAGTAGAATACGATGCCAGTAATCGAGCGCTTGCTTGGTTAGAAGAAGAAAATATGGTGACTCCAGAAGAACATGCTGGCTCTAAAGACGCTTTGAAATGGGCTGCTCGCACCTATTTAGTAGCTGCTATAGGTTCCTTGGCAACCTTGCTATATTTTGCCATGAAGGTATTGGGGAATAGAAGGTAGAATATGATTGGAGATCAACGATTGGAGATTAACGATTTTCGAACGACATTCATCTTTTAATTATAATCAAATTCTTTGAGATTTGATTTTTGGAATTTGGAGCTTGGAATTTGATTAAAAACATCCCTCCGCCCTTTGGGCATCTCCCTTTCGACGCAGGATTTACACGCTATTGGCAAGCACCGCGAAAAAGCTATTCCCCTCGGTTCGACACCATAGGCTTTTGCCGAAGGCCGTCCCCTAAAAAGGATAATTTTTTCTACATTAAGCTAATTTCCACTCCCTTTAGGGATGGGGAAATTAGCGAGTTCTATTTTTGAAATTTGAAATTTGGAATTTGGAGCTTGGAACTTGGAGCTTGGAAGTTGGAACTTGGAACTTGGAACTTGGAAGTTGGAAGTTGAGTTTTGAGTTTTGAGTTTTGAGTTTTGGAACTTGGAACTTGAGGATTGGTATTTCCGCACGAGGGATAGAACGGCCTGTTTGAGCTCTCCGTAGGAAGCGAGTAGTGAAAGCCCGACCCGAAGCATGAGGGACGTGCCCAAAATATGGTCATTGTGTCAGCAAATACTGTCATAATCAAAGTTGATATAGCGGTTGTAAGCTTTGGCAAAATATTTGACTAACTTTGTATTAATAACAGAATTACAATTTTAAATTATAAAATTATGGCATTAGAGATCACAGATGCAACCTTTGAAGAAACAGTATTAAAAAGCGAAATACCAGTATTAGTTGACTTTTGGGCAGCTTGGTGTGGACCTTGTCGTATGGTAGGACCCGTAATCGAAGAGATTTCAGGTGAGTACGAAGGGAAAGCAATAGTAGGAAAAGTAGATGTAGATGCAAATCAAGAATTTGCTGCAAAGTTTGGTGTACGTAATATCCCAACGGTTTTGATGTTCAAAAACGGAGAGGTTGTTGGCCGTCAGGTTGGCGTTGCTCCTAAAAATGTATATACAGAAGCGATTGACGGGTTATTATAGTCAATTGTTTAAGAAACTGAAAAAGGTTTGGTGTAGTGCCAAACCTTTTTTATTTTTAAAGATTATGGATTTATTGGTTTGCCAAGGCGAAATTACAGTCAATGCATACACCTACAAGTCCGGATGAGTTGTTGAATATTTATGAGATTTTCGCCTTCGCGAAAATTAAAAAGATACGCCCACATGGGCATTACCTATGGAAAAGAAAAGCAAAGTACAAGACGCAATTGATAACCAACTCCTCGCCGACAGAAGAATCTTTCTTTGGGGGCAGGTAGATGATAAAAGTGCTAAACATGTAGTTGATAGATTGCTCTATCTAGAATCGATCAATAATGATGAAATTCAATTTTTCATCAATAGCCCAGGTGGTTATGTGACTGCTGGATTTTCGATGTATGATACCATCAAGATGATCAAGAGTCCTGTTTCAACGATTTGTACTGGATTGGCGGCAAGTATGGGTTCTCTCCTACTTTCTGCAGGAGAAAAAGGAAAACGTTTTATTCAGCCACATGCACGTGTTATGATTCACCAACCTTCAGGAGGTGCACGCGGACAAGCGAGTGATATTGAAATCACGGCACAAGAAATCGTGAAAACGAAAGAATTAAGTGCGCAGATTTTGGCCGATAACTGTGGTCAGACTTTTGAGAAAATCATGAAGGATTTTCAAAGAGATCACTGGATGGGTGCCGATGAGTCCATAGAATACGGTATTGTAGACGGCGTTTTTAAAGGTTAAGAATTATGTCAGGCTGAGCCTGTCGAAGCCTCTTCAAATAACTTTTATGTAATCCGTTTGCAGTAATTTCGAGACCTCCAGGTTTCACTATTAATTATTATTTTTTTTGCCTTCATGGACATTCAATCCCAATTAAATAAAACCGCTGGTTTCGGGAATCTGGAACTTTTAGCACGACAGGTCGTGGAAGGCTTTATTTCGGGGATGCATAAGAGTCCGTTTCATGGCTTTTCGGCCGAGTTTGCCGAGCATAAGGTTTACAACGCTGGAGAAAGCACTAAGCACATCGACTGGAAGCTTTATGCACGTACAGACAGACTTTATACAAAGCGCTATGAAGAAGAAACCAATTTACGCTGTCATCTTATCATAGACAATAGTAGTTCGATGCACTATCCGCCTGTAAAGGATTACGGAGTTACTGATTTGAACAAGATCAGTTTTGCTGCTTTGGCGAGTGCTGCTATCATGAATCTCATGAAAAAGCAGCGAGATGCTGTGGGAATGAGTATTTACAGTGATGATTACGAATTTTACACTGGGGAGAAAGGGAGTGATCGACACCATCATATGTTGTTAGATCAACTCAATGGATTGTTAGATCCCGCTTTCGCGAAAGCGGAAAAAACCACAGCCACCTATAAACACCTTCACCTCATCGCCGAAAAGCTAAAACGCCGATCATTGGTCTTTTTATTTTCAGATATGTTTCAAAGTGATGTAGAGCAAGAGGAGTTGTTTGAGGCCCTACAACATTTAAAATACAACAAACACGAGGTGGTTTTGTTCCATACTTATAGTTCTGAGAAAGAATACAACTTTGAATTTAGTAATAGTCCGCGTCGTTTTGTAGATGTTGAGACTGGAGAGCATATTAATTTATACGCCGATTCTATTCGAGATATTTACAAAGCATCGGTAGAAACCTACTTTAAAAACCTGCAACTACGTTGTGCTCAGTACCGTATAAAGTATGTGCCAGCAGTGATTGAGAAAGGCTTTGCTCCTATTTTGACAACATTTTTGGTGGAGCGACAAAAATTTGTGTAAATATTTCAAAAAAAGGTTTGCACAACGAAAAAGAGCGTGTATATTTGCACCCGCAACAGCGCAACGGTCTGGTAGTTCAGCTGGTTAGAATATCTGCCTGTCACGCAGGGGGTCGCGGGTTCGAGTCCCGTCCAGACCGCAATAATAAGCCCTCAGTCCGAGGGCTT
>CAXBCS010000050.1:0-25357 GCA_963974305.1 uncultured bacterium
AACAACTGTATAAACACAATTGTAGTTATTTCCTTTTTATATAGTTTCCAAGAACAATTACTTACAAACGACTACAATTAATTCCTGTCGTTTGTAAACACTTGTTGTCGTTCTCCCCTACAATATCCCAACAATCTACTTCTCCACCAAATATGGACCTAAAATAGGGGTATCTACCCCAAGATTTTTACGGGTTTACGTAAAAAAAAGGGGATATACCACTTTAAAATGTAATTAGTTGTTGGTTGTTAGTTGTTGGTCTTTAGTCTTTGGTTGTTAGTCTTTGGTGTTTGGAATTTGGAATTTGGAATTTGGAATTTGGTCTTATGCTTCTAAATCGAAGCTTCTAGACAGGCAATGGGAATTGGCGGAGTCCTTTTAAAATATTATTATACACAGCAAGCTTTTTAGTTGGCTTTTGCTGTAGTATAAGCATGAAGATTGTATGATGACAATGGGGTGAGATAAGCTTAAAAACTGTCCTGAGTACATCGACAAGCTCAGCATAGCATTTATTGTAGGAGACGTGGATATAACCTCAGTGCTTTGTTGTGCTTTCGTTATTTATTTTTTAATTCCTTTTCAATCATTCTAATTAAATTACTCACTCTTTCATTAGCATCCCTTGTATTGCTACCTACATAGCCCATAGTAATTCCTCTAAAACGAACAGTTTCTTGAAATATTAAATCTTCAATTAATAAGGTGTAGTTATAAGGAACCGCATGAAACCACCTTTCCATTTTTAATCTTGTTGTTAATACGGGAGCTATCATTGTGTTAAAGTTGTCTTTAGACATCTGATCTTCAGTTTTTTCTACAAGTTTATATGAAATGCCATATAGATTGGTGAGAGCAATCCGGATACTATCATTTTTGATTAAATTAAAGCCTATTGATTTTAAGTTATCATAGGCAGAGGTATTATAGGTTGCAATTCCATGGGTGTAAATATTTCCATAATGATTGGCAAGTGAATCGTGCCAAGGTATTTTTTGCTCTAGCGTTTTGTTAATTATTCTTGCTGATTTTTCGACTCTTTCATACCGATGTGCATTTATCGCATTATCTATAGAGTCTTTGCGCAAATTTGTTAACAGCTCCTGCAACATTTTTTTTTCTTGACCAGCTCTTACATTTGTCTCATTCCAATTATTAATTTGAAGAGCAATTAAAATTCCAATCACTACAAGAATAATTTCTCCGATGGCATACAGCAAGTACTTCGAAAACTTGCCTCCCTGTCCGGAAGGCAGTTTTTCAGAAATTAATTTTTGCCGGATACGTCTAAAGAATTTGATCATATTCATTTCCCGAGAAAGCGGGAATCTTATTGGTGAGTATTGCCAAAGCGAAAGGTTTATTCGAAGGATTTGCCTTTGAAAAATTATTAATATTTAACAATGACTCATAATAATACAACTTTTAAAAGCCGGATTCTCGCCAAATTTCATTTCCCCTCCCGAAGCGTCGGGAGGGGAAATGCTTTTTCGCAGGCTTTATCATAAAGGGAATACAAATTAATTAGTCCTTGATTAAAATAGACCCAAGGATTAAGCAAAACGATTATTCGCCGACTTCAATGTATTAATTTCTAAACCGCAAACAAGCTGCCTTACAATTTCACGCCTATCCCAAATGCAAACCGGATCCCATCTTCTCCTGTAAAAAGACCAAACTGTCCTGACATCATCTCTACCGCATTAATCCAAAATCCACCACCATAATCATTGTGCCAACGATCGCTGTCTTCTCCGTCATTCCACACACGCCCTACATCTCCTCCTCCGTAAATACCAATTTGGATAGGTAGTAAGCCAGTTTTCATACGGTTAAAGCTATATCTAATATCTCCACTCGCCACAAAAGATGATTCTCCTGTAAAGCGTTCGTTTCTATAACCTCGTAGGCCATTTCGGCCTCCAATGGCAGCCGCTTGGTAAAACTCAAAGGAGTCACCTACATTTACTTGTCCTTGAAAAAGCGTTTTTAATACGAGCTTTTTATTTCGCGTAAGCGCATTGTAAAACCCTAAACTTGGCAGTATATATCCATAAATTCTATCGGTATCATCCAAGTTCACCTTAGACCCCACCTTTAATTTAAAGTCCATTCCCGTGCTTGGGTTGGCTGGATTATCGGCATTCAAATAAGCATAACCTCCTTCAACTCCTGCAAAGGTTTGTCCTTCAAAATAATCAGGTGTAGGAGCGATAAAATCATTAGTGATAAAACGATTTGCGCTCTCCTGTACTTCTACAAATTGTATCATACTTTTTATATGAAATACACTTCCAAAAGTATCGTCATGCTGCGCGCCAATATCAAAGGAATAATTTCCTGTACGCACACGGTTGTAATCGAGACCAAGTGTATCATCAAGATTTACACTCTCATTACTCAGCCCAAAAAAGTTACGGGCATAACTCTCATTAGTCGCTCTTCCGCCCAATACGAGATCCCATTTACCAAAGGCATTTGAGAAATTTCCTTGGTAACTCATATCAAAGCCTTGCGTGGCAAAATAATAGCCAGCCTTAAACAAATGCTTTCTGTAAAATGGATCATTTTTAAAACCTTTGACCGTATAGGTATCTTGAAGACCTATAAAAAATCCATCGTCCGGATTGGCGCCTAAAGACGGCAAAATCGTATTGGTTTTGACAATTCCCTTATTAAAATCATAGGTATTATGTACATAGATATTTGACTTCTTGATATTGGCGCTACCTGCTTTTACATAGGTATTCGGCTTGGTTTTATGTTCGTGAATTTTCACCTTTCGCCCATCTTCAATTGTGTACACATCGTTATTTTGACCTCCAATAATACGGGTGAAAATAGGCTTCTTTCCTTTTCCGCTTACGCGAAAAGTATCATCATCATCCAGTCCGTAAATCCATATTTCTTTGGTAATATCCTTGCTCATCAAACGGTCGACGAATGGTTTTTGAACCTCCCCATCTTTGATACGCGAAATTTGAACACGTGTCCCAGCATCTTCTCTAGTGATTTCAAAATGATCATCCTTGTCGGTTCCTTTTAGAATTACCAAACTATTGAGGTGTTCATAATAGCGTTGCGCAATATCACCTAGGGTTTGACGTCTTGCTTTTAAATCTGCCTTCACACCATCCAATTGGGTATTTTGAGTTTCTTTTGGTAAGGCTTCAAAGGCTTTGTCAATAGCAGCATCCGAAAGATTCTCCATGATATACTGAGCCTCCCGTTGCCAATCGGCTTGCGTAGAATTAGGCAATAATGCACGATCTAATTTAATCCCTGCGATATTGATCCACTTAATATCTTTGAGCTCCTCGCTATAGGTTTGGAACTGCTTTGCTGGTGGAATTAAGGTCTTAATCAAGCCTAAGAATCCGCCATCATAATTTGAAAATACCTGATCGCGATCCCTAGGAATCGGGCGATAGACAATCTCATCATCACTCTTATCAAAACGAGACCAACGCCATTGATCGGCATGTCTGTCCCAATCGCCTAAGAGCATATCAAATAAACGGGCACGAATAAAAGAGCCTTCATCTAATTGATACTTTTCATCCTTGCGTAAATTTTCTAATAGGTCTGAAGTACTTTCGATCGCATCTGGATTTCCAAAAGAGGCAACATCTACAAAGCCATCATCTGGTCGTTCTTCAATAATATAAAGCTCGTCTCCATAGGTTTCGTTATACTTTCCTAAGGCAGGATGCTTAGGCATCCAAACCACTTGCGGATTGGTATGATACACCCCTATAGCATCTGATAAATCTCCTATCGCCAAACTGGCAAAGGGATGACTGGACGTATAAAAATCAAGTATTACATCTTCGGTGAATGTATCCCTGAATTCATCTTGTATAAAATTATCCTTAAACACTACAGATTGTAAAAACTGCACGGCACTTTTCTTCACGGCACGTAAAGCATAGTTTTTATCGTCTTTGGTAACTAATCTCAAGGAGCGGGTTTGGTGCCCTCCTCCTTTTCGATCTACACGCATGCCTCCCATGAGAGTATCAAGGGTAATAACGGGTACTTTAATTTGAGTTCCATAAATCTCACGATAGTGATCTCCCCAAAAGCGTTGGTGAGAAGAAGAAACCGCAGTGGCTTCCTTCGTATAAACACTCGCCATTTTTTCAGGCGCAAAAGTCGTAGATAAGCCTGAGGTATCAAAAATAGGATCGGCTTTGTGAACCTGAGTCTGAAAAACTTCTTTAGGCTCCCCATTTTCAACTGAGAAATATCGTACCTGTGAAGAACCGTCTTTCAATACGTCCAAAACCGCAAATCCTTGTCCGCCATAGGCAAATAAGCCATCTTGACCCAGTTTTACTGGCGTTGCTTTGGAGCCTGCTCCACTGACAATTTGTTTGATGCCGTCATGTTCAATGTATTGTAGACTACGCTCATGACCAGAAACAATAATGGCTTTTTTAGTGTCGACAGTCAATGTTGCCAATCGCTTCATTAGTTGATTATAGCGCGGACTGTAACGATCCTGGGTAGAAACACCTCCTTGGTAACGCACTTGCGATATAAGACTTGCTACTCCAGGTAATGGGATGTAATTATTAAATGGAAATAATTGCTTCTTGGCTGGTAAAAATCCTCCGTGTTCGCCATTGGTAAACATCGGGTGATGCATGGCAATAATAATTGTCTTTTCATTGTTCTTTTTGAGTTCGCCCTCAATCTCCAGAAAGAATCCTGTTCGTGTTTTAATATCACACTCGTCATTCATGGTTGGGTGCTTATCCCAATTAGACAAATACCACTGCGTATCTATCACCAACATCACAATATCTTCAGTCACATCTATTTTTTCTAACGGACAGCCTTTTTCTGGTTGGAAAGCATCATTGTTATCTAAAGCCTTTTCAATAAAATCCTCTTGACGTTTTAAATCTTTCAAGCCATCACCCCACCAATCTTGGTTGCCGGGAATAAAAATTGCAGTGCCATCTAAGTTTTTTACGGCATCTAGTTGTACTTGAAGATTATGCTCTGCGGCTTCACGATTTTTATCCTTCTTAGAAGGCAAGCCACGATCATAGACATTTCCTCCTAAAAAGACGGCATAATCTCCTTTGGAACCATTGGCGTCAATATATTTTTCAAGGGCAATAAGCGCCTCTGTAGATTTCTTAGGGCTAGCGTCACCTGCATCACCAATAAGGTAAAATGATTTTTCTATTTGCTTGCGCGAAATTGCGGACGGGTTTAAGCCTTCGTCTTCAGCAATTTGAAGACCATAGGTAGCACAGCTACTACATATTAAGAGTAAAATGAAATATGAGAGGATAAATTTTCTATTCATAAGTAAATTTTAATGTAATTTTAGATCAAATCTCTGAAAAGTAAACTCTATGTCGACCTTAGTTGAAAAAACTGACACCTTTGTCTCCACCTTACTTGAGAAACAACTTCCAAGTTCCTGTGTATATCACAACTATGTGCATGCGAAGCGCGTATATAAAAGTACGAAAGAAATCGCGGAACACTCTAATTTAGATGAAGCAGATACTGAAGCGATTTTAGTAGCGGCTTTATTGCACGACATAGGATATGTAGAAGGACGTGAAAACCATGAGGAAGCCTCTGTAAAAATTGCGACCCCTTTTCTTGAAGAGCAAGGAGTTTCTGAAGAAACTATTGCGACTATAGCACAAGCGATACGCGCCACAAAAATTGATGTCACTCCAGAGAGCGAACTAGACAAAATCCTTAGAGATGCTGACGCTTCCCACTTTGGAAAGGACTATTTTGAAGAGGCAAGTGAATTTTTACGTCAGGAATTGAGCAATCAAAAGGTCGCAGATTACACCTTAGAAGATTGGCGTCTCTGCAATATCAAGATGTTTACCAAACAACATGAGTATTTTACCGACTACGCCATTAAAAACTGGAAACCTATAAAAGACAGTAATCTCAAAGAAATGAAGGCGGAGCGTAAAGAGATTAAAAAAATAAAAAAGAAAGAGAAATTAAAGGCAAAATTTAAGGATGAAAGCCCTGAAAAGGGAGTGCAATCCATGTTTCGCATAACCCTGAGAAATCATATTAAGCTCAGTGATATTGCAGATACCAAAGCCAATATCCTGCTCTCGGTAAATGCTATTATTATTTCGCTGGCCTTATCCAATTTAATTCCCAAACTAGATAATCCAGATAATGGATACCTTATCATCCCTACCATTACCTTGGTGATTTTTAGTGTGATCTCAATGTCGCTCTCTGTTTTGGCAACTCGTCCCAATGTTACTGAAGGAAAATTCACCAGAGAAGATGTTGAACAAAAGAAAGTAAACCTCCTATTCTTCGGAAATTTTCATCAAATGGAATTGTCTGAATTTGAATGGGCCATTCAAGAAATGATGCAGGATAAAGAATATATCTATTCTGCCCTTACCAAGGATCTTTACTTTTTAGGAAAGGTCTTAGACCGTAAGTATAAAATCTTACGTTTCACCTACACTGTATTTATTATTGGTATTATTTTATCTGTGATCTCCTTTGCAGTCTTTTTCAAGGTACAAGATCCAGTAGAAATAGGGAACATTATCAAAGATGCCACCTTGACTAATTAATTGCTGATTTCAGCCATTAGATCGTCGTAGGTGTAGTATTTCTTTTCCTCCCCTTCCTTTTTCTTGTAAAGTACTTCCACGCGAAGAGCTTTTAGTCCCGTTACAGCTTGAAGGTCTTGTAATTCGAGAACTTCTACGCTATCCCCTAGGTATTTCTTGGACTGTAGGAATTTGATGTATTGCATATATTCCTGTTCGTCTTCCTGCTGACTATACACAATAGTAATCTTCCCTTTCTGCGTGATACGTTGTTTGGTGCCTTTAATAAAGGCCTTGTCAACACGTTTTTTTACGATTTCATAGCGAGCATTATAGGTACCATCTACATCAAAACGTTTTTCATCCATACGGAAACGCACAGATAGAGAGCTATTAAATACTAAGATCATAGAAGCCACTTCTAAAGGATGCGGCAGCTTTCGCGACAGTTTATAGTGCTCATTTTCCATTTCGCACATTACCTGCAATTGCCATAATCTCAAATTGTAGAGGTAGATTTTATTGAAATTGTCTTCCCTTGTAATTGATTCTCCGATGTACATATTGTGTTCAACACCATCGGTTTTAAAGCGTTCAAAGAAATGTGGATATGTCTTTTGAGCAGATCTCTGTTTTTTATCTAGAACCGCCGCCATACGCTTATTGATAATCATCACTGATTGATCATAGGCTTTTCTGTGTTCGTAAATGGAACGCGTATCTATCTCTAACCGTTCTCTATAGTCGAAAATCAAGTTCCGTAAACCTTCAGTTTTTTGTTCTAAATGGTCAAATAGCGGGTGCATGTCATGAGTGAAGAAGTCATATATTTTACGTTCACTGTCAACAAGCAATTGTTTATTCAAGCTTTCTATAAAGGTTTCGATTCTAAAAAGAACCTCTTCATAAATAGGAATTTTTTCAACTGCCAGGGCTTTAGAAATTATTTTCTTTGACAGTTTTAATTGCAATAATAAATCTTCTTTTACAGCAATATTACGTGCATCAGAAGAGCCTTTAATGTCTATTTGTCCAAAAAGAGGGTATACATCTTTAAAGATAATATCCCTAAAAGACACCTCGGTCTCTCCTTCAGATTGAGCAGTGACAAGTCGTTGTGCTTCTAAACGAAATTTCCAGTACACACTTGGGTGAATGGATGTACACTCGTTTTGAATTATTACTTCCAGCTCGTTTTCTGTCAACTCCTTAGCATTCATAATTGAATCCACGAGAAATGGCATCACGTCCAGCAATTTATTGGCATTGATACTATTTAAATCGTGTTTATTAGGAGAGACAATCTCCAGTAAACCTAAGAATTCGTTACCATTAATAACAGGAGCGAGAATGATACTCCCTATATTTTGTTCTAATAAGTTTGTATAAAAAGGAACCGAAGTATCATAGGCATGGTATTTTGCCACATCTGAAACTGCAAAGAATTCTTTATCTAAAAATATGGTTTGATAAGAGCCAGTACACAAGGCATCCTTACAATAGGCACTTGCCGTTTCTTTGCCTAAGACAAAGCTTCCTACGTTTTTATCTGGAGTTCGTTCAAAGCGTTCTTCCTCTGCATTATAGTCAGAGAAGCCAATTTTTAACTCTTTAAGATAAAAAATAGAACGAAAAATATCTTCAAAACCTCTGATAAAGGTACCGTCTGATTTGTCGTACTTGAGTAAACTTGTTTTAAAATCTGATAAGGAAACATCGGTAGTGGCGTCGTAGAGATTTGCCAACACAAAACCTTTAAAAATCCAGCTTCGTGGCGGAATCTTTTCTTTCCACATATCGATATTATCAAAATTATCAAGAAGTTCTGCTACTACTTCTTTTGTAATCTCTGGGGCATTGGGGCCAGGGCTTATTTGAACATAATCGCCATTATAGAGCATTCTATAATGTTTCATTATTCCCATGGCATTTGGAATCTCATAAAAGAAAGGACGTCGAAAATCGATATTATACCCTAATTGCATCAAAATGATACTACAACCCATGATATAGTTATAATCTTGATTGAAATTACTAATCACAGGCTGGAAACCAGGACCCGCGTTTTCAATGATCTTTGTATAGCGTTTTGTAGCCTTAATAATGCTTTCATTGAAAGGCAGGACGGCTATTTTAATTTCGTTATGAGTTAGAATTTCTGAAAACAAATCGGCGAGAAGATCGTCTATTTGCGGCTTGTACTTTTCGAGTTGAGCGGGAGAATTAAGGCCATCGATTAAGGCTGGATGCTGGGCAGCGATGTCTATAACGCGCAGGGCTCTATCTTTAAGAAGTTGATCCCCCGACTTTAGATGTTCTTTATAATTATTTATTAGCTTCTCAAAGCTAATATTAATTTGCATTGGAAAATCTTCATGTAAAAACGCCATATCCCATTCCTTTAAATTCCTTACCCCAATAAGGTATCTCTGCTACCTCCGACCTATATTTTAACGTCTTATTAGACGTTAAATATGTATTTTTGTTACTCAAATTTACAATAATTATGAGAAGAATCATTTTCACTTTAACTGTCCTTAGTATGTGCGCATGCTCTACGGAAGAAGGAAATACTATTAAAGGAACTGCTCAAGGCCTTGCAGATGGTACCGAAGTGTACCTACAAGAACTAGGTTCAAACAATAAAATGGTCGCTCTTGACACTGCTATCGTGGCGGGAGAGCGTTTTCAATTTTCTAAGCCTCTTGTAGGTAAAAACAAATTGAATATACTTTCAACTTCAGAAAACAATGGAAGACTACTCCTTATTCAAGATGGCGAGCCATTAACTATCATCCTATATAGAGATAGTATTGCCGCTTCCCTTCTGGAAGGGAGTGCAGAGAACGAACTCTTTTACAGTTATGTGAAAGGCAATAGAGAGCGCAATGCCAAAAAAGTTGCACTCACTCAGGCTTTACAGCAAGCACAGAGAGAGACCGACGGGGTAATGGTAGATCAACATACAGCAGCTATCAAACAAATAGACTTAGATTTTATCTCTGAGAAAAAAGCTTTGATTGAAAATAATAATGAGTCTATGGTGGCAATCATGGCACTTTCTGATTTGATAAACGCCAAAGTACTCAAGGTGGATGAAACAGAACGTTATTTTAAAGGCCTTGCCTCAGAAGTACAAGCTTCTACTGTAGGGAAAAGCATCAAGAATTATATCGCAAAGCAAAAATCTCAGAACATCGCTTCTGGATTGGCAAGTGTAGGCAACAAAGCACCTGAATTTTCGGCCAAAACGCCAGAAGGGGAAGAGCTTGCTTTAGCATCTACCTTAGGAAAATACACCATCATTGACTTCTGGGCTTCTTGGTGTCGTCCTTGTCGCGCAGAAAACCCTAATGTTGTGCGTGTTTATAACCAATACCATGATAAAGGCTTAAACATCATTAGTGTCTCTCTAGATCGTCAAGGTCAAGATGATCGTTGGAAGCAAGCAATTGAAAAGGATCAAATGGATTGGTATCATGTATCTAACTTACAATTCTGGCAAGATCCTATTGCTAGAGCCTATGGTGTGCGTTCAATCCCTGCTACCTTCCTCTTAGACGAGAATGGAATAATCATCGCTAAAAACCTGCGAGGATCGGCTTTACAGAAGAAAATGGATGAGTTATTAGGCGGTACGCTCTAATAGCATTCTCTTTACTACATAAAAAAAGCCAATCTTTACAGATTGGCTTTTTTGTTATGCTATAGTTTTCTTATGCTCCAAAGGCTGCAGCAACAGATGCTGATAGTCTTTTATAAGTTCCATTTTCTAAACGATCACGGATGGCATCAAAAGCATCTAAAGTTTCTGATACATCTACTAAGGTATGAGACGCTGTAGGAATCATACGCAATAAGATTAATCCTTTAGGAATTACTGGATACACTACGATCGAACAAAAGATACCGTGTTTTTCACGAAGGTCTTTTACTAAGGCCATAGCCTCAGGTACACTTCCTTTCAAATATACTGGAGTCACACAACTCTGTGTAGTTCCAATATCAAAACCTCTTTCTTTAAGGCCTCCTTGAAGGGCGCGAACGTTTTCCCATAACTTCTCACGAAGTTCTGGCATAGTGCGAAGCATATCTAAACGCTTCAATGCTCCTACGACCAATTGCATTTGCAATGACTTTGCAAACATCTGTGAACGGAGGTTATATTTTAAATAATCAATTATTTCTTGATCGGCAGCTATAAAAGCTCCTGTACTTGCCATTGACTTGGCAAAGGTTGCAAAATAAACGTCAATTTGATCTTGTACTCCTTGCTCCTCACCTGCTCCTGCTCCAGTAGCTCCAAGTGTTCCAAATCCGTGAGCGTCGTCAACTAATAAACGGAAATTAAATTTCTCCTTAAGAGCAACAATTTCTTTTAGTTTTCCTTGTTCGCCACGCATTCCGAATACACCTTCAGAAATCACTAAGATTCCACCTCCAGTTTGCTCTGCCATTTTGGTAGCGCGCTCAAGGTTTTTCTCGATGCTTTCCATGTCGTTGTGCTTATAGGTAAAACGTTTTCCCATATGCAAACGCACACCATCAATAATACAGGCGTGAGAATCGACATCATATACAATGATATCATCTTTTCCTACCAACGCATCAATCGTCGAAAGAATCCCTTGATATCCAAAATTTAATAAATAAGAAGCCTCTTTGCTCACGAATGCAGCAAGTTCGTCCTGTAGTTGTTCATGTAATTCTGTGTGACCACTCATCATACGAGCTCCCATAGGATAAGCAGAACCGTAATCGGCGGCAGCTTGTGCATCTACTGCACGCACTTCTGGCATATTGGCAAGCCCTAAATAGTCATTTACACTCCAAGTGATTACTTCTTTTCCTTGGAATTTCATGCGGTTAGAAATAGGTCCTTCTAACTTTGGAAAGACAAAATAACCTTCAGCGATTGAAGCCCATTTTCCCAATGGTCCTTTGTCCTTATAAATCTTTTCAAATAGATCCTTCATACTCAAATTTTGAAACGAAACGCAAAACTACATAATAATTAAATGCTTACCTAATTGAAAAATGTAACCATCTGTACTTCAACTAAAAAAACTTCTACCAGGGGTAGAAGTTTTTCAGTTTGTACTGTAAGTAAGATGGGTTACTTAATATATTCAATAGCTTGGACAGCTTCTTCGTTCTGACTATCAAAAAAGCCTTGGTTACGCATCCAGGTATCACTGAATACCTTACTCATATAGCGACTTCCATGATCTGGAAAAATTACGACTACCTTACTGTTTTCGTCAAATTCGCCTTGGGCAGCCAATTGCTTGATGCCTTGTACGGCAGCTCCACTGGTATATCCTACGAATAAGCCTTCAGTTTGTGCAATTTCACGTGCTGTATGTGCACTCTCCTCATCGGTAACTTTTACGAAAGAGTCGATGCAATCAAAATCGGTTGCTGTAGGGATTAAATTCTTCCCTAAACCTTCAATTCTGTAAGGATAAATCTCTCCTGCATCAAATTCACGTGTTTGGTGATACTTTTGAATCACAGATCCATAAGCATCAATACCTATCACTTTAACGTCTTTATTTTGTGATTTTAAGAAACGAGCTGTTCCAGAAATCGTTCCTCCAGTACCGCTACACGCAATTAGGTGTGTAATTTCTCCTTTGGTTTGCTTCCAGATTTCTGGTCCCGTAGTATTGAAATGAGCGTCAATATTTGACTCATTAAAATACTGGTTGATGTAAACAGAACCTTTCATCTCTTCGTGTAAGCGTTTCGCTACACTGTAGTATGAACGAGGATCATCGGCGCTTACGTGTGCTGGACACACATAGACCTTTGCTCCCATCGCTTTTAGAGCGTCTATTTTATCTGGTGATGATTTTGAACTTACTGCAAGGATACATTCATATCCTTTAATGATACTTACCATAGCAATACTAAATCCAGTATTCCCAGAAGTAGTTTCTATAATTGTATCACCCGGTTTTAATACTCCATTGCGTTCTGCCTCTTCAATAATATGAAGTGCAATACGATCTTTAGATGAATGTCCCGGATTAAAGGCCTCCACTTTAGCGTAGAAACTTCCTTCAAAATCTTTAGTTATGTTATTGAGTCTGATAAGAGGGGTATTACCTACTAGCTGTAATACATTATCATAAACTTGCAATTTTTCTTCCATACGTTTAGGTTAGATTTTTTGTCTAGCAAAGTGGTCGGTTTTAGACGCAAATCACCGCAAAAATACTATAAAAATTTTACTTAGTCCTTGATCCCTTCTAAATCAAGTAAGAAGGCATATTCTTCTGCTACTTCCTTCAAAGCTTCAAATCTTCCTGAAGCTCCCCCGTGGCCCGCATCCATATTGCAATGAAAAAGAATTTTGGTATCGGCAGTATTGTGATCTCTTAATTTGGCAACCCATTTGGCCGGCTCCCAATATTGGACTTGGCTATCGTGATATCCGGTGGTCACAAGTATGTTTGGGTACGCTTTCGCGAAAGCGTTATCATACGGACTGTAACTCTTCATATAATCGTAATACTTCTTTTCATTTGGGTTCCCCCATTCGTCATATTCTCCTGTGGTTAAAGGAATGCTATCATCCAGCATGGTACTCACTACATCTACAAAAGGCACTGATGCAATCACACCATTGTATAATTCAGGAGCCATATTTACAATTGCACCCATTAATAAGCCGCCAGCAGATCCTCCCATTGCATATAAATGCTCTGCCGAAGTATAATCTTCTGCTATAAGATGTTTTGAAACATCGATAAAATCGGTGAACGTATTTTTCTTTTTTAATAGCTTGCCATCATCATACCAAGGTCTTCCCAGATATTCACCGCCTCTTACATGTGCAATTGCATAAATAAAACCACGATCGACCAAGCTCAATCGAGCCGAAGAAAAGTAAGGGTCAATAGTATTTCCATAACTTCCATAGGCATACTGTAACAATGGCGCTTTGCCGTTTTTCTTGGTTTTTTTATGATATATCAATGATACTGGAACCTTCACTCCATCGCTGGCTGTCGCCCAAATACGTTCCATGATATAATTTTCTTTGTTAAAATCACCTCCTAGAACTTCTTGCTCTTTTAAAACGGTTTTGGCCTTAGTAGCCATATTAAAGTCAATCACAGAGTTAGGTGTACTCAGCGCATTATAGGCATAGCGTAAGGTTTCTGTATCAAATTCAATATTTGTAGTAGGAAAGGCAGTATAGGTCTCATTGTCAAACGGCAAATAGTAATCGGCAGTACCATCCCAACGCATGATTCGTATTTGATTGAGACCATTGGCACGCTCACTAACGACGAGGTAGTCCTTAAAAATATCTACATCTTCAATAAGCACATCTTCGCGATGTGGCATTACATCTTCCCAGTTTTCCATTCCCGTCTTTGTTTCGGGCGTTTTCATCAGCTTAAAGTTAGTTGCCTCATCTTTATTGGTAAGGATGTAAAAGGAACCGTCATAATGCGCGATATTATATTCTAAGCCACGGGTTCGCTTTTGAAAGATTTCAAAAGGCTCTCCGTCCATATCGGCTGAAGTAAATCGGAACTCAGACGTCAAAGTACTCGACGAACCAATCACTATATATTTCTTGGATTTGGTTTTGTAGATGTAACTATAAAAAGTCTCGTCGTCTTCTTGGAAGACTAAGGTGTCATTTTTAGGATTTGTGCCTAAAACATGCTTAAAAATCTTATTTGAACGCAGTGTTTCTGGATCTTTCTTGGTGTAATACACCGTTTTATTATCGTTGGCAAATACAGCACTCCCTGTTGTATTTTCTATTTTTTCAGGAAAAGCTTCCCCTGTAATTAGATTTTTAAAATGCAAAGTGTATTGACGTCTACTCACCTCATCAATACCATAAGCCACAAGGCTATTATCTTCTGAGACAGAAAATCCTGACTGTTTGAAATAGGCTTTACCCTCTGCCATTTGATTATTATCGAAGAGCACTATTTCCGGTGCATCTAAACTGTCCTTCTTTCGGCAATAAATAGGATAGCCCTTTCCTATTTCAAAGCGGGTATAATACCAATAACCATTATTTTTAAAGGGAACAGAGGCGTCATCTTCTTTAATACGCCCTTTCATCTCTTCAAAGAGATCCTTTTGAAAAGCAGCTGTATGGGCAGTCATTTTTGCATTGTAATCGTTTTCTCTTTCGAGATAATCAATCACTTCTGGATGATCGCGTTCTTGCATCCACACATAATTATCTACGCGTATATCTCCGTGAATTTCAAGATTTTTAGGCTTTTTTTCGGCAACTGGAGGAATGATATTTTTGGTCAAAGTCTTGGGGTCTTTTTGGTTACAGCTAACAGCAAAAATAACACATAACAATACAAGAAGAAGGCTATTTTTCATCGTTTTAAATACAGTTTAGTGGATCAATTTAATAAATTTGTAGTCAACACAAATTAAAACGAAAGATTATGTTTGGAGATATGATGGGAATGATGGGCAAACTTAAAGAAGCCCAAGCAAAAGCTGAAGCAACAAAGGAGCGTTTAAAGACCGTGCTCATTGACGAACAATCGTCTGATGGATTATTAAAAGTGACCACTACCGCTCATGGTCGTATTAAGGAAATTAGTATCGATAAAGAACTCTTAGCCGACAAGGAACAACTTGAAGACTACCTTATCCTTACAATCAATAAGGCATTGGAGAAAGGACAAGGGATTAATGATGCCGAAATGGCAGCTGTTGCCAAAGACGGAATGCCGGATATTCCTGGTTTGGATATGTTTAAATAGCAGTATCTTGTAATACACTCAAAAATAAGCACGCCATGACCGCAATTAAGAAAATCAAACAACTAGGAGCTCAATGGGTGACCCAAGATCCCTTTTTATTTTGTGCTTACCACTTAGATTCTTACCCGAAGGGAAATAAGGATTTAGGTCCTGACGCATCTTTGGATGGAAGGAATATTGGTCAAGATTTTCAATCGAAGGATGGTTGGAATATGTACCACGGCACTAAAGTCCCTGGTTTTCCAGCACATCCTCATAGAGGTTTTGAGACCGTTACCATTGTGGAGCGCGGACTAGCAGACCACAGTGATTCATTGGGAGCTGCTGGGCGTTTTGGCAATGGAGATGTACAATGGATGACAGCTGGCAAAGGAGTACAACATTGTGAGATGTTTCCTTTATTAGACCAAGAAAAAGAGAATCCATTGTTGCTTTTTCAATTATGGCTCAACCTACCAAAGGCAAATAAAATGGTGGAACCCCATTTTAAGATGTTGTGGAATGAAGATATCCCTGTATATAGTTTTAGTGATTCTCAAGGGAAGCAAATCTCAATAAAATTGATCTCAGGCGATTACGAATCTCAAAAAGCACCCGATGCAGCTCCTGATTCATGGGCAGCAGATATGCATAATAAAGTAGCGATCTGGTTGGTGAGTATGGAAGCTGGAGCCTTATGGGAGATCCCAACAACTCCCTCTAAAGTCAATAGAACCCTCTACTTTTATGAGGGCAATACCATAGAAACCGAAGGTTATACGATTCCCAAGGAACATGGGATAGATTTACATACTGAGGAAGCAATCAGTATTCAAAATGGAGATGCTGCGGCTTCCTTTTTATTTCTTCAAGGAAAACCTATTGGCGAGAACGTGGTGCAACAAGGGCCTTTTGTAATGAACTCTCATCAAGAAATTAACGAGGCTATTCAGGAATACCGAGAAACAGAATTTGGTGGATGGCCATGGCCTAGCTATGATCACACCCATGGTCCAGATCGCGGACGCTTTGCAAAACACGCAGATGGTCGTGTTGAAGAAAAATAAGAACCGATACTTTTAGTAAAAATTAAAGCTTAAAGTTCTTAAAATCTAAGGGATTGAAGTTCTTAAAATGTCCGTTTAGGCGTACGAGCTCCTTGGTTCTATTCACGGCCTTTACGGTAGGTATAACCCTGTTTAAATGAGAGATTAGATATTGATAGCGATCAGATTCAGATGCCATTTTGAGAAATTCATATTCTTGTTCTAAAGTCAGCCCCAGTTTATGAGTAAAGGTATAACTGTCTAATTTATCAGGATCGTGCGCCGGTATTTTGAGCTCTAATAATTCGTAAAATTCTAAAAGCAAAGCCATAAACCGTTGCACAGATCGCTCTACCCCATCGTCGAAGGAATTTTGAAAAATCACATCGCCCCCAGCATACAACTTTGAATCGAGTATGGAATAGAATTTCTCCAACTTGAAAATTCGACTGCCACGACATAAAACATCTGAGGCTCCAGAATCGTAGCGTTTTACAATTTTTTCCAAATGCACTTCTGTACCATACTCCATTTCTGCATTGATATATGCAGGGATTCCAAAAGTGATTTTCTGTTGTTCACAGTCTTTAATAAGCTGTTGATAGCGATCTTCAAAAATATGAAGCGCTAGTATTTCGCCTGGGAAGCAAACCAGTTCCAATGGAAATAGTGGTAGAGTCGCGGTAGTCATTGTAAAATCTTTCAACTAAAAATACAAAACAGTGCGCTTATTTTCAGAAGCTTATGTTAAAAATGTAATCAAAAGGAACTTTTACGTGATTGGCTTGCTATTTATTGAAGCTACTCTATTAATTTCGTAGGCTTAAATAATTTGAACTATGACAAATCAAGACCTTTTAAAAGTGGTTAAGACATACGGGAGTCCCGTATACGTGTATAATGCTGAGAAGATTGCTTCTCAATATAAACGCCTTACCGATGCTTTTAAACAGGTCAAACAGCTCCGTATCAACTATGCAGTAAAGGCACTGAACAATATTGCTATCCTACAAACCATGAAGGAATTAGGAGCTGGTTTAGATACAGTTTCTATTCAAGAAGTGCAATTGGGACTGGCTGCAGGGGTATTAGCTGAAAATATTATTTTCACACCTAACGGAGTATCCTTGAAAGAAATCGAAGATGTGGCTGCCATGGGCGTTCAGATTAATATTGATAACCTTTCTATTTTAGAGCAGTTTGGAACTAAACATCCACAAACTCCTGTATGTATTCGTATCAATCCTCATGTGATGGCTGGTGGAAATACTAATATTTCTGTTGGGCATATCGACAGTAAGTTTGGGATTAGTATTCACCAAATTCCTCATATTCTCAGAATTGTTGAAAACACGGGAATGAATATTAATGGTATACACATGCATACCGGAAGTGATATTCTTGACATTGAAGTATTCCTTTATGCCTCTGAAATATTATTTGATACCGCTTTACATTTTGATAATTTGGAATTCATTGATTTTGGAAGTGGCTTTAAAGTACCATATAAAGAAGGAGATATAGAAACCGACATCGAAGAGTTGGGAGAGAAATTGAGTGCCCGTTTTAACGCTTTCGCGAAAGCGTACCAAAAACCACTCACCCTCGCCTTTGAACCTGGGAAATTCCTAGTGAGCGAGGCTGGACAATTTTTGGCGAGTGTCAACGCCGTCAAACAAACTACCTCAACTGTTTTTGCTCAGGTCGATAGCGGCTTTAATCATTTAATAAGACCAATGCTGTATGGAAGTCAGCACGACATACGTAACATTTCAAACCCAGAAGGCAAAGAGCGCTTTTATAGCGTTGTAGGTTATATCTGTGAAACAGACACCTTCGCCAATAATAGAAGGATCTCAGAAATTAATGAAGGAGATATTCTCGCATTTAAAAATGCAGGAGCCTACTGCTTTACAATGGCTAGTAATTATAATAGTAGGCTACGCCCAGCAGAGGTACTCTTAAAGGATGGGGAATTTCACCTGATACGGAAGAGAGAAACTTTTGAGGACTTAATTCACAATCAGATTCCATTAAAAGCCTTAACGGCCGTAGAAATATAAATCCATTTTAAAATTATAAAAATCCTCACTCACATGAGGATTTTTTTTGATAGTGAATCCTTACTTTTAAGCTATGAAATTAGGAATCTTACTTTGTGCTATTTTACTTTTAACTGCCTGTACTTCAAATCCTATTGAACAAGCGCTCGGTTCAGACCATCCTGCGATACAGCGAGTGATGGATAGCCTGCCCAAGTATGAAGTTCAAATTTTATGGACGCAAATTGACACTACAGAAGACGGGAACCTAAGATTTCAAGATCACTCTTTTCAAGTTGACGAAAAGCAATATTTCTACCCAGCAAGCACAGTAAAACTCCCGATGGCCCTTCTGGCTGCAGAATATATTTCTGAACATCCCCCGCTCAACCTCGACGTGAACTACGTGAGCAAGCGAGATTCTATTATACATACAGTCGCCGATGATATACGACAAATCTTTGCTGTGAGTGATAATGAAGCTTATAACCGCCTCTACGAAGCCCTAGGAAGGGATTACGTAAATGAGAGACTAGCTGCATTAAATTTGAAACCCGTACGTATCGCACATCGCCTTTCGACATCAGATGCAGCCGCAGCAGAGCGAGGCATTGTAAAGTTCTTTCCTACCTATGAAGAAGAGGTAGTAGAATTAGGGAATGCAACTGACAAACCCATAGAAAAGGTTAAAGCAAAAGGACTACAAAAAGGACAGGCATTCTTGAAAGATGGTGCTTTGGTCTCAATTCCTTTTGATTTTAGTGAAAAGAACTATTTCCCATTAGAAACCCAACATGAGCTAATGAAACGGATCTTTTTTCCAGAGCAATTTCGCGAAAGCGAACAGTTTAAACTGAATCCATATGCCCGTGAACGATTAATTACCGCTATGCAATTACCACCTCGATCTGCTGGTTATGACGAAAAGGGTTTCCCCGATAGTTACGGTAAATTCTTTATGTATGGCGACTCAAAAGAACGCATTCCCAAGCACATAAAAATTTATAATAAAGTGGGCTACGCTTATGGTACGCTTACAGAAACGGCTTATGTCCGAGATGAAAAAACAGGGGTACACTTCCTACTATCTGCTACGATATTGGTAAATGAGAATGAGGTATTTAATGATGACACCTATGAATTTGAGAGTGTGGGAATTCCTTTTATGGCACAATTAGGCCGAGAAATTCACCAACTAGCGGTGGAAAGCAATTAAATTAATCTCTGCTTCCACGGCTTCTTCCGCCGCCACTGGAGCGATTTGAATTTCCGCCACGGCTTTTATTACCGCTACTTCCACGTCCCTTTTGACTTTGTCCGCCTCTAGAATTTCTTCGATCTTGACGTCCAGAACCTTGTTGGTCTGCTGCAGCCTTTAAACTAGCAACAGTATCTGTAGGCTCAAAACCGGGCATGATTTCTTTAGGAATACGCAGATCTAATAAGTTTTCAATGCCACGTACATATTCTTTCTCATCAAGACCTACGAGAGAAATTGCTTCTCCACTAGCCCCTGCTCTTCCCGTTCTTCCAATTCTATGCACATAATCTTCAGGCACATTAGGAAGTTCGTAATTGACAACATGAGGTAATAATGGAATATCCAAACCACGAGCTGCTATATCTGTAGCCACTAAAACGCGAATGCTTCCTTTTTTGAAACCACTCAATGCCTTAGTTCGGGCATTTTGAGTTTTATTTCCGTGAATAGCTGCAGAAGAAATATTTGCTTTTTCTAATTTCTGACTAAGTCTATTTGCACCGTGTTTGGTACGTGTAAAAATCAATACTTGCGTCATCCCACCCTCTTTGATTAACTTGATGGTGAGTTCGGTTTTTCTAGATTTATCTACGCGATAAATCATATGATCAACCTTTTCGGCAGTTGTGTTTTCTGGAGTAGCTTCAACAAGAATAGGATTGTCGAGTAAACTACTGGCAAAGTTTTTTATGTCTTTATTGAAGGTAGCACTAAAGAGCAAGTTCTGTCTTTTCTTTGGCAATAGGGCAAGTACACGTTTGATATCGCGTAAGAATCCCATATCGAGCATACGATCTGCTTCGTCTAAAACAAGGATTTCTACATTGCGTAGAGAAATATGACCTTGATTTTGAAGATCAAGTAAACGTCCTGGAGTGGCGATTAGGATATCAACCCCTTGGCGTAGCGTTCTGATTTGCGGATTTGCATTGACTCCTCCAAAAATAACCGTAGAGCGAATGTCGATAAACGTACTGTATTCCTTTACATTTTCTTCAATCTGTGCAGCTAGTTCCCGCGTTGGAGTCAAAATAAGAGATCGAATATTTCGTCTTCTATTGGGCTCTGTTTGCGATAGCAAATGTAGGATAGGCAAGGTAAACCCTGCTGTTTTTCCCGTTCCCGTTTGAGCAGATGCTAACACATCGCGACCTTCGAGGACTTTTGGAATTGCTTTTAATTGTATAGGTGATGGAGTAGTATATCCTTTTTTGCTAACAGCTTTTAGCAAGGCATCGGAGAGCCCTAAAGATTCAAATGACATATATTATGGTTGTGAAATGACTTCTCACAATCGAGTCATTTCTGATAAGCGGCAAATGTAGCGCTATTTTATTGGTTATAGTGGTTTTGCTTTCGCGAAAGCGGATTAATTCCACACCCTAAAGTATGGTCAGTTGGTGATGGAGAAGAACAATAAATCCCTGATGTGTTTTTTAAAATTTAATTAACTGGCCACCCTTCCATTCATCCGAATGCAAACATTGGACAACTCACTTTCATCAAAACGCCTCTTACAATTACAACTACCCACTAACAATCAGTTATATAGCACGAAAACGATGTCTTAAAAATCCAACAATCCAATTAGGGCTAGCGCTAGGAATACCTTATATTTGCGCCCTTCTAAAAGAGCCCTAATGAAACGCATTTTTAATAATTTTACTGAAAACCCAAAGAATGATATTCTATCTGGATTAACCGTTGCCTTGGCTTTGGTTCCAGAAGCTGTTGCCTTTGCATTTGTAGCAGGTATTGATCCACTTGTAGGATTGTATGGTGCTTTTATGATGGGGATTGTCACTGCAATTTTTGGAGGACGTCCAGGGATGATATCTGGAGCGACAGGTGCCATGGCTGTTGTTATGGTTCATATGATTCAAAAAGGAAATGAAGTGGGTGATGCTTTGGCAACTCCCATAGAAAACCTAGGCTTACAATGGCTTTTTATCACCTTACTTTTTGTAGGGGCTATTCAAATAACAGCAGGTATTTTTAAGTTAGGGAAATTTGTGCGTTTGATCCCGCATCCTGTAATGATGGGCTTTGTAAACGGATTAGCGATCGTAATTTTCTTATCACAACTCTCTTTATTTCCACAAGTGACGCCAGAAGGGGTTTCTTTTTGGAGCAATACAACAGAATGGTTTACAGCATTATTTTCAAACACAGCCTTCTGGTTAATGATGGCCTTTGTAGGCTTGACGATGGCGATTATGCAATACCTTCCTAAAATTACTAAGAAAGTACCTGCAGCTTTAGTCGCTATTGCGGTAGTTGCAGCGATAGTAATATTTGGTAACCTCAATTTAAGTACTGTTGGCTCTTTTATACGTGACGGTGGTGGAACAGGTTTAGAAGGAGGATTACCAACTTTCCAAATACAAATTTTTAGTCTTTTAGATACCCTTGACGGTCACTGGGGACTTATTATAGCCACTGCAGGCCTATTGGCTGCTGTTGGACTCATAGAATCTTTGATGACATTAAACTTGGTAGACGACCTTACAGAGACGCGAGGGAGTGGTAATAGAGAGTGTGTGGCTCAAGGAAGTGCAAACATCCTGAACGGACTCTTTGGTGGTATGGGAGGTTGTGCAATGATTGGACAATCTATCATCAATGTAAACTCGGGCGGTCGTGGCCGATTATCGGGTATTATTGCTGCTGTTGCCTTATTGTGTTTTGTACTATTTGGAGCGCCACTTATAGAGCAAATTCCAATTGCGGCACTTGTTGGCGTGATGTTTATGGTAGTAATAGGGACCTTTGCTTGGTCTAGTTTTAGAATTATCAATAAAATTCCATTGGCAGATGCCTTTGTATTGATTGCAGTTTCTGCAATTACTGTTTGGCAAGATTTAGCGATCGCTGTAATTGCGGGTGTTATTATGAGTGCCTTAGTATTTGCATGGAAGAATGCTACGATGATTCGTGCGCGAAAGCATATCAAAGAAGATGGCACTAAGGTATATGAAATCTGGGGGCCATTGTTTTTTGGATCTATCCAGAATTTCAATTCTAAATTTGACGTTCGTAATGATCCTGACAAGGTTGAAATAGACTTTATCGAATCTAGAGTCAATGATCACTCTGGTATTGAAGCCTTACACAGTATTGCGAATAAGTACCTCGATGCTGGAAAAGAAATTAAACTCATTCACCTGAGTCCTGAATGTAAAGCCCTGCTTTTAAAAGCAAACCCAGGCTTTGATACTGTGATTGAGTCGGCGATAGATGATCCTAGATATCATGTTGTTTCCGATTTGATGGATTCTGAGGTGTAGTAAGTTGCTTTTAACAATATCAAAAGCCTTGTCCTGTGACGAGGCTTTTTTGTTGGCTAATATTGGATGTAGTCTAAAATGTAATTGAATTTAGTTGATTATGCTTTTCTGAAGACAATTATAAAGGACAATCAATTCACGTCAAATCTATGCTATAAAAAAACTCCCGCTGCCAAGCGGGAGTTTTAGGTTGTTCAACACCTATGTGAAGGGTAATTAATTAGATATCTTTAAAGACATCCATCACTCCTTCAAATTGTGACACATCTACATCTCCTTTTCCAACGGCTTCCGCCAGTTTCATCATGTCACTAATATTCATGTCATTCCCTAATAATCGGGCGAGCATAAATCCTTTTGAATCTTCAGATGCAAAAACGATTACTTCATCAATCGCATCTTCTTCTCCTCTAAAATAAAGCTTCAAACTTCCTTGATCAGAATTCACTTTCATTAACTCTTCATAATCATCTGAAGCGAGGATAGTATTTACTTTTAACTTTTCAGCTTCAAAATTAACTTTGGTACTTTCCTTTAAGGGATAGGCCATGATGTTAATTTTACGCAGTGTTTTTAGAATCTTCTTTTGCTCAGCATCCAGAACCTCTGAATCATCACTAATTAAGCTCGTAGGAACATCTACTAAGATAAAGTCACTATTTTCCTGATTGTCTACATAATACTCTTGTAGGCTTTGTTCTCCGTTGCAGCTCACTAGCGAAAATCCGACTAGGAGTATGGCTGCGATTCCTTTTATTATGGCTTTCATGGCTTATCCTTTTTTAGCGTTTCCAACATCTTTCAATGCATCACTTCCTTTAAAGTCAAATTCCTGCGCCAGTTTAGAGATTTGTTTCAAATCAATATTACCTGTCAATTGAAAGAAGACGGTTCTATTTTCACCTTCAACATTTCCATTCAGGAACATTACAAATTCACTAACATAATCGTCGGATTTGCCAGGAACATAATAAAACTTTGCAGATCCTTCGTCTCCAGAGGCACGCATTAGTTCTTGTAATTTACCTTTTCCAAGGTAGGTTTTCATAGATGCTGTCATTTGAGACATTACATCTGCATCGCTACTAGTGTACATCTTAATGTTTTGTAGATTATCTACAAGGTTTTTATAAGCTTTCACTTCTGGATCTCCAGTGTTTAAATCTACTTTACTCAAGAGTTTAAACATCTTTTGATTCATGATGAGTGACTGCACTCCTTTGACATCTTCAAATTTGTCAAATTCACTTTGCGCCGTTGCTATAAAAGACGACATCATCAATGCGATTACTACTATTACTGTTTTCATTGTTTTTTGGGTTTACTGTTTTTATTTAAAAAATGCGCTGGGTGCATTATCAAAGGCTTTCACGGCGCCCAGCTGCGCAGTGCTCTGATTTAACATCTGTGATACGAGTATCAAAGATTGTTTTGCTTTTAAAACGGCCAACTCAGGATTGTCTTCATAATGGCCAGTTACTTTGGGTGTTGATTGCATTTGGAAAAATAATCCAACGGCCATCAATACAACGGCGGCAACACTTGTGATCCATCTGAGATTTCGTTTTCTTGAAGGAATGGCTATAGTTGCGGTAAAGGTTTCTTCTTGCGCTTTCGCGAAAGCGGAAAACATTCCCACATAAGCTTCTAAATGCGGAGCTACTTGCGTACCTGTAAAGTATGCGCGTAGTTGCTGCTCGTCTATCAACGTAGTCTCGCCTTCAAAATAGCGTTCTAATAGTTGCTCTACCTTAGCGGATTCCATAATTCTGTTTTTTTATTAGTCCTTCTCTTAATGTTTTTCGTGCTCTTGATAAGGCAACACGAACTGCTGTTTCATTCATTTTAAGCATATCGGCAATCTCGGCATTGTTAAATTGTTCAACATCTCTTAGTTGCACAATCAGTTGCTGTTGCTGAGGCAAATCCTTCATTAGTTTAAAAACCCATGAAACCTCATCTGCGGCATCAATTTGACGTCCGGTATTCCCAGAGTGATCCTCATAATTACTATGTACGATCTTCAAATTTGAACTACTCTTGGCCTTGAGTCGATCGTAACAATAATTTTTGGTCATTGTCATTGCAAATGCTTCCACAGAACGATACTTAACAAATTTTGATCGTTGCATCCATAGCTTCAACAGGATTTCCTGAGTTGCATCTTGCGCTTCATCATCAGACACTAGCAATCGTTTGGCCACACGATATACCTTATCTTTAAACGGGTTTACAAGTTGTATGAACGCTTTTTGATCCATTCTATTCGGTTAGTTATTATGAAGACGAACAACTGTTTGGTTTGTTACAAAGTTTTTTTTTGAGTTTCGCTGCGCTTCACTCGCTGCAAGCATTAGGCATTAGGCATTAGGCATTAGGCATTAGGCATTAGGCATTAGGCATTA
>CAXBCS010000051.1:0-25248 GCA_963974305.1 uncultured bacterium
AGACATATTCGACTAAAATTGAAAGGTGAATTAAATAAAGTACATTAAAACATTTTTTTTGTTCAGTTTAATATTCCTGCTACTCTGGATACTCAATCCTCAAATGATAGATATTATTGAGCTTTCGTTTTAAGACCTTTTTAATAATTTGAATCTCTTTAAACGTAATATCCGCATTGTGATATTGACCTTCGTCCATTTGCTTTTTGATGATCTTTTCTACAAAGGCATCTATCAACGAAGAGGTAGGATTTTTTAAACTCTTACTCGCAGCTTCCACGCTATCAGCCATCATAAGTATAGCAGTTTCCTTGCTAAAAGGCAAAGGACCCGGATAGCTAAAGTCATCTCGAGATACATTCTCATCGAGCTCTTTAGCTTTCATATAGAAATAGTACACCAAACTTGTTCCATGATGGGTTCGGATAAAATCAATGACACGGTCTGGAATATTATTCTTTCTCGCTATTTCAATACCATTTATCACATGACCTACAATGATGCGTGCACTTTCTTTTGGTGATAGGTCTTCGTGGCTGTTAATTCCTGTGGGTTGGTTTTCGGTAAAGTCTGTAGGATTAACCATTTTACCAATATCATGGTATAAAGCACCTACGCGCACAAGCATAGCATTGGCACCAATTTCATTGGCCGCAGCTTCACTTAGATTGGCAACATTTAGACTATGGTGAAAAGTTCCTGGGGCTTCATCGGCTAGGCGTTTTAAAAGCTTTGAATTTGTGTCTGAGAGTTCCAATAAAGAAACATCGCTAACTAACCCAAAAATCTTTTCATAAATATAGATCAGCGGCTGCACAAAAAGCGTCGCCAATCCTGCCAAAATAAACATTCCGAAGGTCTCCCATTGAATATTGTCTACACTTCCCTCATGAATGGCATTAAATGCAAAATATGCGATAATATATACCAATGTAATCTGGCCAACAGATATAAATAGGTTGGCTCTTTTATAAAGTTCGGGCACGGTTAGTATCGTAACGATACCCGCAATAATTTGCAGGAAGAAATATTCAAAACTGTCGGGCACTATAAAACCTAGAAGTAAAACAGTGATCACATGGGTAAATAATCCTAAGCGGGCATCAAAAAATGCTTTAAAAATCAAGGGCAGAATACATAGAGGAACTACATAGACGTACTCCGGTTTGTATTTTACAACTGCAGTAGTCAAGAGCACCATGAGCACCACATTAAAAAAGATAAAGGTGACTCTTGTGTTATTGTTAAAGACTTTGGGTCTGTAGGTTTTTATAAAAAGAACGAGCATGACCAAGGCCAACATCACCAATAGTATATATCCCAAAAGAATCCAATTATATCGAGACTCTGTAAAATTTTGTGATTGGTATTCTTGTTTCAGCGAAAGTAATTTTTGTAAGGTCTCCCCCTCTATTAACTCCCCTCTTGCAACAATACGACTGCCTTTAGAAACCATACCACGACTGGGAGAGATCTTCGAAACTTCATCAGTTTCCGCCTGAGCGGTAAGCTCTGGATTGAAAAGCACATTGGGTTCTATTACATCATAAAATAATTGTAGTATCCGCACCTTCTCATCAGCAAAAACACTAGCATTAATCTGGGTATCTAAATAGGTTGGAACGTCAGAAATGGCCTTCAACTGACCTACACTAATTTCAGAAACAATATCACCTCTTTGCAAATATGCGAGGCGTTCACTTTCATAATTCAGCCGTTCTTCTATAATTCCATCTTTATAAAGTGCATTGAAAAGTGTATTTAGGAAGGCTTTTAAACCCGCTCTTGACAATTGAGAGCCTGCTTGAATAGAATCAGCAAACAGCCTATTAAACTGTTGTTCAAACTGCTGTTCAATACTTGCTAGCTTAGCCGTTTGCACTGTAAAGTATATTGGCGCTCTTTCTTTAGCTTCATTTTGCTCAATAAACATTGCCTCTTCACTTTTGATAATCGCAAAATCGTCATCAGCGTAAAGATTATCATATGACCAAGGAAATCCTTTTTGGATATCATATGGAAACTTGCCACTTTTAGGCAAGAAGTATACGATCAGAAATGCGCTCACGATTACAAGCAGTATCTTGTATAGTAAATCTTGATGCGTGTAAAAGGATTTTGTAATTACTTTCATAGGTATTTTTGACAAAGCTAAAATACTAAAATAAAATGGGGCATTTGTCTGTCAAAAGTGCTGCCTGCAGACAAAAAATCTTCGTTTTTTTACTACATTCGCAATGCGAAAAATGCACATAAAATCGAACACTATGAGTACAAATGTTGTTATCGTTTCTGCAGCTAGAACTCCCATTGGAAGCTTCATGGGGAAATTATCTTCTGTGACTGCATCTAAACTTGGAACCATCGCCATCAAAGGCGCTCTAGATAAAATAAACCTAGATCCTTCATTGGTTAGTGAAGTATATATGGGCAATGTAGTGCAGGCTGGCGTAGGTCAGGCCCCAGCACGACAAGCAGCTTTAGGTGCTGGTATTCCAAATACTGTTCCTTGTACAACTATTAATAAAGTATGTGCCTCAGGCATGAAAGCTGTAATGCAAGCTGCTCAGTCCATTATGTTAGGCGATAGCGATATCGTAGTTGCAGGCGGAATGGAAAATATGAGCCTTATTCCTCACTATGTACATTTGCGTAACGGACATAAATTTGGTCCTCAAACAATGGTTGATGGGATGCAAAAAGATGGTTTGGTAGATGCTTATGACGGAAACGCCATGGGTGTATGTGCAGACGCTTGTGCTACAGAATACAGCTTTAGTCGTGAAGATCAAGATGCATATGCAATCCAATCTTATAAACGAAGTGCAGCTGCATGGGAAGCAGGAAAATTTAAAGATGAAGTTGTCCCAGTTGCTGTTCCTCAGCGACGTGGAGATGCAGTTATTGTAGATATAGATGAAGAGTTCACCAATGTACGTATGGAGAAAATTCCAGCTTTACGCCCAGCCTTTTCAAAGGATGGAACCGTAACAGCTGCCAATGCTTCTACCATTAATGACGGTGCAGGTGCCGTTGTTCTTATGAGTGAAGCCAAAGCAAAAGAGCTTGGGTTAACTCCACTATGTACAATTAAAGGATATGCAGATGCAGCTCATGAACCAGAATGGTTTACAACAGCTCCATCAAAGGCACTTCCTAAGGCATTGGCAAAAGCTGGTGTCTCTCAAGATGAAATTGATTTCTTTGAATTCAATGAAGCTTTTGCTGTAGTAGGCTTAGCCAATATGAAAATTCTTGGCCTAACAGATGATAAGGTAAATGTAAATGGAGGCGCAGTTTCGCTTGGTCATCCGCTGGGATGTAGTGGTGTGCGAATTCTAATTACACTTATCAATGTTCTCAAACAAAATAATGGAAAATTAGGTGCAGCAGCTATTTGTAATGGCGGCGGTGGCGCTTCAGCGATGGTTATTGAAAACTATTAATATTCTATAAAAGCCTAATCGTCTTTCCTACATGAATTACGGAATTTGTCAATTGAGTATTGTGCCTATGCGATTTGAACCTTCAGATCGCAGCGAACTCGTAAACCAAGTGTTGTACGGGGAGTACTTTAAGGTGCTTGAAAAACGGAAACAATGGAGCCGTATCCGACTCACTCATGACAAATACGAAGGATGGATTGACAATAAGCAATATGTAGAAATTACTGAGGATCAGTTCGCTTTCGCGAAAGCGCAACCCACAACACTCACCATAGATCCTGTTCAATTTGTGACAGGCGAACACAATGCGCTAACGACCGTGGTTATGGGGTCGAGTATGCAAGCAATATCTTTATTGGGTGCTATCTACGAAGGCCACAGCCAAAGTGGAAAAACTTCTAAAAATGCATTAATTCAAACAGCATTATTATATCTAAAAAGCCCTTATTTATGGGGAGGGCGAACACCATTTGGAATTGATTGCAGCGGATTTACACAAATGGTATACCGCTTAAATGGTTTTTCCTTAAAACGCGACGCTTCCCAACAATCAGATCAGGGAGAGGCGCTTAGTTTTATTGAAGAAAGCGAAGCAGGCGATTTAGCCTTTTTTGACAATGCCGAAGGTGCTATCATTCATGTGGGCATCATCATGGAAGATAATTACATCATACATGCTCATGGCGAAGTCCGCATTGATCGTTTAGATCACTCGGGTATCTATAATGTGCATCAACGCAAACACACTCATACGTTGAGAGTGATTAAGAAAATCATTTAACACGAAGATTTAGAGGATAAAAAAAACCGATACATTTCTGTATCGGTTTTTTTTATGTTCAATAGAGAATTATTAATTCCCACCTTCCAATGCATCAATTTTTGCTTTGATAACATCTGCTTTGTCTTGCATATCTAATTGCTGATAAATTCCATATAAAGAACGAGCTACGCTCAAACTCTTTTCAGGTTTTGCATTAGCAAGTGCTTTTTCAAGATACGGCATCGCTTCACGGTAAATACCTTCACGTTGTGCCTTCAAATCGTCATAACGTTTAAAATCGGCCTTGGATGTTCCTAAACCGTTCATTTCATCAACCAATTCCTTTTCTTTAGCTAGAATAAGTACGGCAAGGTTATTATAGGCTGCGGTATATGCGTCATTTCTAGCAATCGCTTCCCCATAATATTCACGTGCTTTTTCTTTATCACCCTGCTGATCTGCACTAACACCTAAGTTATAGTAGAGCTCTGCTTTTTCACTTTCATCTGCATTAGCAAGTACTTGAGAAATAACTTCTTGGTATTTATCCATCTGACCCATTTTAAGGTAGATATCAGCTTCTGAACGAAGTAATAATTTATCTCCAGGATTTTCAGCCCTTGCAGTTGCCATAGCAGCGAGTGCTAGGTCATTGTCACCCTTAGTGATGTACACTAAAGCAATGTTCTTTGCAATCTCAGCAGCTCTAGATTCAGAATTTTCTTGTCTAGGGTTAATATGTGATTTAGCCATTACTAACAAATCACGTTCCTGCTGATTATATGCTTTCTCTTCTCCAGAGGTAGCATCTGTTGCAAAATATTGCGTTTCAACACCAGTGTATTTTAAATCACGCAAAGTTTTGTAGTGTCTCAATGCGGTATCCCAATCCTTTGCATTTACGGCATTTGAAGCAGCAAAGTATAAATAACTAGTATCTTTCTTACTGTAAGTATAAGCTTGCTCCAATTTTGCTGCAGCTTCTGAAGGCTTTTGAGAATTCTGATCTTCTACGGCAGCGTTTACTAGGGCAGCTACAACATTTCTCAATCCATTTTCTGCTTCAACTTTATATTTAGTATCAGTCAATTGATTAAACGCTTCAGCTGCTTTGCTTAAATCGTCAACATTTTTATTGTCCACACCTAAATAGGCCTGTCCTTTTAATAGTAAGAATTTAGTTTTCGTTTTTTCATCCATCTCACTCATAAGAGCATTGGCCGCAGGTAAAGCATCTTTTGCTGCACCGTAATCTCCGGTTTTTACAGCTTTCTCAATAGTTTTTACCTCTTTCTTCTGTGCAAATGCAATAGTAGTACATGCAAAAGCTATGGCAAATAATAATTTAGTTTTCATCTTTAGTGTGTTATTATATTAAGGGTTTCAAAATTAACAAAAATTTTAACAACCCCTATTTATTTTACTCCTCCTCTTCAGAAGCATCTTTTATTGAGATTGTATCTGTTTGAGATTCATTCAAATCTGAAGTGTCTTCCACCCCTTCTAGATCATCGTCAATCTCGTCTTCATCGTGTTTTACTTTCGCGACAGCGGCAATAGAATCATTCCCTTTTAAATTAATCAAGCGAACACCTTGCGTTGCACGCCCCATAACTCGAAGATCTGCAATTGCCATACGAATCGCTATTCCAGATTTGTTGATAATCATTAGATCATCATCATCGGTAACGTTCTTTATTGCAACAAGCTCTCCTGTCTTTTCAGTAACTGAAATCGTTTTAACACCTTTACCTCCTCTATTTGTGATTCGGTAATCTTCCAGGCTTGAACGTTTTCCGTATCCCTTTTCAGAGACCACGAGGATATTACTTTCAACATCATTTACAGAAACCATGCCAACAACTTCATCCTTATCATTGGCGAGTCTAATTCCGCGAACTCCAGAAGCGTTTCGACCCATTGGTCTTGTTTTCCCTTCTTCAAAGCGAATAGCCTTTCCTGAGCGAAGTGCAATCATTACCTGGCTTTCTCCAGTAGTAAGTTTTGCTTCTAATAATTCATCATCATCTTTAATGGTAATTGCATTAATTCCATTAGTACGAGGACGAGAATATTGTTCAAGAGAAGTTTTCTTCACTTGTCCTTTCTTAGTAGCCATAATAATGAAATGGCTATTGATGTAATCTTCATCCTTTAGATCATTTGTACAAACGAAAGCTTTTACCTTATCATCTTGCTCAATATTAATCAAGTTTTGAATAGCTCTTCCTTTTGATGTCTTTGCTCCTTCAGGGATTTCAAACACACGCATCCAGAAACATTTTCCTTTTTGAGTAAAGAACAACATATACTGGTGATTGGTTCCAACAAAAAGATGCTCAAGAAAATCTTCATTTCTTGTTGTTGAGGCTTTCTGTCCAACCCCTCCTCTATTTTGAGTCTTATATTCAGTTAGTGATGTACGTTTGATATATCCCGCATGCGAAATTGTAATAACTACTTTTTCATCAGGGATCAAATCTGTAATACTAACATCTCCTCCGGCATATTCAATCACAGAGCGACGTTCATCACCATATTTATCTTTTACTTCTTGTAATTCATCTTTGATGATGGTCATACGACGATCTTCCTTAGCAAGAATATCTTTCAAATCCTCAATCGTACTCATGATCTCGTCATACTCATTACGCAACTTGTCTTGTTCTAGACCCGTTAATTGACGTAATCGCATTTCAACAATCGCTTTCGATTGAATTTCAGAAAGCTTGAAACGTTCGATTAAGTTGGCTTTCGCCTCATCAGCATTTGAACTAGCTCTAATGATTGCGATTACTTCATCTATATTATCAGAAGCAATGATAAGTCCTTCTAATATATGCGCACGCTCTTCGGCTTTGCGCAATTCAAATTTAGTACGTCTTATTACAACCTCGTGACGGTGTTCTACAAAGTGATGAATCATATCTTTTAGATTCAACATTTGCGGGCGACCTTTTACAAGGGCGATATTGTTTACACTAAAGGATGACTGTAGCGCTGTGTACTTATATAATTTATTAAGTACGATATTAGGAATTCCATCACGTTTTAATACATAAACGATGCGCATTCCATTACGGTCAGATTCATCACGAATTGCCGAAATACCTTCCAGCTTCTTTTCGTTAATCATATCGGCCGTTTTCTTAATCATGTCGGCCTTATTGACTTGGTAGGGGATTTCTGTAACGATAATACATTCACGTCCTTTCACTTCTTCAAAACTTGCTTTGGCACGCATAACAACACGCCCTCTACCTGTTTTAAAAGCTTCTCTTACCCCTTCATAACCATAGATAGTTCCACCTGTAGGAAAATCAGGAGCCTTAACGTGCTCCATTAATTCCTCTATCTCGATGTCATTATTATCTATATAAGCATGAATCCCATCTACAACTTCAGATAAGTTATGTGGAGGCATATTAGTTGCCATACCCACTGCAATCCCAGAAGCACCATTAATAAGAAGACCTGGAACACGTGTTGGCAAAACCGTAGGTTCTTTTAAGGTATCATCAAAATTCAGTTGGTGATCTACAGTATCCTTTTCGATATCTGCCAACATGTCTTCAGAAATCTTACGCATTCTGGCCTCGGTATAACGCATTGCTGCTGGACTATCTCCATCTACAGATCCAAAGTTACCTTGTCCATCAACGAGCATATAACGCAAACTCCATTCTTGAGCCATACGTACCATTGCATCATAAACAGAAGTATCTCCGTGTGGGTGATACTTTCCTAATACCTCTCCAACAATTCTCGCACTCTTTTTATGTGCGCCTGTTGCCCGTATACCTAGTTCGTGCATTCCAAAGAGTACACGTCTGTGAACGGGTTTTAGTCCATCACGTACATCCGGTAATGCACGAGACACGATTACCGACATCGAATAATCGATGTAGGCTGATTTCATTTCATCTTCTATATTAATCGTGATCAGTTTTTCTCCTCCGGCCATATATATTTTGATTAGATTTTAACTCAAAAATTACTAGCTAGCAATGTAGGGAATTTAGAGGTGTTTTGTGGGTTTTCGCTTTCGCGAAAGCGCACTTTTTATTAACAACATTTTGATACGATTATTAATAACTGTCATACAATAGTTTTGGCAAACTGTCAGTTATTTATGTTATTGTCTACTAAGTGAAAGCTGCGGAATGGTTTTTGCCATAGATTGTTTAAATTTACAATTAACGAAAAGGAAGATTGAGGTATGGATGATAATTTTTCACCAAGAGTAAAGGACGTGATAGCCTACAGTAAGGAGGAAGCTCTTCGCTTGGGTCACGATTTCATAGGCACTGAGCATTTATTGCTTGGACTGCTGCGGGATGGTAGTGGAAAGGCCATAAACATTCTAGGCGCTTTGGAGGTGGATTTAGACCATTTACGCCGGAAGGTGGAAATCCTAAGTCCAGCAAATCCAAATATTTCCCTTCAAGGAAATGATAAGAAAAATCTACACCTCACAAGACAAGCTGAGCGTGCACTTAAGACTACATTCTTAGAAGCTAAATTATTTCAAAGCTCCTCTATTAATACAGCTCACCTCCTACTTTGCGTTTTGAGAAATGAAAATGACCCCACTACTAAGCTTTTAAATAAGCTAAAAGTGGATTATGACAATGTTAAAGAACAATTTAAAGTTATGATGGCTAGTGAAGAAGAAGATTATATAGAACCTATAAAATCAGAGTTTAGTAATGAGGATGCTTCTGCAGACGACAGCGCAAAAGACAACCCATTCAATACCCCTGCCGGTGCCAAAGGCAACAAAAAAAGCAAGACCCCTGTACTAGATAATTTTGGACGTGACTTAACCGCCATGGCCGAAGAAGACAAACTAGACCCTGTTGTAGGGCGCGCCAAAGAAATCGAGCGTGTCTCGCAAATTTTAAGTCGTCGAAAAAAGAACAACCCACTACTCATTGGAGAACCTGGTGTTGGTAAATCGGCGATTGCAGAAGGACTTGCCCTAAGAATAGTACAACGTAAAGTATCACGTATCCTTTTTGACAAACGTGTAGTAACTTTAGATCTTGCGAGTTTAGTTGCAGGAACTAAGTATCGCGGACAGTTTGAAGAGCGTATGAAAGCAGTTATGAACGAATTGGAAAAGAATGATGACATCATCCTCTTTATCGATGAAATTCATACCATTGTTGGTGCAGGTGGAGCAACAGGCTCCCTAGATGCTTCCAATATGTTTAAACCTGCCCTCGCACGTGGTGAAATACAATGTGTTGGTGCAACTACTTTGGATGAATTCCGCCAACATATAGAAAAGGATGGAGCCTTGGAACGACGTTTCCAAAAGGTGATCGTAGAGCCTACTACTGTAGAAGAAACGATTGAAATTCTTGAAAATATTAAAGGAAAGTACGAAGATCACCATAACGTTAGTTACACAGATGAAGCGATTGAGGCTTGTGTAAAGTTGACTAACCGTTATATGACTGACCGTTTTCTTCCAGATAAGGCTATTGATGCCTTAGATGAAGCCGGTTCCCGTGTGCACATCACCAATATTGATGTACCAAAGAAAATCATCGAATTAGAAGGGAAACTCGAAGCTGTACGCGAACTCAAAACTTCTGTTGTGAAAAAGCAGAAATATGAGGAGGCCGCAAAGTTACGTGATGACGAAAAAACCTTAGAACGTGAATTAGCGACAGCCCAAGAAAAATGGGAGGTTGACTCTAAATTGCATAAAGAATTAGTTACTGAAGAAAATGTTGCCGATGTAGTAAGTATGATGACAGGCATTCCTGTAAATCGTATTGCACAAAAAGAAAGTAACAAATTAGCAGAACTTCCTGCTTCTATTAAAAGTAAAGTTATTGGGCAAGATGAGGCTGTTGCCAAAGTTGCCAAAGCCATTCAACGAAATCGTGCTGGATTGAAGGATCCCAATAAACCAATTGGCTCTTTTATTTTCCTCGGGCAAACTGGGGTAGGTAAAACTCAACTAGCAAAGGTTCTTGCGCAAGAATTATTTGACAATGAAGATGCACTCATTAGAATTGATATGAGTGAATATATGGAGAAATTTGCCATCTCTAGATTGGTCGGTGCACCTCCAGGTTACGTAGGATATGAGGAAGGCGGACAGCTAACAGAGAAAGTTCGCAGAAAGCCATATTCTGTTATTCTTCTTGATGAAATCGAAAAGGCACATCCAGATGTTTTCAATATGTTATTACAGGTATTGGATGATGGCTTCTTGACAGATTCCCTTGGACGCAAAATCGACTTTAGAAATACAATCATCATTATGACATCCAATATTGGAGCTCGTAAGTTGAAAGATTTTGGACAAGGTGTTGGTTTTGGAACCAAAACAAGAGTCTCACAAATGGATGATAATGCCAGAAGCGTTATCCAAAATGCTTTAAAAAAGGCGTTTGCTCCTGAATTCCTAAACCGTATCGATGATGTGGTTGTATTCAATGCATTAGAGCGCGAACACATCCATAAAATTATCGATATCGAACTTGAGAAGTTGTTCAAACGTATCTCTGCATTAGGATACACTTTGACGCTTAGCGATAAAGCAAAGGATTATATCAGTGATAAAGGGTTCGACAAAGAGTATGGAGCGAGACCTTTAAAAAGAGCTATTCAGAAGTATATTGAAGACGCACTTGCAGAAGAAATCGTTACGTCTAATTTAAAAGAAGGGGATTCCATTTTTATGGATCTTGATAAAAAGACAGAAGAACTTACTATCAAAATTGAAAAGAAAAAGGCTTCAGCTTCTAAATAAGCGGTCACATTTAAACCGTTATTGATTATATATTGATTATGGGCAATCATTTGAACTATCAAAATGATTGCCTATTTTTATGTAATAAACCGCCTTCTATGCAATCCATGTCAAAATCTGCTAAAGTCCTGTTAGGTATTTTTACCTTTTTGCCCCTAGTCTTTTTGATTTCCTACATAGGACTTTTTGTTTCCTTCATTGTGAAGATGGCAGCTCATTCAACCATTCAGAACGCAGGGAATTCTCACCACAATGCTCTTCCATTTTTTCAAGAAAACATGATAATCCTTATTTGCCTCATACTTCTCATGCTTGTTACAAGTTTAGGTTTATTAATTTATTATATAATTCATATCATGAATAACCCCACTTTGAAGAAAAACAATACCCAACAGCTAATTTGGGCATTGATTTTACTTTTTGGCGGCTTCATTGGTGGGATTGTTTACTATTTCATGGAGATTTACCCTTTACCTAATCATTTAGAAAAAAAATAAATTATATAAACAACTGATTGTCAAATAACTATTATTAGCGTTACCTTTGTGCGCGCAATATGCTTATATATCCCCCAACGTGAAAGAAGAAATAATTTACCAAGATACTCTCGATTTTTGTGAGGTCACCATTTACTCAGACTACATCTATGTCATTATGAATGAGGGGATTACAGTAGTTCCTGAATACAATGACATTCTCTTAAAACTAACAAACACCTATTTTAAACAAAAGGATTTTGTTTACATCACACATAGAATCCATTCATATAGCGTCAATCCAACCATCTATCTTAAAACGGCACGGATTGAAAACCTTAAAGGATTTGCTGTCGTTGCAACCGATTCCGAAAGGGAGGTCACCAATACCAAGGTTGAAAAATTATTTTTCGATAAACCTTTTGCCCTTTTTGACTACTTAGATGATGCAATACATTGGAAAAACACATTGCTAAATTCAGATTAAAAGATTCTTTTGCTAACTTCCTCTATTAATGTATGCAAATGAATGTTGCTCAAAAAATAGAAATTCGTAAGAAGATTAAAGAGTAGATATTGCGTGTACTACACCTAAAGTTAGGCGATCAAATTTTTAAAAACAAGCTAGGCTTCTGATAGCTAACTCTTTGAAAAATACATTTTTTTACTCCAGAAATATGTAGTTTTTTTACCTTTCAATATTCGTCTTAACCCCAACCAATGAGACAAAAACACTCAGTAAAAGAAATATCATTTCACTTTGGAAATATTAAAATAATAGGCAACATAGTAATCGCTGTGATGAATGAAGGAATACTTTTTGATTCGACCTACAATACAGAATTACTCTCCGTTTGTACAGAGTATCTAGGAGAAACTGCCTTTGGATATATTTCTGTTCGAAAAAATGCCTATTCTATTGATCCAACTATTTATTTACAGACCGCTCAAGTATCAAATTTACATGCGATAGCAGTTGTTTCAGTGGAAGATTTTCACAAACACAATGTTACTGTTGAAAAGCAGTTTTGCAACCAACCCTTTGAAGTTTTTGACAACTTAGAGCAAGCGACCGACTGGATGCATAATGTATTGCCTACTGGAACAACTCAGAAGCATCAATCTTAAAACTTTCAATAAAGTCTTTTGTATTGAGAATGTCAGTTGACAGTATTCTGTCATTTGCCACAAATGGAACTACCTCTCTATACGCACTTACAAAAGATTCTAAGAAAGGAGCCGTTTTTTGAGGAGCTCTAAAGTGAAGCGCTTGAGCGGCATTGAGTAATTCTATACTCAAGATAGTTTCTACGTTTTCTACAATTTTCAAAAGCTTTGTAGCAGCATTGGCTCCCATACTCACATGATCTTCCTGTCCGTTTGATGACACTATAGAATCCACACTTGCTGGGGTCGCATATTGTTTGTTTTGACTGACGATGCTAGCAGCAGTATACTGTGGGATCATCATACCACTATTGAGCCCAGGATTATCCACAAGAAAAGGTGGGAGTCCGCGCAGGCCTCCTATGAGTTGGTAGGTTCTACGTTCACTTATACTTCCTAATTCAGCCATGGCTATTCCTAAAAAATCCAAGGCGAGCGCCAAAGGTTGTCCATGAAAATTTCCTCCACTAATAATCTTGTCTTCTTCGGCAAAAATATTAGGGTTATCGGTGACACTGTTTATTTCGGTTTTAAAAGTCTTAGTTGCAAAAATGATAACATCTTTGGTAGCGCCGTGAACTTGAGGAATACATCTAAAGGAATAAGGATCTTGAACATTTTCTTTTTCAAGTTTTGCGATTTCACTGTCCTCTAAAAAACTCTTAACACGCTGAGCCGTTTTTATTTGACCGCGATGTGGGCGTACAAAATGTACCAAAGGATCAAAAGGCGATAAATTACAATTAAATGCATCTATTGAAATCGCCCCAATAACATCTGCCATATAGGAGAGTTTATGACTTTTTAAGAGTGCATAAATTCCATAAGCCGCCATAAATTGGGTTCCATTTAAAAGAGCTAGTCCCTCTTTTGAATGCAAGCTTATAGGTGACCAATTGTTTTCTTCTAAGGCCGCTTTCGCGAAAGCGGTATCCTCCCCATCCCACACCAATCCATCACCAATTAACGGTAAAGCCAAATGTGCTAAAGGCGCCAAATCACCACTGGCACCAAGTGATCCTTGGGTATATATTACTGGCAAAATATCCTTATTATAGAAATCAATTAGACGTTGTACAGTATCAATATGCACCCCACTATGCCCATAGCTTAAAGACTGAATTTTAAGTAAAAGCATCAATCTCACTATTGGCTTAGGCACATAATCTCCAGTGCCACAAGCATGAGATCTCACTAAATTCTCTTGCAACAAAGTCAGGTTCTCATCTTGGATCGCCACATTACAAAGACTACCAAAACCTGTGTTAATACCGTAAAAGGGTTTATTACTCTCATTTACTTTCCTGTCCAAATAGGCACGAGACTTATTAATATTTAGTATACTTTCCTCACTTAAAGCGAGTTGGTGATTATGATCAATAATCTTAGAAATAGTCGTAAGATCCAGGATTTCAGAACTGATGTAATGCGTATCTCGCATAGAGGTATTAATGTTAAGTTTTCTGCAATTTCGTGAAAAAATACCTAAGTATTGAGATGTTGATGACGAGTTACCAACACTCATTAGTATCTTTGGGGAAAATATACATGATGAAAAAACTTTTAATCTTACCACTTGCTATACTATTGTTTGGCTGTGCCGATGAAAAACAAGATGATTTTGCCGTGATTTCGGGAAATTTAGAAAACTTTGTTGAAGATAAAATTCGTCTGTTTGACTATGCAAATACTCCTACTATTATTGAGGTAAGCCAAGATGGGAAATTTTCAGATACTATTTCACTTTCTACTTCTGGGTATTATAGTTTGGTTGTAGGTCGTGGGGGTTATATCGTTTATTTAGCACCTGGAGAGGTTTTAAATATCGATCATAATGTAGCCTTACAAGGTGCTGAACCTAGTTTTACAGGCACTGCCGGAGTCGAAAATCAGTTTCTTGCTGATAAAGCGGCCATGCAGTTAGAGTTAGGTGGAGACATGTCAACTTTATTTTCTCAAGAAGAAGCTGAATTTATTCAGACAATTACAAATATCAAAACAAAACAAATGGAAGCCTTGAACGCTTCCCTAGCCTCTCCTCAATTTAAAGAAGTTGAAAGCAAAGCAATAGAATACGGTTACTTAGAGAATAAGAATAACTATCAACGTTACCACGGTCATTTTGCAAAGAAAGAGAACTTTGAACCTTCAGCCGATTTCTTAGCAGATGTTCAGGCGGTTCAATTAGATAATAACGATGATGCTATGAAATACGCATCTTACAGAAATTTACTTGTTTCTGATTTCTACAAAGACTTAGAGTCGGAAGATGCTTCAGATGCACTTGAGATTGACAAGGTGCTTGCACTGGTTGGCAAGAAACAAAGCCCTGCAGTTAGAGATATCTTAGTCTCTAACTCAATGTTCTTTTTTAATGCAAACGCTACAGATCTTGCAGCTACGAGGGATGAGCTTCTTGCTGTAACAACTGGGGATGATCTCAGAGAGAAAATTAATACTAAATATGAAAAAATTAAGGACCTAACTAAAGGTAAGCCCTCTCCTACTTTTAACTATGAGAATTTTAAAGGTGGAGAAACTGCTTTGGCAGATTTAAAAGGAAAGTACGTTTATATTGATGTATGGGCAACTTGGTGCGGACCTTGTATTGGCGAGATTCCTTCTTTGAAAAAGATGGAGCATGATTTTGCCGATAGCAACATAGAATTTGTGAGTATTTCTATCGATGAAAAACCAGCTTACGATACTTGGCGTAACATGATTACGCAGAAAGAATTAGGAGGTACTCAACTGATGGCCGATAATAACTGGAAGTCAAAGTTTGTTAAGGATTATGCAATCGAAGGTATACCACGATTTATTTTGTTAGATCCAGAAGGAAATATTGTAAGTTCAGATGCAGATCGTCCTTCAAACGAAAAGTTAGCTGAGAAATTTAAATCTTTAGGATTATAAACAGTCAGCCGTAAACTATAAAAAGCCACCTTAAAGGTGGCTTTTTATAGTTTTACTTTATTGTACTAACTGTATCTACTGTATCAACTGCTTTGCTTTTGAATACAAAGGTATATAGCCACATAAGTGTAAATGAAGGAACAATATCTACATAAGGGATAATCTCTTCCACAAAAGTAATGACTCCTGCAACCTTCCCCGCTGTTCCCTTGTACATTTTAGTCATGAGCCAGGCAGCAAGTGGTGCCCATACTACATCGGCAAAATCACCAATGGCAGGCAGAATCCAGCTAGAAGTTATAACTCCTACTGCGTCTAAGAGCAGTCCGAAGAATAATAATTTGTATTTGTTGGAGGGCTTTTTCATAATTGTTCTTTAAATATAACAATTTTGAGTAACCAATTTGCATTCCACAAAAAATTAAGACAAACTAGAGCTAATTAACTTTAGAAATTCTGAGCGTGTTTCAATTTTTTCAAACTGACCTCTGAATCCTGAAGTGGTAGTCGTAGAGTTTTGTTTTTGCACACCTCTCATCATCATACACATGTGCGAAGCTTCAATAACCACAGCTACTCCCTTAGGCCTTAAAGTTAAATTAATACACTCTAAAATGTTATGAGTTAATCGTTCCTGAACCTGAAGCCTTCTTGAGAATACATCTACTATACGCGGAAGTTTGCTCAGACCGACTATATGTCCATTAGGAATATACGCTATATGCGCTTTCCCAAAGAAAGGAAGCATATGGTGTTCACACAATGAATACAACTCGATATCCTTTACAATAACCATATCGTCATAATCCTCCTTAAACATAGCTCCTTTCAGAATCGCTGCTGGATCCATATCATAACCTGATGTTAGAAACTGCATTGCTTTTGCCGCTCGTTCTGGAGTTTTAATTATTCCATCTCGCTGTGTATCTTCTCCTAATTTATCAATTATAGAGGCAAAACTATTTTTAATATCGTCTGTAACTTCAATGTTGTACTCTTCAAATGTTCTATATGGCATAGGGAATTTAGTTTATTGGTTCTTGCTTTTTCAAAACGTCTGAAAAGTAAGTATTTAATTTTTTAAGTTTAGGGTTAATTATAATTTGGCAATAGGGTTGGGTTGTATGATTATCATAATAGGTTTGGTGTGTCTCATCGGCTTCGTAAAAGACTCCCAATGGTGTCACCTCCGTAACAATCTTGTTGTCAAATACATGAGCATCATCCAGATCAGCAATATACTTTTCAGCCGAAGCGCGTTGGGATTCTGTACTATAAAAAATAGCAGAGCGATACTGAGTGCCTTTGTCGTTTGCTTGTTGGTTTAAGGTTGTTGGGTCATGAGTAGCAAAAAAGATCTCAAGCAATTGCAAAATACTAACCACCGAAGGATCATATTCCACCTTAATTCCTTCTGCATGACCTGTTACTCCCATACATACTTCTCTATAAGCTGGATTTTTTATAAATCCCCCTGTATAACCCGAAGTAACTTCTTCAACTCCTTTAATACGCTGAAATACCGCCTCTGTGCACCAGAAGCAGCCTGCAGCAAAAACTATCATCTCTCTTTCTGAATTATTCATGATCTTTTATTCAATGTTAAAGATAACTCTGTTTAATCAAATACTATAATGCTTAAACAACATTGTGCTTTTTTTAACTTTTAATTAATACCAAAGGTTGTGTAGCAATTTTAGATTTGCTATTTGATAACCCCTTACATGAAAATAAGATTTTTCTTTTTAATCATCACCTTAATTTTTAGTATCTCATCTTTTGCTCAGGAGCAAAAAACGTTAAAGGCGACCCGTATTTCATCACCTCCAAAGATTGATGGTACACTAGACGATGCCGTTTGGGAGAACTTACCAATTTATAGTGATTTTTTCATGCTAGAACCCTCTAATGAAGGCAATGCTTCACAAGATTTGCGTACGGAGGTTCAATTGGCTTATGATGACAAGGCAGTATATGTAGCAGCCTATCTTTATGATAAAGAACCAAGCCTTATTGCAAAGCAATTTAGTCAGCGGGATAATATTGATGTACAGGCAGATGCTTTTATGATTGCATTAAACACCTACAATGATGGCTTAAATGAAACTCGCTTTTGGGTGACCAGCGCAGGTACTATCGCCGATTCAAAAATGAGTCAAAACAATCAAGATTTTGGTTTCGATGTGGTATTTCAATGCCGTGTAAGTTCAGATGATAAAGGGTGGTATGCTGAATTTAAAATTCCCTACAATGCACTGAGATTCCCTGAGATGGATGTTCAGGATTGGAGCGTCAATTTCTTTAGACGTATGATCCGTCAAAACGAATTACATTCTTGGAATCGCATTGACAAATCTATTGGAAGAGAAACACAATACAACGGACTGATAACCGGAGTTAGCGATATTGATCCACCAGTACGATTGACTTTTTTCCCTTTCGCGCAAAGCGTATACTCTGTTGTAGATGGAGAGAGTGCCACTGATTTTTCTGGAGGACTAGATTTAAAATACGGTTTGAGTGATAGTTTTACTTTAGATGCCCAATTGATTCCAGATTTTGGCCAAGTCACCTTTGATAATGTACGTCTCAATCTCGGTCCTTTTGAACAGACTTTTGGAGAAAATAGAGCCTTTTTTACTGAAGGGGTTGACCTTTTTAGAAAGGGAGGTATTTTCTTTTCAAGACGTATTGGTAATGCCCCAACGGGTGATGTGGGAGAGCTTTCAGATACCGAGGAAGTGGAGGCCTACCCTTCAAAGGTTAATCTCCTCAATTCTGTAAAGATCTCGGGCCGCACCAAGGATAATTTAGGTGTTGGCTTTCTCAATTCTATCACTGAACGATCCTTTGCCGACATTCGAGATACCATTACAGGAGAAAGACGTCAGGTAGAACTGGAACCTTTAACCAACTACAATGTTTTTGTCTTAGATCAGCAATTCAATCAAAACTCATCCATCTCTGTAATTAACACCAATGTTACTCGAAATGGTAGTAACAATAGAGACGCCAATGTTACAGCCTTAGCCTTCAATCTTGCCAACAAAGAAAATAGTTATACTGCGTCAGGAAAGGCAATAGTGAGCAATGTCAGTTTTCCAGGAGAATTAGTAACAGGATTCCGATCTGAATTAGATGTTTTTAAAACAAAAGGCAACTTTAGATATAGACTAGGACATGATCTCGCTAACACAACTTTTAATATCAATGATCTTGGACTAAATAATCGAAATAATTTTAATAATTACTCTGTTGGTGCATCCTATGAGATTTTTCAACCCACAGCGATCTTTAATAAGTATAGAGTTAATCTTAGACTTAGACATCGAAGATTGTATCAGCCAGATGTTCAAACAGATAATACAGCCTTCATTGATGCCTTCCTTGTTTTAAAGAGCAGATTGGCATTTGGTTTTGATTTCTTTGCTGGTGGAGAGCGTAGGGATTACTTTGAACCTCGTCTTGCTGGTAGGTATGTAATTTTTGAGCCGCGTATCGGAACAGGAGGATTTGTATCAACCGATTACCGTAAAAAACTAGCCTTTGACGTGAAATACGGTTATAATAAATGGTTTGGAAATCAAGATCAAACCAACTATGAATTGGAAGTTTCTCCTCGGTTTCGTTTTTCTGATAAATTTCTCTTGGTCTTCACAACCGAATATTCAACACGCTTAAAGAATTTTGGCTGGGTTGATAATACAGATACCGAGGTATTTTTAGGACTTCGTGATATCACAACCTTCGAAAACAGCTTAGATTTGAGTTATAATTTTGATTCATTTAAAGCCATTAATCTGCGATTTAGAAACTTTTGGAGTACGGCAGATTATAGCAGTAACACCTTTTATATTCTTAATCAAAACGGAACAAGAACAGAAACTGATTATGATTTGGCGGAACGTAGAGATCCTAACACCAACTTCAATATCTGGAATTTAGATTTAAGCTTTCGCTGGCGATTTGCCCCTGGAAGTGAAGCCTCTCTCCTATACCGCAATCAGATTTTTAATAGTGACGACCTCTCTAGTTTAGGCTATACTGAAAGTCTTGGAAATCTATTTGAGCAGCCTATTCAGCATACTATTTCATTGCGGATTACTTATTTTATCGACTTTAATAATGTGCGAAGCCTTTTTAATAAAGCGGGCTAAGCATTGTCTTCTCAAAGAGATTGTAGTATTTTCACAACGTAAAACTCGTTTATGGTTCAGGCTTCAAACATCACAAAACATTACGGTGACTTAAAAGTATTAAAGGACGTTTCCTTGCATGTAAAAAAAGGAGAAGTTGTTTCTATAGTAGGACCAAGTGGGGCTGGAAAAACTACCCTCCTCCAAATTTTAGGCACCTTAGATCTCCCTGATGCAGATTCTGGACAATTAGAAATTAATGGCGTTATAGTTTCTGGAATGAAACAAAAGGCGCTGAGTAAATTTCGCAACCAACACATCGGATTTATTTTTCAGTTTCACCAACTCTTACCTGAGTTTACAGCTATGGAAAATGTGTGCATCCCAGCATTCATTGCCAAAACCCCTAAAGCTGCTGCTGAAAAAAGAGCCATAGAATTATTAGAATTTCTAGGCCTAGGAGAACGTATTCATCATAAGCCTAACGAACTTTCTGGAGGTGAACAACAACGTGTCGCCGTTGCTAGAGCTTTGGTAAATAATCCTTCACTTATACTTGCAGATGAACCTTCAGGAAACCTAGATACCGAAAGTGCTGAACATCTCCATAAATTGTTCTTCCAATTGAGAGATCAATTTGGTCAAACCTTCGTAATTGTTACTCACAACCAAGAACTTGCTAATATGGCCGATCGCAAACTCCTGATGAAAGACGGAGCCTTCGTTGCAAACCCATAACAGTAGGTAGACATCATGAAAAAAAGCGAATTAAAATCATTTCTCGACGAAAAGGCTATTCAGTATGAAACGCCCGATTTTATTCCACATGACCCTATTCAAATTCCACATCGATTTACAATCAAGGAAGATATTGAAATCTCTGCATTCTTAACTGCCACCATTTCTTGGGGTAATCGAAAAAGTATCATCACCAATGCTAACAAATTGATGGAAATCATGGGGAACACTCCGCATGATTTTGTCATGAATTATTCTCCTGAGCAAACTCATTTATTTGAAGGTTTTGTACATCGCACATTTAATTCATTAGACCTCGACACCTTTATTCGGGGCTTGCAGCATATTTATATTCACCATGGCGGATTAGAGAAGGTATTTGCCTCAGGAAGTACTATTGATAGTTTACAAGCTGCTATTTCGGGTTTTAAATATCATATGCTCGAAGTTGAACACCTGCAGCGAACTCACAAACATTTGAGTGATCCATTGAAAGGTTCGGCGGCAAAACGCATTAATATGTTTCTGCGCTGGATGGTTCGTGACGGCGCTGCAGGTGTAGACTTTGGCATCTGGAAGAGCATTTCTCCTTCCCTCTTGTCCTGTCCGCTCGATGTTCATACTGGAAATGTCGCCCGAAAATTAGGTCTACTTTCGCGAAAGCAAAATGATGCAAAAACTTTGTTAGAACTAGATACCGCCTTACGTAAAATGGATGCTTCGGATCCCGTAAAGTACGACTTTGCCTTGTTTGGTCTGGGTGCTTTTGAAAAGTTTTAAAGAAGTGCTAAATGTAATGCTACCAATGTCTTTTTTCTTATTTTTGAGGAAATCTTACAACAAGAATGCAGTTTAGACATCCCGAACTTCTGTACGCCCTTCTATTACTCATTATTCCCATTCTTGTTCACCTTTTCCAATTACGAAAATTTAAAAAAGAAGCTTTTACCAATGTCGCTTTCCTCAAGAAAGTCAACCTCCAAACTCGTAAAAGTAATACTATAAAAAAATGGTTGGTCCTTCTTACAAGAATGGCTGCCCTTGCGATGATTGTTCTCGCATTTGCACAACCGTATATGACCCAAAGTGATGTGGCAACCAAGGCCAAGGAGACTGTGATTTACCTTGACAATTCCTTTAGCATGCAGTCCAAAGGAAAATCAGGCCCCTTGTTAAATCAGAGCATCCAAGATCTTATTACTCATATTCCAGAAGATACTAAGTTTACTTTGCTCACCAATACAGATAGCTATAAAGACATTAGCGTTAAAGGAGCTAGAAATAGTTTATTACAAATCCCTTATAGTTCAGAGCAATTGCCACCCACCGCAATTTCGCTAAAAGCGAAAAAAGCCTTTTCAAAAGATCCATCCACCGAAAAACGCTTGATCGTTATCTCTGATTTTCAGGATAAGGGCCAACAAGCATTTACCAAGGATGAGGCGCTGAGCACTTTTCTGGTGCAATTAACTGCAGAAACTCAAAAGAATATTTCGATTGATAGTATATATGTCAGTGCTTCCAAAGCAAATAGTGTTGTTCTAACAGCGAGTTTAACCGCAACCGACATTCAAGAAACCAATGTTCCTGTGTCTATTTTCAATAAGGATTTGCTGCTCGCCAAAGGGACCGCTGCCTTTGACGAAAGTGCAACCACCAATGTTGATTTTGAGGTAACTACCCAAGGTAATATTGAAGGCCGTATAGTTATTGATGACCCATCCTTAACTTACGACAACACGCTTTTCTTTAACGTCAACGCAAGCTTACCTGCCAAAGTACTGAGCATTAATGATGCAGATGATAACTTCCTGGCTCGTGTATTTCGTGCTCCTGATTTTGTATATGCTAGCGTTCTTTCTAGAAATCTAGATTTTAGCAGTATCGACGATTACAATCTCATTATTCTCAATGAAGTGAAAAATCCATCGGCAGCTTTGTCAAATGCGGTAAGAGCATTTACGCAGCGCGGCGGTAGTGTCCTAGTGATTCCATCAGATGATCCCAATTCGGCCAATGATTATTCTAGTTTAGTTGGCGCTGTGAGTGGGATGCAGCTTGGCAATCTCACTAACAAAGAACGGCTTGTAACCAACATTAATTACGATCATCCACTATTTAGTGATGTCTTTGAAAACAAGATTAAAAATTTCCAATACCCTTCTGTGAATAGCGGTTTTTCTATAGCTCAAGGCGAAAAAGTGCTTTCTTTTGAAGATGGGTCTACCTTTTTGGGAGTAACAAATGCTGTCTATGTTTTTGCTGGCGCCCTCAATGCTAAAAACTCTAATTTTACCAACTCACCCCTTATAGTACCTACACTTTATAAGATCGGAAAACAAAGTTTAATGGTGCCTCAATTGTATTTTAATACGGGGCGTACCAATATTTTTGATATCCCTATCAAGCTTCAAAACGATGCTATTTTATCGTTAAATGAGGTGGGGACAGAGCAATCTTTAATTCCATTACAACAGACATTTGGAAATAAAGTGACCATCACCACGACTGAATTGCCTGCTAAAGCGGGTATTTATAATATTAAAAGCCTCGATAGCATTGCGCAGCAAATTAGCTACAATTATGATCGTAGCGAAAGTAGCCTTCGTTATCAACGCCTTGAACCGATAGAAGGGCTCATGTATAGTAGTTCGGTGAGCTCATTATTTGATTCCTTGAAAGAAGCAGATGATGTACAGTCACTTTGGAAATGGTTTGTTATTTTTGCCATAATCTTCCTGCTCATGGAAATGCTCATTCTAAAATTTTTTAAATGAATGCACTCATAAAAGCTGCTACCGTTATTGATGCCCAGAGTACTTATCATGGGGAAACCGTTGATCTTCGTATTAAGAGCGGAATTATCACAGAAATTGCAACTGACCTATCACCTGCCAAAGGTGAAAAAGTGATCACAGCAAAGGATTTACATATTTCTCAAGGCTGGTTTGATAGCAGTGTTTCGATGGGAGAACCCGGATTTGAAGAACGTGAGACTATTGTCAACGGCCTAAATGTAGCCGCCAGATCAGGATTTACTGGCGTCGCATTAAACCCAAATACCAACCCTGTACTCGATACAAGTTCTGATATAGCCTTTGTCTTAAGACGAGCAGAAGGAGCAGCGACCACTATTTTTCCTATAGGTGCGCTTACGCGAAATTGCGAAAGTGTAGATCTCGCCGAGTTATATGATATGCAGCAATCGGGGGCTGTGGCTTTTGGAGATTATCAAAAACCAATTACCAATCCAAATTTGCTGAAAATAGCATTACAATATACCCAAGGCTTTGACGGCCTTGTCCTATCATTTCCTCAAGAATTACAGATTGCTGGCAAAGGAAAAGTACATGAAGGTATCGTGAGCACAGGAATAGGTATCAAAGGAATCCCGAGCATCGCCGAAAGTTTACAAGTCGCTAGGGACTTACATATCTTAGAGTACGCTGGAGGCAAACTTCATATTCCTACCATTTCAACAGCAGCTTCTGTCGAGCTAATCAAAACAGCCAAAGCAAAAGGTTTGGATGTAAGTTGTAGTGTAGCGATTCACAATCTATTTTTCACAGATGAAGTTTTAACCGACTTTGATACAAATTATAAGGTTATGCCACCACTCCGCCCTGCCGAAGATGTGGAAGCCTTAATAGCAGCTATCAAAGATGGCACTATAGACATGGTGACTAGTGACCACAATCCGCTAGACATCGAACAAAAGCATGTAGAATTCGACAATGCTGCCTATGGTACTATAGCACAGGAAGCCTGCTTTGGTGCCTTACTCACGCTAGTAAGTGCCAAAAAGGCCGTAAGCTTACTCACAGCGGGTCGAAAACGATTCACACAGGAATCATCCTCTATTGCCGAAGGAGTTGCTGCCAACCTCACCCTGTTTGAAACTAAGGGAAGTAATTCTTTTGTCGAAAGCGATATCCATTCAAAATCCAAAAATGCAGCTTTCTTAAATGCTAAACTCAAAGGAACTGTGGTGGGAGTAATTGCAAATAACCAACGTATTATCAACGACTAATGAACGAAGAAACAGTATACTTAGGGAAACCAGCAGCGGCACTTAGCTACTTTACTTTTATAGGCCTTATTATTGCTTATTTCATGAATAATGAACCTAAAAACCCTTTTGCAGCTTTTCATATACGTCAATCATTAGGGCTAACGCTTAGTTATTTTCTAATAATGATTCCGCTTAGTATGTTGAATATTCCCGCGGCATCTTATGGATTCCTTGTATTGTTTTTTGTGCTGTGGCTTTATGGTATTATCGGAGCTTTTCAAGGCAAAATGTGGGAACTACCAGTAGTTGGTCCTTTCTACCAAAAAATGTTTTCAAGCCCTAAATAGTTTTCTTCCCGAAAAATAAAAATAGTATCTTTAGGTAAACGAATTATAACCACCTAAGGCTGCTATTATGAAGAATACCACTCCCGACGGAAAAACCACGGCAATCATCGCATATATGACTATTGTTGGTCTTATTATCGCTTTCGTTATGAATAGCTCAGAAAAAACTGACTTAGCAAGCTATCACATTCGCAATATGATCGGACTGTGTTTATTAGCTCTTGGTAATAGTGTTTTAGACTACATCGGGATGCCTTCATTTATTACTTGGATCATCTCTATATTTATCGTATTCCTTTGGGTAATGGGACTTGTTGGAGCTTTGGCCGGTGAAAAAAAGGAAATTCCATTTTTGGGAGAGCATTTTCAAAATTGGTTTAAAGGGGTCTAATTATTTTCTTCCCTAAGGGTCAGAAAATAATTAGGCATTAGGCATTAGGCATTAGGCATTAGGCATTAGGCATTAGGCATTAGG